>JAPOKJ010000009.1 GCA_029977705.1 Burkholderiales bacterium | reverse complement strand
CCTTCATCGACAGCGAGATCCGCAAGTGGGCGCCAGTCATCAGGCTGTCGGGCGCACAGGTGGATTGAGCCGCGGGTGTCGACAGGCACGAGGGCCGACATCTACTCGAAGGAGATGTCCTTGAGTTCGCCGATGATGCGCGCCCACTGATCCCATTCACTGCGCACGATGGCGCTGGCCCGCTCCGGGCCCTCGCCGGTGACCTGTCCGCCCAGCTCGCCCAGACGGTTCACGAACTCCGGCGTGCGGGCAATGCGCGCCACCTCGTTGCCCAGGCGTGCCACGATGCCCGGCGCCGTGGCCGCAGGCGCGAACACACCCCACCAGGGCGAAAAGGGCTCCATGCCGGCAATGCCCTGCTCGCCAAAGGTGGGCACCTCTGGCAAGGCCGGTGCACGGCGATTCCCGGTCACCGCAATGCTGCGCAGCCGACCACTTTTGACGAAGGGGGCCGGCACGCCCAGGTCGGCGATCGCGGTGGACAGCTGCCCGCCCACCAGATCCTGGATCATCGGCGCCACGCCCTTGTAAGGGACATGCACGACCTTCACACCCAGTTGGCGGGCCAGGTATTCCATCAGCACGTGTGCGCTCGAGCCGACGCCATACGAACCATAGGAGAGCGCGCCGGCAGCGCTTCGGGCAGCTTCGCCGAATTCGCGCACCGAGCGGATCGGGGTGGCCGTGTTGACATACATCGCCAGGGAGGTGGTGCCGATGTGGGCCACGGTGACGAAGTCCTTGCGGACATCGTAGGGGAGCTTTTTCATCGTGAAGGGCGACATCACGATCGGATTGCTGGTGGTGAACAGCAGGGTATGACCATCGCCCGCAGCCTTGGCCACCGCCGAGGTGCCCAGCATCATGCCGGCGCCGGCCATGTTCTCGACCACCACCGGCCCGCCCAGCGCTTCGCCCAGCTTCTGGGCCACCATGCGCGCCACCAGGTCGCTGGGGCCACCGGCGGCGGCCGGCACGATCATGCGGATCGGCTTGGCGGGGTAGCGCTCGCCGCCTGCCTGGGCACGCAAGGCTGGAGACACCAGGCCCAGGGTCAGGCCGGCGGTCAGGCGCCGGCGCAGCGGTGATTGGAAGTCCATAGGCACGCTCCAGGTCGGGCTGAGCATCCGGTGGCAGGCGCGCGTGGGGCGCAGGGACCTGGTCCGAATGAGGGCAAGGCAGATACACGCTAACACGCCGGCACCAGAAGGATCCGTTCATTCGATGAATTTTGAAGCCCTCGCCTGCAGCGACGCAGCGTATGCTCACTGCTCCCTGGCGCCGGTTGCCGCCGCGCTGCAGACGAGAGGTACACCCCATGATCCCCCGCACCCTTTTTTCCGCCGAACACGATACCTTCCGCGAATCCGTGCGCCGCTTCGTGCAGCGCGAACTGGCGCCCCATCACGAGGCCTGGGAGGAACAGGGCTGGGTGCCGCGCGAGGCCTGGAAGGCGGCGGGCGATGCCGGGCTCTTGTGTTGCCAGATCTCCGAGCAGTACGGCGGCCCGGGCGGTGATTTTCTCTACAACGTGGTCGTCATCGAGGAGCTGGCGCGCGCCGGCATCACCGGTCCGGGCTTTCTGATCCATTCGGACATGGTGGCCACCTACATCGAGCGCTTTGGCAGCGAGGCCCAGAAGCAGCGCTGGCTCCCGGCCATGGTGCGCGGCGAGATCATCGGTGCACTGGGCATCACCGAGCCCGCCGCCGGCAGCGATGTGCGCGGCATCCGTACCACGCTCAAGCGCGATGGCGACGAGTACGTCATCAACGGGCAGAAGACCTACATTTCCAACGGCCAGCTGTGCGACATCATCGTGCTGGTCACCAAGAGCGATCCAGCAAGGCCACGCGAGGCCATATCGCTGGTCATCGTCGAGACCGACCGGCCGGGCTTCCAGCGTGGCCGTCGCCTCAAGAAACTCGGCCTCAAGGCGCAGGACACCTCGGAGCTGTTCTTCGACAATGTCCGCATTCCGGTCAGCAACCTGATCGGCGAGGAGCACCGCGGCTTTGACTACCTCACCGTCAACCTGGCCCATGAGCGCCTGGTGCAGGCGGTGCGCAGCGCCGCGGTGGCCGAGATCACCATCGATCAGACCGTCGAATACGTATCGCAGCGCAAGGCCTTCGGCCAGGCGATTTCGGAGTTCCAGAACACCCAGTTCAAGCTGGCCGAACTCAAGGCCGAGACGGTGCAGGGCCGCGTCTTCGTGGACCGCTGCATCGAGCTGCAGCTGCAGGGCAAGCTCGATCAGGCCGATGCCGCTGCCGTGAAGATGCAGTTGTCGGCACTGCACAACCGGGTGGTCGATGAGTGCCTGCAATTGCACGGCGGCTGGGGCTACATGTGGGAGTACCCGGTGTGCCGGGCCTTTGCCGATGCGCGCATCGTGAAGATCGCGGGCGGGTCGATGGAGGTGATGAAGCAGATCATTGCGCGGGACATGTTCCGGGCGACGCGAGCGGCGCAGAAGAAGGTTGCTGCTGGCTAGGTTGGGTCGCTCGCTTGCGCGTTCACTGCGAGTGGTTCAAGGCATCGCGACACGGGGTGAGTGGCTCCGCGAATGTCCTTCCGGGCTGGCCTGCGGCCAACCCTCCCTTCTTTATTTCGCTCCGCCACTCACCCCGCGTCACGCTGCACCACCAGCGGCTGTCCGCATGCAGTCCGAGACAAGCGATGCCCAAAAAACCTTGCTGCGCCGACTCGCTCAAAGCTTCATGCGCAAATCACGCTCGATCAACGCTCGATGTATGCCAAGCAAGCGCACCACGGGTGCGCCACAGGCCACGGCCCGAATCGGCGACCGATCGATTTCAGTGACAGGCTGTGGCAGCCCAATCTTCACAGGCCACCGATCTCAGGATCGGGACGATAGGGCACTCGCCGGAGCGAAATAAAGGAGGGAGCGGCGCCCGCAGGGCGACGCGGAGGGACATTCGCGGAGGCGAGTGCCCTGTCGGCCCGATCCTGGCGCGAGCAACCTCGGCAGGCCGGGTCTTGGCACGCACCACCTACTTGAATTGCATCGTCCCGTCCTCGACGCGTCCGAACCGAAGCGACAGGATGTCCAGCGCATAGTTCTGGTACAGCCGCCACGGCTTGCTCGTGCCCTGCTTGGGCATGCGGTCCGCTGCCCGCAGGAAATAGCCCGAGGAAAAGTCCACCCAGGGCGCCGGTGTCACCGTGCCCGGCTCCAGATGTGGCATGCACTGACGCGTGCCAGTGGCCTGCATGTGGTTCATGACGCGGCAGAAATACTTGCAGGTCAGGTCCGCCTTCAGCGTCCATGAGGCATTGGTGTAACCGAACACCGACACCAGGTTGGGCACCTCGTTGAACATCATGCCCTTGTAGGACATCTTCTGCGAGAAATCCACCACCTGCCCGTCGACCGATACCTCGGTGCCGCCCAGCATCTGCAACTCGAGGCCGGTGGCGGTGACGATCAGGTCGGCCTCGATCGTCTTGCCCGACTTGAGCAGCAAGCCCTGTTCAGTGAAGCGGTCGATATGATCGGTCACCACCGAGGCGCGGCCCTCGCGGATGGCCTTGAACAGGTCACCATCGGGCACCAGGCAGACGCGCTGCTCCCAGGGGTTGTAGCTGGGGGTGAAATGGGTGGCCACGTCATAGTCGGGACCCAGCTGGTCGCGCATCATCTTGATGAAATAGGCCTTGGCCTGGGCGGGCTTGCGCTTGCACAGCTGGTACACATACATGCCAAAGAGCACGTTCTTCCAGCGCGTCAGGGTGTAGGCCAGACGCTCGGGGAACCAGCGCTGCAGCTTCTGGGCAATCGGGTCCACTGCGGGACGCGCCACCATGTAGGTGGGCGAACGCTGCAGCATCACCACATGGGCGGCCTGCGCTGCCAGCTCCGGTACCAGGGTGGCAGCGGTCGCCCCCGAGCCGATCACGATCACACGCTTGCCCTTGTAGTCGATGTCCGACCCCCAGTGCTGGGGATGGACGATGCGCCCCTTGAACTCGCCCATGCCGGGGAAGTCCGGGGTGTAGCCGGCCGAGTAACGGTAATAGCCCGAGCACATGAACAGGAAATCGCAGCTCATGCGGACGACTTCCTGCTGCGGGCCCCGCTCGACGTCCAGCGTCCAGCGGGCACGCTCGCTCGACCAGGCCGCGCGCTTGACCTGATGCGAGAAGCGGATATGCGGTGCAATGCCATAGTCGGCGACGGCGCCGTCCAGATAGCCGAGAATGGCCGGTGCCGAGGCGATGGCCTTGCGATCCAGCCAGGGCCGGAACGAAAAGCCGAAGGTGTACATGTCCGAATCGGAGCGGATGCCGGGGTAGCGGAACAGGTCCCAGGTGCCGCCGACGCGCTCGCGCCCTTCGAGCAGCGCATAGCGCTTGCCGGGGCAATGGGTGTTCAGGTGCCAGGCAGCACTGATGCCGGAGATGCCCGCCCCCACGATGAGGACGTCGAAATGCTCAATGGCCATGCGAGGCGCTCCATCAGGATTGATGGCGCGAGTATGCACGAGGCGGCAAAGCCCCTGCCGGTGTAACCTATCCGCCTGATCGGTATTTCCGGAGTGTTTTCTTCATGTCCCTGCGTCGTTTGATTCCTGCCCTGCTGGGCCTGACCCTGACTACCCTGGTCTGCCTCGCCCAGGCCCAGACCTGGCCGAGCAAGCCGATCCGCATCGTGCTGCAATTTCCGACCGGCGGCTCGACCGACGTGGTGGCGCGCGTCCTGGCCGCCCAGCTGAGCACCGCCCTGGGCCAGCCGGTGCTCGTCGAGAACCGGCCCGGTGCCGATGGTGCGATTGCCGGCGAGCATGTGGCCCGATCCGAGCCCGACGGCCACACCTTCTTCCTGGCCAGCAACACGCCGCTGATGCAGGTGCCGCTGCTGCGCAAGACCCCGCCCTACGATCCGATCAAGAACTTCACGCCGGTGACCATGGTGGGGCGCTACATCTATGTGCTGGTGGTCAACCCGCAGGTGCCGGCCAAGGACGCCAAGGAACTGCTCGCCTACGCGCGGGCCAATCCCGGCAAGCTGGGCTATGGCAGCTACAGCGGCGTGACGCAGTTGATGCACACCCGTTTCAAGACCGCCTCGAAGGTGGACATGGCGCTGGTGCCCTACAAGGGCGAGGGGCCGACCATCACCGACATCCTGGGCAACCATGTGCAGCTGACCTACGCCACCCCGGTGAGCACGATGCAGCACATCAAGGACGGCAAACTGCGTGCCATGGCCACCCTGCTGCCCAGTCGCTACAGCCTGCTGCCCAATGTGCCGACCGCCGCAGAGGCCGGATTGCCCACCCTCAATGCCGGTACCTGGGCGGTGCTGATGGGCCCGGCCAAGCTGCCACCCGAGATCACGGCGCGCATGAACCGCGAGCTGAACACCATCATGCGCAAGCCCGAGGTGCGCGAGCAGATCGAGAAGCTGGGCTTTGACCTGGCCGGCTCCACCTCCGACGAGCTGGCCGTCTTTCTGCGCGAGCAGCTGGTGGCCTGGAGCGCAGCATTCAAGGAAGCCGGCATGAATCCGGAGTAAGGGTGCTGGCAAAGGCCGGCCCATGCAGCCGGCCATGGCGGCCTCCGTCTCAAGCAACATGAAACAACGCGAAGCACACCCGATTCTCGGCCGCCAGGGCCTGATCTACTCGATGGCGATCGCGCTGAGCATCCTGGTGTTCGGCGGCCTGGGTTTCTGGGCGCTGGACCCCGAGGTCGATACCTTCAGCGATGGCCTGTGGCTGGCCTTCACCACGGCCGCCACCGTCGGCTATGGCGACCTGGTGCCCTCGACCCACGCCTCGCGCGCCTTCGCGGTCCTGGTAGTGCTGATGGGACTGGGGGTGTTGTCACTGGTCACCGCATCGGTGGCCGCACTGCTGGTCGAACGGGACGTGCAGGAAGAAGAGCGCGCGATCGAGCGCGAACTCATGCAGGAAATGCGCGCCATGCGCGACGAGATAGCCGCCCTGCGCCAGGAAATCGAATCCATCAAGACAACGAACAAGGAGACTCCATGACCCCCTGCAAGAGGCTGCCGGCTTCAGGCCCGCGCCGGCATGCAATGCTGACTGCTCTTGGCGGCGCCAGTGGCGCAGTGGCCGCCCTTGTCTCGGCGACCCTGCTACTCACAATGGCCGCCCCCGTGCGGGCGCAGGGGACCTATCCCTCCAAGCCGGTACGCGTGATCGTGCCCTTTCCGCCCGGAGGCGCCACCGACATCATCGCCCGCGACATCAGCGAGCGCCTGTCCGCTGCCCTGGGTCAGCCCTTCGTGGTCGACAACAAGGCCGGCGCCAGCGGCAACATCGGGGTCGAACTGGCGGTGCGTTCGCCAGCCGACGGCTACACCCTGGTCATGGGCTCGGCCCAGACACTGACGATCAACCCGCAACTGTTCAAGCTGCCCTATGCGCCGCAGCGTGATCTGGCACCGATCGCCGTGGTGGCCTCGGTACCCAATGTGCTGATCGTCTCGCCCAGCCTGCCGGTGAAAAATCCCAAGGAACTGGCGGCGCTGGCCAAGACCAAGCCGGGCAAGCTCAACTACGGCTCCTCGAGCATCGGCGGCACCCCGCATCTGTCGGGTGAATTGTTCAAATCGCTCACTGGCGCCTTCATCGTGCACATTCCCTACCGGGGCAGTTCCCCAGCGCTGCAGGATCTGGTCAGCGGCAACATCGACCTGATGTTCGACAACCTGCCCGCCGCCCTGCCCTTCATCAAGTCGGGACGGGTCAAGGCCCTGGCCGTCACCACCACCAAGCGCACCGCCTCCGCGCCGGACCTGCCCACCATGGAAGAGTCCGGCATCAAGGGCTTCGATTCGCAAGGCTGGTTCGGCTTGCTGGCCCCGGCCGGCACGCCACCGGCCATCATTGATCGCCTCAATGCCGAGATCAATCGCATCCTGGGCACCTCAGACTTCAAGGAGCGGCTCCAGCGCGTGGGTGCCGATGGCATCGGTGGCTCGACTGCCGACTTCAGGGAGCGCATGCGCAGCGAGAGCGAGCGCTGGGGCAAGGTGATCAAGTTTGCCAACATCACGGCGGAATAGCGGGCCTGCGGACAGCGCCGGCCTGATCGCGCGGCTGGTGCTCAGCCGGCCAGCAGCTTCTCGCGCATCAGCCGCTTCATCAGCTTGCCATTGGCATTGCGCGGCAGAGGCTCGCCTTCCACGGTGATGGTCTCGGGCACCTTGTAGTCCGCCAGGTGCTGGGCGCAATACGCCCGCAGCGCCTGCACATCCAGCGATGAAGCACCGGTATCGCCCGCATACACGAAGGCATGCACCCGCTCGCCCAGCACCGGGCAGGGCTTGCCGATGACGGCGGCCTCGACCACGCCGGGAAAACCGATCATCAGGTTCTCGACTTCGACCGAGTAGATCTTGAAGCCACCGCGGTTGAGCATGTCCTTCTTGCGATCGAAGACACGCACGAAGCCCTGGGCATCCATCGAGCCCAGGTCGCCCGAGTGCCAGAAGCCGGCAGTGAACTCGCGGGCGGTGGCCTCCGGGTTGTCCCAGTAACCCTTGACCACCATCGGCCCGCTGATCCAGATCTCGCCGGTCTCGCCGGGCGGCACCTCGCGGCCCTCGTCATCCATGATGCGGATCTGCGCGCAGTGCATCGGAAAGCCGACGCTGTCCAGATGATCGCGCTGATACTCGGCCGGCATCATCGTGGTCGGTGAGGTGGTCTCGGTGGCACCGTAGCAGTTCTGCAGCTTCAGGCTGGGCAGCTTGCGCGCCAGCGCATCGATGGTGGCGGCCGGCATCGGTGCGCCTCCGTAACCGCCGCGCTGCCAGCGCGACAGGTCATAGGACTCGAAGTCCGGATCGAGCAGGCACAGGTTGTACATGGCCGGCACGAGGATGGTATGGGTCAGGCCCTCGGCCTGGGCCAGCCTGAGATATTCGGAGGCCTTGAAGGCCGCCATGATGATGGTGCAGGCGCCGGCACCGATGGCGGTGGCAATGTTGGCGATCAGGCCGGTGACATGGCTGGCCGGCGCAGCCATGATCGAGCGGCTCTGGTCGGTCCAGCGTGAGCCATGGATGAAGTGCAGCACCGAGTGGGCGATATTGAAGTGCGTCAGCATCGCGCCCTTGGGGCGGCCGGTGGTGCCCGAGGTGTAGAGGATCACCGCCGTGTCCTCGGCATGCGGCGCCGGATCGAGCGGCGGCAGGGGTGCACTGTCCTGGATGGCGGCACACCAGTGCTCGACGGACCAGCGCCGGCAGGCCGCCGCCTGATCGGCCTGGGGCAGCTTGTCGGCGAGCACCGCGTCATGCAGCAGCACCACGGCGCCACATTGCTCAAGCATGTAGGCCAGGCCCGGGGCCTGCTCGCGCGTGCTGATCGGTACCGTGATGGCCCCGATGCGCTGCGTCGCCAGGAAGGCCAGCACGAACTCGGGCCGGTTACCGATCCACAGCGCGACACGATCGCCGCGCTTTACACCCGCCTGGCTCAGCACCCGCGCGGCGCCATCGACCCAGGCCGACAGCTGCGCATAGGTCCAGCGCCGGCCCTCGAATACCAGGGCTTCGTTGCCGGGGTGGCGGGTACAGCTGGCGCGGAACATCGCATCGACCGATGCCGGCCGGTCCACGAAACAGCGCACCACCCGATCGCCGAAGTGGGCTTCGTCACGCATGGCCGGCAAGAGGTCATTGTTCCAGTGGGGATGCACGAGGGACTCCTGAGGACAGACACGCCGCCGGATGGCGATCAGGCGAACCGTGGCATCGGCCCGGGATCAGAACTCGGCGTGCAGGCGGACCGCAAAGACGTTGAGCGGACCCCGGTCGGCATTGTAGGCAGGGTTGTCGATGCGCTGCCAATCCAGTGTCATCCACATGGCCTTGTGCACCCGCAGGCTGTAGTACACCTCGAGAATGGTCTCGGGGCGATAGCGCAGCGCGCCGTCGCCGATGAAAAAGGAGATGCCGCCTGCCTCGAGGAAGCGGCGCCGGTCCGTCGACAGGTGGTTGCGCGCCAGCGCCAGTCCCCAGCTGTCATCGGGGCGGCCCCAGCGCTGGCCGGTCTGCTGCAAGCCCACCGACAGCGAGGCGTCGATCTCGGTGAAGGCATGGGTCTCGGTGCGGCCATCGGCCTGCATCACACGCAGGAACACCCCCAGGTCCTTGCCCAGGGCCTGTTCGACATTCACGCCCAGGCCGTACTTGATTTTCTCGCCCTTGCGGCTGGCAATCAGCGCGGACGGGTCGTTGTAGACGCCGGGATTGGCCTTGAGCCAGGCCAGCGCATCCTGGAAGCTGGCCAGCACTGCGCGGTTGCGCCAGGCCAGCACCCGCACACGGCCAGGCTGCCCGCCGATCACGTGGGCCTTCTCGATCTCGATCTGGTCGCCAAAGTGACTGCCCAGGGCGGGGTCGATCTCCAGGCCATTGGGCACCCTCGGACTGCTCATGCGTCCGGCCCGAAACACCCAGTCGCCGCGGTACCACTCGAGGGCGGCGCCCCAGCCAAAGCCGCGCGCATCGGCCGCATAGTCGAAGGCGCCGTAGGTCCAGTGGCTCCAGTTCATGAACTGGGTACGGGGGTCCTTGGCGTAGCGGTTGTCATCGAAAACATCGAGGGTCGAGAAGTTGCCGACCGTGAGCACGGTGCGATGGCGGTCGACCGAGCCGGCCAGCTGATTGGCCTCGCCCCCGATCGCCTCGCTGCCACCGCCCTGGTTCCAGGTCTGGCGCAGGAACAGGCGCTGCCGGTAGAAGGTGGGATTGGGTCCTCCGGCGCGGGTGGCCTCGCCATTGGTGAAGCCGCCCAGACCAACCAGATTGCCGGTAAAGGGCATGCCCTGGACGACTTCAGGGTTGAAGTAGATCTCGCCGCCGGCCCAGGGACGAAAGCCCAGATGCGCCGTGGCCGAGAAGGTGTACATCTTGTCGCCACCGCCCAGCAGGCTGTAGGGGCCGGCGTAAGAGGAGCGGAAGGCGCCGTGCTGCTGCCAGTTGTAGGTTGCCTGGAAGCGGGCACTGTATTCCTCGCGATCGGCCACCATCTGGGCCTGCACGACGGGCCCGGCCAGCAGGCAGGACAGCAGGGCCGCCCGCAAGAGGCGGGGGCGACATACAATGCCGGACGAGGGTGTTTCCTGAAGTGAAGAAGCGGACATGGCAGCAAGTCTAGAGGACAAATTGGTCATTGCGATTTCATCGCGGGCCTTGTTCGACTTCGAGGAGGAAAACCGCGTCTTCGAGCAGGCCAATGACCAGAGCTACATGGCCTTGCAGCGTGAGCGGCTGGACATGCCTGCCAACCCGGGCGTGGCCTTTGCCCTGGTCAAGAAGCTGCTGCGCTTTGACGATCCGCAAACCGCTCCCGAACAGCGCCGTGTCGAGGTGGTCGTGGTCTCCCGCAACGACCCGGTCAGCGGCATGCGCGTGTTCCGTTCGGCCAAGGCCGAGGGCTTGCGCATCGAGCGCGGGGTGTTCACCCGGGGCCGCGAACCGTGGCGCTTCCTGCAGCCGCTCAATGCCCACCTGTTCCTGTCGGCCAACGAGGCCGATGTGCGGGCAGCGATCGAACGCGGCTTTCCGGCGGCGCGCGTCTTTCCGCAATCGGTGAAAGCCTCGGAGGCCAACCCGGACGAGGTGCGCATCGCCTTTGACGGCGACGCGGTGCTGTTTTCTGACGAGTCCGAGCGCGTCTTCCAGCAGGGCGGGCTGCAGGCCTTCCAGACACACGAGGCAGACCGCGCCGGCAATCCCCTGCCGCCGGGCCCCTTCAAGCCCCTGCTGCATGCCTTGCAGGCGCTGCAGCACGAGCCAGTCCGGGTCCAGGGGCGGGCGTCGATGCGGCTGCGCACCGCCCTGGTCACTGCCCGCAGTGCGCCGGCCCATGAGCGCGCCGTGCGCACCCTGATGAATTGGGGGATAGAGATCGACGAGGCGATGTTCCTCGGCGGGTTGGACAAGGGTCCCTTCCTGCGCGAGTTCGAGCCCGATTTCTACTTTGACGACCAGACCCGGCACTGCGAATCAGCTGCCCACGTCGGCCCGGCCGGCCATGTGGTCTCGGGCATTGCCAACGAACGATCGGATTAGCTGGTCGGCCTTCTCAGGCCTTGACGGTCGGCGCCTCGCCGCCCGGGATCATTCCAGTACTGGCAGGGAATCGCGCCTGGCAAAGCGGCGCGCGATCAGGGCCGGCTCAGCCAGTTCAAGATCATCCATCTCGATGACGGTACGCAGGATGTCATTGCGGTTGCCAATCTTGCGCCAACCCACCAGCAGGCTCTCGAAGCGCACACCCAGCACCCGCTCGAGCACCGACTGGCAGTCCATGGGCCGGCAGGCCATCAACAGCACCCAGACGCCGTCGGGCTCGCTGCAGAACACGCCATCGCGCAGACCCGATTCGAGACTGGCACAGATGGCCTGGGCACCGGCTTCGGTCATGGGGTGCAGCACCACCAGGGTATGGGGCGTGTCCCCGGACTTCGGGTCCAGCACCTGACGGGTATGGGAGCGGAATTCGGCAATCGCCAGGCGTGCCCGGCGGCTGAGCAGGCGCGATTCACGGATCACGCGATCCACATCGTTCTGGAAGATGCCGCGATAGCGGCTGCCCTCGAAGGCCTGGGCCTGGGCGCGCACCGCCGCCGGGCTCAGGCCGATTGGCAGGATGGCCGAAGCACCCAGTCGCATCAGGGCGACCCCCTGCGGCAGGCGCAGGCGCCGGCCGTGTTCGCGAACCAGGATGCGCAGACCGGGATTGTCCAGGGCCCGCAAGGCCCAGACCATCCGGGCCAGGGAGCGAAAGCCGGTACCCCGCCCGTAAGGCAGGATGATATTGCCGGATTTGATGGTCCGCGCCAGACGCAGCAACTGCTGCGCATCGGAGGCCACGGTCCAGCGCGGGGATGTGGCGAACTCCGACTCCAGTTCGCGCAGCACGAGATGACGCTCATGGCGCCGGCCGGTACCGGGCATCGGCCGGGTCATCGGCATCGGCCCGGTCGTCGGAAAGGCATCGAAGCTGTCGAGGCGGTGAAGCATGGATTGCGGCGTAGGTGGGCGATCGCTGTGCGGGCCGCAACCGATGCGGCGCGCATAGCCCCAAACCGCAATCTAGGCGAGCCCCGACCCGCTTACAAGGAGAATCGTCCCGCGGCCGTCCAGCGTCCGATGACCGGTCGATTCCAGCCGCCCTGCAACCCTCAGGGCGTGCGGCGGTGCAGCTTCATGACGCCCACTTCCATCTGGCCTGCCGCAAAATCGGCCAGGCAGGGCAAGGCATGGGCGATGCAGTCATCGATCGCCTGGCGGTGCTCCCGGCTGGGCGCATGCAGCACGAAATCGACCACCGGTTGGGCCAGGTTCAGGCTGCGCGGGTGGCCGATCCCCAGGCGCATGCGCCAGAAGTCGGGCGTGCCGAGCCTGGCCTGGATGTCCTTCAGGCCATTGTGGCCGGCGTGACCGCCGCCTTTTTTCATCTTCACCTGTCCCGGCAGCAGATCAAGCTCGTCGTGAACGATCAGGATCTCCTCGGGCGCGATGCGATAAAAGCCTGCCAGTGCCGCCACCGACTGCCCGGAGCGGTTCATGTAGGTGGAGGGCTCGAGCAGCCAGACCGGATGGCCGCTCAGGCTGACACGCCCGGCCTGCCCGAAAAACTTGGCCTCGCGTGACAGGCTGGCACCCTGCTGGCGGACCAGTTCGTCGACCAGCCAGAAGCCCGCGTTGTGACGCGTGTCCTCGTATTCCTTGCCGATGTTTCCAAGCCCGGCAATCAGTCGTATCGCCATTGCGATGCTGCTTTCCCGCGTCCATGAAAAAACCCGCCAGGAGGGCTCCCGGCGGGCTTGTACTGGTCAACCGGTTCAGCCGGACAGGCCGGCCGAAACGGTTACTTCTTGTCGTCCTTCTTGGCGGCAGCGGGTGCTGCGGCCGGTGCCGCGGCAGCCGGTTCCTCGTCGCCACCACCCTTGACGGTGGCCGTGACGATCACGGGGTTGCCAGCGGCCACCGCAACGACGCCCTCGGGCAGTGCGATGTCCTTGATGTGCACCGGATGGCCCACGGTCAGGTTGGACAGGTCCACCGCCACGAAGCCCGGCAGGTTGGCCGGCAGACAGGAGACTTCGATCTCGGACACCACGTGCGAGACGATGGCGGCCGACAGCTTGACCGCCGGCGAATTTTCCTGGTTCAGGAAGTGCAGCGGAACGCGCATCGTGATCTTGCGGGCCGGGTCGACACGCTGGAAATCGATGTGCAGCACCTGCGGCTTGTACGGGTGCCACTGCACATCACGCAGCAGGACCTTCTCGGGGGTGCCATCGATTTCCATGTCCAGGATGGACGAGTGGAAGGCCTCGACACGCAGCGCGTGATAGAGGGGGTTGTGATCGATCTCGATCATCGTCGGGCTGGCCGGCGCCCCATAGACAATGCCGGGCACCTTGGCGGCGCGGCGGAGTCGGCGGCTCGCACCCGACCCTTGCAGTTTTCTCGTATTGGCAACGACTTTCATCGTGAGCTCCTTGAAACGTCCGGCTCCGCGACCAGAGTATCGGACGGGTTGATAAAAAGGTGGGGGGACCTGCGCCTTGCGGCGGTCAGTCCACGAACAGCGACGACACGGAATCGGCGCGATTGATACGGGCAATGGTCTCGGCCAGCAACTGGGCACTGGAGAGCACGCGGATTTTTTCCGAGCTCTTGGCATCGCGCGGCAGCGGGATGGTGTCGGTAACGACCAGCTGGTCGAGGGGCGAATCGGCCACACGGCCGACTGCGCCGCCGGAGAGCACCGGGTGCGTGCAATAGGCCAGCACGCGGGTGGCGCCGTGCTCCTTGAGGGCACCGGCTGCCTTGACCAGGGTGTTGGCGGTATCGACCATGTCGTCCATGATGACGCAGGTACGGCCGGCGACATCACCGATGATGTTCATGACCTCGGCCACATTGGCCTTGGGGCGGCGCTTGTCGATGATGGCCAGATCGCAGTCCAGGCGCTTGGCCAGGGCACGCGCACGCACCACCCCGCCGACATCGGGCGAGACGATCATCAGGTTTTCGAATTGCTGCTTGTGGATGTCGGCCAGCAGGATCGGTGCCGCGTAGATGTTGTCGACCGGCACATCGAAAAAGCCCTGGATCTGGTCGGCATGCAGGTCCATGGTCAGGACGCGATCGACACCGGCGATCTGCAGCATGTTGGCCACCACCTTGGCACTGATGGCCACGCGCATCGAGCGCACGCGGCGATCCTGGCGGGCATAGCCAAAATAAGGCAGGGCAGCGGTGATGCGGCCGGCCGAGGCGCGCTTGAGCGCATCGGTCATGATCATGACTTCCATCAGGTGATCGTTGGCCGGCGCACAGGTGGACTGCAGCACGTAGACATCGCGGCCGCGCACGTTCTCGAGGATCTCGACCATCACCTCGCCGTCGGAAAAACGGCTGACGGTGGCGCGCCCCAAGGGCATGCCCAGGTTCTTGGCGACCTCGGCGGCCAGATGCGGGATCGCATTGCCGGTGAAGATGATCGGCGCATCCTGGGTCAGGACGTCGGAACTTCGATGACCGCTATGACCGACGCTCGCTGGCAGCATGATCTGAACCGTGGGAAGGACAGGAATGAGGATGGCTGGGGAGGAAGGATTCGAACCTTCGCATGCCGGAATCAAAATCCGGTGCCTTAACCAACTTGGCGACTCCCCAGCAGACCGAACCGAGGCTGCCCGCAACGCGAGCAGCTTTTGGCTTCAGGCTGCCCGCATGCCGCAGGCATCGAGCAACCCGAACGAAACCCGAAAAACTAACGTCCGATGGACCAATCACGCAGCGGATGAACCGGCAGTGAGCGGGTCAGGATGACGTCGCCGGCATCGGCCTTGCGGGCCTGCTCGGCAACCATTTCCCCAACCTCGGCACTGACGACGGGAAGGAACACGCAGGCCCCGGAACCGCTCATGCGCGCAGCGCACGGCGAGACCGCCCCACCCGACACACCGCCCCGCCTGCCCTCTGTCCGGTGGACTGCGGCGGCGGCACGATCCAGTGCTTCCAGCGCAATTCCCACTTGGGGATATCGGGCAACCACGACGGGCTGCATGTCGTTCCGACCCAAAGCAAACCATTCGCTTCGTGAAGAACCCAAGATTGTGAGGGGTTTCGTGTCCCGTGTCAATTCGGGGGCCCCGAAGATCTCGCCGGTGGGGACCGCAGCAGGGGGTGCAATCAGCACGTAATGCTGCACCGGCAGCTTCAGCGGACTGAGTTTTTCGCCCACGCCAGTGGCATGGGCGGGCTGGCCGCGCACGAAGACCGGGACATCGGCGCCCAGCTTCAGGCCGATGCCAGCCAGCTTGGCCACCGAAAGCCCCAGGCCCCACAGCCGGTTCAGGGCCAGCAGGGTCGAGGCCGCGTTGGAGCTGCCCCCGCCCAGACCGCCACCGATCGGGATGCGCTTTTCGATGGTGATCTCCACCCCCTGTTCGCAGGCGGTTTCGATGGCCAGGGCGCGCGCCGCCCGCACCGTCAGGTCGAGTTCGGGGGGTACCCCGGGCGTGGGGGTCTTCAGCAGGATCGCCCCGTCATTTCGCAATTTGAAATGCAGCGTGTCCGACAGGTCGATGAAATCAAAGACCGTCTCGAGCGTGTGGTACCCGTCCGGGCGTTGCCCGGTAATGTGCAAAAACAGGTTCAGCTTGGCGGGCGCCGGACAAAAGCGGATCGCGGTGAGCATCCCGCCATTATCGCCGCAAGTCGGTGCTCACGCGAGGTGGCGGGTCAATAATCAAAGTGAGTGCAAGCTTGGATACGCCCTGCGACCATCCGTCCCATTGCAGGCCCAGGCGTTGCCGGCCCTCGTCCAGCGCCTCGATCCGCGCCGACCAGTCGGCACCCAGCACGGCCGCCACCCGGGCGGCGCGCAGCAAGGCATCGTCCTCGCCGGCCAGGGCGGCCAGGGCGGCCGGCAGGCGGTCGACCGGCAGCCGCCAGCCCAGCAGTTGCTCGAGCAGGCTCTGGGCATCTGCGGCCTCGATTCGGCGGCCATCGGCCAGCACCAGGGCTGCGCCCCGGAGATCACTTTCGATGCGCGCCAGTGTCTGGCCCAGCGGCGAGGCCAGATCCAGCACCACCTGCCCGCCACGGCTGCTCAAGGCGAAATTGCCCTGCGCCGAATCCGTGCGGCCGTTCTGGATTTCGGCGCTGGCCAGGCGTTCCACGCGTAGCGAAAAACGCCCCTGCCACTGTCCCTCGGGCGCGGGTACGGCCGCAGGGGCGGGCCGCCGCGCGAGGGGAGCGCAGGCCGTCAGCGTCAGACTCCCCAGCAGCCCCAGCAACCTGCGGCGCGAGCGGGCGGGCATCAGCGGCCAGGCACCGGTGCGGTGGCTCAGAGCACCACCTTGAGCCGACCCAGGGTTTCCTTGAGGGTCTCGTTGTCTGGCTCGCGCTGTACCGCATCGCGCCACAGCTTGAGGGCCTCGTCGCGACGGCCCTGGACCCAGAGCACCTCGGCCAGATGCACCACGATGTCAATCTCGGGGCTGATGCGCAGGGCCTTCTCGAGGTAGTCGCGGGCCTTGTCGTTCTCGCCCTGGCGAAACAGCACCCAGCCCATCGAATCCATGATGTGCGGGTCATCGGGACGCAACTCGAGCGCCTTGGCGATCAGGTCGCGGGCTTCGGGCAGGCGCAGGTTGCGATCGGCCAGGCTGTAGCCCAGGGCGTTGTAGGCATGGGCCGCCTCCGGGCGCAGCGCGATCAGCCGGCGCAGGCTCTGCTCCATGAGGTCGGTCTTGCCCACCCGCTCCGCAGCCAGGGCATGGTCGTACAGGAGCTCGGGCGTGTCGGGGGCCTTTTTCAGCGCTTCATCCAGGACCTTGAAGCCGTCCTCATGGCGGCGCGCCTCGCGCAGCATCTGCGCCTCGGTCGTGATGAGCATGATGCGATCGCGGGCGGCGGCAGCTTCCGCGCCGCGCAGCAAGGCCCGCCCCTGCTCGATCTGGCCGCTGCGGGCCATCAGCAGGGCGCGGCGGCTCAGGGCCACCGTGAATTGTTCGCCCGGACGCACCTTGACATACCAGGCCAGGGCGGCGGCAGCGTCCTTGCGCTCCTCGGCGATCTGCCCGGCAAACAGGTAGGCGACATCGTTGTCGCGCTGGATGTCGGCCGGCAGGGCGATCAGACGATCGACGAGGCGCTGCGCGTCATCGAACTGGCGCGCCTGGAAGGCGATCTGGGCCAGGGCCATGATCAGCGAGGGGTTCTGCGGCTCCAGGGCCAGGGCCGCCTCGAAGGTCTGACGGGCCTGCGGCAGGCGGCCTTTCTGCAATTGCAGGCGTCCGAGCGTGAAATAGGCATCCAGCGACTTGGACTGGCGCTGGATGACGCCTTCCAGCCATCCGATCGCCTCATCGATGGTGGCCGGCGTGCTGCCCAGCACCCGCGCGGCTGAAATCACGATCTCATCCTGACGAGGCGCCAGTTTGACGGCTGCACGGGCCTCGGGCATGGCCTTGTCAGGCTCGTCTGCGGCCATGGCCGCCTGGGCCACGGCCAGCCGCGCCTCGGCCACCGACGAATCCTCGCGACTGAGTCGCTGCATCAGGCCCAAGGCCGCCTTGCGGTCGTTCATCGAGGGCAGCATGCGCAGCAATTGCTGGTAGACGCCCGCCACCTTGCCCTCCTTGCGTGCCTGCACCAGGCGCTTGGCCAGCAAGGGTTCGGCATCGGCGAGCTTGCCGGAGGACAGCCAGATCGCCTCGACCGTCTGGGCAGCGGCCGCAGAGGCCGGTGCCAGCTCGAACCACAGCTGGGCGGCAGGCAGGCTTTGCTCGAGGGAACGCGTCACCAGGGCCAATTCGGTGGCCCGTTGGGCCAGACGCGGGTCGCGGGTCTCGCGCGCCAGATCGAGATAGGTGCGGGCGGCCGCCCCGTACTGGCCACGCTGCGCAGCCACCTCGGCGGCAAGGATCTGGAACATCCACTGGGCCGTCAGGCTGCGCTCGGGAATCGGACCGCCGACATCGGCCTTCTCCGGCGCAACCGCCTGCGCCTGAACCGGCGCCGTCATCGCCAGCGCGATCATGACGGCGGACAGGCTGGTCGCCAGGACTTTTTTCAGGGGAGGTTTGTTCATTCAGGAGCGGCGTTGGGCCAGGGGAGTACAGGAAGATGTCAGCCTTCGAAAGATCGGGCGCCGCATCATCCGGGAGCTTTTGCTGGCATAGTAGGTCGAACTGCAGGATGCAGCAACCGGCAGGCCGACAAGCGTAGGGGATTGCAGGCGCAATGACCCGTCGCGTTCTTTGCCCGTCGAAATTTCAATCCCTGGAGCCCGAATGCCCGAATTGCCCGAAGTCGAGGTGGTCCGCCGAGGACTGGAGCCGCAACTGCTCGGCCAGACCATCCGCGGCATCGACATCCGCCAGCCCCAACTGCGCTGGCCGGTTCCCGCCGAATTGCGCCACTGCCTGCCCGGCCAGCGCATACTCAGCCTGGAAAGGCGCAGCAAATACCTGCTGATCGAGGTCACAGCCGGCTGGCTGATCGTGCATCTGGGCATGACCGGCAGTCTGATCTGGCAACAGGGTGGCGGCGCGGAACAGACCGCCTTCTCCAACACCGGCCGCATGCCGCAGCATGATCACGTCGTGCTGCATCTGGACGGCGCAAGGCTGGTGTACAACGATCCGCGCCGCTTTGGCGCCATGCTCTGGCATGCCCGCAGCGCCGGCCCGGTCTCGGCCTTCTCCCTGTTCAAGACGCTGGGCGCCGAGCCCTTCAGCCAGGCCTTCACGCCGGGCTTGCTGCACAAGGCCAGCCGCGGCCGAAAGGTCAGCATCAAGCAGTTCCTGCTCAGTGGCATGGCGGTGGTCGGGGTGGGCAACATCTACTGCTCGGAAGCCTTGTTTCGGGCGCGCCTGCGCCCCACCCGCGCCGCCGGCCGATTGACCCTGCGACAGGCCGAGGCCCTGCACCAGGAAATCCGTGCCACGCTGGCCGAGGCGATTGCCAAGGGGGGCAGTACCCTGCGCGACTTTGTCAACAGCGACGGCCAGGCGGGGTATTTCCAGCTGGACTATTTTGTCTATGGCCGGGAAGGCGAGCCCTGCCGGCTGTGCGGGACCCCGGTGCGCCAAGTCCGGCAGCAACAACGCTCAACCTTTTTCTGCCCTCACTGCCAGCCCTGAGACCAGGCTGGGCGCGCGTCGCGCAGACCACTCACCGGGACGCTTTCGACCGTCCGGCGGGCTGATGGCCCGGTCGGCCGAAAGGCCCGATGAAGGCCTTTTTCGCATGCTAGATTCGCCTCGGAAAGTGATTCAGGAACACCGAGTGTGAGCAGGCCTTCGATGACCCGGGACAAGACAATGAGCGCAGTCAGCGACGATCTGGTCGAATTCGCACGCTGGAAAGGTGGCATCGATGGGGCCATACGGCGCTTTGAGCGCTGGTGCGAGGCCAGCGGCCTGAACGACCAGGCCATACAGGCGCGTACCCGGGCGATCCATGACCGGCTGAGCCGGCGCGGTGTGTCGGTGGCCTTCGTCGCCGAGTTCTCGCGCGGCAAGTCGGAACTGATCAACGCGCTGTTCTTCGCCGGTTTCGGCGAGCGCATCGTTCCCTCCTCAGCTGGTCGCACCACGATGTGCCCCACCGAATTGTTCTGGGATCCGGCACGACCCTGCGGCATCCGTCTGCTCCCGATCGAGACCCGCAGCCAGGCCCGCTCCCTGGCCGATTTTCGTGCAGAGGAAGGTGTCTGGCACGAAATCCGTTTCGATGCTGAGTCGGCTCACCAGGTCAAGGCGGCCCTGTCCTGCGTCCAGGAGCAGATCCCGGTCGATCCCGCACGGGCCGAGGAACTGGGCCTGCTCGATGAGGACGGCCTTGCACAGGCCCGACAGGGCGGTTCAGACCGGGTGTTGATTCCGAAATGGCGACACGCCCTGGTCAACTTCCCCCATCCCTTGCTGCAGGCAGGCCTGAGCATCATCGACACGCCCGGACTCAACGCCATCGGTACCGAGCCCGAACTGACGCTGCGCATGATCCCCGAGGCCGATGCCGTGCTGTTCCTCCTGGCCGCCGACACCGGTGTCACGCGCAGCGACATCGAGGTCTGGCGCGAGCACATCGCCACCAGCCGGCAGACCGGCCGCTTCGCAGTACTCAACAAGATCGATGGCCTTTGGGACGATCTGCGCAGCCACGCCGAGATCGACGCCGAAATCGGCAAGCAGGTGCAGGGCGTGGCCCGTGACCTGGGCCTGGATGAGACTGCCGTGTTTCCAGTATCGGCCCAGAAGGCCCTCAATGCCAAGATCCATCAGGACCCGGCGCTGCTGGCGCGCAGCCGCATCGCCGCCCTTGAGGTCGCCCTGTCGGAAGTCCTGGTCCGGCAGCATCGCGACATCCTGACCGAGAACCTGCAACACGAATTCCGTGAGGCCGTCCGCAACCTGGACGGTTCACTGCAAAGCAGGCACCGCAATCAGGTCGAGCAATTGTTCGAGTTGAACGGGCTGCGTGGCAAGAACCGTGAGGTCATGAACCATACCGCCGCGCGCATCCGCGGCGAGCGCGACGAGTTCGAAAAGAGCCTGCGCCGCCTGCACGGGTTGAGGGCTGTCTTCCAGCGTCATGGCGAGGTCGTGGGCCGGGCCCTGTCGATCGATTCGCTCAAGTCGCATGTCCGCCATTCGCGCGAACTGATGAAAAGCAGCAACTTCAGCACCGGACTCAAGCAAGGCATGAACAGCCTGCTGACCAAGGCCGCCGCCGACATGGCACGCGCCGAGGTTGCGATCCAGGAAGTCACCACCCTGATGACAGCGATGTACCGGACCTTCAGTGTCGAACACGGCCTGACCCTGGGCTCGCCAATGCTGTTCTCCCTCAGCCGCCACCAGGACGAACTGTCGCGACTGTCCACCCTGAGCAACCAGCGCTTCGGCGCGATTGCCCTGGCAACGACCGAGAAGCACATGGTGATGCGCCAGTTTCTCGAATCGATCACGACGCGGTTGCGCGAGATCCATGCAGCGGCCGCCCGCGACGCGCACAGCTGGCTGCGCGCCGTGATGGCCCCGATCGAGGGCCAGGTGCGTGAACACCAGGCCCAACTCAAGCGGCGCATGGAATCGGTGCGTCGCATCCTCGAGGCCAACGACACGCTGGATGAGCGCATCCAGGAAATTCGTGCCCTGAAGGAGGATGTCGAAGAAAGGCTGAAGGGACTGAACCGCCTGAAGCAGGAATTTGTCCAGGCACTCGAGGATCTGCCTAAGCAGGCCCCGGCCCCTGCCGTTGGCCTCGAAGCCGATACACTGGCCCGCCTGCTCGATGCCGGTCTGGAAGGACTCGACGAAGAGCCGCTACACTCGGCGCATGCCGAGGCTTCCCTCCCCTGACCCAGGCGCTCCTGCGCGCCCGCTGATCCACGCGCCGCAAGGCTCACCGGGTGCCTTTTCATCGCTGCAGATTGCCCCCTCGCTGATCGCCTGGCAAAAGCGGGCCGGCCGCCATGACCTGCCCTGGCAGGTGCGCGACCCGTATCGGGTCTGGCTGTCCGAAATCATGCTGCAGCAGACCCAGGTGGCAACGGTCATCCCTTACTACCAGGCCTTTCTGGCACGCTTTCCCGATGTGCAGGCCCTGGCAGCGGCCCCACTCGAACAGGTCATGGCCCTGTGGAGCGGATTGGGCTATTACAGTCGCGCCCGCAACCTGCACCGCTGTGCGCAGGCCGTCGTGAGCGACCATGGCGGCCGGTTTCCCGAGCAGCCCGAAGCGCTGGCACAACTGCCCGGCATCGGACCCTCCACGGCCGCAGCGATCGCAGTCTTCAGCTTCGGTGCCCGTGCCGCCATCCTCGATGGCAACGTCAAGCGCGTGCTGGCGCGGGTGTTCGCCCTGGCCGCCGATCAATCGCTGCCCGCCCACGAACGCGAGTTGTGGACGATTGCCCGTCAGCAATTGCCAGAGCAGGACATACGGGCCTATACCCAGGGCCTGATGGACCTGGGGGCCAGCCTGTGCAGCCTGCGCCGACCGCGCTGCGGGGACTGCCCGCTGCAGGGGCAGTGCCAGGCCGCGCGTTGCGGCCTGCAGGCAAGCCTGCCAAGCGCCCGCAAGCGCAAGGCAGTGCCGACTCGGCAGGCCTGCTTTGTGCTCGCCACACGCGACGCCCAAGTGCTTCTCGAGTTGCAGCCGGCGCCGGGCCTGTGGGGCGGGCTGTGGAGTCTTCCCATGAGCGAACCCATCGGCCCGCCGGCCGAGCCGGCGGCGGCCAAAGCCGCGAGCCGGGCCATCGGCGCACCGAGCGGGTTACCCGATGCCGTCAGCCACAGCGGTCAGTTCAGCCATGCCTTCACCCATTTCAGGCTGCAGGCCCGCGTGCTGCATCTGCATCCGGGCGCAGCGCCTGCGGTGCTGCAGGTGAGCGAACCGGGCGGTGCAGGCGGCGATGGGCCAGAGCGTCGCTGGATGCCGATCACGGCGCTGGCGGGCGCGGCCCTGCCCAGGCCGATCAAGACCTACCTGCTCGAGACTTTCAGAGAACGCCTTGCTGCTTCAGGAAATGCTGCAGCACCTGCAGGCGGCCCAGCGGATCGTCCAGCATCATCAGGCGCTGTTTGATCGGCAGCGGCAGGGGCAGGCATTCACAGAGGCGCTGGCCGACCCAATTGGCCGATGCGAACTGGCCCGGCGTTTCAACCCGCCGCAGGATAGACGGCCCGTCACCGGCCTCGAGCTCCTCGCAGATGCGTTGCATCAGCTTCGCCAGCGCCGCATGCTCTACAGGCAGCGGCAGCTCGACCTCGTCGGGCAGGTAATCGACCTCGGCCTCGATCAGGCCATTGCTGCGCACCTGGGAAGACTGGATGCGGAAGCGGCGCAGGCCGAGCACCCGCACCTGCAGGATGCCCAGCTGCGCCATGTCCCACTCCCTGACCTCGGCCTCGCAGCCCTCGGCCTCGTGGACGGCAGGTGCACCCACTTCGTGGCCCTGGGTGATCAGGCAGACACCGAAGCGGCTGCCCTGCGACAGGCAGGCCTTGATCATGTCCATGTAGCGCGGCTCGAAGATGCGCAGGGGCAGCGAGCCGCCCGGGAACAGGACAGTGGACAGCGGAAAGATCGGCAGCACGGTCAGCCCTGCGGCTGGGCGCGCTGGGCAGCCTTGCGGTCCAGGCCCCGGTGCCGTACCAGCACATGCTCGAGGCGGCGAAAACGCTGCGCCAGGGTCTCGACGCAGTAGACCGAGCGGTGCTGCCCCCCTGTGCAACCGATGGCCACGGTGATGTAGCTGCGGTTTTCCATGATGTAGTTGGGCATCCAGGTATGGAGAAAGTCGGCGATGTGGTCGATCATGCGCTGCACCGAAGGAATGGCCTGCAGGTACTCGACCACACCGGCATCCTGGCCGGTGAGTTGCGTCAACTCGGGCACATAGTGCGGATTGGGCAGGCAGCGCACATCGAAGACCAGGTCGGCATCCAGGGGCACGCCATGCTTGAAGGCAAAGGACTGGAACATCAGGGTCAGCGGCGCCCGGTCGGCACCGACCAGGTCGCGCACCCAGGTGCGCAGGACATTGGGATTGAGATCGCTGGTGTCGAGCACGACGCCCGCCTCCTGCAGGTCTCCCATGCGCTCGCGCTCATGCTCGATCGCCTCGGCCAGGGTCATCGAGGCGTCGGCTCCGGGCAGCACGCTGATCGGGTGACGGCGCCGGCTCTCTGAGTAGCGCTGAATCAGCACGTCGGAGCGGGCATTCAGGAAGATGATCTTGACGTCCTGCCCATAACGACCCAGCCCATTGGCCAACTGGCGCATGTCCTGGATCGACTCGCCCGAACGGACATCGATGGCCACCGCGATGCGTTCATGGCCGGCCTCCTGCAACCCGGTGATCACCTCATGCAGGAAACGGCTGGGCAGGTTGTCGATGCAGTAATAGCCATCGTCCTCGAGCGTGTTCAGGGCAATCGATTTGCCCGAACCCGAGATGCCGGTGATCAGTACGACGCGCATGGTTGCGGGATGCAAGGTCCTGTCGGGTCGGGAGCCATCGAGGCTACTGTTCCTCGGTGATCTGGCGCTGCTGGCGCGAGATGAACTCGGCCACGGTATCGATACCGCGCAATTGCAGGATGGTGCTGCGCACGGCGGCCTCGGTGAGCACCGCCAGGTTGCGGCCGGCAGCCACTGGCACCACCACCTTGCGGATCGGCAGGCCCAGCACCACCTGGTTGAGCGCCTCCAGGGGCAGGCGCTCGTATTCGCTTTCCATGGTGCTGCGACGCACCAGGTGCACGATCAGTTTCAGGCGCATCTTGCGCCGCACGGCGGTCTCGCCAAAGATCGTCTTGATGTCGAGCAGGCCCAGGCCGCGCACCTCGAGCAGGTTTTGCAGCAGGCCCGGGCAGCGCCCGTCGATGGCCGAGGGACCGGTACGGGTGAACTCGACCACATCATCGGCCACCAGGCCATGGCCACGGCTGATCAGTTCCAGTGCCAGTTCGCTCTTGCCCAGGCCGGATTCGCCCGAGATCAGCACCCCCATGCCCAGTACGTCCATCAGCACGCCATGCATCGACACCGTGGCGCCGCGCGAACTGGACAGGGTTTGCAGGAGCGTGTCGATGACCGTGGCCGCCGACGAGCGGCTGCGCAGGATCGGCAGCCGATGGCGTTCGGCCTGCTCGAGCAGGGCCGGCGGACCTTCCAGGCCCTCGGCCACGATGACGGCAGGCGGCGCACCGGCGAACAGTTCATTGAGGATGCCTTGCTGGCGGCGCGGATCCAGGCGCGAGAAGTACGCGGTCTCGGCGTGGCCGAAGACCTGCAGGCGCGAGGGGTGGATCAGGTTGAGGAAGCCGACCAGGTCACTGGGCTCGGAGTTCTCGACCGGGATGACCGTGCCGCGCTGGGCCTCGCCCGAGATCCATGACAGGCCCAGGCTTTCCCGCACCTGATCGAAGAGGTCACCAAGGGTGAGGGCGGAACTGGGCATGGTGGCAAAAGACCTCAGGCGGCCGGACGGTAAGGCACCCAGGCATCGAGCGCCTTGTGGATCAGGGTCGGGTCGCCCAGGGTGAGCAGCTTTTCGCGGACATCATCGTCGGACAGCACCTCGGCCAGCTCGGAGAGGATCTCGAGATGTTCCTCGTTGGCGTTCTCAGGCACCAACAGGAACACGAAGAGGCCGACGTTGGCATCATCGGGGGCTTCGAAGGGAATCGGCTCGGACAGGCGGATCACCGCACCGACGGCCTCCTTGAGGCCACGGATGCGGCCATGCGGAATCGCAACGCCGTGGCCCAGCCCGGTCGAGCCCAGACGCTCACGTGCGAACAAGGCGTCAAAGACCTTGCCCCGCTCCAGGCGATGGCTGTTCTCGAACAAGAGGCTGGCCTGTTCGAACAGGCGCTTCTTGCTGCTGACGGATACATCGATCTGGACCATGTTGGGGCCCAGCAGGCGTGAGATTCGGTTCATTCGCGAAGATTTCTCTATCCCCCATTATAGGGAGTCGTGAAGCAACCTGCCGGGATGTGAAGCGTCAGGCGGTCGGCATGCCGCTACGGGAGGCGTCCCGAAGCGACATGGCCGGTGGATGCCTCAGCTGAGCAGGCGCTTGGGAGGCTCGTGCTGATGGCCCTGGCTGCGATCCTTGTGACGGATCACCTGACGGTCGAGCTTGTCGACGAGCAGGTCGATGGCGGCATACAGGTTGTCATCACTGACCTGGGCAAACAAGTCCTTGCCCTTGACGTGGACATTGATCTCGGCCTTCTGGCCCTGCTTGTCGACACTCAGGCACACGTTCATGTCGATGACATGGTCAAAGTGCCGGGTTATTCGCTCGACCTTCTGGGTAACGTAGTCGCGCAGGGCCGGCGTGACGCTGACATGATGGCCGCTGATCGAAAGGTTCATGAGGATTCTCCTTAAGGGTCGAGTTCGGTTTGTCGTCTAGGGTTCTGTGGCGGGACCCTCGCGGGTCAGAGCGCCTTGCGCTGGGCGACCGGGGCGAGTTTCATCGCTTCCCGATACTTGGCCACCGTGCGGCGCGCTACCACGAAACCCTGCTTTCCAAGTAGGTCGGCAATATCGCTGTCTGACAAGGGGTGTCTGGGGTCCTCCGATTCAATGAGTTGCTTGATGACGGCGCGGATCGCCGTGCTGGATGCAGCCCCGCCGCTGTCGGTCGCGACATGGCTGCCAAAGAAATATTTGAGTTCGAACGTCCCGTTCGGCGTGAGCATGTATTTCTGGGTCGTGACCCGGGAAACCGTCGATTCATGAAGATCCAGCATCTCCGCAATCTCACGCAACACCAGGGGCCGCATTGCGACGGCACCGTGGGAGAAGAACGCCTTCTGCCGATCTACGATGGCCTGCGAGACACGCAGGATGGTGTCGAAGCGCTGTTCGACGTTCTTGATCAGCCATCGGGCTTCTTGCAACTGTGCGCTCAAGTCGCTGTGTTGTCCACGGTTTTTTTTCAGGATCTGGGCATACAGATTATTGACCTTCAGGCGCGGCATGACGGCCTTGTTAAGCTCCACAATCCAGGCGTTTTTCTTGCGTTTGACGACCACGTCCGGAACGATGTAGGTCGCATCGGATGTGGCAAAGGCTGCGCCCGGCCGCGGATTCAGCGACACGATCATGGCCTGTGCAGCCTTGAGCTGCTCGTCGGTGCAATGCAGGGTCCGGCGCAGGCGCACGAAGTCCTTGGCCGCCAGCAGGTCCAGGTGCTCGAGCAGGATGCTGCGCGCCAGGTCATGGGCGGCCGGGTCCTCGACGCCCTCCATTGCGGTCAGCTGCAATAGCAGGCACTCACGTACATCGCGTGCGCCGACGCCAACCGGATCAAAACTCTGGATCAGGCGCAGCGCGGCGCCGAGTTCACTGGCATCGACCTCGAGCTCGGCCGGCAACTGGCCCAGCAATTCGTCGAAGCTGGCATTCAGGTAGCCGTCCGGCCCGATCTCGTCGATCAGGTAGGTCATCAGGGCGCGGTCACGCACCGAACAGGGCATGGCCGCCACTTGGCCGAGCAGGTGCTCCCCCAGGCTGATCTGCAGGCCCGCCAGTTGCGGATAGTCCTTGTCGTCCTGGTCATCGTCGCGCGGCTTGCCGGGCGTGTCATAGGTCCAGTCCTGGCCCTCGTCGCGACCGCCCTCGTAACCGTCGTCGGAGGTGCCGCCCTCCGCCGGTACGCTGTCGGCGGCCGAACTGCCGGACAGGTCTTCACCAGCAGGCGTGGCACCAGGCTCGCCAAAATCGCTGTGCTCACGACTGGCCAGGCTGCCACTGGCAGAGATGCTGACGGCCGCATCCAGGGGGTCGTCCAGGCGCTCGAGCATCGGGTTGTCGACCAGGAACTGGTCGATTTCCTGGTTCAACTCGAGGGTCGACATCTGGAGCAGCTTGAGCGACTGCTGCAACTGGGGCGTAAGCGCCAGATGCTGACCAATCCGGAGTTGTAACGAGGGTTTCATTCAGGAATCGATGCCAGAGGCCACGGCACGGCTCCCGATCAGAGGCATCCTCAACTACATCGAGAAGTTCTCGCCCAGGTAATAGCGGCGGACATCTTCGTTCTCGATGACTTCGGACGAGGTGCCGGAAGCAAGAACAGTACCAGCCCGAATGATATAGGCTTGGTCACAGATGCCAAGGGTCTCGCGAACGTTGTGGTCGGTTATCAGGACGCCAATGCCCCGTTGTTTGAGAAATCGCACAATTCTCTGGATCTCGATGACCGCGATCGGGTCGACACCGGCAAAAGGCTCATCGAGCAGGATGAAGCGCGGCGAGTTGGCCAGCGCCCGGGCAATCTCGACCCGGCGACGCTCGCCGCCCGACAGGGACTGTGCCAGGTTGGTACGGATGTGCTCGATCTGCAGGTCGCCGATCAGTTCTTCCAGCTTGCTCTGGCAGGCCTGCCGGGACAGCGCACGGCCCTGCTCATCGACCTGCAATTGCAGCACCGCCAGGATGTTTTCCTCAACCGTGAGCTTGCGAAAGACCGAGGCTTCCTGGGGCAGGTAGGACAGGCCCAGGCGGGCGCGGCGATGGATCGGCAGATGGCCGATCGACTGCTCGTCCAACGTGATGGTGCCGCCATCACAGGCCACCAGGCCGACGATCATGTAAAAGCAGGTCGTCTTGCCGGCGCCGTTGGGGCCGAGCAAGCCCACCACCTGACCGCTTTGCACCTGCAAGGACACATCCTTGACCACCTGGCGGCCGCCATAGGCCTTCATCAGGTGCTGGGCGCTGAGGGTGCTGGCAACGCTCAAGGACGCTCGCTGGGCTTGAGTGCCGGCGGCGGCAGGGGCGAGGCCGGCGCAGCCGCCGGCTTGACATCGCTGCGCGGCTGGATCATCAGCTTGACGCGGCCGCTCGGATTGCAAGTGCCGGCCGGCCCGCTCTCGGCGGTGAACATCTCCGTCAGGCTCTGATAAACGATCAGATTGCCGCAGACCTCGTCCACCAGACGGGTCTTTTCGAGCCGCTTGAGCACGGCATTGCGGCGCAGCTTGACGATTTCGGCCTTGCCGTCGTATTCGAGCTCGTCGCCGTAGCCCTCGACGTATTCATCCACGCCCTCGCGCTTCTGGCGAAAACTGGCGACCTTGCCGGCACTGCCATAGGCGATGCCGTACTGGTAGCCCTCGGGATCCTGACGCAGCACCAGGCGATCGGCACGCACGATGATCGTGCCCTTGGTGAGCAGCACCTTGCCGGTGAACACGGTAACCTGCTTGAGGTCGTCCAACTCCATACGGTCGGCCTCGATGTTCATGGGCTTGTCACGGTCCGCCTTCTCGGCCCAGGCCGTGCCGCCCAGGCAGGCCAGTGCCAGCAGCATTGCCCTGAGAAAAAGGGCTGGCGCAGGATTGCGGCGCGTAAGGAAGGAGAGCAGGCTCATTTCGGGGGCGTGACGTAGGTACCCCTGACGTTGCCGTGCAGGGCGAACTGGCGGGTGGCGTGATTGAATTCCATGCCCACCCCGGTCAGGACGGACGAAGCATACTCAATTTTCACCGCATCGGTGGTGCGGGCAATTTCCTCAGGGCTGTACAAGGTCATCGAGTCGCTGGTGATGCGCACACGCGGCTCGATACGGCCGGCCTCGCCCTTGCCGGCCTCGCGCACCAGCTCCACCTGGTCGAACAACTCGGTGACCTCGCCGTCGCCTGACGCGCGGGCACGCAGGGCCCTGAGGGTCACCTGCGGCTTGTCGGTATCGAGGCTGACCAGCAGCGGCGCCTCGTACTCCGTCCGGTTGTCGAGCGGAATGTGCACCATGTGCCGCGACGAGAGCCGGAACACCGGTTCACCACGCGCATTGACCTTGGTGACGACCAGCCCGTCGACAAAGGAATCAGGCTCATGGGCGGCCGCGGCCTTGGCATTCGGGTTGTCGAACTGGGCCGACTTCTCGGCCAGGTAATAGGTGCCTGCAGCAAGCCCGAGCAGCAACAGCAGGGACAGGAGGCTGGACAGGCGTTCGCTGGCGCGGATCTTCATGGCGAGGCGGGCAGAGCGCTGGCAGGCTCAGGTGGGCGAGGGGCCACCGTCCAGGAAGGACTGCAGCAGGCCCTGGTAGGTGCCCTGGGCCATCAGGAGCGCATCGCACAACTCGCGCACTGCGCCGGCACCGGCCGGGCGCGAGGACAGGAAATGGGCCCGCTGGCAGACTTCGCGGTGGGCATCGGCGGGGGCGGCGGCCAGCCCGCACCAGCGCATCGGCGCCAGGTCCGGCCAGTCATCGCCCATGAAGGCGACCTGGTGGGCCGCCAAGCCATGGCGGGCGGCCACGGCCTGCAGGCTGGCCAGCTTGTCGCGCGAGCCCTGCACCACGTCGGCAATCTGCAGTTCGCGGGCCCGCAGCTCGACGATCCCGGAACTGCGGCCGGTGATCAGGGCCAATTGGCAGCCCGCCTTTCGCAACAGCGCCAGGCCCTGGCCATCGAGCACCGAGAAGGCCTTCATGACCTCCCCCTGGGGCCCGAACCACAAATGGCCATCGGTCAGGGTGCCGTCGACATCGAGGGCCAGCAGGCGGATCGGCGCAGCCCGCTCACGCAGCGTCGGGGAAAGGGGGGGCGCGCTCATATCACCCGCGCCCGCAACAGATCATTGACCTGCAAGGCACCCACATACTGGCCCTGGGCATCGACCACCGGCAGCTTGCTGATGGCACGCGACTCCATCAGGCGCGCCGCCTCGACGGCCAGCGCACTGTCGATGATGCTGGTGGGCGTGCGGCTCATCACCTCGCCGACCAGGTTGCGATGGGGATCGACCCCGCGCTCGAACAGGCGCCGCAGGTCGCCATCGGTGATCAGGCCGATCAGCAGGCCCCGGGCATCGACGACCGCGGCCATGCCCAGCCGCTTGCGGCTGATCTCGAGAATGCCCTCGGCCAGGCTTTGTCCGGGCTCCAGACGAGGCGCATCGGCGCCCTGGTGCATGACGTCGCGGACGTGGGTAAGCAGACGCCGGCCCAGCGCTCCGCCCGGATGGGAGCGGGCAAAGTCCTCCTCGCCAAATCCGCGCGCATCGAGCAGGGCCACCGCCAGGGCATCGCCCAGCGCCAGCGCGGCGGTGGTGCTGGCGGTCGGCGCCAGGTTGAGCGAGCAGGCCTCGCGCTCGACGCCGGCGTAGAGATGGACATCGGCCACCCGTGCCAGCTCGGAATCGGGGTGCCCGGTCATGGCGATCAGCAGGGCGCCCTCGCGCTTGATCGGCGGCACCAGACTCAGGACCTCTTCAGTGCTGCCCGAGTGGGAAAGCGCCAGCACGACATCGGCCTCGGTGACCATGCCCAGGTCGCCGTGCAGGCCTTCTGCGGCATGCACGAAAAAGGAGGGCGTGCCGGTCGAGGCCAGCGTGGCAGCGATCTTGCGCGCCACATGGCCCGACTTGCCGATGCCGGTGACCACGACACGGCCCTTGCAGGCCAGGATCATGCGGCAGGCCTGTTCGAATTTTCCGTCCAGATGATCGACCAGCCCGAGCAGGGCCTGCGCCTCGATGCGCAGCACCTGGCGAGCCTGCGCCACGACACGGTCCACTGGAATGGGGGAATTTGGAACTCTCATCAGGGTCGAGTATATATAGCCTCATGCTCAGCTCGCTGGAACTTGCCCTAGCCCTGCTGGCGGCCGCGGTGGTCGCCGTGGTGGGACTGCGCGCCTTCGGCTTGCCGCCCCTGGTGGCCTACCTGCTGATCGGTGTGGTGCTGGGTCCGCATGCAGCCGGACTGGCCGGCAACGACAAGGCGACCCATGCCCTGGGCGAGATCGGCGTGGTGTTCCTGATGTTCTCGATCGGGCTGGAGTTCAGCCTCGACAAGCTCAAGTCGCTGCGCCAGCATGTCTTCGGGCTGGGCTCGGCCCAGGTCGGCCTGAGCATCCTGATCGCGGTGGCAGCCCTCATCGTCCTGCCCGCCGCCCTAGTGCAATGGTTCCTGCCCGGCGGCAGCGACTGGCGCGGCGCGATCGCGCTGGGCGGTGCGCTGGCCATGAGCTCGACCGCCCTGGTGATGAAGATCCTCACCGAAAGGCGCGAGCTCGAATCAGCCCACGGGCAGCGGATCTTCGGGGTGCTGCTGTTCCAGGACCTGGCGGTGATTCCCCTGCTGATCGTGATCCCGGCCCTGGCCGTCGGCGGCAACAACTGGCTCTGGGCACTGGGGCTTGCGGGCCTGAAGGCGCTGTGCCTGCTGGTGCTGCTGCTGCGCTTCGGGCCCAGCATCACCGGCCACTGGTTCCGGCTGGTGGCGCGCCAGAAGTCGCATGAGCTGTTCACCCTCAATGTCCTGCTGGCGACACTGTTCTTTGCCTGGCTGACCGGACAGGCGGGCCTGTCGATGGAGCTGGGCGCCTTCGTAGCTGGCATGCTGATCGCCGAGACCGAATTCCGCGACCAGGTCGAGGAGGACATCAAGCCCTTCCGGGATGTCCTGCTGGGCCTGTTTTTCGTGTCCATCGGCACCCAGCTGGACCTGGGCGTGGTGCTGGGCGGCTGGCTTCAGGTGCTGGTCCTGCTGGCCATTCCGGTGCTGGGCAAGTTCGTGCTGGTGTGGGCACTGGCGCGTGCCTTCAAGGCCAGCAATGGCGTGGCCATCCGCACCGGCATCTGGCTGGCACAGGCCGGTGAATTCGGCTTCGTGCTGCTGACCCTGGCAGTGAGCTCGCGGCTGCTCGGCGATGCCACCGTGCAGTACGCGCTGGCCGCCATGCTGCTGTCGCTGCTGATCAGCCCCCTGTTCATCATGCAGGCCAACCGCATCGCCCTGCGCGCCTCCTCGCAGGAATGGCTCGAGCGATCGATGCAGCTGCAAACCATCGCCTCGAAAAGCTTCGGACGCAGCAAGCACATCCTGATTGCCGGCTTCGGCCGCTCCGGGCAGGCCCTGGCCCATGTCCTGGCCATTGAAAAGGTGCCGTATTTCGCGCTCGACCTGGACGCCGACCGGGTACGCCTGGCGGCCCAGGCCGGCGAGCCGGTGGTCTATGCCGATGCCCTCAAGCGGGATGCCCTGATGGCCGCCGGCGTCCACCGTGCCAAGGCCCTGGTCATCACCTTCGGTGACCTGCCCGGCAGCCTCAAGCTGCTGCGGGTGGTGCGCGAGATCGCGCCAGGCCTGCCGGTGGTGGTGCGCTCGCAGACCGATGCGGACCTGGATCGCCTGCGCGAGGCCGGTGCCACCGAGGTGATCCCCGAGATCTCCGAGGCCAGCCTGATGCTGGCCTCGCATGCGCTGGCCCTGGCCGGCGTGCCGGCAGCGCAGGTGCTCAGGCGCACCCGCGACATTCGCGAGGACCGCTACCGGATGCTGCAAGGTTTCTTCCACGGTGCCGACGATGAGACCGGTGACCAGATCGAAACCGATCCCATGCTGCTGGTCACCGTCACCCTGGACGCACACAGCGCAGCGGCCGGGCGGCCACTGGGCGACCTGGACCTGAAAGGCGCCCGGATCACCAGTATCGTCAACCGGAAAGGCAAGACCGTCGAGCCTGATGCCAGCCATGTGCTGCAGGCGGCGGACGTCCTGGTGCTGCAGGGTCATCGCGAGCAGGTGAGCGCCGCCCAGGCCGCGCTGCGCTGAGTCGGCCTGCTAAGATGATCGGCGGTTGCGGCAGGGGCGGCAGCATCTGGGGACAGCACCAAAACTGCCAGCCCGATGGGGCCGAAAGCCTTGCAGATGCCGTGCCCGCCCACCCCCCCAGGATCGATTCCAAGAAAAACAACCGTGCCCAGCAGCGACTTTCTCACCCTCGACAACATCGTCTTCGGCTACGGCGAGCGCCGCATCCTGGACGGTGTATCGATGCGCTTTGCACGCGGCAGCGTGACCGCCTTGATGGGCGGCTCGGGTGGCGGCAAGACCACCGTGTTGCGCCTGATCGGCGGCCAGCAGACGCCCCAGCAGGGCTCGATCCGCCTGGACGGTCAGGAGCTGACCACGCTCGATCGCAAAGGCTGGTTTTCGGTGCGCAGGAAAATGGGCATGCTGTTCCAGCACGGCGCCCTGTTCACCGATTTGTCGGTCTTTGACAATGTCGCCTTCCCGCTGCGCGAGAACACCCCGCTCGATGAAGCCACCCTGCGCACCCTGGTGCTGATGAAGCTGGAGGCTGTCGGCCTGCGCGGCGCGGCGGCGTTGATGCCGGCCGAGATTTCCGGCGGCATGGCTCGGCGGGTGGCCCTGGCCCGCAGCGTGGCCCTGGATCCGCCCCTGATCATGTATGACGAGCCCTTCACCGGCCTGGACCCGATCTCGATGGGCACGATTGCCCGCCTGATCCGCAGCCTCAATGACGCGCTCGATGCCACCAGCATCGTCGTCACCCACGACGTGGCCGAGGCCTTCCTGATCTGTGACCAGGCCTATCTGCTGTCGGGCGGCAAGATCGCCGCGCAGGGCACACCAGAACAATTGCGCAGCAGCACCGATCCCTTCACGCGCCAGTTCTTCGATGGCAAGCTGGAAGGACCCGTGCCTTTCCACTACCCTGCCGAGCCGCTCGAGCAGGCTTTCGGCCTGAAGCCGTCCAGCCCAGATGCTGCAAGGGAGTTGCGGCCTTGAGCCTGCTCGATCGCATCGCCGCCCTCGGAACCCGGGTTCGCGCTGGCGTGGCCTACATCGGCTACGGCGCACGCCTGTTCCTGCGGCTGTGCCTGCTGGCGCTGGGGGCCTGGCGCAGACCGCGCCTGATCATCGACCAGATCCACTTCATCGGCAACTATTCGCTGTCGATCATCCTGGTGTCGGGGCTTTTCGTCGGCCTGGTGCTGGGCTTGCAGGGCTACTACACCCTGCAGCGCTACGGGTCCGAGCAGGCCCTCGGTCTTCTGGTGGCCTTGTCGCTGGTGCGCGAACTCGGTCCGGTGGTGGCCGCCCTCCTGTTTGCCGGGCGCGCGGGCACCTCCCTGACCGCCGAGATCGGCCTGATGAAGGCGGGCGAGCAACTGGCCGCCATGGAGATGATGGCCGTCGATCCCCTGGCGCGGGTGCTGGCACCGCGCTTCATGGCGGCCCTGATCGCGATGCCGCTGCTGGCTGCCCTGTTTTCGGCCGTCGGCGTCATCGGCGGCTATCTGGTGGGCGTCCAACTGATTGGCGTCGACACCGGCGCCTTCTGGTCACAGATGCAGGCGGGTGTCGATGTCTATGCCGACGTCGGCAATGGCCTGATCAAGTCGGTGGTGTTCGGCTTCGTCTGCGGCTTCGTCGCCCTGTTCGTCGGCTATGAGGCCAAACCCACGCCTGATGGCGTGGCACGCGCCACCACTACCACCGTGGTGGCCTCGTCGCTGGCCGTGCTGGGCTTTGACTTCATTCTCACCGCCCTGATGTTCAGCGTTTGAAGCGGTCCCGTGAAACTGTTTCTGGAGTATCCCTGATGACCCGTCGCACTACTGATGTCCTGGTCGGCCTGTTCGTGCTGCTAGGCCTGGCAGCAATACTGTTCCTGGCCCTGAAGGCTGGCAACATGACCAGCCTGTCCAGCGGCGAAACCCTGCGCGTGAAGGCACGCTTCGACAATATCGGTGGCCTGAAGGCGCGGGCGCCGGTCAAGGCAGCTGGCGTAGTGGTGGGCCGTGTCTCCGAGATCGGCTTCAACAAGGAGACCTTCCAGGCCGAGGTCACGCTCGAACTCGACAAGCGCTATCCCTTCCCCAAGGACAGTTCCGCCAAGATCCTCACCTCGGGCCTGCTCGGCGAGCAATATGTCGGCCTGGAGGCGGGCGGTGACACCCGCAATCTGGCCGATGCCGACAGCATCAAGATGACCCAGTCGGCGGTGGTGCTGGAAAACCTGATCAGCCAGTTCCTCTACAGCAAGGCTGCAGATGGTGGCAAGGACAAGGAGGGTGCCAAGTGAGCATTTCCTCCTCCGCCTGGTTGCGCCCCTTGCGCAGTCTCCTGCTGGTCCTGCTGGCCCTGCAGCTGGGTGCCTGCACGATCATGCGCCAGGGCCCGGCCCAAAGCCCGGCCGCCGCCCGCGAGGCCGAACGCAAGGACCCGCTCGAAAACATCAACCGCGTCATCTTCGCCTTCAACACCACGGCTGACAACATCATCACCAAGCCGATCGCAAAGACCTACAAGACGGTCGTACCCGAGGTGTACCGGATGCTGATCGGCAATGTGTTCTCGAACCTGAATGATGTCTGGGTCGGCGTCAACAACCTGTTGCAGGGCAAACCGAAGGCCGCCCTGAGCGACTGGACGCGGGTCGTAATCAATTCGACCGTCGGCCTGGGCGGCATCGCCGACATTGCCACCGACCTCGGGCTGAGCCCCCACAACGAGGACTTCGGTCAGACCCTGGGGCGCTGGGGCATGCCGCCCGGCCCCTATCTGGTGTTGCCGATCCTGGGGCCCTCCAACGTCCGCGACGGCCTGAGCATCGTCCCCGATTACCTGAGCGACCCGCTTCGCAGGCTCAAGGCCGGGGACCGTGACCGCAGCCGGATCGTGCGTCTGGTCGATACCCGTGCCTATGTCTTCGACGCCGAGAAACTGATCGAGTCGGCGGCGATCGACCGGTATGATCTGGTCCGCGACGGCTACCTGTCGCGGCGCCGATCCCTGATTTACGATGGCGATCCGCCGGAAGAGCCGGCCCTTCGCGAGGAAAATTTCTCCCGCTAGGCCGCCCATCGAGGCCCGCCCCGGGGGACCGGGTGTAACCAATCGGCCGGCATCGCGTTAATGCCATGCAAGGCCCTGCGGCCTGTCCCTTCATGTTCGAAAAGGATGATCCATGTCCATCAAAGCCCTGAAACCGGTGAGCGCCGCCCGCCATCTGTTGCGCAGCCTTGCGCTGGGCCTGACGCTGTCTGCCGTGCTGGGCCTGGGTGCCGGCCTGCCGGGCGCCGCCGTGGCGCAGACCGCAACAGGCGCCCCGGATGAGATGATCAAGGCGCTCAGCGCCCGGGTCATCGAGCAGATCAAGACCGACAAGGACATCCAGGCCGGCAACGCCAGGCGCATCTCGGAATTCGTCGACAGCACCATCATGCCCAACGTCAATTTCGAGCGCATGACCTCGCTGGCGGTGGGTCGCGGCTGGCGTACGGCCACGCCTGATCAAAAGAAAAAGCTCATCGCTGAATTCCGGACCCTGCTGGTGCGCACCTACTCGGGTGCGCTGACCCAGTTCAAGGACCAGACCGTGCGCGTCAAGCCGCTGCGCGCTGCGGCCGGCGATACCGAGGTGATCGTGCGCTCCGAGATCGTGCCGCGGCGCGGCGACCCGATCCAGCTCGACTACCGGATGGAAAAGACCGACGCCGGTTGGCGCATCTACGATGTGAACATCGCCTCGCTGTGGCTGGTCGAGTCCTATCGCAACCAATTCTCCGATGAACTCAATGCCAAGGGTCTCGAAGGCCTGATCGCATCGCTCGAGAACAAGAATCGCCAGTTCGAGGGCGGCGACAAGAAGTAGGCCCGAGGCGACCCATGCCCAGCACCGATACCCCCCTGCAACCCGAGAGGCTCACCGCCCCCGAGGTGCCGGCCTTTCTGGCCCGCATGGCACAGGCGCCGGAGGGCCAGCCCATCGATCTTTCGAAGCTGCAGGCCTTCGACTCTGCCGGCCTGGCGGCCCTGGTCAATGTCGCCGCTCGCGCGCCGCTGCGGCAAGCCCCTGAAAAACTGCGTAAACTTGCCGCCTTGTACGGCATCGACCGCATTTTTTCAGAGCCTTCTTGACCTCTTCCCCCACTACCGCAACCCCTCCCGCATCCCGGCAGGACGCCACCCTGCCGGCAATCCGCATCCAGGGGGCAGCCAAGCACTACGCCAACAAGGGCGCTCCCGGCAGCCAGGTTCTCAAGGCCCTGGACGGGGTCTCGCTCGATGTCCAGCAGGGTGAGTTCTTCGGACTGCTCGGGCCCAATGGCGCTGGCAAGACGACCCTGATCTCGCTGATTGCCGGGCTGTCCCGGCCGACCGCGGGCTCGGTACAGGTCATGGGCCACGATGTCGTCACAGACTTTCGTGCCGCCCGTCGCGCCCTGGGCGTGGTGCCACAGGAACTGGTCTTCGATCCCTTCTTCAATGTGCGAGAACTGCTGCGCTTTACCTCCGGGTACTACGGCGTCCGGAACAACGAAGCCTGGATCGACGAGATCCTCGAGGGCCTGGATCTGACCAGCAAGGCCCATGCCAACATGCGGGCCCTGTCCGGCGGCATGAAGCGACGCGTGCTGGTGGCCCAGGCCCTGGTGCATCGTCCCCCGGTGATCGTGCTCGACGAGCCCACCGCCGGCGTCGATGTCGAGCTGCGCCAGGCGCTGTGGAAGTTCGTGCGCCGGCTCAACGAGCGTGGCCACACCATCATCCTGACCACCCACTACCTCGAAGAGGCGCAGCAGCTGTGCGGCCGCATCGCCATGCTCAAGGCCGGCCGGATCGTCGCGCTGGACCGCACCAGCGCCCTGCTGCAGAACTTCTCGCAAAGCCGGCTCAGCCTGCGCCTGTCGGGTGCCTCCTTGCCCGCGCAGTGGCAGGGTCGCGTCGTCGAAACCCGGGCCGATGGCACTCTGGTGCTGCAACTGGAGGGCTACGACGAAGTCGAACCCCTGCTGGCGACACTGCGCCAGGCCGGCTGCCGCATCGAGGAAATGGAGCTGGCCCACGCCGATCTCGAGGACGTCTTCGTGAAGATCATGAACCGGCCGAATGACAGCCCTGCCCGGGGAGCCAGCGCATGAACGGCTTCCAATGGCTGGGTTTCCGCACGCTGTTCCTCAAGGAGCTGCTGCGCTTCGTCAAGGTCAGTTTCCAGACGGTGGCGGCCCCGGTGCTCACCGCACTGCTGTACCTGCTGATCTTCGGGCATGTGATGGACGGCAATGTACGTGTCTTCGAGGGGGTGCCCTACACCTCCTTCCTCGTGCCAGGCCTCGTGATGATGTCGGTGCTGCAGAACGCCTTTGCCAACAGCTCGTCATCGATGATCCAGAGCAAGATCACCGGCAACATCGTGTTCGTGCTGCTCCCGCCGCTGTCGCACTGGGAAATGTATGCCGCCTATGTGCTGGCGGCGATGGCCCGCGGCATGGTGGTGGGCTTTGGGGTATTCATCGTCACCGTCTGGTTCACCCACCTGCACTTCACCTCGCCGCTGTGGATCCTGGTGTTTGCCTTGCTGGGCAGTGCCATCCTGGGGACGCTGGGCCTGATCGGCGGCATCTGGGCGGACAAGTTCGATCAGATCGCCGCCTTCCAGAACTTCTTCATCATGCCGATGACCTTCCTGTCGGGCGTGTTCTACTCGGTGCGCTCACTGCCCCCGTTCTGGCAGGGCCTGTCGCACCTGAACCCGTTCTTCTACATGGTCGACGGCTTCCGTTACGGCTTTTTCGGACAGTCGGATGTGTCGCCGTGGACCTCGCTGGCCGTGGTCAGTGCGGCCTTGCTGGTCGTCGCGGCCATCGCACTTCGCCTGCTCTCCAACGGATACAAGCTGCGCCACTGAGGCCGCCCGGGGTGGCGCAGCGGCGCAGGTACTGGCGACGGCCTCGGCGGCCAGCGCACGAGATCGCCGCTTTAACGGCCGGCGCACGTGATCGCCGCTTTAACGGCTCAGGGGCTTGAGCGCCGTGCTGATTGCCCAGCTGATCAGGCTGTAGACCACCGCAGCCACGATCGCCCAGCCGAAGCTGGCCACCGAAAAGCCGTCCATGAAACGCGCTGCCAGCCAGAACATCAGGCCATTGATCACCAGCAGGAACAAGCCCAGGGTGAGAATTGAAATCGGCAGGGTGAGCAGGACCAGCAGGGGCCGGATCAGGGTATTGAGCAGCCCGAGCACAAGGGCGGCGACCAGGGCAGTGGTGAAGCCCTTGATCTGCACCGCCGGCAGCAGGTAAGGCAAGGCCAACAGGCACAGGGCATTGATGGCCCAGCCCAAAAGGATCTTCAACATGGCCTTCCTCCCGGGAAAATGGCCGGCAGGACCGGGTCAGCCGGCCTGTTCGTCGAACAGCTTCTTCAGTTCGCCATTGGCGGCCATTTCGGACATGATGTCCGAGCCACCGATGAACTCGCCCTTGACATACAACTGGGGGATGGTCGGCCAGTTGGAGTAGTCCTTGATGGCCTGACGCACCTCGTCATCTTCCAGCACATTGACGGTGACCATGTTCTTGACACCGACACTGCGCAACAACTGGACGGCGCGACCGGAAAAACCGCATTGCGGAAATTGGGCGGTCCCCTTCATGAACAACACCACCGGGTGTTCTTTCACGGTCTGGTCGATGAAACTTGTGGCATCCATGTCTGCTCCCGCTGAGGATCTTGGTCAGATCCCTATTCTAAGGCAATGCGGCGCAACCGGAACCCCCTGCCCTCAGGACTGAGGGGACAGGAAGCTGTCCACCAGCCTGACCCAATAGGCGGCACCCACCGGCAGGTTCCGGTCGTTGAAATCGTAATGGGGGTTGTGCACGCTGCAGCCACCCTGCTCGCCAGTGCCGTTGCCGATGAACAGGTAGCAGCCGGGTACCTTTTCGAGCATGAAGGCAAAGTCCTCGGAAGCCAGGGTCGGCACGCAGGGAAAAACAACCTGATCAGCCGGCAGCAGGTCACAGGCCACCTGGTGGGCAAACTGGGTGGCCTGCTCATCGTTGACCAGCACCGGATAGCCGCGGGCATAGTCGATCTCGGCCTGCACGCCGTAGCTCTGGGCCTGGGCCCGGACCAGGTCGATGATGCGCTGCTCGACCATGCCGCGTATCGAGGGATCAAGCACGCGCACCGTCAGGACCAGTTCGGCGCTGTCCGGGATCACATTGCGGACATGACCCGCCTTCATCACCCCGACCGACACCACGACGGCCTGCAGGGGGTCTACATTGCGTGACACGACCGTCTGCAAGGCCAGGATGACATTGGCGGCGGCGACGGTCGGATCGGCCGACAGATGCGGCATGGCGCCGTGACCGCCACGGCCCTGCAGCTTGATGGTGACAGTGTCCCCCGAGGCCATGCACGGGCCGCTGCGCAGGTGCAACTGGCCCTGGGCCAGACCGGGCAGATTGTGCATGGCAAAGATGGCATCGCAGGGGTAGCGCTCGAACAGGCCCTCCTCCATCATCCGGCGGGCGCCGGCCAGGCCTTCCTCGGCGGGCTGAAAGATGAGGTTCAGGGTGCCGTCAAAGGACTTCTCACGGGCAATGCACTGGGCCGCATAGAGCAGCATGGTGGTGTGTCCATCGTGCCCACAGGCATGCATCACCCCGCTCTTTCGGCTGGCGTGGGCCAGCCCGCTGAGCTCGACGATCGGCAGCGCATCCATCTCGGCGCGCAGGCCGAGCCGGCGCGGACTGCTGCCCAGGCGCATCTGCGCCACCAGCCCTGTGCCGCCAATGCCGCGCTCGACCTGGTAACCCCAGGACTCGAGCTGGCGTGCCACCAGGCCACTGGTACGCAACTCCTGGAAGCCCAGTTCCGGATTTTCGTGCAGGTCCCGGCGCAGGCTGCGAAAGGCCTCTTCATGGGCCCGCATCCAGTCCATCCGGTCTTGGGTCAGCTTCATGGCCATGGACTCCGTCGATCAAAGTCCTGATTGTAGAGTGCCGCCCGCGGCTCGGGGTGCAGGGCGCCGCCTGCGGCGCAGGGTGCAGGGCGCCGCCCACGGCTCAGGGGCGGGGCCCCTGCGACATGGCCTTGGCCAGCGTCGAGCCCAGGCCGAGCAGGCGCTCGTCGAACAAGGCCCGCGTCCACAGGAACAGGCCCTGGGCGCGCTGGTTGCCGGCGTAGAAATCGCTGTCCTTGATGCCACGGAAGTTGTAGCCCACGGTGACCAGGAAATTGTCGGCGGGCTTGAAGCCCACGGACAGGCCGACGCCGGTGTTGGAGAGCCCGCTGCTCAGAGAAGCCGCATAGGTGGCCTGCACGCCGACATCGAAGAGCTCGCTCACCGGCTTGCGCAGCTCGCTGCCCACCACCGCAAAGCGCGATCCGTAGGGCTGACCGTCGATATCCTCGAGGACCTTCTTGACGCCCAGGTGGTTGAGCCACTCCAGGCCGTCGGTGCCCAGGTAATTCCAGTGCGAGGAGAACAGCAGGCGGCGCCCGACCGCACTGACCGCCGCATTGCTGCGGTTGTTGTCGATGTAATCGAGCCGTTGCAGCAAGGTCCAGCGCGACCCCTCGCGACGCATCGCGTGGGCCAGGGCCACGGCGGCGCTGGGGCGCAGGTCACCCGAGAAGCGTTCGATGCGTGCCGTGATCAGCAGGTGTTCGCCTTCATCGACCTGATAGGACACACCACCGGCGAGCGAGTATCGGCCATCCGTGGCCCAGCGCCGCTCCAGGCGAACGAAGCCGCTCAGCGGTGCCTTGGCATACGAAAGGGTGAAGCCGGCGCTGGTGAAGTCATCGAGCGCGGCGGTACCCGCGGCGCTGGCCGCCGAGGCGGCTGCGGCCGCAGCCGGCGTGGCGCTGCTCGCCCCGCTGGCCGAGGCAGCGGGCGTCATCAGGTTGATGGCCGATGCGGCATTGGCGAAGGGATTGCCGGCCACACGCCGCGCCCCGCTGACCTGGGCGTTGATCGTCCAGCGCTGGTCGAGCCGGGTGGTCTGCACCAGCGACAGGCGCGCAGCGGTATTGTCCCCGTCCGCCCAGGTGCGGTGGCTCAATCCGGTCTGCACCTCGCCGCCCTCCCAGGGTTGCACGCGCAGGCCTGCGCTCAGGGCCGAGGAACGGGTGTCTGCAAAGGTCCAGCTCTGGTTGGCCATCAGCGAGATCTTCGGGCTGATGCGATAGTCCGCCTCCAGCACCAGCCGGTTCGGGAACAAGGCCTGGCCATGGCTGGCACCCACCTCGGCACCCGCGCGCAGCGACCACTTCTGGTCTGGCGCCAGATAGCCGACGCTGCCCAGCACCTGGCCGATGCCCGATGCATTGCCCTTGCCATCATTCTCGCGACCGGCGCGCAGGCCGATCGAGGCCTGCCAGGGCTGGGCCGAATAGGTGGCGCGGGCCTGCACCACATCGGCAATCTGGCCGGTGGACAGGCGTTCCTGATGGCTGATCTGCCCCTCGATGCGCCAGTCCTGCGACAGCTTCATGCGCACATCGGCACCCAGCGTCTGCAGGTCTGCCGAACTGATCGGCTGCTCGTTCAGTCCGTAGCCGGTGGCGGCCCGACGGAACCAGGCACGGGCACTCATGTCGGGCGTCTCGCGGCGGATCTCGGCCATGAAGGCATTGGCCTGGCCCGATGGCGTCGCATCCTGCCGTGAAGAGGTACCCGCTTCCACGCGTACCTCGGTCGTCGGAGTCAGCTTGACGCGCGCATCGACGGCGGCCAGATGACCGCCCCGCACCTGGTCGTTGTCCTGGATCAGGGTGACGCCGACTTCCGAGGCCGTATCCGGCTTGAAGGCCGCACGTCCGCCCAAGGTCTGGCTGTTGCTGGCCAGGTTGTCGCTCGAGTACTCCACCTCGATCGTCACCGGATTGAGGGCGAGATCAAAAGAAGCCAGCGGCTGGGCCAGCAGGAAAAGGCCGCTGGCATAGTCGAGCGTGTAGTCGATCGTGCGCGTCATCACGCGCTCGCTCAGGATGTGGCCGGCGTCGAGCCGGTCGCGCACCAGCACGCGCACGCGCTCGGTCTGGGGCACGATCGAACCACGCGCCAGCTGCCAGCTGCCGGTGGTGCCATCGGCACGGAACACGTCGCGATGGAAGCTGGTCAGGTTCTTCATCGCAAAGGCGGTATACGACAGCTTGTCTCCCTGCCAGGACGACTTCAGGCCGTACATGCTGCGCACATAGCGGCCCAGCTCGGTCTGGCCCAGGCCGGTCGTGGTATTGCCCAGCATGGCCATGAAGGTGTCTTTCTCGATCTTCAGGTACAGCTTGCCCCAGGACGGTGTCTCCAGCCCGCCCTGTGAGCGGTCGGCATAGACGGTATAGAAGGGCGCGACGGCGACTCCCTGCAAACCGGCCGCCACCGACGAGGGCGGCTTGTTGCTGTCATAGGCGATCGTCATAAGGGCCTGGCCGGAGATCATCCCCTTGGCATACAGGGCCAGGCGCTGCCCATTTATCTCGGCCGCATCCAGGGTCATGCCGCTGTTGGCCTGCAACTGGCTGCGCAGTTTCTGGCTCATCGGCGAACCCTCGGCAAAGCCGACCACGATCCACTCGCGCTGCTCGGCCTGCAACCAGGCCTTCAGGGACTGCAAGCGGCTGCCCTCGAAATTAAAGCGCAGGTCCACCTCGCCACCCGCGGTGGTGGGCGCCAGTGCGATCAGCGCAATGCCGTCCCGGCCCACCACATAGCGTGGCGCGCTGGCCGTCTGGGCCGCCAAAGGGTTGCGCGTCACGGCATCGGCCGATTCCTTGAGGACATGAGGCGCAGCGATGCTGAAATCGCCGGTGATATCCGGGCGTACCGGCTGGTCGCGCACATCCAGAAAGCGCACGGCGATCACCGGTGCATCGCGGCCATTGGCAACCAGAATGGAACGCTCGGGCACCAGTTCGGCGCGCACCGGCGCGGTGGCAAGAATCAGGGTGCGCTCGAGCGTCGCCACCAGCCGGTCGTCACGATCATGGATACGGGCCACGAAACGGTTCTCGCCATTTTCCAGGTGAATATTGCGCCACAGCGAGGTCAGCACGCGCCCCTGCGGACTGACCTTCGTGCCCTCGAAGTGGAAGCCTGGCACTGGCTTGCCCTGGTGCTCCAGCACGATCCGCTGGCCGGGGCCATGGGAAATCATCAGGCTCTGGTAACCCTGGGGCGGCACATGGCCCTGTGCAGGATAGGCCCAGGCGGGTGCCGGATCATCGCGGGCAACGGCCGCCTGCTCAGCCGCCTCGATGGCCTCGGCGGCGCTCGCAGCCGGGGTCAATGGCTTCACGGGGGTGACCGGAGCAGCCTCGGTACGCGCCGCGCCGACGGTGTAGAAATCCACCCGGTTCAGCGAGCCCGGCTTGACGTCGATGGTGCGGGCGGCATGACCCATGCTGCGCCGGGGATCCGGGGCACAGGGTTCGACGCGATACCCCTTGGGCAAGGACAGGGTGTCGAGGCGGACCATGTTGGTGCCGGGTTGCACGCCCTCGATATGCCACTTGCCCTGCTCATCGGTGATCACATAGCGGCCGTCCTGCAGGAGGATGCGGGCCTTGGGCAGGCCCTTGGGTGGCGCAGCGCCCTCCTCGCGCGGGCAGGCGCCGTCATGCACCGTGCCCACCAGGATGGCCCGCGACAACAGCATGTCATCGATGATCTGAACGGTCGCGGTCGCCGGACTGCTGCTGGCCCCCTGACCGCTGGCCACGGCCTCGTTGACCGCGGGCGCAAGCGGCGTGGCGGCGGTCCCCTCGACCACATAGGACAGGGTCAGCGAGGCACCCGCCTCGAGCGCACCGATACCGATGCGGATGCTGCGGCCGGAAGGATCGACCTGCACCTCGAGACTTCTTCCAGTGCTGTCACGGGCTGAACCCGGCCCGTAGCGCAGCCCGCGCGGCAGACGGTCATCGATGGCAATGTTCTGGATGCGGTTCTGGTCCGCGTTGCGCAGCACCAGTTCATAGCGGATGAACTCGCCGATGGACGCCTGCGCACGGCGGGCCGACTTGCTCAACAGCAGCCGGCCGGGGCGGGGATCGATCGGCACATCGAGCTTGACGGGTGGTCCTGCCGCAATTGCAAAGGTCTCCCCCTTGGCGCCCAGGGCGAGACTGAAACTGCCGCCCAGCAGCTTTTTCACCGAGCTTTCGCTGGCACTGGACGGAAAGATGAAGCCGTCGGGCGGATCGACCTGGATCCGGTACTGGCCAGGCCTGAGCTGCGGGAACCGGTAACGACCGGTCGCCATGACATAAACCTGTCCCGAGGAATCGGTGACATTCTGGCCGCTGATCACGGTCGACGGATAGCTCGACACGCCATCATCGCCTTGCACCGCAGCCGGCAGGCCGGTGGTGGCATCGATGATGGTCACGCGGGCGCCGTTGACCGGCTCCCCGGTCAGCGAGTTGAAGACGGTACCGAACGGGTCGATCAGGGCCGCCGTGGTCACGACATCCTCGCTGTCACGCGGATCGATATAACGGGTACGGATCAGGTCGTTGGCAACGACGCCCAACTGGCAATCACCGGCAGCGCTGCCCTGGCGGGTCAATTGCACAAAGCCGATGAACACGCCCGTGGCGGGCCCCGACTCGGTCAGTTGCAAGGTCTCGCGATCATTCCCCGAGGTGACATCCACACTCACCTTCTCGGCAATCAGCGCATCGATGTTCTGGTCCGGATCGGTGACAGCAATGACGGCGACATCGCGGCCGGAGAAGGTATTGGCATTGACCAGATTGAGACTGGCAGGCGTACTGATCTGGCCGGCGTAGGCGGTCAGCAGCGAGCCCTGGGGCTGCCAGGCTCCGGCCGCCGTCTGGCAGGCACTGGCCGTCAGATTGCCCACCTGGGCATTGGCTGATCCGGCCGGCACCACACCCAGCAACTGGATGGCGGCCGCGGTGCGGCCCGAGGTATTGACCGCCGAGGTGGCGATCACGCTGAGCGACTTTCCCGCTACCGTGTAGGAAGCCGTGGCGACATTGACCACCGGCGTGTTGGGCGGGGTGGCTGCCCTGGCGGCCGGCACTGCAAGGTTCAGCAGCGTCGCGATCGCAAGACAGCCTGCAATAAGAAATCGCGCAGGCATTCCGGCCACCAGGGTGGCAATGCCCGGTGCAAGCACGCGGGCCATCATCCGGAACGATGCGCGATCAAACATGGCTGGCAGATGTAGACCTGCGCCGCGCCGGTCCGTGTACCCGGACCTGGTCTGCGGCGCAGGCAGAGGGCAGAAAGGCTTACTTGACCTTCACATAGAAGTCGACCTGCACCCACTCACCCGAGCGAAGTTCACCTAGGGCGGCCGTCGTACCCGTGGCCACTGCCGGAAGAATCGGGGTGGTGGCGTTGTTGTAGGTCACGCTCAGCGAACTGCCCGACAGCGCGGTGATGCCGGTCGGGTTGGCCGTGAAGGTGCGCGCCGGAGTCGGCGTGCCGCCGCCGGTGACATTGATCAGCGCAGCCGTGGTGGTGGTGCCGGTCGCCGGGTTGCAGGTCGCAGCGCTGACCGTGGTGTAGGCATCGACCACCAGTGCCACGTTCGTGTCGACCACGTCGGCGAAGGTCGAGATCAGTGCATTGGCCACATCCGCTGCAGTCTGACCGGCATTGATGACGTTCTCCACCTTGATGCTGTACTTGATCACGGCACCCGGGATCACCTTGGGATTGGTCCCGAGGTTAAGCGGATCACAGAACACGGCCTGGGTCTTGGTGACCTTGGGTTGTGCGGTGATCAGCTTGTAGGCGCCCCGCGCCGAATGTTTCGCATCACTCTTGGCGTCGGCTACCGATACGCTGCGACCGGCTGCATCACCAAACACCGTCTCGACCGTGGCGGCGGCATTGGCACCGGCACTGGCGGTCAGCGCTGCACCGAGGGCACCGGTGGTGGCGCAGGTGGTGTTGGCCACCGGCGTGGCCGCAAACAGGGTCGTGGCGGCGCAAGCCGACTCACGCGCCGTCGCCACCATGGCGATGGTCGCCGTGTCAGCATTGGCACCCCCCGTCGGCACGTCACAGATCACGCGCACGAAGGACTGGGCATCGGGCGCCAGCTCGTCGACAAAGGCCGTGGTGCCGAAGCTGGCAGGCGAGCTGGCCGCCGGCAAGGCTGCTGCCGTCGCCGCGACGGCCCAGCGGCAATTGCTCACCGCAAAGGCCGACGCATTGCTGTTGTAGCCATCCCCACTGGCTGTGGCCATATTGGTGCCGGCGACCATCGCCTCGATCTGCAGCGAGAAGTCCTGCACCGCATTGCCCAGGTTGGTCACCCGGAAAGTGGCCGCAACGTTGCTGGCGCCCGGTGTCGCGCCATTGGAAGCGGCATCGGTGGTGACCACCTGCAGGTCAACCTTTCGGTCGACCACGAAGCTGGTGTTCGTTCCGCCGGCCGCACCCGAGACGGTATTGCCGGTCGGCGAGGAGTTCACCACCGGCTGTGTGACACCGCCAACACTGAAGTTCAGCGTCGCCTTGTTGCTGATCGCAGTACCGGCTGCCGTGCCCGCTGCCCATGCCGGCAGGGCTGCCAACATGCACACGGCAAGTACACCACGTACTGCGCCTTTGATGAGTGTATTCATGGTTTGCTTCTTCTTTTAGGGTTGTGGGAGAGATAAGAGGAGTAAAGAAATCGTCAATTCACCTGGACCTTGAAGCCCAGCTCCAGCGTGGCACCCGGTGCCAGCGGCTTTTGCGGCTGCCAGCGCAGGTGAGTCACATCGGACAGGCGCGCCGGGCGCTTGCGGCCATCCTTCTCGACTACCAGCTGCGCCAGCGGTGCGTAGGTCTTGCCCTGGTCTACCGAGTACAGCGGTGCCGACTCCACGGCAGTGCCGTTGGGCATCAGGGTCGTGTGCGCCGGCACCGGCGAGACCAGGCTAAGCTGCGTGGCCGCATCCTTGCCCTGGTTGTGCAGCTTGGTGGTGTAGACCACCACCTTGCCCGGCTCGACACGGGCCGCCGGCACGCGCCGGACATCAGCCTTGCCATCGGCCGCCGTCACCACCTCCTCGACCTCGGCCACCTGCGTGACCGCGACGTTGCTGGCATTGTTGGCTTGGGCCTGCAAGGGCAGCACTGCCGAACAGGTCAGCAGCAGCGAGCCCAGGCCCAGCATCAGGCGTTGTTGGATGCTCTTGTTGATTTTCATTTCCTTTTTTCCTTATGGGAGACGTTAAGTGGTTACAAGCGTCGGGCTGGAGCGCTTACTTGACCTTCACATAGAAGTCGACCTGCACCCATTCACCCGAGCGAAGTTCACCCAGGGCGGCCGTCGTACCCGTGGCCACTGCCGGAAGAATCGGGGTGGTGGCATTGTTGTAGGTCACGCTCAGCGAACTGCCCGACAGCGCGGTGATGCCGGTCGGGTTGGCCGTGAAGGTGCGCGCCGGAGTCGGCGTGCCGCCGCCGGTGACATTGATCAGCGCAGCCGTGGTGGTGGTGCCAGTCGCCGGGTTGCAGGTCGCGGCGCTGACCGTGGTGTAGGCATCGACCACCAGTGCCACGTTCGTGTCGATCACATCGGCGAAGCTCGCGATCAGTGCATTGGCAACATCGGCTGCGGTCTGGCCGCCATTGATGACGTTCTCCACCTTGATGCTGAACTTGATCACGGCACCCGGGATCACCTTGGGATTGGTCCCCAGGTTGAGCGGATCACAGAAAACGGCCTGGGTCTTGGTGACCTTGGGTTGTGCGGTGATCAGCTTGTAGGCGCCACGCGCCGAGTGGTTCGCGTCGCTCTTGACATCCGCCAGAGAAGAACTGCGACCGGCCGCATCACCAAACACGGTCTCGACCGTGGTTGCCCCATCGGCACCCGCACTGGCGGTCAGTGCAGCACCGAGGGCTCCGGTGGTGGCGCAGGTGGTGTTGGCCACCGGGGTTGCCGCAAACAGGGTCGTGGCCGCGCAGGCCGACTCGCGCGCCGTCGCCATCAGGGCGATGGTGGCAATGTCACCGTTGTTGCCGCCAGGAGAGCCCGATACCGGCGGGCCTGAGGGCATGTCGCAGATCACACGCACGAAGTACTGGGCATCGGGTGCCAGTTCGTCCACAAAGGCCGAGGTGTTGAAGCTGGCAGGCGTACTGGCCGCCGGCAACGCCGCTGCCGTCGCCGCCACAGCCCAGCGGCAATTGCTCACCGTGAAGGTGGAGGCATTGTTGTTGAACCCATCACCGCTGGCCGTGGCCATGTTGGTACCGATGGCCATCGACTCGATCTGCAGCGAGAAGTCCTGCACTGCATTGCCCAGGTTGGTCACCCGGAAGGTGGCCGCGACATTGGTCGAGCCGGGCACGGCCACATTGGAGGCCGAGTCCGTGGTCACCACCTGCAGGTCAACCTTGCGGTCGACCACGAAGCTGGTGTTCGAGCCACCCGCAGCACCCGAGACGGTATTGCCGGTCGGCGAGGAGTTCACCACCGGCTGCGTGACGCCACCGACACTGAAGTTCAGCGTGGCCTTGTTGCTGATCGCGGTACCGGCTGCCGTGCCCGCTGCCCATGCCGGCAGGGCCGCCAGCATGCACAGGGCCAGGACTCCCCTTACCGCACCTTTGATGAGTGGGTTCATGATTTGATTCTTCTTTTGGAGGTTGAAGGAGATGACAGGGGGTTAAGGAAGTCAGTTCACCTGGACCTTGAAACCCAACTCGAGCGTGGCACCCGGTGCCAGCGGCTTTTGCGGCTGCCAGCGCAGGTGGGTCACATCGGACAGGCGCGCCGGGCGCTTGCGGCCATCCTTCTCGATCACCAGCTGCGCCAGCGGTGCATAGGTCTTGCCCTGGTCCACCGAATACAGCGGCGCCGCTTCGCCGAAGGTGCCGTTGCCGATCAGGGTCGTGTGCGCCGGCACCGGCGAGACCAGGCTCAGCTGCGTGGCCGCATCCTTGCCCTGGTTTTGCAGCTTGGTGGTGTAGACCACCACCTTGCCCGGCTCGACACGGGCTGCCGGCACGCGCCGGACATCGGCCTTGCCATCGGCCGCCGTGACGACCTCCTCGACTTCGGCCACCTGCGTGACCGCGACACTGCTGGGGTTGTTGGCCTGGGCCTGCAGCGGCAGCGCCGCTGAACAGGCCAGCAGCACAGTGCCCAGGCCCAGCATCAGGCGTTGTTGGATGCTCTTGTTGGTTTTCATGTCAGTTTTCCTCATTGAAGGCGGGTGGTATAGGTGATGGTGTGTTTCTGGTTGGGCAGCATCCGACCCAGCCGGACCGTGATGCGGTCCGCGCTGACCTGCCCCTCGTCAGCGTCGCTGGCATCGCTTTTGGGCACGCCGTTGAGCTTCAGGGTGTTGCCCACGTAGCGCAGCTGCGCGGGCAAGGGATCGTCGATGACCACGTCATCGGCCTGGCCCGAGCTGCCTTGCAGCAGGACCTCGATCTGGTAGTCACATTCGGCACCCGGCACCAACTCGGTACCGCCATTGCCAGCGCGTACCGCGACCTGGGCCTTGGTCATCACCAGACGAAGGCCCGTGACGAGATAGGCGCCGGCGACCTCGCCCATGGCGCCGGAAGCACCCACCACGGCGCCGGCAGCGGAGCCGCCCGGCAAGGTGATCTGCTTGCCGGGCGCGGTGCCGGCAGCACCGGGCGTCAAGGAAATCGCGCGCAGGGCGGCACGTCCCTGAGCCCCCGTGCCCAAGCTGGCTGGAAAGTCACTGACCAGGTAAACCGTCGCCACCGCATCGGCGGCCAGGTTCAGGTCGTTGACGCCCGCCACATAGCGGGTGTCTGCGTTGGGGCCAGTGGCCTGGAAGCCCGCCTGCAGGCCGTTTTCAATGAACAGGCTGCCCACCACGGCAGCGGCCGGGGCGAAATCGCCGCTGCTCGACAGCGCCGCCCGTTCCAGACGGAAGCCCTCGGGCGCATTGCCCAGATTGGTGACCTGGAAGGTCAGGGGAACGGACAGGTCGGGCGAGCCGGTCGCCACCGCGCTGGCGTCGAGCCACTGGACCGCGACATCGATCAACTCCTGCACGACGAACTGGACCGCATTCGAGGTGGTCTGCAGGTCGGTCACCGACTTGCTGGAGAACTGCAACTGGACCTGGTGGGCGATGACCGTCCCGGCCGGCGTACCCTTGGCCTGGGCTGAAGACGGCGCGCCGAGCAGCAGGAACGGCACGAGCGCGAGCAGCCCTTGCCAGGCCGGCAAGCGGGTGCGCGTCAGACAGTCCAGTACTCGGCGAATCAGCACAAAAGCCCCTTTCGGAATGGGTGAAGCCTTTAAATGCGGACTCTAGGCGCGTCTTTTCGGTTCTTTAGGGTCAGGTGGACCAGCGGAGTTTTCAGCACTCCAGGCGGCGAAAAAGTGTCGGGCAATCCCCGCAAATGGGCGGCAATTGCGTGCCTTTTGTCACTTGAATTTGAAACAGGCCGGGTTTTTGTGCGTTATTTCACGCCGCGGCCGTGACAAAGGTCCGGTCAGCCGCCCCGGCGACCGCCGCTGAGCCGCGGCAGGCCGGCCAGGTCGGCCCGCCCCTGGACCGCCTGGAAGCCGGCAGCGACCATCAGGCCGGCCACCTCGACGGCCTGGTCATGGCCATGCTCGAGCAGCAACCAGCCGCCGGGCTTGAGCCGGGCCGGTGCCTGGCCAATGATGCGGCGCAGGTCGTGCAGGCCCTGTTCGGGGCTCTGCAAGGCCTGAGGGGGCTCGAACCGAAGGTCGCCCTGGACCAGATGAGGGTCTCCGGGCGCGATGTAGGGCGGGTTGGCCAGTACCAGGTCAAAGCCCTCCTGCCCGGCCAGCGGGGCGAACCAGTCTCCCTCGTGGAAGGCCGGCGGGCCGGCCTCCAAGGCGCCTGCCACGGCCAGATCGACAGCATTGCGGCGGGCCAGCTCCAGCGCCGGGGCCGATTGGTCGACCAGGGCCAGATGCCCCAGCCCAAAACCGGCCGCCGCCGCCTCCAGGGCCAGCGTCAGGCCGATGCAGCCGCTGCCGCAGCCCAGATCCAGGGCACGTGCCCGGGCAGGCAGGCCGGGCAGCAAGGCCAGGGCCCAGTCGATCAGACCCTCGGTCTCGGGACGCGGGATCAGCACTGCGGGACCGACCGCAAAACGGCGTCCGTAGAACTCGCGCGCGCCCAGCAGGTAAGCCACCGGCTCGCCGGCCAGGCGGCGGGCGAACAGCGCACGAGCCTGCTCGGCCAGTGACGCGGGCGCGGTTTCGTCGCCGTGGGCGATCAGCCAGGTCTTGTCGCAGCCGAGCAGGGCCGCCAGAAGGATCCGGGCCTCGGCCCGTCCCAGGCCGCTGGCGGCCATCAGGGCATCGTAGCTCGCCGCTGGTGATCCGGCGTCAGGCATCGGCCAGCGCCGCCAGCTGTTCGGCCTGGTGGGCGGCCACCAGGGCCTCGACAATTTCGCCCATCTCGCCTTCCATGATGCGGTCGATCTTGTACAGCGTCAGGTTGATGCGATGGTCGGTGACCCGCCCCTGCGGAAAGTTGTAGGTACGGATCCGCTCGGAACGATCGCCCGAGCCGATCAGCGACTTGCGATGCGCCGATTCCCTGGCAGACCGCTCGGAATCGATCTTGTCCTTGATGCGCGCGGCCAGCACCTTCATCGCCTTTTCCTTGTTGCGATGCTGCGAGCGGTCGTCCTGGCATTCGGCCACGATGCCGGTGGGCAGGTGGGTGATGCGCACCGCCGACTCGGTCTTGTTGACATGCTGGCCGCCGGCACCCGAGGCGCGGAACACATCGATACGCAATTCCTCGGGGTTGATCTCGAGGGCGGCCTGTTCGTCAGCCTCGGCCAGCACCGCCACGGTACAGGCCGAGGTGTGGATACGACCCTGGGTCTCGGTCACCGGCACACGCTGCACGCGATGGCCACCGGATTCGAACTTGAGCTGCGCGAACACATTTTCGCCCTCGATACGGATGATCACCTCGCGATAGCCCCCCAGATCGGAGACGCTCTCCGAGAGCAGTTCGGTGCGCCACTTCTGGCGCTCGGCAAAACGGGTATACATGCGCAGCAGGTCACCGGCAAAGATGGCCGACTCATCGCCGCCGGTGCCGGCACGGATCTCAAGGATGACATTGCGCGTATCGTCGGGGTCCTTGGGCAGCAACAGGCGCTCGAGAACCGCGACCTCGCCCTCCATGGTCGACTGGGCCTTGGCCGATTCGTCGTCGGCAAATTCCTGCAGTTCGGGATCGGCACGCATCAGGCGTGCCTCGTCGAAATCGGCCTGCGCCTTCTTCCAGGCGGCGAAGTGGTCGACATACTGGGTCAGCTCGGTATGTTCCCGGTTCAGCTGACGGAACATCGTCATGTCGCGCGCCGCATGTTCGCTGGACAAAAGCCGATTGACCTCGGCCAGCCGCAACTCGTATTGCTGCAGCCGCGCAAGCATGGAAGGTTTCATGATTTGCGCGTAAGGATCTTTTCGGGCAGCAACTGCTCGAGCAGGGCGTGCGGGTCGCTGCCATCGGCTTGCTGCAGCATCAGCGAGGGCCCGTGCAGCAGCTTGGCACTCAGGGCCTGGGCCAGTTGTTCGATGACCTTGTCGGGGGCCACGCCCTGCTCCAGAAGCTTGCGGGCGCGGGCCAGTTCGGCCTCGCGCACCCCCTGGGCCCGCTCGTGAAGGCTGCGGATCGCGGGTACACCCTCGCGGGCACTGAGCCATTGCATGAAACCAGTGACACGCTGGTCGATGATGGCCTCGGCCTGGGTGACCGCCGCCTGGCGCTGCTCGATTCCGGCACGCACAATGCGGCCCAGGTCATCGACCGTGGCCAGGAAGACATCATCGAGCTTGGCCACTTCGGGTTCGATGTCACGCGGCACCGCCAGATCGACCATCAGCATCGGCCGCCGCTTGCGCGCCTTCAGGGCACGCTCGACCATGCCCAGGCCGATGATCGGCAGGGAACTGGCCGTGCAGGACACGACAATGTCGTAATCGCCCAGGTGATCGGACAACTCGGACAGCCGGATCGACTGCGCGCCGATCTTGTGGGCGAGCTTGAGGCCGCGCTCGGCGCTGCGGTTGGCCACCGTCATCGACTTGGGTTGTTGCGCCGCAAAATGCGTGGCGGTCAGCTCGATCATCTCGCCGGCACCGACGAACAGCACACGACAGGCCGCCAGGTCCTCGAAGATGCGCCGCGCATGCCGCACGGCGGCGGCGGCGAGCGACACCGACTGGGCACCGATCTCGGTACTGCTGCGCACCTCCTTGGCGACCGCAAAGGTGCGCTGGAACAACTGGTGCAGGTGGGTGCCCAGGGCGCCGGCCTGCTGCGCCATGCGGGCGGCGTCCTTCATCTGGCCCAGGATCTGCGGCTCGCCCAGCACCATGGAATCCAGCCCCGAGGCCACCCGGAAGGCATGCCGCACCGCCTGGTTGCCGGGCAGCACATACAGGTGGCTGCGGATCTGGTCGTGGCTCAACCCGTGATGCTGGCACAGCCAGTCTTCGACCGCACCGGTCAGCTGCTGCTCATCCGGACTGGCGGTGTAGATCTCGGTGCGGTTGCAGGTCGACAGGATCGCACCCTCGGGCACCAGGCGCGGCAGCTTGCGACGCAGGTCGGTCAGCGCATCGGCGACGGTGTCAACCGGAAATGCGACCTTCTCACGCAGCGCAAGCGGTGCCGTGCTGTGGTTCAGGCCAAGCGCGAAGATGTTCAAGGGCGTGCCGGACAAGGTTGCGAGCCGCCGGCCGGTGAAAGTCCTGGCGGCGGACAGAGGCCCCCATGCAGGGCCAAAGCCGGATTATATCGGCCGGCGGGTCGCCTGAGCGGACGCCCGGCACCGGAGCGGCTCAGTCAGGCTTGTCAGCCGTGACGAACTCGAGGCGATAGCCAAAACTGTAGACCGGTGCCAGCAGGAAGCCGGATTCCGGGCGCAGCCGCAGCTTGGTCCGAACCCGGGACACATGGGTATCCATCGTCAGGGAGGGCACCTCGCTGCCGCGGCCCCAGACGGCTTCACGGATATGACTGCGCGACAGCGGCTTGCCCACATTGCGCAGCAACATCAAGGCCAGGTTGAACTCCTTGTGGGTCAGTTCGATTTCCTTTTGATCGCCCGGCAGGCTGTCATCGACCAGCTTCATCGCCCGCAGGTCGAAGCGGAAGCGATCGAATTCGAAATAGCGGGCCTCGAGCTGGCCCGGATTGGAGCGGCGCAGCACAGCCATGATGCGCGCCACCAGTTCCTTGCCACGCAGCGGCTTGACCAGGTAGTCATCGGCGCCGGTATCGAGCGCCCGCACCACATCCTCTTCGCCGTCGCGTGCGGTCACGAACAGCACCGGCATGGTGTTGCCGTTGGCGCGCATGCGGGCCAGCACTTCCTGGCCGCTCAGATCGGGCAGCCCCCAGTCCAGCAAGGCCAGATCGAAGGACTCCCGCTCCAGCGCCACAAAAAAATCCTTGGGGGTCACGAAGGGTTTGACCATCATGCCGGCATCCTCCAAATGGAGGAGGGCGGCCTGACGCTGGGTCGCGTCATCTTCGACCAATGCGATGCGGGCGATCATGATACTGGTGCTGCCGAACAGATAAAACCGATGCAATCTAACATCGGGCAGGCTCACTGTATGCACTACCGTGCCACGGCAAGCGCAGTCGAGACCATATTTAACTATTGCGTAACAGCTTTGCCAGCCTGCCCCGACGGGTAGCGGTGTCTTCGCCCCGTTCTTGCGTCAGGCAGACAGGAACATCCGGTAGGCCGGATGCTGGGTTTCATCGATGTAAGGGTAACCAATGTCATCCAGAAAGGCGGCAAACTTGCGCTTGTCCCTTGGGGGGACCTGCAGGCCGACCAGGATGCGGCCATAGTCGGCGCCGTGATTGCGATAGTGGAAGAGCGAGATGTTCCAGGCCGGGTCCATGCGGGTGAGAAAACGCATCAGCGCACCGGGACGCTCGGGGAACTGGAAGCGGTACAGCCGCTCATCGCGGGCCAGCGCCGAGCGGCCACCCACCAGGTGGCGTACATGGACCTTGGCCAGTTCGTCATCGGTCAGGTCGAGGGTCTCGAAGCCGGCCTTGGTGAAGGTCCTGGCGATCGTCACCGCATCGCTGCGCTTGCCGATCTGGATGCCCACAAAGACATGGGCGGTCTTCTCGTCACTGATGCGGTAATTGAACTCGGTGACATTGCGCGGGCCGACCAGCTCGCAGAAGCGCCGGAAGCTGCCCCGCTGCTCGGGGATGGTGACGGCAAACACGGCCTCGCGCTGCTCGCCGATCTCGGCCCGCTCGGAGACGAAGCGCAGCCGGTCGAAATTCATGTTGGCGCCACAGGCAATCGCGACCAGGGTCTGGTGACGGACGCCGGTCTTCTCGACATACTGCTTGGCGCCGGCAATGGCCAGTGCGCCGGCCGGCTCGAGGATCGAACGGGTGTCCTGGAACACGTCCTTGATCGCCGCGCAGATCTCGTCGGTATCGACCAGGACGATCTCATCGACAAACTTGCGCGTCAGGCGAAAGGTTTCTTCGCCCACCAGCTTGACCGCCGTGCCGTCGGAAAACAGCCCGACCTCCTTGAGCTCGACGCGCCGCCCTGCCTTGAGGGAACGGGCCATGGCATCGGAGTCGGTCGTCTGCACGCCGATCACCTTGATCTCGGGCCGCACCTGCTTGACATAGGCAGCGACACCTGAGATCAGGCCGCCCCCGCCGATGGCCACAAAGATGGCATGGATCGGCCCCTGATGCTGGCGCAGGATCTCCATGCCCACCGTGCCCTGCCCGGCGATGACATCGGGATCATCGAAGGGATGCACGAAGCTCAGGCCCTCGGCCTGCTGGACTTCCAGCGCATGGGCATAGGCGTCACTGTAGGACTCTCCGAACAGCCGGACCTCGGCACCACGGGCCTTGACCGCATCGATCTTGACCTGGGGCGTGGTCACCGGCATCACGATGATGGCGCGGCATTTCATGCGCTGCGCCGCCAGGGCCACCCCTTGCGCATGATTGCCGGCCGAGGCCGCGATGACGCCGCGGGCGCGCTGTTCATCGCTCAGGTTCGCCATCTTGTTGTAGGCGCCGCGCAGCTTGAAAGAGAACACCTGCTGCAAGTCCTCGCGCTTGAAAAAGACGTCGTTCTTCAGGCGGGCAGACAGGGACGGGGCACGCTCCAGCGGGGACTCCTGGGCGACCTCATACACCTTGGCGTTGAGGATTTTTTTCAGATAATCGATGGCCATGGCAAGATTCTAGGCCAATGCAGTCCAAGCATTGCCCGCCGCCTGCCCCGAGTGTCCATGGAATCCCTCATCGAACGCCTGATCGACTGGTTCGCACTGCCACGCAACGGCCTGAGCTCGGTGTTCCTGGTGGCCTTGATCTCGGCCACGCTGCTGCCGCTGGGCTCGGAGCCGGCCGTATTCGGCTATGTGAAGCTGAACCCGGACCAGTTCTGGCTCACGGTGGCGGTGGCCACGGTCGGCAACACCCTGGGAGGACTGATCAACTACTGGATGGGGTTGGGTGCCCAGCACGCGATGGCCAGGGAAGGCCAGACGCGCTACCTGCGCTGGTTCGAGCGCCTTGGCGCCAAGGCCTGCTTTTTCGCCTTTCTGCCGGTCATCGGCGACCCCTTGTGCGCACTGGCGGGCTGGCTGAAGCTGCCGTTCTGGGCCTGCGCCGGCTGGATGGCCCTGGGCAAGCTGATCCGCTATATCGTCATGACCGGAATCCTGCTGTGGGTGCCGGACCAGTGGTGGCGGGCCCTGTTCGGGCCAATCGGCCGCCTGCTCGGGCTTTGAGCACAGGGGACGGTCGTTTGACGTCCCGGTATTTGCTTCCCTTTGCGTTTCCGTTTTTCTGTGTTTTTCGTTTTTCCGCGTTTCCGATTTTCCACGTTTTTCGTTTTTCAGCTTCAAGGAAGACTTCCTTAACCCCTTTTCCCGCGCTGATTCGTCTTGGTTGTTACCGCCTCTTCAGGAAGCCTCATGTCCCTCCTCGTGCAAGCAATGTCCCGCATGATCCGCAGCGCCGCCTGCGCCATAGCACTCACTCTGACCGCGGGCGCCAGCCACGCCTTTTGCGGCTTTTACGCCGGCAAGGCGGATGCCTCGCTGTTCAACGAGGCCAGCCAGGTGATCCTGGTGCGCGACGGACAGCGCACCGTGATGTCGATGCTGAACGACTACAAGGGGCCGCTGTCCGAGTTCGCCCTGGTCATCCCCACCCCGGTGGCCCTCAAGCAAGGTCAGGTGCGCATCGCCGACAAGCTCAGCTTCGAGCGGCTCGATGCCTACTCCAGTCCGCGCCTGGCCGAGTACCACGACAACGATCCCTGCCAGTTCAGCTTCAACTGGGGTGAGCCGCCGCGTCCCACCTTTGCCTACGCGCCACCAGCCCCGATGAAATCTGCGGGCAGCGCCGACCGTGCCAAGGCACTGGGTGTCACCGTCGAGGCCCGATACACGCTCGAGGAATACGACATCGTCAGCCTGTCAGCCAAGCAGTCCGGCGGCCTGGAAACCTGGCTGCGCGAAAACGGCTACCGCATTCCCAAGGGCGCCGCGGCAGCCTTCAAGCCCTACATCAACCAGGGCATGAAGTTCTTTGTCGCCAAGGTCAACCTGAAGGAGCAGAAGAAGACCGGCTTCAGCTACCTGCGTCCCCTGCAGTTTGCCTATGAGAGCGAGAAATTCATGCTGCCGATCCGGCTGGGCATGATCAATGCCGCACCGGACAAGGCGCAGGACCTGATCATCTATGTGCTGACCCGCCAGGGTCGGGTCGAAGCCAGCAACTACCGTACCGTCAAGCTGCCGGCCAACGTCAACCTGCCCCCCTTCATCAAGCCCCGCTTCAAGGACTTCTACAAGGCAATGTTCGAGAACCAGGCCGTCAAGGAAGACCTGCGCGTCGTGTTCACCGAATATTTCTGGGACATGTCCTGGTGTGACCCCTGCGCCGCCAATCCGCTCAGTCCCCAGGAGTTGCGCAATGCCGGTGTGTTCTGGGTGAACGGCAACGCCGATCAGGGCTTCCTGGAGATGCAGCAGCCCAGCCGCGCCGCACCTGGCGCTGCATCGGCCCCGACCAGCATTCCCAGGCCGATCCCGGGTGGTGACGATGCCCGACCGGCGATGCTCACCCGCATGCATGTGCGCTATACGCCGGCCACCTTCCCCGAGGACCTGATGTTCACCCAGACAGCGGATCGCCAGAACTGGCAGACCCGTTACGTGATCCAGAACCCCTATGAGGGCTCGTCCGCCCAGTGCACCGGCAAGCTCGATGGCATCTCCTGCGAGAGCAGCTGCAGCGAGCGGGTCGAGAACCTGATGCGCCGCGAATCCGAATTCGGGCGTCAAGGCCCGTACGCAGGCAAGGACAAGCCCGCCCTGATGGGCGATTGCATGGCCCAGTGCAACAGCGCCAAGCGCTTTGCCCTCGATCGCAGCGAGCGTTACTACAACCGTGACCTGCCCGAGCGCCTGAGCGCAGAGAAGCTCACGCTCAGCCGTCTGACCGGCTGGAGCCTGGCCGACATCGACCGCATGCCGGCGGCGCCGCGATGAAATACCTCGACGCGCGCTGGTTCCAGATCGGGTTTCTCGCCTGTCTGCTGCTGTTCGGGGCCTGGGCGCGCGACTTCGCCCTGGGCGCGCCCCAGGTGGCCTTGACCTTCGCTGCGGCCTTGCTGACCCAGGTGGCCTGGCAGCACGGCTTGAAGCTGCCGGGCCGCTGGCAATGGGGCGGCTACCTGAGTGCACTGGTGTCCAGTCTGGGCATCTCGATCCTGGTGAGGGCCGACAGCCTGTGGGTGCATCCCCTGCTCGCCTGCCTTGCGATGAGCAGCAAGTTCGTGCTGCGGGCTGGCCCGCCACAAGCCCGCAGCCACATCCTGAATCCTGCCAATTTCGCGGCCTTCGCAGCCTGGGCCTGGATGCCCGGCGCCTGGCTTAGTCCCGGCCAGTGGGGATCAGAAAGTCTGGCAGCCCTGTGGTTCATGGCCCTGGGCGGACTGGTGACGCAGCGCGTCTCGCGCTGGGATGTCAGCCTGAGCTTTCTGGCCACCTGGGCGGTGCTGCTGGCCGCTCGCCTGATCTGGTTCGAGTACACCCCGGACATCGCCTGGTCGATGTGGCTGCAGCAGGTCAGCAATGGCGCGGTGCTCTTGTTCGCCTTCTTCATGATCTCCGACCCGATGACCACGCCGCAGCATCGCGCGGCGCGCATCGGCTACGCGGTCGCGGTGGCCCTGGCTGCCTTCTGCTGGCAATGGGTCCTGTACCGGCCGCACGGACTGATCGTGGTGCTCTTTTTTGCCAGCTTCGCAGTGCCGCTGATCAATCACTGGCGCCCCCATGTGCGCTTTGAATGGGGCACGGTCAGGCCGGCCCTGCGGGCCTGACCGAAATATCAGTACATTCTGATATATTGGCTGCTCTCTTTCCTGGCGAGCCGTCCATGGATCCGCACCGACGTTCCCTGATGCAGGGCCTGTTGGCCTGCCTGCTGGCGGGCCCCGGCCTGCCGCTGCAGGCTGATGAGGGTTTCGAACTGACACCCCGGCAGGTGGCGCCCGATGTCTGGTTTGTCCAGGGTCAGGCTGCCCTGGGTTCTCAGGGCAACCGCAATTTCATCTCGAACGCCGGCTTTGTGGTCACCTCCGAAGGCGTGGTGGTGATCGATGCCCTGGGGTCGCCGGCACTGGCCGAGGCCTTGCTTCGCGCCATCGGCCGCATCTCTCCGAAGCCCGTCACCCATGTGCTGGTCACCCACTATCACGCCGACCATATCTACGGCCTGCAGGTGTTCAAGCAGGCCGGCGCCCGGATCGTGGCGCATCGGGACAGCCTTGAATATCTCGCATCGGATACCGCCCGCCTGCGTCTTGAGGCGAGCCGGACGGACCTTTGGCCCTGGGTCGACGAGCGCACGCACCTGGTTCGCCCGGACCAGCTGATCGCAGCCGCTACAGAACTGAGGATCGGCGGCCGAGGCTTTCACCTGCTGCCCGCCGGTCCGGCGCATACACCCGAGGACTTGATGGTGCTGCTGCCTGAATCAGGCGTGGTGTTCGCCGGTGACCTGATCTTTCTGGGGCGCATTCCCTTCGTGGGGCAGGCTGACAGCCGCCGCTGGATTGCATCACTCGAGGCCTTGAAGTCCATGCGTCCCATAAGCATCGTGCCAGGTCACGGTCCGCTCATGTCCGATGCCGAGCAGGCGATCCAGTTCACGGCCGGGTACCTGCGCTTTCTGCGCGAGCAACTGGGCCGTGCAGCGCGCGAGATGGAACCCTTCGAGGACGCCTACCGCCAGATCGACTGGAGCCGCTACGAAAGCCTTCCGCTATTCCAGGCGGCCAACCGCATGAATGCCTACAACACCTTCCTGCTGCTCGAGCAGGAGCGCTGAATGGCCCGCGCACCCGGCCATAGGCATCAGCGATGGATCGTATCGTCCCGGCAGGGTAAGATGCACCCCTCCGTTTACGGCAATCGCCTGGCTCACGCATCCCCGCATATGTCCGAAGATGACAAGGTTTTCGAGGCGGCAGGCGAACTGTTCGCCCTGCTGTCGACACCGGTAAGGCTCAAGATCCTCAGTGCGCTGTGCCATGGCGAGCGCAACGTGTCGTATCTGGTCGAGGCCACCCATACCAAGCAACCCAACCTGTCGCAACACCTGACCGCGCTGTATCGGGCCGGCATTCTTGGCCGCCGCCGCGAGGGAACACAGATCTTCTACAGCATCCAGAGCCAGCAGGCGGTGCAGCTCTGCCGCGCAGTGTGCACCCAGATCGCCCTTGATCTGGACCTCGAGCCCCCGGTTTCCGAGGCGCCACGGCGCAAGCCGGCCACAAAAGGTGCAAGCAAGGCTCCGGCCAAGCCGACACCGCCAGGAAGGCCGGCACGAAAGCTGACAACGGCACGCGTCTGAGGCCGCCAGCGCCTGATACAACCCTCCGAACGATGCGCACCACGGCCCTCCTCCCCATGCTCGCCCTGATGGCCGCAGTATCAGGGAACTCCCTCTCGTTGGCGCAATCGGACGCCGGCATCTTCAGGGACGCTGACCTTGCCCTGGGCGAGAAGCTGATCGCCGAACACAAATGCCAGGCCTGCCATCAGCGCAAGGTCGGTGGCGACGGCCACGCCATCTACAGGCCGAAGGGGCGCATCAATGCCCCCGGGCCCTTGCGCGGCATGGTCGAGCAATGCAACACGGAGTTGAACCTGGGCCTGTTCCCCGAGGAAGTCACTGCGGTGGCCGCCGTGCTCAACCGGGACCACTACCGCTTCAAGTAGCCCGGCCGCGGGGGTTGCGGCCCGACGAATCCTAATATATCATTATCTGCTAATATAATAATTAAAAGTACTGACGGGCAAGTACCGCAAACGCCCGCTGCGAACCCGCGAGGAGACCCCGTGACTTACCCGCCCCCTGCCGGGCGCCTGCGCAAGGCCCCGGAGAGCTTTCTGGATGCAGAGGGCATCCGCACCGCCTGGAGCGAGGCCAAAGCTGGCCGGCGCGGTTTCATGCGCCGCAGCTTTGCCGCTGCGCTTGCAGGCGCAGGCGCTGCGCCACTGGCGCGGGCACAGTCCAATCCGGTGCCCCCAGAGGGAGGCGACCCCCATATCCTGAACCTGCCGACCCACTCGACGGCTCTGGGCCAGCCGGTCGTCACCGACGGTTATGGCAAGCCATCCCGCTTCGAGCGCAATGTGCAGCGCCGGCAAAGCCCCGGCCTGACCCAGACCGCGCAGGCCTCGGTGTCCTTTGCCCCGCTGCAATCGATGTTCGGCATCATCACGCCCAGCGGCCTGCATTTCGAGCGCCACCACCAGGGCTGGTGGGACATCGACCCAAGCAAGCATCGCCTGATGGTCAATGGCTCGGAGCCGGGCCTTCTCAAACAGGACATGGTCTTCACCATGGACGAGCTGATGCGCCTGCCCAGCGTCTCGCGCTTTCATTTCATCGAGTGCGGTGCCAATACCGGAATGGAGTGGGGCAATGTGGCCGTGCCCACGGTGCAGTACACCCACGGCATGCTCAGTTGCAGCGAGTTCACCGGCGTGCCGCTCAAGCTGGTGCTCGACCTGTGCGGGGCGAACTACAAGAAGGGCCGCTTCGTGCTCGCCGAGGGCGCCGATGGCTCCTCGATGACACGCACCATCCCGATGGAGCTGATTGAAAACGGTGAGGTGCTGCTCGCTTATGGTCAGAACGGCGAAATGCTGCGCCCTGAGAACGGCTATCCGCTGCGACTGGTCGTACCCGGGGTGCAGGGCGTGAGCTGGATCAAGTACCTGCGCCGCATCGAGGTGGGCGACAAGCCCTATGGCTCGAAGGACGAGGCGATCCACTACATCGACCTGATGCCCGATGGCCTGCACCGCCAGTACGCCTCGATCCAGGAGGTCAAGAGCGTGGTGACCACCCCTTCGGGGGGCCAGGTGCTGCTCGATCAGGGCTACTACAGCATCAGTGGCCTGGCCTGGACCGGTCGCGGCAAGATCCGCCAGGTCGATGTCACCGTCGATGGCGGCCGCAACTGGAAACGGGCGCGGCTGCAAACGCCCGTGCTGGACAAGTGCCTGACGCGCTTCACGCTCGACTGGGTCTGGGATGGCAAGCCGGCCCTGATCCAGAGCCGCGCCACCGACGACACCGGTCATGTGCAGGTCACCTACGAAGCCGCCCGCAAGGTGCGCGGCCGCCGCTCGATCTATCACAACAATGCGATCCAGACCTGGCTGGTCTCCGAGAGCGGAGAGGTGCGCAATGTCCAGATTTCCTGATCTGCTGCTGCGGGTTGGCCTGGGGCTGGCGCTGGCGGGCAGTTGCGCGCTCGCAGTGGCCCAGAAGCTGCCCGCGCCATCGCCCTTCCCCCATGTCGGACGACCGGCGACCGCCAAGGAAGTCAAGGCCTGGGACATCGACGTACGCCCAGACTTCAAGGGCCTGCCTGCGGGGTCCGGCTCGGTGGCGCAGGGCCAGGACATCTGGGAGGCCAAGTGCGCGATGTGCCATGGCATCTTCGGCGAGTCCAACGAGGTGTTCAGCCCGCTGATCGGTGGTACCACCAAGGAAGATATCGCCAGCGGCAAGGTCGCCCGCCTGCTCGATGAAGCCTATCCGCAGCGCACCACCCTGATGAAGGTACCCACCCTTTCAACACTTTGGGACTACATCTCCCGGGCGATGCCCTGGAACCAGCCCAAGTCGCTCAGCCCCGGTGAGGTCTATGCGGTCACCGCCTTCATGCTCAACCTTGCGGGCGTGGTGCCTGATGATTTCGTGATGTCCGACAAGAACATCGCCCAGGTGCAGCAACGCATGCCCAACCGCAACGGCATCAGCCATGCCCATGCCATGTGGCCAGGCAAGCTGAACCAGTCCACGGCCAGACCCGACCTGCAGGGTTCCGCGTGCATGCGCAACTGCAAGACCGAGAGCAAGATCGCCTCCTATCTGCCCGACCATGCACGCTCGGCCCACGGCAACCTGGCGGACCAGAACCGCATCATCGGGCCGCAGCGCGGGGCGCTGACCCAGGAAGCCAGCGCGGCCGCCAGTGCTGCGCCCAGGCCCGCTGGCCCGGCCAACGAAGCCCTGGCCCTGCTGGCCACGCATTCCTGCCTGGCCTGTCACAGCCATGATGCCAAGATCGTTGGTCCCAGCTATCAGGAGATCGCCCGGCGCTATGCGGGCAAGGGCGACGCCGTGGGCTACCTGAGCGCACGTATCAAGAACGGCGGCAGCGGCGTTTGGGGACCGGTCCCGATGCCGGCACAAAACCTCACCGAAGCCGAGGCCCGGCGCATCGCCGAGTGGATCGCTGGCGGTGCTGGAAAGCCTTAGAATCCCCCATCGGTCCGAGAACATCCCCATTTCGAGAACATCCCCATTTGGACAAGGAGAACCCCATGAACACCCGTCGCGCACTGCTCCGGCAAAGCGCCGCGCTGGCCGCACTGATGGCCAGCGCCGGACTGGTCCCCGGCGTGGCCCGCGCCCAGGTCGCCGCCTGGAATGCCGCCGCCTTCGATGCCAAGTCGATGGCCGACCTGACCAAGGCCCTCGGCATGCAAGCCCCCTCCCTGAGCAAGGACATTGCCCTGCAAGCCCCGGACATCGCCGAGAACGGCGCTGTGGTCCCAGTGGGTGCCTCCAGCACCCTGCCGGGCGTCAAGCGCCTCATGCTGCTGGTTGAAAAAAACCCGGCCATCCTGGTGGCCAGCTTCGACCTGACCGACAGCGTCGACAGCGCCATCTCGACCCGCGTCAAGATGGGCCAGTCCTCCAACGTGTTCGCGGTGGCCGTGATGGCCGATGGCCGCACGCTGTTTGCGGTCAAGGAAGTCAAGGTCACCCTGGGTGGCTGCGGCGGCTGATCGCCGCAGCGCAAGCCCCGAACCCGAACCACCGATACCATGGGCCCGCACGCCCGCCGTGCTGCCCCAATGAAGGAGAAAGAACATGGCAGACCCGATGCGCATCCGCGCCCAACTGGCTGGAGACAAGGCCACCGTCCGCGTCCTGATGGCCCACGAGATGGAGACCGGCCAGCGCAAGGACCCGACCGGCAAGGTCATCCCCGCCTGGTACATCCAGGACGTGATCGCGACCCACAATGGCAAGACCGTGCTGACCGCCCACTGGGGGCCGGCGGTCTCAAAAAACCCCTTCACCCAGTTCACGATCAAGGGCGTCAAGGCTGGTGACAAGATTGCCCTGACCTGGAAGGACAACAAGGGCGACAGCCGGACCGATGAGGCCACCGTTGCCTGAGCCCGGGACTGCGCGACCCAGCGAACGAGGAGACCTCATGATCAAGCCCCGGCGCCTGCTGCTTCCGGTCCTGCTCGGTGGCGCACTGGCCCTTGCCCAGTCGATCGCCACGGCCCAGCCCAAGTCTGCGGCCGACGGTATCAACGAATACCGCAACATGATTGCCGATGGCAACCCGGCCGAGTTGTTCGAGGCCCGTGGCGAAGACCTGTGGAAACAAAAGCGGGGCCCAAAGGCGGCCACCCTCGAGAAATGCGATCTGGGCAAGGGCCCGGGCGTGGTCAAGGGGGCCTTCGTCGAGTTGCCGCGCTGGTTTGCCGACACCGGCAAGGTGCAGGACCTCGAATCCCGCCTGCTCACCTGCATGGAGGTGCTGCAAGGCATTCCGGCGGCCAAGACCATCGCCACCCCGTTTGGTCGCGATGAGCAGCGCAACCTGGAGGGGCTGGTGGCCTGGATCTCGGCCGAATCCAAGGGCATGCGCTTTGCACTGCCGCAGGCGCACCCCGAAGAGCGCAAGATGTACGAGCTGGGCAAGCGCGCCTTCTTCTATCGCGCGGGCAGCTACGACTTTTCCTGCGCCTCCTGCCATGGCGAGGACGGCAAGCGCATCCGCCTTCAGGACCTGCCCAACCTGACGCGCAACCCGGGCGATGGCGTGGGCTTTGCCGCCTGGCCCGCCTACCGGGTATCGGCCGGTGAGCTGTGGGGCATGCAGCGCCGCCTGAACGACTGCTTCCGCCAGCAGCGCTTTCCTTTTCCCGGTTTCGCGTCGGATGTCACCGTCGCCCTGTCGGTATACATGGGTGTCAACTCCCGGGGCTCGCAATCGATTGCGCCCTCGATCAAGCGCTGAAGGCCGTTCATGAACACTTCCAAGACCTTGCGCCTGCTGGCGATCCCGGCCACCTTGCTGGCGTTGGCCGGTTGCGCCACGATGGCAGGCGTCAACTATGACGAACTGGCCTCTGCCATGATCCGCAATTCCTTCCGCAGCGAAGGCATTGCATCAGTCGAGCGACTGACCCAGGACGATGCCAACCGCGAGTGCTCGCTGGCGCCAGAGGGCAAGCTGCCCGAGGCCCGCGGCAAGGCTATCGAGGAGGCCAACCTCAAGACCATCAAGTGGCCGGCCAACGGGCAGTTCCTGGGCGACTGGCGCGAGGGCGAAAAGCTGGCCCAGAACGGCCGCGGCATGACCTGGACCGATACCGACCCCAAGGCCAATGGCGGCAACTGCTACAACTGCCACCAGATTGCGCCGCAGGAGATCTCCTATGGCACGATCGGCCCGAGCCTGTACCAGTACGGCAAGCTGCGCGGAGTCGTCGATCCAAGGAGCGCAGCTGCCAGGCCCATCGTCGAGTACACCTGGGGCAAGATCTGGAATGCCAAGGCCTACAACGCCTGCTCCAACATGCCGCGGCTGGGCCATGTCGGGGTGCTCAGCGAGGATCAGGTGCGGCATGTGATGGCCCTGCTGCTCGATCCCAATTCGCCGGTCAACAAGTAAGGGCGGTCGGCACCTGGCCCAGCGAACGGGGCCGCGTCCTGAATATCATCAGGTACTGAATCATGAATATGTCTCGCCGGGAATTCGCCCGCCTGCTGGGCATGGCCTCCGCAGCCGGCATGGCGCTGGGCCGGTTCGCTGATGCGGATGCCGCCAGCGCCGAAGCCGGGCTCTACGACATGCCCCGCTTCGGCCAGGTCAGCCTGCTGCACATGACCGATTGCCATGCGCAACTGCTGCCGATCCATTTCCGGGAGCCCAGCGTCAACCTGGGCATTGGCAACATGGCCGGGCAGGCGCCGCATCTGGTGGGCGAGCACCTGCTCAAGGCGGCCGGCGTCAGGAGCGGAACAGCCCTGGCCCATGCCTACACTGCCCTGGATTTCGAGAAGGCCGCCCGCGCCTATGGCAAGGTCGGCGGCTTCGCCCATCTGGCGACCCTTGTCAGGCAGCTGAAGGCCTCGCGTCCCGGCGCCCTGCTGCTCGATGGCGGCGACACCTGGCAGGGCTCGGCCACCGCCTTGTGGAGCAATGGCCAGGACATGGTCGAGGCCTGCAAGCTGCTCGGTGTGGACGTCATGACCGGGCACTGGGAATTCACCCTCGGCCAGGACCGCGTCAAGGAGATCGTCGAGAAGGACTTCAAGGGTCGCATCGACTTTCTCGCCCAGAACATCCGCACCCGCGATTTCGAAGACCCGGTCTTTCCCTCGCGTACGCTGCGCGAGATCAATGGCATCAAGGTGGCCATCATCGGCCAAGCCTTCCCTTACACGCCGATCGCCAACCCGCGCTACCTGGTGGCCGACTGGACCTTCGGCATCCAGGACGAGTCGATGCAAAAGCAGGTCGACGAGGCTCGCGCCGAGGGTGCACAACTGGTCGTGGTGCTGTCGCACAACGGCATGGACGTGGACCTGAAGATGGCCTCAAGGGTGCGTGGCATCGACGCCATCCTGGGCGGCCACACCCACGACGGGGTGCCGATGCCCATCATCGTGAAAAATGCAGGCGGCCAGACCCTGGTCACCAATGCCGGCAGCAATGGCAAGTTCCTGGGCGTGCTCGACCTGCAGGTGTCTGGTGGCAAGCTCACCGACTGGCGCTACAAGCTGTTGCCGGTGTTCTCGAACATGCTGCGCCCCGATCCCGCGATGCAGGCCCTGATCGACAGGATCCGTGCACCGCACCTGGCCAGGCTCGAGGAAAAGCTCGCCCTCACCGAAGGTCTGCTGTACCGGCGCGGCAATTTCAACGGCAGCTGGGACCAGCTCATCCTCGATGGCATGATGGCGGTGCAAGGCGCCCAGATCGCCTTCTCGCCCGGCTTCCGGTGGGGCACGACCCTGCTGCCCGGCCAGGCGATCAGCCGCGAGTTGCTGATGGACCAGCTGGCCACCACCTACTCCTATGCGACCCTGAGCGACATGAGCGGCGAGACCCTCAAGACGGTGCTCGAGGATGTCTGCGACAACCTGTTCAATCCCGACCCCTATTACCAGCAGGGCGGCGACATGGTCCGGGTCGGCGGTCTGACCTATGCCTGCGCCCCGGGCGAGAAAATGGGCAATCGCATCCAGGACATGCGCCTGAACGGGGTACCCATCGAGGCCGGCAAGACCTACAAGGTGGCCGGCTGGGCGCCTGTGGCCGAAGAAGCCCGCAGCGCCGGCAACAAGATGATCTGGGATGTCATGGAGACCTGGCTCAAGAGCCAGGGCAGCGTGCGACCCCGCAGCATCAACCAGCCGCGGCTGATCGGGGTGGCCGGCAATGCCGGACTGATGCCCTGAACCGTCCTGCGGGGCCATGGCGGCCGACCGGCGCGCCGCTCTGCTAACCTCGGTGGCGCTTGCACGAAAGGCCCGTCATGACCCTCCAGCGACTTTTCCTCAGCCTCTGGCTGCTTTTTCTTGCTCCCCTCGCCCTGGCCCAGGCCCAGGGACCGGACCAGGTGGTGTATCACATCAGCGATACCGCCAGCCAGGCACTGGGCGGGCTGCGCAACATCAAGAACCATCTGGATACCGACCCGGGCGCCCGCATCACCGTGGTCACCCATGCCCAGGGCGTGGACTTTCTGATGCTCGACGCCAAGGACCGCAACGGCAATCCCTACGCCATCACGGTCGAGGAACTGGTCCAGCGCGGGGTCAAGTTCGAGGTCTGCGAGATCACCCTGAAAAACCGCAGCCTCAAGCGTGAGCAATTCATCCCCGAGGCCAGCTTCACGCCGTCGGGCGTGGTGCGGGTGACCAAGCTGCAGCGCCAGGGCTACGCCTACCTGAAGCCCTGACCGGCTGGTCCTGACGGACCTTCCCTACCGGGTACCCTGATCTTCGAAGCGCCGCAGCGCCTCCAGGTCGAGCACTTCGACCGAGCCGTAGTCCACGCGCAGCAGGCCCGCATCCTGCAGCACCTGCAGGGCCTGGTTCGTGCGCTGGCGTGACAAGCCCGACAAATACCCCAGTTCGCTCTGCGAGATCTCGAGCCGGTTGCCCTGGCCGGGATAAAGCACCGGATTGAACAGGCCGGCTACCAGCCGCGCCAGCCGGGCGTCGGGCCCGAGCAGGCGCTCGACCTCCACCGTACCCAGCATCTGGCCCAGGCGCTCATTCAGCTGCACCAGCAGAAAGCGGTTGAAGGCCAGGCTGGTCTCGAGCAAGGTCTGGAAGGTGCGCAGGGGCATCAGGGCGATGCGCGAATCGCGCAGGGCGATCACATCGTACTTGCGCGGCTCATCCTTGAGCATCGAGCCTTCCCCCACCCAGCCCCCGGCCGGCACTCCGGTGAAGGTCATGGCCTTGCCATCCATCGACACATTGGAAATCTTGATCAGACCATCGACCACGCCGACCCAGTGCAACACGCGCTCGTTCTTCTTGCAGACGATGGCATTGGCCGGAAAATCCTTGACCAGCACCTCTTGCCGGACGCGCGTCTGCTGCGCCGCATCAAGCGTCGCCATCCAGGGGGCAGCAGCGAGCAGTTGGTCCAGGGAACGCATCGGGGATTGGCCCAGGGGATCAAAAAGCCCTTCAATTGTCGCTCAACTGACAGAAAGCGGCGCGCACTTGGCTACACTTCGCTTCCCTTGACCTGCGTCCATCGCGCCCCAGAGCGCAGCGCATGGTCAGGCAGTTGTAAGGCAGAACGCTTAGTGTCCAAGCGCACAGGTTCGACTGAGCAATGCCGCATCAACGCAGCCTCCAGGCTGCATACCGGGGTGGAGACAAGACAATGACACAGGCCCAATTCGGCACGGTCAGTGCTGCGCAAGCCGAAGAAGTGGCGCGCATGGGCGACACGACCTTCCCGCGCCTGCTGGCCAAGCATGCCAGCGAGCGTCCGCAGGCGCCGGCCTTGCGAGAAAAGGATCTGGGCATCTGGCAGGCGATCAGCTGGTCGGCCCTGAAGGCCGATGTCGAGGCCCTGGCCTGCGCACTGGATGCCGACGGATTCAAGCGCGGCATGAACTTTGCCCTCATCGGCGAGAACCGGCCGCGCCTGTATACCGCGATGATCGCAGTCCAGACCCTGGGGGGCATTCCGGTACCGATGTACCAGGATGCGGTCGCAGCCGAAATGGTCTTCGTGTTCCAGAACGCAGAGATCGCCTTCGGCCTGGTCGAGGACCAGGAACAGGTCGACAAGCTGCTCGAGATCAGCCCGCAGTGCCCGCTCCTGCAGCACATCTACTTCGACGACCCGCGCGGCCTGCGCAACTACAGCGATGCGCGTCTGGCCTCCTATGACCAATTGCTGGCCCGCGGCCGCGACCTGATCAAGGGCAAGCCGGGCTTTTTCGAACAGAAGCTGGCCGAGGGCTCGCCCGACGACACCGCCGCCATGTTCTACACCTCCGGCACCACGGGCAATCCCAAGGGCGTGATCCATGGCAATCGCAACCTGATTGCCATGTCGGCAGTGGCCAGCCAGATGGAGCACCTGCAGCCGAGCGAGGAAATCCTTGCCTATCTGCCGATGGCCTGGATCGGCCAAAACATCTTTTCCTACTCGCAGTGGCTGGTCAACGGTTTCACCGTGAACTGCCCCGAATCCTCGGACACCGTGCTCTCGGACATGCGCGAGATCGGACCGACCTATTATTTCGCCCCTCCCCGTGTGCTCGAGGGTCTGCTCACCCAGGTCACCATCCGCATGGAAGATGCCGCCCCGATCAAGCGGCGCATGTTCCACTACTTCATGGACGTGGCCAAACGCGTGGGCGGTCGCATCCTCGATGGCGATGGCAGCGTCGGCATGGGCGATCGCATCAAGTACTTCCTGGGGCGCCTGCTGGTCTACGGGCCGCTGCGCAACACGCTGGGCATGAGCAAGATCCGCGTGGCCTACACCGCCGGTGAGGCCATCGGCCCGGACCTGTTCGTGTTCTATCGCTCGCTGGGCATCAACCTCAAACAGCTGTACGGCTCCACCGAAACTGCAGTTTTCGTGTGCATCCAGCCCAACGGCCAGGTCAAGGCCGACACCGTCGGGCCGGCCGTCAAAGGCGTCGAGATCAAGGTCTCGGACAGCGGCGAAATCCTCATCCGCTCGCCGGGCCTGCTGCGCGAGTACTACAAGAACCCGGTGGCCACGGCCGAGGTCAAGGATCCCCAGGGCTGGTATCACACCGGCGATGCCGGCTACTTCGACCAGGACGGCCACCTCAAGATCATCGACCGGGCCAAGGATGTGGGCAAGATGGCGGGTGGCGCGATGTTCGCGCCCAAGTACATCGAGAACAAGCTCAAGTTCTTCCCCTACATCAAGGAAGCGGTCGCCTTCGGCGACGGCCGCGACCAGGTGATGGCCTTCATCAACATCGACTTCGAGGCCTGCGGCAACTTCGCCGAGCGCCGCAACCTGCCCTATGCCGGCTATGTCGACCTGGCCGGCCGCGCCGAGATCTACGCCCTGATCAAGGACTGCGTCGAGAAGGTCAATGCCGATCTGGCCGCCGACCCGATGATGGCCGATTCGCAGATCCACCGCTTCCTGATCCTGCACAAGGAACTGGATGCCGACGATGGCGAACTGACCCGTACCCGCAAGGTGCGGCGTGGCGCCATCGGCGACAAGTACAAGGCGCTGGTCGATGCCCTCTATGGTGGCAAGCAGCGCCAGTTCATCGAGACCGCAGTCAAGTTCGAGGACGGGCGCAGCGGCTCGGTCTCGGCCGAGCTGGCAATCGAAGACGCCAGGACCTTCAGCAGCGCAGCAGCCCGTCAGGCCGCCTGAGCCATCGAACCCTTCGCACCCCTCCTTCGCACGCTATTGGGCACCACAACATCATGAGTCGAAACATCGGTGACGTCGTCCTGAGCCTGGACAGCATTTCCCTGTCCTTTGGCGGTGTCAAGGCCCTGACCAACATCTCCTTCGATGTGCGCGAACACGAGATCCGCGCCATCATCGGTCCCAATGGCGCGGGCAAGAGCTCGATGCTCAATGTCATCAACGGCGTGTATGTGCCGCAGGAGGGCAGCATCAAGTTCCGCGGCCAGAACTTTGCCCGCATGAACTCGCGCCAGGTCGCGGAAATGGGGGTGGCGCGCACCTTCCAGAACCTGGCCCTGTTCAAGGGCATGAGCGTGCTCGACAACATCATGACCGGCCGCAACCTGCGCATGCGTACCGGCGTGCTGGCCCAGATGCTGCGCATCGGCCCGGCTGAGCGCGAAGAACTGGCGCATCGCGAAAAGGTCGAGCGCATCATCGACTTTCTCGAAATCCAGAGCTTTCGCAAGACACCGGTCGGCCGCCTGCCTTACGGCCTGCAAAAACGCGTCGACCTGGGCCGGGCACTGGCGATGGAGCCCAGCCTGCTGCTGCTCGACGAACCGATGGCCGGCATGAATGTCGAGGAAAAGCAGGACATGTGCCGCTTCATCCTCGATGTGAACGACGAGTTCGGCACCACCATCGTGCTGATCGAGCACGACATGGGCGTGGTCATGGACATCTCCGACCGCGTCGTGGTGCTCGACTATGGCAAGAAGATTGGCGATGGCACCCCGGACGAGGTGCGCAACAACGAAGACGTGATCAGTGCCTACCTGGGCGTGGCGCACTGACGGGCCGCCAGGGCCTGCAAGCACACCCGGCACATCGCACAGCAAGAAGGACAGGGGACATGGGATTTTTTCTGGAAGTGGTGCTCGGCGGCCTGATGGCCGGCGTGCTGTATTCGCTGGTGGCGCTGGGGATCGTGCTGATCTTCAAGGCCTCCGGCGTCTTCAACTTTGCGCAGGGCGGCATGGTGCTGTTCGCAGCGCTTGCGATGGCCCGGCTGGCCGAATGGCTGCCCAAGTGGATCGGCATCGAAGCGGGCCTGTTGGCCACCTTCCTGGCCTTCGTTCTCTCGGCCGTCATCATGTGGGCCTTTGCCTGGCTGGTCGAACGCCTGGTGCTGCGCAAGCTGGTCAACCAGGAGCCGATCGTGCTGCTGATGGCCACCCTGGGCGTCACCTATTTCCTGGACGGCTTCGGCCAGACCCTCTGGGGCTCGGACATCTACAAGATCGACCTGGGCATCTCCAAGGATCCCCTGATGATCCTGGAAGGCACCTTCCAGGGCGGCCTGCTGCTCAACCGGGACGATCTGGTTGCCACCGTGATCGCGACCTTGCTGGTCATCGTGCTGGCCCTGTTCTTCCAGAAAACGGCGACCGGGCGTGCCCTGCGCGCCGTGGCCGATGACCACCAGGCGGCGCAGTCGATCGGCATCCCCCTGAACAAGATCTGGGTCATCGTCTGGACGGTCGCCGGTTTCGTCGCCCTGGTCGCTGGCATGGTGTGGGGCTCGAAACTGGGCGTGCAGTTCTCGCTGCAGGTGCTGGCCCTGAAGGCCCTTCCGGTGGTGATCCTGGGGGGCTTCACCTCGGTGCCCGGCGCCATCATCGGCGGCCTGATCATTGGCCTGGGCGAAAAGCTCGCGGAGGTCTACCTGGGCCAGATCATCGGCACCGGCATCGAGAACTGGTTTGCGTATGTTTTGGCGCTGGGGTTCCTCCTGATCCGTCCGCAAGGGCTGTTCGGTGAAAAGATCATTTACCGGGTATAACCCGGGCAATGATCTTTCGGCGCAGGCTCACTTTGCGCAGCAAAGTTAAGTCCGCGAAGCGGACGGCCGAAGCCAAAAAGTCATCGACGTGAGCGAAGCGAACGAGCATTAAGCCAGCGAAAAAAGTATAGAGACCACCATGCTTTACAGAGAAAACGGGCAATTCAAGACCAACTACCGCGATGACCAGCAGATCTTCCCGATCCTGCAGGACCGCTGGCTGATCATCGCGCTCATCGTGGCGGCGGTCGCCATCGTGCCGCTGTTCACTTCCGACTACGTCTTCCGCGCGCTGATCATTCCATTCCTGATCCTGTCCCTGGCCGCCATCGGCCTGAACCTGCTGGTCGGCTACTGCGGTCAGATCTCGCTGGGTGCCGGTGCCTTCATGGCCGTGGGCGCCTATGCCGCCTACAACCTGGTGGTGCGGATTCCAGGCATGAACCTGATTCTTGCCTTCATTCTGGCCGGCATCATCGCGATGGTGGTGGGACTGATCTTCGGTGTGCCCAGCCTGCGCATCAAGGGGCTGTACCTGTCGGTGGCCACGCTGGCGGCCCAGTTCTTCTCCGACTGGATCTTCTCGCGCGTCAAGTGGCTCACCAACGACTCGGCCTCTGGCTCGGTGTCGGTGCCGGCACTTGAGCTGTTCGGCATGAAAATCGACACACCAGTGGAACGCTACTGGTTCGTACTCTGCTTCTTGGTGGTCTTTGCGCTGATCGCCAAGAACCTGGTGCGCGGTCACTATGGCCGCTCCTGGATGGCAATGCGCGACATGGACGTGGCCGCCGCCGTCATCGGCATCCGCCCGCTGGCCGCCAAACTCAGCGCCTTTGCCATCAGCTCGTTTTTCATCGGGGTGGCCGGCGCGTTGTGGGCCTTCGTGCACCTGGGCTCCTGGGAGCCCGCCGCCTTCGATGTCAACCGATCACTCAATCTGCTGTTCATGATCATCATCGGCGGCCTGGGATCGATCATGGGCAGCTTCTTCGGTGCCGCCTTCATCGTGGTGCTGCCGATCCTGCTGAACCAGATGCCCACCTGGCTGGGCATCCCGCTGTCGACCGCTGCCATCACCCATCTGGAGTTCATGATCTTCGGTGCGCTGATCGTGTTCTTCCTGATCGTCGAGCCACACGGCCTGGCCCGGCTGTGGTCGATCGGCAAGGAGAAGTTGCGTTTGTGGCCCTTCCCGCATTGATCAGTTGCAGGCGGGTCTGGTTTGAGGTTTGTTGTTGTTTGAATGTTCTGAGACGACTTTAGGAGACACAAGATGAGGATTTCCCAGCTCAAGATGGCCGCCGCCACGGTGGCCGTCGGTATCGCTGCCACGCTCGTGCCGCAGGCTCCGGCCCAGGCCCAGGCCAAGGAGCAGTTCTTCCCGGTGCTGGTGTATCGCACCGGCGCCTACGCCCCCAACGGCGTGCCTTTCGCCAATGGCTATGTCGATTATCTGAAGATGATCAATGCCCGCGATGGCGGCATCGGTGGCGTCAAGATCACCTATGAAGAGTGCGAGACCGGCTACGCCACCGACAAGGGTGTCGAGTGCTATGAGCGCCTCAAGGGCAAGGGCCCGACCGGCGCCACCCTGTTCCAGCCGCTGTCCACCGGCATCACCTTCGCGCTGACCGACAAGGCGCCTGGCGACAAGATCCCGCTGATCACCGGGGGCTATGGCCGCAGCGAGTCGATGGACGGCACAGTGTTCAAGTGGAACTTCATCCTGGGCGGCTCCTACTGGGTGGCCTCGGACATCCTGGTCCAGCATCTGGCCAAGAAGGAAGGCGGCTTTGACAAGCTCAAGGGCAAGAAGATCGCCTTCATATATCACGACTCTCCCTACGGCAAGGAACCCATCCCGCTGCTGCAGGAACGCGCCAAGATGCACGGCTTTGACCTGCAACTGATCGCCGTCACCGCGCCGGGCGTGGAACAGAAGGCTGCCTGGCTGCAGGTTCGCCAGAGCCGCCCGGACTATGTGCTGCTGTGGGGCTGGGGCGTGATGAACTCGACCTCGATCAAGGAAGCGGCAGCCACCGGCTATCCGCGCGAGAAGATCTTCGGCGGCTGGTGGTCGGCGGCCGAGCCTGATGTGAATCCGGCGGGCGACGGCGCCAAGGGCTACAGCGGCATGACCTACCAGGCGGGCCAGGGCATGGGCAAGGTCCATCAGGACATCATCAAGTTTGTCCATGACAAGGGTCAGGGTACCGGTGGCAAGGATGAACTCAACTCGATCCTGTACAACCGCGGCATGATCGCTGCAGCCTGGGCCGTCGAGGCCGTGGCCCGCGCCCAGACCAAGTACGGCAAGAAGCCGCTGACCGGCGAGCAGGTACGCTGGGGCCTGGAGAACCTGGCCCTGGACAATGCCCGCATCAAGGCCCTGGGCTTTGAAGGTCTGATGCAGCCGCTGTCGACCTCCTGCGTCGATCACATGGGCGCCTACAGCGGTCGGGTCCAAAGCTGGGATGGCAAGAAGTGGAACTATGTCTCCGACGTCTACCAGGCCGACATGCAGATCATCAAGCCGCTGGTCCAGAACTTCGCCCGCAAGTATGCGGATGAAAAGAAGATCGCCGTGCGTGATTGCGCCAAGGAAGTGTCGAACTGATCGATGCAGCAGCGCCGCCGCGATGAAGCCATCGCGGCGGCTGATCGCCCGGCTGCGGCCCTCTGCAGCCGCCGGGCACGAATGACCTGAAAGCCGACCCCATGTCCACCCCGCTCCTCGTCGTCAACGGCATCGAAGTCATCTACAACCACGTGATTCTCGTGCTCAAGGGAGTGTCGCTGACCGTTCCCGAAGGCAAGATCGTGGCCCTGCTCGGTGCCAACGGTGCGGGCAAGACCACCACCCTGCGTGCCGTGTCGAACCTGCTCAAGGCCGAGCGGGGCGATGTCACCAAGGGCTCGATCACCTACAAGGGCGAAGCGATCGAAGGCCTGACGCCCGCCGATCTGGTCAAGCGGGGTGTCGTGCAGGTGATGGAGGGGCGGCATTGCTTCGGCCATCTCACGGTCGAGGAGAACCTGCTCACCGGCGGTTACACGCGCGGTCTGAGTCGAACCCAGGCCCAGCAGGAACTGGAGCGGGTGTACCACTATTTTCCGCGCCTGAAAACGCGTCGCGGCTCCCAGTCCGGCTATACCTCGGGCGGCGAGCAACAGATGACCGCCGTGGGTCGGGCCCTGATGGCCAATCCGCGCATGATCCTGCTCGATGAGCCCTCGATGGGCCTGGCCCCGCAGATCGTTGCCGAGATCTTCGAGATCGTGCGCGACCTGAACCAGAAAGAGAAGGTCAGCTTCCTGCTGGCCGAACAGAACACCAATGTGGCCCTGCGAAACTCCGACTACGGCTACATCCTCGAGAACGGCCGCATCGTGATGGACGGCGCCGCGCAGGATCTGGCCAACAACGAAGACGTCAAGGAGTTCTATCTGGGCGTGGCCAAGGAAGGGCGCAAGTCCTTCCGGGACATCAAGTCCTATCGCCGCCGCAAGCGCTGGCTGTGACCGTAACAACCGATTGCAAAGGGATCGCATGAGCCGCTTCTACGACGACAAGGAAACCCGCACGCCCGAGCAGCGCGAAGGCGAGCTGTTCAATGCGCTGCCCAGGTTCATCGCCCATGCGCAAAGCCAGTCCCCCGCCTGGGGCAAGCTGCTGGCCGGCGTCAATCCCGCCGACATCCGCTCGCGCAAGGCGCTGGCGCACTTGCCGGTGCTGCGCAAACCCGAGCTGAAGGCGATGCAGGAAGCCACGCCGCCCTTTGGCGGCTTCAACACGCTCAAGACGGGCGCGGTGCCGCGCCTGTTCATGTCGCCGGGTCCGATCTTCGAACCCGAGGCTCCCGGTGAAGATCCGTGGCGCTCGGCCCGGGCGCTTTATGCCGCCGGCGTACGGCCGGGACAGGTGCTGCAGAACTGCTTTGCCTATCACCTCACGCCCGGTGCCTGGATGGTGGATGCCGGGGCCCGCAAGCTGGGTTGCGCCGTCATTGCGGCGGGCATTGGCCAGACCGAGCAGCAGATCGACATCGTGCGCGCCCTCAAGCCCGATGCCTATGTCGGCACGCCCTCGTTCCTGCGCATCATCATCGAGAAGGCACAGGAGCTGAAGCTGGACATCTCCCAGCTCAAGCGCGCGCTTTGTGCTGCCGAGGCCTTGCCGCCGAGCCTGCGCGCCTGGTTCAAGGAGCAGGGTGTCGAAACCGTGCTGCAGTGGTATGGCACCGCCGAACTGGGCTGTGTCGCCTACGAATCGGAAGCCATGGAAGGCATGATCCTGGATGAGGACTGCATCCTCGAGATCGTGCGTCCCGGGACCGGCGATCCGGTGCCCGATGGCGAGGTCGGCGAGATCGTCGTCACCAATTTCAACACCGCCTACCCGATGATCCGCTTTGGCACCGGCGACCTGTCCGCCGTACTGCCCGGCGCCTCGCCCTGTGGCCGCACCAATGTGCGCATCAAGGGCTGGATGGGCCGGGCCGATCAGACCACCAAGGTGCGCGGCATGTTCGTTCATCCCGGCCAGGTGGCCGAGATCGTCAAGCGCCACACCGAAATCGCCCGCGCCCGGCTGGTGATCACCGGCGAGATGGCCAACGACGCCATGACCCTGCACTGCGAGACCGAGGCCGGCAGCCCGGCGCTGGCCGAGGCTGTGGCCAAGACCATCCGTGACATCACCAAGCTGCGTGGCGAAGTGCAATGGGCCGCCCGGGGCAGCCTGGCCAATGATGGTAAAGTGATCGAAGACGCTCGAAAGTACGATTGAGTGGCCCTGGGTGGCATGGCTTGGCAGCGTTTGGCGGCTGCCTGCGACCGCCTGAGCCGCCCGAGCGCGCCCGCCCCGGCGTTCAGAAGCCATCATGGGGACAGAGCCCAACCAGCCTCGCGGAGATGACCTTCCTGCGGGGCTTGTTCACGTTTGGATGCCGGCCCGGCCGGCTGCAACCCGAGATGAATCATGGAAATTTTTGACTACGACAACATCCTGTTGTTGCCGCGCCGCTGCGCGGTGGAAAGCCGTCGCGAGTGCGACCCCTCGGTCGAATTCGGCCCGCGCCGCTTCAAGATTCCAGCTGTGCCAGCCAACATGCGCACGGTGGTGGACGACAGCATCTGCGAATACCTGGCCGCCAACGGCTACTTCTACATCCAGCACCGCTTCGACATCGACAATGTCGCCTTTGCCCGCAAGATGCGCGACAAGGGCTTGTACGTGTCGATCTCGCTGGGCGTCAAGCAGGCCGACTACGAGATCGTCGACGAACTGGCCAAGAGCGGCATCGGCGCCGACTACATCACCATCGACATCGCCCACGGCCATGCCGATGCGGTCAAGAACATCATCCGCCACATCAAGGACAAGCTGCCCAAGGCCTTCGTGATCGGCGGCAATGTCGGCACGCCCGAGGGCCTGATGGACCTGGAGCGCTGGGGAGCGGATGCCACCAAGCTGGGCATCGGTCCTGGCAAGGTCTGCATCACCCGCATGAAGACCGGTTTTGGCACCGGCGGCTGGCAGCTCTCGGCGCTCAAGTGGTGCGCGCGCGTGGCGACCAAGCCAGTGATCGCCGACGGCGGCATCCGTGAACATGGCGACATCGGCAAATCGATCCGCTTTGGCGCCTCGATGGTGATGATTGGCTCGCTGTTTGCCGGCCATGAAGAATCGCCCGGGAAAACGGTCGAGGTCGATGGCAAGCTGTTCAAGGAATACTTCGGCTCGGCCTCCGAGTTCAACAAGGGCTACAAGAGCTTTGTCGAGGGCAAGCGCATCCTCGAGCCGGTCAAGGGCAAGCTGGCCGACACCTTGCGCGAGATGGAAGAAGACCTGCAAAGCGCGATCAGCTATGCCGGCGGCCGCAAGCTGATGGACATCAAGCGGGTCAACTACGTCATCCTCGGCCAGAACAACGACTCGTCCTACCTGATGTAGGTCCGGCGCAGTCCATGGATCAGCGCGGTTTGCAGCCTTGCGCCGCTGCCGCGTGATACCTTGCTTCGCAGCAAGGGCCGACACCTGTTCATCGCGGCCCCAAGGAGCAAGACCATGTTCAGCAAGGACCTGTTGCAGGATCAGCGCATCCTGATCACCGGCGGCGGCACCGGCCTGGGCGCCGCGATGGCGCTCCGGTTTGCCGAGTTGGGCGCCTCGCCAATCCTGTGCGGACGCAGGCCTGAGCCACTGGCAGATACCGCAACGCGCATCCAGACCAGTACCGGTCGCCAGGTGGAGACCCACATCTGCGACATACGGCGCCCCGAGGCGGTGGACGAACTGTTTGCCGCCATCGATGCCACCGGTCCCATCGATGCGCTGATCAACAATGCCGCCGCCACCTTCCTGGCCCAGACCGAGAAGATGTCGCCCCGCGCCGTCGATGCCATCCTGGCACCGACCCTGCATGGGGCCATTTACTGCACCCTGGCGGCTGGCAAGCGCTGGATCGAGGCCGGGCGGTCTGGCGTGGTGCTCAGCATCCTGTCCACCTCCGTTCGCACCGGACGGGCCTTCACCGTACCGTCGGCAATAGCCAAGTCCGGCGTGCAGGCCATGACGCGCAGCCTGGCGGTCGAATGGGGGCCCAAGGGCATTCGCCTGGTGGCGATCGCGCCGGGGCCGTTTCCGACGCCAGGCGCCAGCAAGCAGTTGCTGCCGGAAGAGCGCACCAAGCAGGCCACGCCGGCCTCGCGCAATCCCCTGGGGCGGGTCGGCGAGCCGATCGAGTTGAGCAACCTGGCCGCCTACCTGCTCTCGCCCCTTGCCGGCTACATCACCGGCGAGACGATCGCGATCGATGGAGCGGCGCATCTGCGCACCTCGGGCGCGGAGGATTTGCTGGGGTGGACCGAGGCGCAGTGGGAGGCCTTGCGGGCCAAGCGGTGAGCAGGGCCTCGGCGGGGGTCACACGCTGACTTCACGCCTGCAGTTACCCCAGCTCACCCTTCAAGCCTGCCGTATTGCCGCCAGGGCCCCCAGCATGTGCTTGGTCGCCGCCTCCTGCCTCCCCGCCCGACAAGCCAAGCCCAAGGGCCGCCACAACCTCGGCGTCAAGGGCATCGCAACCATCCGCGCATCCAGCGTCGCCGTCCCTTCCTCTCGCGGCAGAATCGCCGCCCCATAGCCCGCCGCCACCAGGCTCTTGATCGCATCGTTGTAGTTCAGCTCGATGCGCGCCTGCGGCTGCTCGCCGGCCGCTGCAAACCAGTCCATGGTCATGCGGTGCAGCCGGGTGCTGGCATCGTTGAGGATCAGCGGCCGCGTGGCCAGCCAGCCCGGTGTGATCGTGCGCGGCACGGTCCATGACTTCGGCAGAAAGGCCAGCACCGGATCACGTCGCCAGGGCATGATCTGCAAGCCCTTGACCGCCGCCTGCGGCAAGGCCACCAGGCCGATGTCGAGCGTGCCCTCCTGCAGGCGTGACAGCGCCTCCTGCGAGGTGAGCACCGCCACCTGCACATCGATGCCGGGATGCTCGCGACCCATGGCCTCCAGCGCCTGCGGCAGCAGCCAGGCCAGGGCCCCGGTGGAGGCGCCCAGCCGCACACGGCCGGCGCGGCCTTCCACCTGACGCGCGACTTCATCGACCGCCGCATCCACATCGGCCAGCAAGCGCCGGGCGCGCTCGATCAGCCTCGCACCAACCCCCGTAGGCACCACGCGCTGGCGCTGACGCAGCAGCAAGGGCGCGCCCAGGCGCGATTCCAGCTCGGCCACATGGAGGCTGATGGTGGGCGCGGCCAGGTGCAGGCTGCGTGCGGCGGCGGCAAACGAGCCCAGATCGGCAATGGTGACCAGGGTGCGCAACTGATCGAGATTGAGCTCGCGCATGGGTTATTCAGATTTTCTGAAGCTTTTGTTCATGACATTCAACTTTACCAAAGTCTGGACAGGTCACATCCTTGCATCGGACCGGCCGGTGGAGAGATCCACAGGCTGAGCCCCCTTCCGATCACCCCAGAGAGGCTCCCATGACCACCACCCTGTTCATCGACGGCGACCAAGGCACCACCGGGCTGCTAATCCTCGAGCGGCTGGCCGGCCGCCAGGACATCACCGTCCTCACCCTGCCCGAGGCGCAGCGCAAGGACCCGGCCGCACGCGCCGCCGCCATCAATGACTGCGACATCGCCATGCTCTGCCTGCCCGATGAGGCCGCACGCCAGGCGGTGGCCAGCATCCGCAATCCGCGGGTACGGGTGATCGACGCGTCGTCCGCCCACCGTACCGATGCCGGCTGGGTCTATGGCTTTCCCGAGATGGCGACCGGCCAGGCGGCACGCATTGCGCAGGCCCACCGCGTGAGCAATCCCGGCTGCTACCCCACCGGTGCCATCGCCTTGCTGCGGCCGCTGAGCGATGCGGGCCTGCTGCGCCCCGATGCGCCCCTGAGCATCCACGCCGTCTCGGGTTACTCCGGCCGGGGCCGCGAAGGGGTGCTGGCCCATGAGGGGCCGCACAACAGCGGGGCCTCACGGGCCAAGGCCCTGCCCTTCCAGGTCTATGGCCTGGGCCTGCAGCACAAGCATGTGCCCGAGATCCAGCGACACGCCGGCCTGCAGGGGCGGCCCTTCTTCGTGCCCTCGTATGGCAGCTTCCGGCAGGGCATCGTGCTG
>JAPOKJ010000091.1 GCA_029977705.1 Burkholderiales bacterium | reverse complement strand
GCCACCCAGACGCGTCAGCAGCACCTTGTTGCTGCCCGTCGCCAACCGGTTGAGCACCCCCGCCCACAGCGTCGCTTCATAGGCCGCCTCGAGCACCAGACGCGCAAACGGCGCCCAGCGCTTGGGCGCATGCTTGCCATAGGCCACCGGCAGCGCCGAACAAAAGATCTGCGACACCAGACGCGGCTCGGGGCCGCTCACATCGGTCACCTGGGCACGGGTCTGCACCCCCAGACGCAAGGCGCCCCGCAGGGCATCGACCGAGGCAGCATCAGCGCTGGCCAGATAGGCCGCGATCGCATCGAGCCCCTCGGCGCTGCACAGGGCATAGCCATTGCGCATCTGCCATAGCGCGGCGACGGGCATTCCCAGTGCAGCCGCCAGCCTCTGGCCAACATCGGCCAGGCCATCGAGCTGACGCGAGGCCGTCTGCCCGGGCTGGCCTTGCACCGGCACGAAGTACTGCCGATAAATCGTCGCGGCCCCACAGGCCATGGCGCAGGCCGGCCCCTGGGTCCGGTCGTACTCGTAGCCCGCGATGCCCTCATCCGGCGTGACCTGGGGAGAGACCATCTCCAGCAGATTGAACTGCGAGGCCACCTGAAACAGCGCACCCTCGAAGGCCGGGTCGCGATGCAGCACCCGCACATCACCGACCACCTCGCCCAGCGAGGGGCGCGGGCCTTGGCCTGCTTGGGCAGACCGCTGGACAGACTGCTGGACAGGCTGGTGGGCAGGAGGGCGGGCAGGCAGGCGGGCACGCAGTTCAGCCAGCGAGACCAGCTCGAGCGCGCCGGTGCGGTAGTGGCGGCCATTGACGCGCGAATGCAGCACCTCGCCCTCGAGCCAGAGCTTGTCGAGCAGGGCCCGACGATCGCCTTCGGCAAAGCCGGTGAGGGTCTGAAACCAGTTCATGGGGGCCATCCTTTCAGGACAATGATGAAGCATGAAGGCGATCCGGGCGAGCCGGCAAGCGCATCCCGTCTGGCGCGCAGTGGGCCGGGCCCCACTGGCCTCACAGGGGCAGGCACTGTATAAAAACACTGCCGACAGGCTCATGCCATTAGCCTCGGGCTTACCACACTGTCAGCCCCCGTCGCCCTTCGTCCGAGGCCGCATGACCCCGCATCCCACTCGCGAATCCTGGCTGCTCGCAGCCGTGGCGCTGCTGCGCCCCGTTTTCCTTGCCAAACACCATGTCATACCGGCACAGGTCATGGTGTCCTGCGGCTTTGCCAGCACCGGGGTGCGCAGCCATCACATCGGTCAATGCTGGCCCACCACCAGCAGTGCCAATGCGCAGAACCAGATCTTCATCTCGCCGGCGCTGCACGAACCCATCGAGGTGCTCGACACCCTGGTGCACGAACTGGTGCACGCCGTCGACGATTGCAAGCACAAGCACGGCCCGGCCTTTCGCAAGATCGCGCTCAGCCTGGGCCTGAAAGGGCCGATGCGCAGTGCCAACGCAGGCCCCGAGCTGCGGCAAACACTTGCGCAGATGGCGCAGCAGCTGGGCGCCTATCCCCACGGCAAACTGCAGATCGCCAGACGCCAGGCGGTGGCGCGTGCCCGGCCGCGCGCCGAGTGTCCCGAGTGCGGCTTTCAGGTGCCCATGTACCGGAAGTTCCTGGCCTACGGGCCGCCCCTTTGCCCGCGCGACCGGATCGAAATGAATCCCGTCGGCAATTGGAAAGCGGCCTCACAATGCAAACGATTGGGCGCCCATGAGTGAAATAGACCGCCTCTACCGCTACCGAAGCCTGCTGACCGGGCGATGGGCCGTGCCACGCCACGAGATCCTGTCCACGCTCGAGATCTCGCTCGCCACCTTCAAGCGCGACCTCGCCAAGCTTCGCGACCGCCTGCACATCCCGATTGTGTACGACCGTGAACTGGACGGCTATCGCATCGATGGCGCCGTGCCACGCGAAGAGCTGCCGGGGCTGTGGTTCAGCCAGGACGAAATCCTCGCGCTGCTCACCATCCAGAACATGATCGCCCAGCTCGAGCCCGGCCTGCTCGGACCCAAACTGCAGCCCCTGCAGCAGCGCCTGGACGACATGCTCAGCAGCCAGGGGCTCGATGCACAGACCCTGGCGCAGCGCATCCGCCTGGTGCAGGCCGGCAAGCGCCGGCTGCCGCTCAAGTCCTTCGAGGCGGTGGCCCGCGCCACCCTCGAACGACTGCAGCTGAGGATCACCCATTTCAATCGCCAGAATGGCGAAACCCTCGAGCGCATCATCTCGCCGCAGCAACTCGTGCACTACCGCGACAACTGGTATGTCGATGCCTGGTGTCACCTGCGCCACGGCCTGCGAAGCTTTGCAGTGGACGCCATTTCCGAGTGTGAACTTCTCAAGAGCGAAGCCCGCGAGTTCGATCCCGAACTGGTCCGCGAGCAGATGAAAAACGGCTACGGCATTTTCGGCGGTGAGGTCAAGGACTGGGCGCGGATCCGCTTCAATGCCGAGCGTGCGCGCTGGGTGCAGTACGAACAATGGCACCCCGAGCAGATCGGCACCCTGCACCCGGACGGGTCCTACACGCTCGAGATCCCGTATTCCGACGAACGCGAACTGGTCGGCGACATCCTCAAGCACGGCGCCCATGTGTCGGTGATTTCACCGGGCTCACTGGTGCGGCTGGTCAAGGAGCAGTTGGGGTTGGCGATGGGGTTGTATGGGGAGTAGGCCCGGTTTGCAAAACAATGTGTCGACTCTACGTGGGAGCGGCGGCCGCACAAGCCGCAAATGGGTCGGCGATACCGTTACACTTTCCTGATGCTCATCTACGCCGCAACCCCAGCACAATCAGGCATCGGTGCACGCGGCTGATCAGATGAAGCCCGCAAGCACCGCACCACTGTCAGACGGCCTTTACGATCTGCTGCTCACCGAGCGGCTGAATCGATCGCTTGACGCGCTGGATCCCGGTAGCGCGACATTGCTGTCGCTGGTGGGCGGTGCGTCTGATCTGCTGGTCGATGTCATCACGCGCCAACTTGCCGCGATCCTGGACGAAGTCGGTGGCGATGACACCGACAAACCCAAGCGGCAACTCGAATTGGTCAACGAGTTGCTGGTGATGCTGAGGCACCGGCTCGCTGCATCTGCCAGCGCGGATCTCCACGGCGAATCGGCCGACGCTATCGACTTGGTGGCATCGCCATTGCGCGTTTTGCGGGCCGTGCAACGCGACGGTCAATTCCATACGCCGCCCGAGCTCGGTCTCGCCGCACCGTGGCTATTCACGGCCGGCAAGGGCTCGCCCTCGCTGCTTCAGGAGATCCGTCGCGAACTGGCCTCTGCCGATCAGGTCGACATCCTGGTGAGTTTCATCACCATGTCTGGCGTCCGGAAGCTACAAGACGTGCTGCAGACGATCACGGCCACAGGTGCGCAGGGCCGTGGCGCCACCCGGCTGCGTATTCTCACCACGACCTATACCGGCGCCACCGAGGCACGTGCATTGGACGAATTGGCACGCTTGCCCGGTTGTGAGGTTCGCGTGTCCCTGGACGGCCGTCGCACGCGGCTGCATGCGAAGGCATGGCTGTTTCAACGCAAGACGGGGTTTGGCTCGGCCTACGTGGGCAGTGCCAATCTGTCGGGGGCCGCGCTGACGGGAGGGCTCGAATGGACAGTCAAGCTCACCCAACGCGCCCAAGACGCGCTGTTTGCCAGGGCCATCGCCCACTTTGAAACGCTGTGGGCCGACAGCGAGTTTCAGCGCTATGACCCGGACAACTCCGAGCACCGCCAGGCGCTGGCCATTGCGCTCGGCCGTGAATCCTTTGGTGCCGAGCCCTCCGGTGCGATCAGCTTTTTCGACCTGCAGCCCAAGACCTACCAGCAGGACATGCTGGAGCAGTTGACGGCAGAGCGTGCCTACGGGCGGCATCGAAACCTGGTGGTAGCGGCTACCGGTACCGGCAAGACGGTGGTGGCAGCATTCGATTATCGGAACGCTTGCCGCGCGGAGGGCGGCAGACCACGCTTGCTGTTTGTGGCGCACCGCGAAGAAATCCTGCGCCAGGCCCTGCGTACCTATCGCGAGGTGCTGCGCGATCCGGAGTTCGGCGAGCTGTTGACTGGCACTCACATGCCCGATCGATGGGACCATCTCTTTGCGACGATCGACAGCGTCACCAGCCGCGATCTGGTAGCGAGCGCCGGTGCCGAGCACTGGCATACCATCGTGGTGGATGAATGCCACCGGCTGGCCGCTGACCGATTCGATGCCTTTGCAAAGGCCGTTCGGCCTCGGGTGCTTCTCGGACTGACCGCCACGCCCGAGCGCAGTGACGGGCAGCCGATCATGCCTTACTTCGATGCCAGGCCTGACGGCAGTCCGGCAGTCGAGCTACGCCTGTGGCATGCGCTCGATCTGCAGCTTCTTGCACCGTTCGAGTACTACGCCTGCGACGATGCGACTGACTTCTCGACGGTCCCCTGGGATAGGCCCGGTGAGCGCGAAGCAATCGATAACCTGGTCACCAGCAACGACGTGCGGGCCCGGCTGGTGATCAATGAATGGCGGCGTCTGGCCTCCGATGCTGCACGCTCACGCGCCCTTGTTTTTTGCGTCTCGGTCGCCCATGCCGAGTTCATGACCGCGTGGCTCAACCGCGCGGGGCTGCCAGCCGCTTGCGTGGTGGGTACGACCAGCCCAGAAGAACGCCGGCGCGCACCGCAGCGTCTGCTCAGCGGCGAGGTTTGCGCGTTGGTGACCGTCGACCTCTACAACGAAGGTATCGACTTGCCGATGGTCGATACGCTTTTGCTGTTGCGGCCCACGCAGAGCCCGGTGCTCTTCCAGCAGCAGATTGGTCGCGGCCTTCGCCTGGCGCCTGGAAAAGAAAGCTGTCTGGTGCTCGACTTTGTCGGTCAGCACCGAAGGGAATTCCGCTTCGATCGCCTGTTGTCGAGTCTGACAGGCCTGTCGCGGCGCGAACTGGTGGACGGTGTGGAGAATGGTTTTGGCAGCTTGCCTCCGGGCTGTCACATTCACTTGCAGCGACAGACACGGGAGCAGGTGCTGCAGGGCCTGCGATCCTTGACAACCCAAAACTGGCGTCGATTGAAGACGGAATTACAGGCGTATGCGGCCCTGCGCGGCCGGAGCGCTGTTCGGCTGGCCGACTTTCTGCACGATCAGGCGCTGGCACTGGAAGACATCTACCGGGCGGGGACCGGGCAGGGTCGTAGTGGCTGGACCGCGCTCAAACGAGACGCTGGTCTGATCGTCGCCGAGCCCGGGCCTGAAGAAGACTATTTCAGCCGCCGCTTCGGTGACTTGTTGCATGTGGATGATCCGCGCCGGCTGGAGATGATGAGCGCGGTTGCCCAAGGGCGTATCCAAGCGTCGACAGTTGCCGGCCCTGCTGGCTTGAGCGTGCAAATGCTCGCCTACCAGATCGATGGTCGGCATGATCAAGCGGCCGGTCCTGATGCGTTCATCGAGCGGCTTGAGCGCCACCCTGTCATTTCAAGCGAGCTGGGCGAATTGACATCACTGCTGCAGGCTCGTACCACCTTGGGCGCAAAGCCTCTGCCGGGGCTGGAAGACACGCCGCTCTGCCTTCATGCGGCTTACGGTGCCCGCGAGGTACTGACAGCAGTGGGTTGGCTCACAGCAACTCGTCGTGTTCCTTTTCAGGCCGGGTTGTTATCGCTGGTCAGTCGAAAGACAGAACTGCTGTTCGTAACGCTCGACAAGAGCGAGGGCTATCACGACCGTATCGCTTATCACGACTACGCCATCAGCGCCGAGCGCTTTCACTGGCAAACCCAAAACAGCGCGGGCCCGGACACAGCCGGTGGACAACGCTATATCGAAAGTGCCACAAACGGGTGGCAGTTCCAGCTCTTTGTGCGTCCGCGCAAGGGCGAGGCTTATCGCGCCTGCGGACGCGTCAGCCTTGAGTCTGTGGAAGGCAACCGCCCGATGAGCATCGTATGGAAGCTGGAAACGCCACTGCCCGTTCGCCTGTTCCGGGAGTTCAGTGTCTTGCGTGGGGTGTAGCGGGAAACACCTGGCAGGCGCAAGGCCGCAGCAAAGCCAGCCCCTGGCCCCCGCCCTCAGACGCCCTTCCAGAAGGGGTTGCTCCAGGCACGCCGGCCCTGGGCATCGAGCACGGTGACGCGCATGAAGCTTTGTTTGCCCAGCTTGTAGGCGGGCAGGCGGGCACTGGTCAGGTTTTGTCCGAGCACATGCACCTCGCGTGACCCGCGGCCCTGCAGGAAGATGGCGCTGGCGGGCGAACATTCCACCACCACCTCATCGCCGTCGAAATGGATGCCGTGAATGTCGGCTCCGGTGGAGCTGTAGTAGTGCCCGGCCTTGAGCGCGCCCAGCAGCGCCTCGGGGCTGCGCTCGGTGGCGCGCACCATCACCCAGGCGCCAAAGGCATCGTCGAGCTCGAAGTGGGCGTCGTCGCTGGCCAGGGCATTGAGCCGGTGGCCCAGCGAGAGCATCTGGTCGAGCAGCACCGCGCCATCGCCGCGGTCGGTCTTCACCGCCGAGGTGTGGTTGTAGACCTCGATGGCGTGGGCGGCTTCGATGCTGCGTGCATCGTCCACCCCCAGTGAATACCAGGCTGGGTGCACGATGGTCACGAACGCACCGGCTGCGGCGCAACGGGCTGCAATTTCGGGCGCCGTCTCGCCTTCGGCAGGCGGCTCGAAATCGAGCGGCAGCCCATTGGCGAGCAGGTGCCACTTCTCGCCCAGCGCCGTGGACGGCACATGCACCTCGGCTCCCAGCAAGGTGGTGAAACTGTCGGTACGGAACGGCCGGGTATCGGTCACCGGAAAGTCGTAGGCCGGCAGGAAGTGATCCGACAGGCACAGAAAATCATAGCCCCGCTCCCGGTAACGACGGCACACCTCTTCGGCCGGCAATTGCCCATCGGAGGTGTTGCTGTGGGTATGCAAATTGCCCTTGTAGAACTGGCCAGGCTGATCGAAGGGGTTGGATCGCATTGCGTGCTCCTGGTGGAGGAATGGAAAACAAGAAAGGGAAAGCAGCAGGTCTCAGGCGCTGCGCCAGACCTCGTCGAACCGTATCGACCAGATCTGCGGGTGATACGCGAGGTTTTGCACATGCTTGCGCTTGACCAGGATCGAGTCGCCGCCCGCCGGCAGGATGGCCGGCACTTCCTGCTGCAAGATGCCCTGCATCTCATGATAAAGGCGCTTGCGCAGGGTGTCGTCGCGGGTGACCATCGCGCGCCGGTACAGATCCATGTAGCGGTCCTGCTCGGGGCCGCGCCAGTGACCGCTCTCGACGAACTCGCCGCGCATCCGGGCCAGCGAGATGCCGGGATTGCGCGAGCCTACCGCGGTCATCGCAAACTTGTGGAACTTGCCCTTGCTCAAGTCGTTGTCGCCGGTGCGAAACGCCGCATAGCCATCGGCCGGGCGCTCCTCGAGCGGCAGGATGATGCCGGCCTCCTTCACCGTCTGCTGCAGCACCTGGAAGTAGATCGGCACTTCCGGCAGTTGCGGGCTGTAGTACAGCGTGGGCAGGGTGATGCCTTTGGGGTAACCGGCCTCGGCAAGCAGCTTGCGGGCCGCCGCTACATCGCGCTTGGCGGGTCGGTACAGGAAAGAGGGATCGGTCGACACCAGGTGGCTGTCATTGCCCACCCAGCCGTACTTGCCGCCATAGGCGATGCGCACGATGGCCTCGCGATCGATGGCCAGGGCCAGGGCCTGACGGATGCGGCGGTCCTCGAAGGGTGAGCCCGGATGCTTGGGCAGCTGGATCACGAAATGGTAGCTGCCCCGGCCGACCGAAAAGTCCAGATCGGACTCGCGCTGCAACTGGCGCAGTCCGCGCGAATCGATGGTCAGCACCGCATCGAACTGTCGTGCCCGCAGGCCATTGAGCGCGGCTTCCTGCTGGCCTTCGCGGTTGTGGATCTCCAGGCGGTCCAGATAGGGAAAGCCCTTGCGCCAGTACTTGTCATGGCGCTCGAAGGTCGCCGAGCGATTGGGATCCGCCGCCACGAACTTGAAAGGACCGGTGCCGATGCCATTGAGGCCGATGCGCGAGGGGCTGTCGGCCTGCATGATCCCGTGCTGGTACTCGGCCAGCACAAACGGGAACTCGGCATTGCCCTCCTTGAGGAAAAAGCGCAGCTTGTAGCGGCCCAGCGTCTCGATCTTCTGGATCTGGGTGGCAAACACCGCGCCGGTGCGATGCGCTTCGAACGAGGCGGCCACATCGGCGCTGGTCATCTCGCGGCCGTCATGAAACAGCACGCCCTCGCGCAGGCTCACATCCCAGACATTCATCTGGTCATCGGTGGGCACGATCTCGCGGGCCAGTTCGTACTGCCACTCCAGGTTCTCATTGACCCAGGTCAGGCAGTTGTAGGCCACCCGCGTGCTCAGGTCGACAAAGAAATAAGGGTGCCGTGCATTGCTGGCGCTGGCCGTGCGCCGGTTGGCCGAGCACTGCGCCACCACCAGCTGGCCTCCGCGCTGGGGCGTCGGCCCTTTGGGTTTGCCTGCCTGCGGTGCCTGGGCAAGGGCCGCCACCGGCAGGCCGGATGCGGCCGCCAGGGCAGCGGCCGAGCGGCTGAATTCACGTCGATCAAAAGGCATCATGGGGGGCTCGTCCTTTCGGAGGGGAGGGTCGATGTCGAGGCCAGAGGCGGTGATGCGAGCAGGCGCGAAGCAGGCGACGGTGACAGGGTGCCCTGCGCTTCATCGCCCTGTCGCTTGCTCAGGGCAGCATCGAGCAGCAGACGGGTGTAGTCCGAAGCCGGTCGCGCAAACACCGCCTCGGTCAGGCCCTGCTCGTGCACCAGACCCTGGCGCAGCACCAGCACGCGATGCGCCATGCGCCAGACCACACCCAGATCGTGGGTGATCACGATCAGCGCCAGCGAACGCCGTGCCTGCACCTGCAGCAGCCGGTCGATCACCTGGGCCTGCACCGTGGCATCGAGCGCCGATGTGAACTCGTCGCAGATGATCAGCTCGGGCTCGGCGGCCAGCGCACGCGCAATGGCCACACGCTGCTGCTGCCCACCCGAGAGCTGGCGCGGAAAGCGGTTCAGGAAATGCGCCTCCAGACCCAATTCATCGAGCAGCTCGGCAGCCCGATCCCAGGCTTGGCGGCGGCCCATGCCGAAGAAGATCTGCAGCGGACGGGCGATGGCCGCGCCCACCTGCTGGCGCGGGTTCAAGGACGACAGCGGATCCTGGAACACCATCTGGATGCTGCGGCGCTGTTCCTGGCTGCGCGCCAGGGCGGCGCCCGGCAGCGGCTGGCCCTGAAACCTCATCTGGCCCTGGCTGGGCGCGATCAGGCCGGCCAGCGCGCCACCCAGGGTGCTCTTGCCGGAACCGGACTCGCCAATCACCCCGAGCACCTCGCCCGGGCGCAGGCTCAGATCGAGACCCTGCAAGGCCATCGGCGCAGCCGCGCGGGGCTTGCGGAACCAGCCACCGGCCTCATAGCCGTGGCCCAGTTGCACGGTTTCGATCAGGGGCGAGGCGGCAGGCGGTGCGCGATCCTCTGGCGGTGCGCCATCGAGCCGCAGCATCGCGCCCACCAGCTCGCGGGTATACGGTGTGGCGGGCTGCTCGAACAGGCGGGCCGTGGGGCCTTGCTCCACGCAGGCGCCATCCTTCATCACCACCACGTGGTCGCACATCTGCGCCACCACATGCAGGTCGTGGGTGACCAGCACCAGGCCCACGCCCAGCGAGCGGCGCAGCTCGCGAAACAGCCCAAGCACCTGGACCTCGGTGGACTTGTCGAGCGCGGTGGTCGGTTCATCGAGCACCAGCACGCGCGGCTGGCAGGCCAGGGCGCAGGCAATCACCACGCGCTGGCGCTGGCCGCCCGAGAGCTGGTGCGGAAAGCGCTCGAACAGCAGTTGCGGCTCAGGAAGGCCGGTCTGCGCCATCAACTCCAGTGCGCGCTGACGCGCGGCGACCGCATTCAGGCCTGCCCGGCTTTGCAGGACCTCCACGATCTGGGCGCCGACCCTCAGGTGGTAGGTGAGCGAGGACAGCGGGTTCTGAGGCACGAAGGCGATGTCGATGCCTCGCAGGCGCGCCAGGCTGGCCGGGTTGCGTTCATCGAGCACCTGCCCGCGGATAAGGATTCGCCCTCCGGTGCGCTCGCCCGCACCCCGGTAGTGGCCCAGCAGTGCGCGCGCCGCGGTGCTCTTGCCGCTGCCGCTTTCGCCGACAATGCCCAGCGCACCGCCTTGCGGCAGATCGAAGCTGAGCTCGCGCACCGCCGGCATCAGCACGCCGTAGGCATTGCGATAGCCGATCGAGAGCTGCTCTACCCGCAGCAGTGGGGTATCAGCCATGTGCGCCCCCGCGCGAGGCATCCAGCCCGAGGGCATCGGCCACGCCCTCGGTGGCGAAATTGATACCGATCACCAGCGTGGATATGCAAACCGCAGGGATCAGGATCAGCCAGGGCTCGGAGTGAATGGCCGACAGCCCGGCATGGATCATCAGCCCCCAGTCGGGCGTGGGCGGCGACAGGCCCAGCCCCAGAAAGGACAGCGCACTGACCAGCATCAGCGCGCTGGAGCTGCGCAGGGCAAACTCCACCAGCAGCAGGTCGATCACGCCGGGCAGCATCTCGCGCAAGATGATCGCCGGCCCGCGCTCGCCACGCAGCTGTGCGGCCTTGACATAGCCCAGCGTCATCAATTGCAAGCCGGCGGCGCGCGACGTGCGTATCGCGCCCATCATCTTGATCACCGCAATGACGACGATCAGCACACCGACCGACTGCCCGAAGCCGGTCACGAAAAGCGACACGAACAGGATGGAGGGAATGGCCAGCTTGAGCTCGACCAGGCGCGAGACCGTGTCATCGAACCCCCCCTTGTAATACGCCGCCGCCAACCCCACCAGCCCGCCGCCCAGGGCCGCGATCAGCCCGGCCGTGAAGGAGACGAGAATGGCCACGCGCCCGCCCATCATCACGCGTGACAGAAAGTCGCGCCCCAGTTCGTCGGTACCGAAGGCAAATTCGGGTCCCGGCGGCTCCAGGGCGGGCCCCACCAGGGCCGTGGGATCGTGGGGAATCCACCAGGGCGCCGACAGCGCCATCAGCAGATGCGCCAGCACCAGGACCAGACCCACCACTGCCAGAGGGCGGCGGGCAATCAGTTTGAGGCGATGTTGCATGCAGGAAAGAGGCTGGGGGCGCCCTAAGCGCCACGGGTGCGCGGGTCGAGCGCGAGAATGGAAAGATCGGCCAGCAGGTTGAGCACCACCACCGCCAGGGCCGAGGCCAGCGCAATCGACTGCACCACATGCACCTCGCGGCGCACCACTGCGCGCACCAGCTCCTGCCCCAGCCCGGGAATCGAGAACACCAGCTCGACCACAACGATGCCCGACACCAGGGCCGCCGCATACAAGGCCATCGCCGTCAGGCTGGGCACCAGGGCTGCCGGCAGTGCGTGGCGGAACACGACCCGCCACTGCGGCACGCCGGTCATGCGCAGCCGCTCGATATTGTCCGCGCCGAGCGCCTCGATCATGCCGACCCGCAGCAGGCGGCTGAGGTAGGCCACCGAGCCGATCACGATGGTGGCCACCGGCAGCGTGCTCACCCGCAGCAGCTCGGCCACGGGTGCCCGGGTATCGACGGTAATGGTGGCCGGAAACCAGGGCAGCAGCACCGCAAAGCCGATCACCAGCAGCGTACCGATCACAAACTCCGGGATCGAATAGCCAATGATGGTGGCGGTGGCGATCAGATGATCGGGCAGGCGGCGGTGCCACACCGCGCCAGCCACCCCGATCAGTACCGCCAGCGGCAACGCGATCAGCAGCACCAGGCAGGCCAGGGCCAGCGAGTTGCGCATTGGGTAGGCCACCACCTGCGAGACCGGCGTCCTGGAGATGATGGTGCGGCCGAAGTCACCCTGCACGGCACCGGCCAGGAAGCTGGCCAGCCGCTGGTGGGCGGGGCGATCGAGCCCGAGATCGCGTTTCATCTGCGCCAGCCGCTCGGGCGGCATGCTGGCGATCTCGTCGGAGGACAGCACCACATCCAGCGCATCGCCCGGCATCACTTCGGTGGCCAGAAAGATGAACACCGCCAGCGCGACCAGCGTCATCAGGGACAGCGCCACACGGCGCGCGATGGCCAGGATCATCGCGTCGCGCTCACGCCTTCCACACGCCGTCCCAGCGGATCGACCAGTGCTGCGGATGATTCTCCAGCCCGCGCACCGAAGGGCGCTTGACCAGCAGGTTGTTGCGCCCGGCCGGCAGCAGGGCCGGCACCTCTTCTTGCAGGATGGCCTGCATCTTCGCGTAGATCCCCTTGCGCTGGCCGGCATCGCGGATCAGCATCGCCTGGTCGTACAGCTTCATGTACTCGTCGGCCTGCGGGCCGCTCCAGTAGCCACTTTCATTGTTGGCATTGCGCATCCGGAACAGGCTGATGCCGGCATTGCGCGGGCCCACCGCCGTGTAGGCAAACTTGTGAAAGTTGCCCTTGCCCACATCGGCATCGCCCTGACGGAAGCTCTGGTAGCCGTCGCTCGGGCGCTCCTCGATCGGCAGGGTGATCCCCGCTTCCTTCACGGTCTGCTGCAGCACCTGGAAATAGCGCGCCATCTCGGGCCATTGCGGCGCGTAATAAAGCGTTGGCAGGGTGATGCCATTGGGGTGACCGGCCTCCGTCAGCAGACGCTTGGCACGGGCCACATCGCGGCGCGCCGCGCGCGGCACGAAGTTGGGGTCGGCCGCCACCAGATGGCTGTCGTTGCCTACACAGCCCGCGCTCTTGCCATAGACCACACGCACGATCGCCTAGCGATCCACCGCCAGGGCCAGGGCCTGGCGGATGC
>JAPOKJ010000050.1 GCA_029977705.1 Burkholderiales bacterium | reverse complement strand
TTGCATCCTAAGTAGATGCCTTCTCAAGCCGCCCGTCCTGCAAGACTGTCTCCGGAATCGGCCCTTGCCTCGCGCTACCGCCGAACTGAAAGTGGTCGGGTCGTTCGATCCTACGAATTTCCGCCCGACATGCGTTTGCTGGATCGTCTGCGCTTTTGCATCAGGGCGCGGCATTTCAGCCCTCGTACCGAAGAGGCCTATCTTTTTTGGGTCCGTCGTTATATTTTGTTTCACGGCAAGCGTCATCCGGCTGAACTGGATGCGCCCGCCGCCGTTCAGACTTTCATGCTCGCACTCGCCCAGAAGGCATCGGCGTCTACTGTCAAGCAGGCCATGTCGGCGCTGGTTTTCTTTCATGGCCAGGTCCTGGGGCGAGAGTTGCCCTGGATCGAGGGCCTGGTCATGCCCAAGCGGCCACTGTATCGTCCCGTCGTGCTCAGCCGTTCCGAGGTTGCCGTGCTGCTTGGCGCCATGGAGGGCAGCTGGGCGCTGATGGCCAGCCTGATGTACGGCGGGGGCCTTCGCCTGAACGAATGCCTTGCCCTGCGGATCAAGGATCTGGACCTGGAGCGCTGCGAGATCACGGTACGTCAGGGCAAGGGTCGCAAGGACCGGCTCACCTGCCTGCCCGTCAGCCTGGTGCAACCGCTGAGGGCTCATATCGATCGAATGCGCCGAGTGTGGCAAGGCGACCGGGACAACGCGCAGCCCGGCGTGGCTCTGCCCAACGGGTTGGAACGAAAGTTTCCCAACGCCGGCAAGGAATGGCCCTGGTTCTGGGTATTTCCTTCACGACGTCCGGCGCGCGATCCGCGCAGCGGCGTCCTTCGCCGACACCATGTCTACGACCAGAGCTTTGCCCGCATGCTCAAGCTGGCGCTTCGCGCCTGCGAACTGGGCAAGCGCGTCACCAGCCACAGCTTTCGTCACAGCTTCGCCACCCACATGATCGAGGCGGGCTACGACATCCGCACGGTTCAGGAACTGCTCGGTCACGCCGATGTCAGCACCACCCAGATCTACACCCATGTGCTCAATCGTGGCGCCCATGGGGTGCGAAGCCCTGCTGACGCACTATCCGCCCCCTTCGAGACAAGCAAGGCTGGCGCATTGACCACGCGGGAAGTACCCGCGACAGGGACAGACGCGGCGTGAATCCGCCTCAACCGACGCTGGTATAGCCGCCGTCGACCGCCATCATGGTGCCGGTGACGTAGCGCGCCGCATCCGAACAGAGGAACAGGATGGGGTCGGCAATCTCGGCCGGGTCGGCCCAGCGGCCGATCGGCACGCGGCCCATGATCTGGGCATTGCGCTCGGGGTTCTCGCGGGCGCCACGGCTCAGTTCGGTGAGCACCCAGCCTGGCGCGACCGCATTGACGCGGATGCCATCGGCTGCATAGGCGGCGGCCAGCGACATGGTCAGGTTTTTCACGCCGCCCTTGGAGGCCGAGTAGGCCGGCTGCTTGGGGCCGCCGAAATACGACATGACCGATCCGATGAAGACGACGCTGCCCTTGCTGGCCTTGAGCTTTTCGCGCGCCGCACTGGTGACACGCATGCCGCCGTTCAGGTTGACATCGATCACCTTGATGAACTGTTCCGGCTCGTGTTCGGCCTCGCGGCGGATGATGCCGGCGCAGTTGACCACCACATCGATGCTGGGCAGGCTGGCGACCATGGCCTTGACGGCGGCATCGTCGGTGACATCCAGGCGCGCAAAGCGGATGCCTGCGTTGGCCTGCTGGGACTGCGCGGCCTGCACCTCGGCATCGGTGGCGCCGGTGGCGAGCACCGTGGCACCAGCGCGCCTGAAGGCCTGGGCAGTGGCCAGACCGATTCCCGAGCTGCCACCGGTAATGAAGACCGAAGCCTTGCTGAAATCAAAGCGGGCGTGCATGATCAACGCCGCTTGAGCAGGAAGACGAGCTTCTTGTCGACTTCCTGGAGGCTGAGCAGTTCGTGGCCAGTCTGGCGTGCAAAGGCCTCGAAGTCGCGTCTTGCGCCGGGATCGGTGGCAATGACACGCAGGATCTTCCCGCTTTCCAGATCGGTCAGCGCCTTCTTGGCGCGCAGGATGGGCAGCGGGCAGTTCAAGCCGCTGGCGTCGACTTCGCGGTCGGCAGCAATTGCGTCGGACATGTCATTTTCCTGAAATGGCGGGTTCCGGCTTTCCATCGATGTAGACGAGAATCCGGGTTTGGAAGAATCCGTGATTTTAGCCGCAGGAGAACACATGAACCGTAGAAACATGCTTCGCAGTTCCACCGCCACCCTGGGCGGGGTGGTTGGCGGGACGCTGGCCGCCGGCTGCGTCTCGGTGACCGCCGGAAGCGGCGCCAAGACCTTGTTTGAGGTGCCGATCACCACGATCCCGATCGTGGGCAGCAGCGAGGTGTATCCGGTGCGGCGCATCTACTGCATCGGGCGCAACTATGCCGCCCATGCCCGCGAGATGGGCAGCGACCCGACCCGCGAGCCGCCCTTTTTCTTCCAGAAGCCGACCGATGCCATTCAATACGTGGCACCGGGCACCACCGGCAACCACCCCTACCCGCCCCTGACCAAGAACTACCACTACGAGGTGGAACTGGTCGCAGCCCTGAAAACCGGGGGACGCAATATCCCGATGGACAAGGCGCTGGACCATGTCTTCGGTTATGCGGTGGGCCTGGACATGACGCGGCGCGACCTGCAGCGCTTCATGGGCGACCAGAAAAAGCCCTGGGAGATCGGCAAGAGCTTCGACATGAGCGCCCCGATCGGCCCCCTGCACCCGGTGAGCCAGGTGGGGCATTTCACCAAGGGCGCGATCTCGCTGTCGGTCAATGGCCAGGTCAAGCAGAGCGCGGACCTGAGCTACATGATGTGGAGCGTGGCTGAGCAGATCGCCCAGCTGAGCGCTGCCTTCGAGCTCAAGCCGGGCGACATCATCTACTCGGGCACGCCGGAAAACGTCGGCCCGGTGGTCAAGGGCGATGTGATGCTGGCCAGGATCGCCGGTCTGCCCGACCTGTCGGTCAAGGTGGTCTGAGGCCGCGCAGGCTCAGGCACCCGGCCGCTCGAGAAATTCGAAGGGCAGGTTGCGGGCCCGCATCCAGTCAGCCAGCGCCAGGCCGGTGCCCATGCGCCAGGGTTTGAGGTCGGCCGGCTGCACCAGTTTGTAGTCGGCCAGTTCCTCGGACAGGCGCACCTCGCCGACCGCCTTGACGTGATAGGCAATGATCAGCTCGTTCTTGCGGGTGAACTCGTACACCCCCACCAGGGCGGTATCGGTGACATGCAGTGAGGTCTCCTCCTGCACCTCGCGGGCAATGCCCTGCTCGGGCGTCTCGCCAGCCTCGAGAAAGCCGGTGATCAGCGCGAACATCCTGGGCGGCCAGGCGGCATTGCGGGCCAGCAGGATCTGGTCCTGGTACTCGAGGATGGCCGCCACCACCGGTAGCGGATTGTTCCAGTGCGTGAAACCGCAAGCGGTGCAGGCGGTACGGGGACGGCCGCCCAGGGGCAGCACCTCGAGCGGGCTGGCGCAGCGCGGACAGAATTTGTAGTCGGGATTCATGTTTGTTTCCTAAAAGCTCAGTGCAATGCCTACCAGCGCACCAGCCGCAATCATCCACAGGGGATTGCGTTTGCTGCGCAGGCTGAAGATGACGGTGCCCACGACGACGGCGGCCAGGCGCCAGTCCAGGCGCTGGGTGGCCTCGATCACGGCGGCGTTCTGGGCCAGGACCAGACCGGTGGAGACAGTCAGGCCCGCCGCAATCGGCGACAGGCCCAGGCGCAGGGCCTTGACCAGCTGGGTGTCCTCGCGGCTGCGCTTCCAGCGCCACATCGCATAGACCAGCACGCTGGCCGGCAGGATGATCGAGGCAAAGGCAACGGCCGCACCGGGCGCGCGTGCCACCTGCCAACCGAACAAGGCCACAAAAAACACATTGGGACCTGGCGCGGCCTGCGCCATCGCCACCGAGTCATTGAACTGGGTGTGGGTCATCCAGTGCTTCTCGTCGACCAGGAAGCGATGCATCTCGGGCACGGTGGCAATGGCGCCGCTGATGGCGATCAGCGACAGGGTGGCGAAATGCTGCGCCAGCGCCCAAAGATCGACCGGACTGGCTCCTGCGGCTGCGGTCACGACGCACCTCTCTTGGTTTGTCCGCCTGCCAGCGCCCCCCTTGCGCTCTCGCGTCGCACCTGCCACCAGGCGGCGCCAACCGACAGCGGCACCAGCCACAGCAGGGTCTCGAGCATCGGGCGGCGCAGCAGGCCAATGGCCATCAGCGCCCCCACCCCTGGTGCCAGCCACAACCAGCGCCCCCGGTAGCTCAGCGCCAGTTTCAGGCCGGTGGACAGGATCAGGCCGGCTGCGGCGGCCGACATGCCCAGCAGGGCACCGCGAACCTGCGCCTGCTGCGCGAACTGGTCGTAGCACAGGGCCATCACCGCGATCACGCAGCCCGGGAACACCAGCATGCCCAGCAATGCGGCGACAGCCCCGCGAAAGCCGAAGAAGCGGTCGCCAACCATCAGGGACAGGTTGCACACATTGGGCCCGGGCAGCAGCTGGGAGAAGGCCAGGATCTCGAGAAAGTCCTCGCGGCTGAGCCAGCGGTTCTGCTCGACCAGCATGCGCTGGGCCCAGGGCAGGACGCCGCCAAACCCGTGCAGGGCAAGGTTGGAGAAGGACCAGAACAAGGCCATGGCCGAGGCCGGGCCGTGACGCAGGCCGGAGGCTTCAGCAGGGTCTTCGCGCAAGGCGTCCTTCATGGCGGGCAGGCAGCAGGTTCACAACAAGCCCTCATCTTGCTTGGAATCGGGCTTGGGGCGCTGGGCGGGTTCCACCTCGTGATGGCCACGGCCCACATAGATGCCACCGGCCAGGGCCACCACCGACATGCCCCAGAAAAGGGGCGCCATGCCCGTGGCCGAACCAAGCGCACCAAAGGCCAGGGGCAGCAGCACCTGGCTGGCACCGATGATCATCAGGCGCAGGCCGACCGCCTCGCCGATGCGACCCTCCGGGGCGCTGCGATGGATCACCGACAGGACCATGGGCTGGGCCACGCCCAGGCCCAGCCCGAGCAGCAGCGACAGGGCGATCATGGCCACGAAATAGGAGAAGAACGGATACAGGGCATAGACCAGCACGGCACTGCCGATCGAGCCCAGGATCAGCGGCCATTCGCTGACGCGCTGGCTGATCCAGGGCAAGGCGATGCGGATCACGAAGGAGCCGATCGAAAAGGCACCCAGCACGATGCCGATCTGTGATGCGGAAAAGCCTTGCTGCTTGCCATGGATGGGCACCAGGAACTGCAGCACGTCCCAGGAGGCCGACAGGATGATGACGGCGGCATACAGGCGCTTCATCTCGGGCGTGGCCACCAGGTCGAGGACCCGCTTGGGCGTCGCATCGGGTGCCTCGGCGGTGTCGTGTCCCTTCAGGCTGTCCGGATAGCGCGCCCGGCGAAACCCGAGGAAGGCGATCAGGGGCGCGGCTGCGAGCACCCCGAAGGCTTCACGGTAGCCCAGGTGGTCGATGGTGAAGCCGGCCACCATCGGCCCGAGAAATCCCGACACCGAAAAGCCCAGGGCGAGCAGCGAGAAATTGGCGGCCCGGTCACCCTCCCGGCCCACTTCGCCGGCGGTCTTTTGCATGCACAGATGCATCAGCATGAAGCCGGTGCCGCTGAGCACGGCGGCCAGGTACAGCACCCCGATGTCCCAGGCGATGAAGGGCAACGCGATGCCCAGGGTCAGGGCCGCCACGCTGTAGGTGGTGGGCGCCGCGACACCCAGGCGGTCGATCAGGCGCCCGGCACTGATCGACAGCACCATCGGCAACAGGTTGAAGAAGGACAGGATGATGCCGATGGCCAGGGGCGTGGCCTTCAGGTGAAGGCCGGCCAGCGAGGTGGCGACGCGGGCGCCACCGTAGGCCAGGTGGCACAGCACGACATAGAAGACGAGGGTGCGGATCCCCGTCCCCGGACGCGCCGCCGCACTCACCGCGGCATCTGCAGGTGGCTGGGCTGGCGCCTGCACGGCGACACCGTGGCGAGCACCCTCAGGCGCGCTCGGACACCCAGGCCGCCACGCCTTGCAGCGCCTTGGCCAGGTGCTCGGGCTGGGTACCACCGGCCTGGGCCATGTCCGGCTTGCCACCGCCCTTGCCACCGACCTGCTGGGCCACGAAATTGACCAGTTCACCGGCCTTGACCTTGCCAATCTGGTCGCTGGTGACACCGGCAATCAGGCTGACCTTGCCGCCCTCGACCGCCGACAGCACGATGGCCGCGCTCTTGAGCTTGTCCTTGAGCTTGTCCATGGTCTCGCGCAGGGTCTTGACATCGGCCCCTTCCAGTTGCGCGGCCAGCACCTTGATGCCCTTGACATCGACCGCCTGGGCCACCAGTTCGTCGCCCTGCGAAGCGGCCAGCCGCGACTTCAGGCGGCCCAGTTCCTTCTCGAGCGAGCGCAACTGATCGGCCATCTGTTCGGCCTTGGCAAGCAGTTCGTGGGACGGCGCCTTGAGCACCTGGCCCATGCGCGCCAGTTGCGCTTCCAGGTCCTGCACGAAGTTCAGGGCATTGTCGCCGGTGATGGCCTCGATGCGGCGGATGCCGGCCGCCACGCCGGACTCGGCGGTGATCTTGAACAGGCCGATGTCGCCGGTGCGGGCCACATGGGTACCCCCGCACAACTCGCGGCTGCTGCCGATGTCGAGCACGCGGACCGAGTCGCCGTATTTTTCGCCGAACAAGGCCATGGCGCCGGCCTTGACGGCGTCGTCGAAGCCCATGACGCGCGACTGGGTGGCCGGATTGGCGAGAATCTCGGCATTGACGATGGCCTCGATGCGCTGGATCTGCTCGGCCGTGACGGCACTGTTGTGGCTGAAGTCAAAGCGCGTCTTGTCGGGGTCGACCAGCGAGCCCTTCTGCTGCACATGGGCACCCAGCACCTCGCGAAGCGCCTTGTGCATCAGGTGCGTTGCCGAGTGGTTGCGCATGGTACGGGCCCGCGACACGGTATCGACCTGGGCATTGATGACATCACCCAGATTCAGCTTGCCCTTGATGAGTTCGGCCTGGTGACCGAAGACATCGGCCTGGATCTTCTGGACATCATGGATCTCGACCCACAGGGCCGAACTGTCCTTGCTGGCGGCACCGGGCGCGGCGAACACGCCGCGATCACCGACCTGGCCACCGGATTCGGCATAAAACGGCGTACGGTCGAGCACCACCACGCCGGTCTCGCCCGCCACCAGGGTCGGCACCGGCTGCCCGTCCTTGTACAGGCCCAGCACCTTGGCATCGTTGACACGCAGGTTGTCATAGCCCTTGAACTGGGTGGCAGCGCCGCTGTAGGCCAGTGCCGTGGCCATCTTGAATTTGCCGGCGGCACGGGCCTGCTCGCGCTGGCGATCCATGGCGCTGTTGAAGCCAGCCTCGTCGACGCTGACGCCGCGCTCGCGGCACACATCGGCGGTCAGATCGAGCGGAAAGCCAAAGGTGTCATGCAGCTTGAAGGCCAGGTCGCCATCCAGGGTGGCGAGCTTGCGCGCCTGCACATCGGCCAGCGCCCCCTCAAGGATCTCCATGCCATTGGCGATGGTCTCGAAAAAGCGCTCTTCTTCCTGGCGCAGGACTTCTGTGACCCGGCCTTCGGCCTGGGCCAGCTCGGGATAGGCCGAGCCCATCTCGGCCACCAGGGCCGACACCAGCTTGTGGAAGAAAGGCTGGCGGGCCCCCAGCTTGTAGCCATGACGGATGGCGCGGCGGGTGATCCGGCGCAGCACATAGCCGCGCCCCTCGTTGCCCGGAATGACCCCGTCGACGACCGTGAAGGCGCAGGCACGGATGTGATCGGCCAGCACCTTGAGCGACGGGCTTTGCGCATCGCAGTGGCCGGGCGCGCCGCCCGTGGCACCATCGACCGCCTGTTTGGCCGCCTTGAGCAGGTTCACGAACAGGTCGATCTCGTAATTGGAATGGACGTGCTGCAGCACCGCCGCAATGCGCTCCAGGCCCATGCCGGTGTCGACGCTGGGCTTGGGCAGCTTGTGCATCACCCCCGCCTCGTCGCGGTTGAACTGCATGAAGACGTTGTTCCAGATCTCGATGTAGCGGTCGCCGTCCTGCTCGGGGCTGCCCGGGGGGCCGCCCGGGATCTCGGGGCCGTGGTCGTAGAAGATCTCGGAGCAGGGGCCGCAGGGGCCGGTGTCGCCCATCATCCAGAAGTTGTCACTGGCGTAGCGCGCACCCTTGTTGTCGCCGATGCGCACGATACGCTCGGCCGGCACGCCGACTTCCTTGAGCCAGATGTCGTAAGCCTCGTCGTCCTCGGCATAGACCGTGACCCACAGCTTGTCCTTGGGCAGCTTGAACACGCCGGTCAGCAGTTCCCAGGCGTACTTGAGGGCGTCACGCTTGAAATAGTCCCCGAAGCTGAAGTTGCCCAGCATCTCGAAGAAGGTGTGATGGCGGGCGGTGTAGCCGACGTTTTCCAGGTCGTTGTGCTTGCCGCCGGCCCGGATGCATTTTTGCGAAGTGGCGGCCCGGCTGTAGGGTCGTTTGTCGAAGCCCAGGAACACGTCCTTGAACTGGTTCATGCCGGCATTGGTGAACAGCAGGGTCGGATCGTCGCCGGGCACCACCGGGCTGGACGCCACGCGCTGATGGCCCTTGGATTCAAAAAAGCGCAGGAACTGCTCGCGGATCTCGGAAGATTTCATACTATGCATTTTATCGGACAAGCCCGTCCGTCATTGTGGGGAGCGCCATGTTCAAGGTCATTGACACCCGTCACGTTGCCAGCGCCCATGCGCAGGGCAAGCTCTACGGAAGCCTGTGCCGTGACAAAGTTCATCATTCGGTCCAGACCTATACCCGTCTGTTTGCCGCCTGCGGCATCGACTGGTCCCAGGCGTGCGCCAAGGCCCTGGCGATGCAACCGGCCATCCGGGCACTCGACCCCTGTTTCCTCGAGGAAATGACGGGGATTGCCGAGGGCGCCGGCTTGGGCCTGGCCGACATTCTAGCCTTGAACTGCCGCACCGAGATCCTGCCGCCCGATTTCCTCAATGCCGCGCCGCAGGCCGTGGTCGAGGCCCTGGAGGCCGGTGAATGCACGGCCGTGGCGCTTCAGCCCTCGGCGAGCAGCGATGGCAAGACCTGGCTGGCCCAGAACTGGGACTGGATCGGCGCCCAGCGCGAGGCCCTGGTGTTGTTGCGCGGACACGCCTGGACGCCGGACGCCCAAGGCCAGGGCACGCAGCGCGGACGCGAGTTCGTCACCCTGACCGAAGGCGGCATGCTGGCCAAGATCGGCCTGGGCACCGGACCCGAGGAGGATCGCGTCGCCGTCGGGCTGAACATCATCCGCAGCCGCTACGATGGCGAAAAGCCGGCCGTTCCGGTGCATCCCCTGCTGCGCCACCTGATGACCCAGCCCAGCCTGGCCGCGATCCGCGCCCGGATGGGCGAGCTGGGCCAGCAATACGGCTTCGGCGCCGGCTCGGACGTGCCCTGCGCCGACACCGCCGGTGAAGTGGCGGCCTTCGAGGTCTCGCCGCGCGGCTGGCAGGAATGGCCCCCTGAAAACGGGGTCATGACCCATACCAACCACTATCTGTGCGAACCGCTGCGGCCGCTGCAGCAGCCAACCACCTCGCTGCTGTCCTCCGAGCCGCGCCTGCGCACGGCAAGGCGTCATACCGATACGCCCCGGCCACTGGGTCGCCAGGCCATCGAGGACCTGCTGCGCGACGAAAGCGACGGCCTGCTGTCGATCTGCCGTCACCCCAATCCCGAGGTCGAGGCCGACGCGCGGGTCGAGAGCGTGGCCGGCGTCATCATCAACATCGATGAACGCAGCATGTGGGTGGCGGATAATGTGCCCTCCAAGGTGCCTTTCGAACGTCTGCAATAGCCCTTGCACGGGCCCCGCCCGCCGCACCTGCCACCAGGAGTCCTGTTTTTCATGCCCGCTGCCCTCGACAAGATCCGTGTCCTAGACCTGACCCGCGTGCTCGCCGGTCCCTGGTGCGCCCAGAACCTGGCCGACCTGGGGGCGGAGGTCATCAAGGTCGAGCGCCCGGGCGCAGGCGATGACACCCGCACCTGGGGCCCGCCCTTCCTGAAGGCGCGCGACGGCAGCGACACCCGTGATGCCGCCTATTACCTGGCCGCCAATCGCGGCAAGCGCTCGGTCACCATCAACATCAGCACGCCGCAGGGGCAGCAGGCAATCCGCGAGCTGGCGGCGATCAGCGACATCGTGCTCGAGAACTACAAGGTGGGCCAGCTGCGCAAGTACGGCCTGGACTACGACAGCCTGTGCAAGGTCAACCCCAAGCTGATCTACTGCTCGGTGACCGGCTTCGGCCAGACCGGTCCCTGGGCCCATCGCGCCGGCTACGATTTCATCGTCCAGGGTCTGGGCGGCTTCATGTCGGTCACCGGCGAAGCGGATGACCAGCCCGGCGGCGGCCCGCAGAAGGCCGGTGTGGCCGTCTCCGACCTGATGACCGGGATGTACGCGACCCAGGCGGTGCTGGCGGCACTGTTCCATCGCGAACGCACGGGCGAGGGCCAGTACATCGACATGGCCCTGCTCGATGTGATGGTGGCGACCATGGCCAACATGAACACCAATTACCTGGTCTCGGGCCAGCCGCCGCGGCGCTGGGGCAATGCCCATCCCAACCTGACGCCGTACCAGACCTTCAAGACCGCCACCGACTGGATGATCATTGCCGCCGGCAATGACGAGCAGTTCCGCAAACTTTGCAAAGCGGGCGGGCGTGACGATCTGCCGGTCGATCCGCGCTTCAGGACCAATCCCGACCGGGTACGCAACCGCCCGGCCCTGATTCCCGAGCTGCAGTCCATGATGGCGGCCAAACCTGCCGACTGGTGGGTGCAGGCGCTCGAGGCCGTGGGCGTGCCCTGCGGCGCGATCAACAACCTGGAGCAGACCTTCCAGAATCCGCAGGTAAAGGAACGCGGCCTGCGCATGTCGATCGAGCGCGAGGACAGCGGGCCGATCGAACTGGTCGGCAGCCCGATGCGCTTTTCAAAAACGCCGGTCAGCTATACCCTGCCGCCGCCGCGACTGGGCGAGCATACCGATCAGGTCCTCAAGAGCCTGCTTGGCTACGACGATGCGCGCATCGCGCAGCTGCAGGCCGGAGGCGGCCAGGAATGAGCGGTGCCCGCCCCGCGGCCCTTTGTGCCCCGGGTTGCCGGCATCGTCCCGCCTGAGCCGGCCGCCCTCGCGATGGACCGGCGTGCCCTGAACAGCACCCGCAGCCCGGGCTACTGGGGCTGGCTGGTGTTCTTCATTGCAGCAGTCCTGGTGCTGGCGGCCTTGTCGATCCGGCTGGCCAGCCTGTACCAGACCTCGCGCACCCAGGACGAACTGGAGCGTGAGACACGCGCGGCCAGCGAGAAGCTGCGCGCGCACTTTTTCGATCTGGCCAGCTCGCTCAGCCAGTATGCCGAGCGCTACAACCAGGGCATGCGCGCCCAGGGCGGCGAGCGCCTGACCCCAGCCGAGGCCCAGCGCAACCTGACCGAGCATTGGGGCGACAACTTCAACAGCCTGCCGGCGCTGCTGCGCATCGAGATCCGCGATCCGCAGCAGCGGCTTCTGGCCCAGATCGATGCCCCGCCACCGAGTCCGCGCCTGCAGGCCACTGCGCGCGATTCGGTGCTGATCGACACCCGGGTGGCCATGGAGCAGGCACGCGATCGCAAGGATGCGATGTTCTCGCACTCCTACTACGCGACCTACGGCAGTTCCTACGGGACCGAGATCATCGATCTGGTGATCCCGATCGATGCCGCACGGGTGGGCTTTTATGTGCTCAGCTTCTCGCTCAGCCGAACGCTCGAGACGGCCCTGCCCGCAAAGTTCCTGGCAGCCTATGGGGTAAGCGTGGCCGATGTCGACGGCTCCCTGGTGGCCCGCCCGGCCGGACTGCTGTTTCGACAAAGCGGCCAGTGGGCAGAGGTGCCGGTGCGGGTCGGAGACCAGGCCCTGCTGCTGCGCGCCAGCCGTCCCGAGGATTCCGCGTCGGTCTTTGCCTCGACCCAGCTGAGCCTGCTGCTGCTGCTCTGCCTGGTGCTGATCGCCTCCGGCATCATGCTGTGGCGGGCCCTCCGCCAGCGCCGGGCGGGGGAAAAATACCTGCTCTCCGAGACCACCTTGCGGCGCGCCATGGAAGATTCGCTGACCACCGGGCTGCGCGCCCGCGACATGGAAGGCCGCATCCTGTATGTGAACCGCGCCTTTTGCGAGATCACCGGCTTTCAGCCCTCGGAACTGATCGGCATGAAGCCGCCGATGCCGTACTGGGCCCCAGAGGGCACGGCCAATTACCAGCGCCGCTACGCCCAGGTGCTGGCCGGCAATGTCAGCCGCGAAGCCCACGAGTCAACCTTCATGCGCAAGAACGGCGAACGCTTTCCTGTGCTGATCCACGAGGCCCCCCTGATCGATGCCAGCGGCCAGCAGACCGGCTGGATGAGTTCGGTGATCGACATCTCCGAACTCAAGCGTGCCGAAGACACCAACCGGCGCCAGCAGGAGCAGTTGCAGGCCCATGCCCGCATGGCCATGCTGGGCGAGGTGGCCACGGTGCTTTCCCATGAGATCAACCAGCCGCTGTCGGCGATCCAGAGCTATGCCACGGCCAGCCAGAACCTTCTCGAGTCCGGCAACACCTCCGGGGCCGAGCAGGCCCTCCAGCGGCTGCTGCAGCAGGCCGAGCGCGCGGCCCAGGTGGTGCGCAGCGTCGGACAATTCATGCGCAGGCGCAAGCTCACCTTCGAGGCCATCCGCGTGGCCGAAACCATCGAGGCCTTGCAGCCGATCATCCAGCTGCAGGCCAAGCGCTTCGGGGTCCAGGTGCTGTGCCGTCTCGATCAGCACCTGCTGGTGCGGGGTGATCGCACGATGTTCGAGCAGGCCCTGCTCAACCTGACCCGCAATGCAGTGGAAGCGATGGAAAAGACACCGCCGGAAAAGCGCCTGCTCGAGATCGTTGCGAGCGCGCAGCAGGCTGAGGCCGGCGTGCAGATCGAGGTCATCGACCGTGGTCACGGCGTGCCGCAGGCCCAGGTCCCCCAGCTGTTTGCGCCCTTCCACACCACCAAGAAAGATGGCATTGGCGTCGGCCTGAGCCTGTCACGCACCGTGGCCGAGGCCTTTGGCGGCTCGCTGGCCTACCAGGCCCATCCCGATGGCGGCTCGGTTTTCGTCCTAAAATTGCCAGCCTATGCATCGCAGACCGAGTCCGTGTCATGAGCGTCTACCTGATCGAGGATGAACCCGCCGTCGCCGAGGGGCTGCAGTGGCTGTTTGCCTCGCGCCACCTGACGCTTGAGCATTTCGAAAGCCCGGAGGCCTTCCTGGCCACCATGGAGACACGGCCGCAGTGGTGGCAAACGCCTGCCTGCATCCTGCTCGACATCCGCATGAAACGCATGTCGGGACTCGAGCTGTTCGAACGCCTGCGCCAGCTGTGGCGCGAAGAGCTGCATCTCAGGCTCGATCCGGTGCCGGTCATCTTCCTGTCCGGTCATGCCGACATCGCCATCGCGGTCGAGGCCCTGAAGAAAGGCGCCTACGACTTTTTTGAAAAGCCCGCCCACGGCAACCACCTGGTCAACCGCGCCCAGGAGGCGATCGAGGAGTCCGCCCGCCGACAGGCCCAGGGCCAGACCGCCCTGGATGCCCAGGCCCGCCTGAACCAGTTGAGCCGGCGCGAGATCGATGTCGCGCGCCTGGTGCTGACCGGGCGGCTGAACAAGCAGATCGCCGACGACTTGTCGATCAGCATGCGCACGGTCGAAGTCCATCGCGCCAACATCTTTACCAAGATGGGGGTGCGCAGCGCCGTTGAATTGTCCCGCATGCTGGATGCAGCGGGGATCGCCCTCTGAGCCTGGCAGCACGACGGCCCTGCCCACAAACCGCCCCCGATCTGAAGGACCTGCCTTGACCCTGTCCGCGCCCAACCACCGCCGCCGTATCCTGATCCGTCATGCCCGCACCGGCCTGGGTGTCGCTGCGCTGGGCACCTGGCCAGTCCTTGGGCAGGCGCAAGCCTACCCGGGCAGACCGATCCGGCTGATCGTGCCCTATCCGGCCGGCGGGCCCCTCGATCAGGTGGCCAGGGGACTGGCCGAGCGGCTGCGCGAACCGCTGGGCCAGCCGGTGCTGGTCGAGAACAAGCCGGGCGCCGGCGGCAACATCGGTGCGGATCTGGTCGCCAAGGCGGCTGGCGATGGTTACACGCTGTTGCTGGGCGCGGTGGCAACGCATGCCATCAATCCCTATCTTTACGCCCGCATCCCCTACGACCCGAACCGCGACTTCACCCCGATCACGCGCCTGGCGGTGGTCCCGAATGTACTGGTCATGAATCCGGAGCGCGCCGCTGCAATGGGCCTGAACACGGTCCGGGACCTGATCGCCTGGGCACGCAGGAATCCCGGCAAGCTCAACTACGCCTCGGGCGGCAACGGCAGTGCCGGCCACCTGGCCGGTGAGTTGTTCAAGTCGACCCTGGGCATCAGCATGGTGCATATCGCCTATGCCGGCGCACCACCGGCACAATTGGGACTGATCGCCGGCCAGACCGACCTGATGTTCGACAACCTGGCCTCGGCGGCACCGCAGATCCGGGCTGGCAAGCTCAAGGCCTTCGCGGTCACCACGGCGGCGCGCTCGAGCCACTTCCCCGACATCGCCACCCTGTCGGAGAGCGGCGTGCCCGGCTTCGACATCTCCACCTGGCTGGGGCTTTTCGCACCCGCGAACCTGCCAACGGCAGTCCTTGATTTGTTGCACCGCGAGGTGGTGCGCGCATTGGACAGCCCGGACATGCGCGAACGCCTGTCACGCATGGGCGCCGATCCGGCCGCCCTCAGTGCGGCCGAGTTCACCCGCTTCATCCAGGCCGAACAGCTCAAGTACCAGAAGGTGATCCGCCAGTCGGGTGCCCGCATCGACTGATCTGCCGCGATGCACCAGCGTGGCAGGTCCACTTCCTGTGGTTTCCACGGATCGAGACGGCACGGGCTTGCCCTATACTTGACTGCACATCAATAACACTCTGGGAGGCATTTCCGTGCAACTGAAGAACCATAGAGATCTATGGTCAGGCGTGATGTTTGCCATCATCGGCATCATCTTCATGATCCTGTCCAAGCAATACGCGATCGGCACCTCTGCCAAGATGGGCCCGGGCTATTTCCCCATGGTCCTTGGGGGCTTGTTGACCCTGATCGGCCTGCTGATTGCGGCCGGTGCCTTCGCCAAGTCTGCCCACAACCTCAAGCTGTCGCCGGTGGGCTGGCGCGAACTGTCCCTGATCCTGGTCTCGGTGGCGGCCTTCGCCTTCCTGCTGGGCAAGCTGGGCATGGTGCTCTCAGTGACAGTCATGATCCTGATCGCCGCAGTGGCCAGCCACGAGTTCAAACTCAAGGACACCTTGATCTCGATCGTGGTACTGGTGTTGCTTGCCTACCTCATGTTCGTCAAAGGCCTGGAACTTCAGTTCCCGGTCTGGCCGAAATTCCTGACCAATTAAGGAGAGCCAGACCATGGAAGTCCTAGCCAATCTCGCGCTCGGTTTCAAGACCGCGCTGACCCTCGCCAATATCTTCTACTGCTTCATCGGGGTGCTGTTCGGCACGCTGGTCGGCGTCCTGCCGGGCATCGGCCCGCTGGCCACGATCGCCATGCTGCTGCCGATTACCTATAAGATGACCGATCCGACCTCGGCGCTCATCATGCTGGCCGGCATCTACTACGGTGCGCAGTACGGCGGCTCCACCACCGCCATCCTGGTCAACCTGCCGGGAGAAACATCCTCGGTGGTCACGACACTGGACGGCTACCAGATGGCACGCAACGGCCGTGCCGGCCCCGCGCTGGCGGTGGCGGGTCTGGCTTCGTTCTTCGCCGGGACCGTGGCCACCTTCCTGCTGGCGGCGTTTGCACCGCCGATGGCCGAGATCGCGTTCAAGTTCGGCCCGGCCGAGTACTTTGCCCTGATGGTGCTGGGCCTGATCGCAGCCGTCGTGCTGGCACATGGATCAGTCATCAAGGCCATCGCGATGGTGCTGCTGGGCCTGCTGTTCGGCATGATCGGTACCGACGTGAACTCCGGTGTGGCGCGTTTCTCCTTCGACGTCCCCGAACTGACGGATGGCATCGAATTTGCAGCTGCGGCCATGGGCTTGTTCGGCTTTGGCGAAATCATCGCCAACCTCGAGCAAAAGGATAACCGCGAGGTCTTCACCAACAAGGTGGGACGCCTGTGGCCGAGCATGGAAGAGTTCAAACGCTCGATCTGGCCGGTGATCCGCGGCACGGGTCTTGGCTCATTGCTCGGCGTGCTGCCCGGCGGTGGCGCCGTGCTGGCCTCGTTTGCGTCGTACGCGATCGAGAAGAAGATCTCCAAGCATCCCGAGGAATTCGGCAAAGGTGCCGTCGAAGGTGTGGCGGGTCCCGAGTCCGCCAACAACGCCGGTGCCCAGACCTCCTTCATCCCGATGCTGACCCTGGGCATCCCGACCACGCCGGTGATGGCCTTGATGGTCGCCGCCATGATGATCCACAACATCCAGCCGGGCCCACAGGTCATGACCTCGAACCCGAACCTGTTCTGGGGCCTGATCGCCTCGATGTGGGTCGGCAACCTGATGCTGATCGTGCTCAACCTGCCCCTGATCGGGCTGTGGATCAAGCTGCTGACCGTGCCGTATCGCGTGCTCTATCCGGCCATCCTGATGTTCTGCTGTATCGGCGCCTACTCGCTGAACAACAACGTCTTCGATGTCTTCATGACCCTGCCCTTCGCGATCATGGGCTACGTCTTCAAGAAGCTGGACTGCGAACCTGCCCCGATGCTGCTGGGCTTCGTACTGGGCAAGCTGATGGAAGAGTACCTGCGCCGTGCCATGACCATCTCGCGGGGCGACCCGATGGTGTTCCTGACCCGTCCGCTGTCTCTGGCACTGCTCTTGATGGCAGCGGCCCTGCTGGTCATCGTGTTCATGCCGGCCATCGCCAAGAAGCGCGAGGAAGCCTTCCAGGGCGACGATTGACCGCCCTCCCCAAGCGTGGACGCGGCCTGAGCCCGTCCCCGAAAGGGCCGATGAAAATCGGCCCTTTTTGTTTTGCACCCCCTGCAGCTTCAGGACTGCCCTGGCCAATGCTTATACTTGAGCTGACCGACCCAGCCCTCGCCTTTCCCATGACCGCCCTCCCCGTCTCCCGTTTACGGCGTCTTCGCACGCGCCTGCCAGCCCTTGCCTTGCTGCTGGTTGCCAGCCTTTGGACGCAGGCGGCGACGGCCCAGAACTCCGCGCCGTGGCCCAGTCGCCCAATCCGGATGGTGATTCCGTTTCCCGCCGGTGGCGCGACCGATGTGCTGGGCCGGGTGGTCGCCCAGAAACTGGGCCAGATGCTGGGCCAGCAAATCATCGTCGACAACAAGCCGGGTGCCGGCGGCACGATCGGTTCGGACATCGTGGCCAAGGCAGCGCCCGATGGCTACACCCTCCTGATGGCCACCAGCTCGACCCATTCGATCGGACCGGCCCTCAATCCGCGTATCCCCTACAACGCCGAGCGCGACTTCACACCGGTGTTCCATCTGGCTACCGTTCCCAACGTCCTGGTGGTGGGCGCCCAGTTCCCGGCCAACAATGCGGTGGAATTCGCCCGCCTGCTGCGTGAACGGCCAGGCCGCTACAACTTCGGCTCCAGCGGCATGGGCACCATCCCCCACCTGTCGGCCGAACTGCTCAAGGTGCAGGCGGGCGGCAAGGCCGGCCCCCTGTTTGCCGTCCATATTCCCTACCGTGGCACCGGGCAGGTGATCCCCGACCTGGTGGCCGGCCAGATCGCCTTCCTGATGGACTCGGCCGTGACCGCCGCCCCGCATGTGCGCGATGGCAAGCTCAAGGCGCTGGGCATCAGCGGACAGGAACGATCACGCATCATGCCCCAGGTGCCCACCTTCGAGGAACAAGGCATCAGCGGCATGAATACCGCGACCTGGTTCGGTGTCTTCCTGCCGGCCAAGGCACCCCCCGATCTGGTGAACAAGCTGAATCAAACCCTCAACGCCATGCTGCGCCAACCCGACATGATCGAGCGGCTCGACAAGCTGGGTGCCAATGCCAATGGCGGCAGTGCCGAGCAGTTCGCCAAGGTGGTGAGCAGCGATCTGAAGGAATGGAGCGCCATCATCAAGCGCGCCAACATCAAGCCGGAGTGACATGAAGCCAACATCCCGTCCCAAGGTCCTGGCCTTCGACGTGTTCGGTACCGTCGTGGACTTTTACGGCAGCATCAAACGTGAAGCCGAGCAGTTGTTTCCCGGCATCGATGGCGGTGACTTCGCGCTGGCCTGGCGTGCCGGCTACCAGCCTGCCATGCAGCGGGTGCGCTCGGGCGAGCTGGGCTGGACCCGCATCGATGACCTGCACCGCATCATCCTCGAGAGCATCCTGCCTCGCTTCAACCTGCAACATCTGGACGAAGCGCAGAAGCGTCACCTGAACCTGGTCTGGCACCGTCTGCATTCCTGGCCCGACAGCGTCGAGGGCATGCACAAGCTGCGCCGCCACTTCACGCTGTGCACCCTGTCCAACGGCAACCTGAGCCTGCTGGCCGAGATGGCCAAGATCAACGGCCTGCCCTGGGACCTGATCCTGTCGGCGGAAAACTTCCATCACTACAAGCCTGATCCGGAAACCTATCTGGGCGTCGCCCAGGTGTTTGACGTGGATCCCGCGCAGGTGATGCTGGTGGCAGCCCACGAAGACGACCTGAAGGCAGCCTCGCGCTGCGGCCTGCAGACCGCCTACATTCACAGGCCCATGGAATTCGGTCTGGACGACCAGGGCCGGGTGCGCAAGAAGGTCGAACCCGAATTGCCCTTCACCTACGTGGCCCGCGACTTCAACGACCTGGCCGCCCAGATGGGCTGCTGAACGGACCCTACCTCCTCCATCATGACCACCACCGACACCCCCCTCCACGCCCCCGGACACTACCCCTTCGACTGGAGCGCCCGCTACCCGACCTTCCGCAGCCCGGTCTTTGCGCGCAACATCGTTTCCACCTCGCAGCCGCTGGCTGCGCAGGCCGGCCTGCGCATGCTGCTGCAAGGCGGCAATGCGGTCGATGCCGCCATCGCGGCTGCCGCGGCGATCACCCTGGTCGAGCCTGTCTCCAATGGCCTGGGCAGCGATGCCTTTGCCCTGGTCTGGGATGGCAAGAAGCTGCACGGCCTGAACGCCTCCGGCGTGGCGCCCGCAGCCTGGGATCGCCAGTACTTCATGCGCAAGCATGGCGGCATCTTCCCGCAACGGGGCTGGGACTCGGTGACGGTGCCGGGCGCGGTGGCCGGATGGGCGGCGCTGCACGAAAAATTCGGCAAGCTGCCCTTCGAGCAACTGATGCAGCCGGCCATTGAACTGGCCGAACGCGGTTTCGGTGTCGCTCCAGTCACGCAGAAGAAATGGGCCGCCCAGATCGACATCCTGCGCCAGCAGCCGGGCTTTGCCGAGGTCTTCATGCCGCATGGCCGGGCCCCGATGATCGGTGAGCACTTCATGCTCAAGGGCGCAGCTGCCACCTTGCGGCGCATCGCAGCCAGCAAGGGCCAGGATTACTACCAGGGCGAAACCGCCCGCGAGATCGCACGCCATGCGGCCGCCAACGGCGGCGCCATGACCGAAGCCGACCTGGCCGGCTACAGGCCCGAGTGGGTCGAGCCGATCAGCCAGAACTACCGTGGCTACACCATGCACGAGATTCCGCCCAACGGCCAGGGCATTGCCGCCCTGATGGCCCTGGGCATGCTCGAGCATTTCGACCTGGCGGCCCTACCGGCCGATTCAGCGCAGTCGCGCCATTTGCAGATCGAGGCGATGAAGGCAGCCTTTGCCGATGTCTATCGCTACGTCGCCGATGAACGCGCGATGACCAAGGTCACCGCCCGGCATCTGCTCGATCCGGCCTACCTGGCCGAGCGCGCCAAGCTGATCCGGCCTGACAAGGCCACCGACTTCAAGCATGGCCTGCCACCGGCCGGCGGCACCATCTACATGTCGACCGCCGACGAGTCCGGCATGATGGTCTCCTTCATCCAGAGCAACTACATGGGCTTTGGCTCGGGTGTCGTCGTGCCCAGCGTCGGTGTGTCCCTGCAAAACCGCGGCTTTGGCTTCTCGCTCGATCCGGACTCGCCCAATCTGGTGGCGCCGGGCAAGCGTCCCTTCCACACCATCATTCCGGCTTTCCTGACCCGCGACGGGCGAGCGCAGATGAGTTTCGGGGTGATGGGCGGAAACATGCAGCCGCAGGGCCATATCCAGACCCTGATCCGCATGATCGACTACAAGCAACAACCCCAGGCGGCCTGCGATGCGCCGCGCTGGAAAGTCAACAAGGGACTCGAGGTCGACATTGAAACCACCATGGAGCCCGAGGTGGTGGCCCAGCTCAAGTCGATGGGCCATGAGCTCAAACCCCTGATCGATGCCTACATGGATTTTGGCTCGGGCCAATTCATCTGGAAACTCAGTGAGGATCTCCAACAAGGCTATGTCGCTGCCAGTGACAGTCGCAGGGAAGGCTGCGCCGTCGGCTTCTGAGCCGCGTCGCGCCCTGCTCGCCGGGGCTCTGGCCCTGACCCTGTCGGGTTGCGCCTACCGATCCTCACCCTTCGTCCGCTACAGCCCGCTGCTGCTGCAGGCGCGCCGCGCCGGCGCCGCCGGCCAGGCCTGGCTGTTCGGCTCGGTGCACCTGGGCCTGGATCGCTTCTACCCCCTGCCGCCCGAGGTCGAGCAGGCCTGGACGCAAGCCGATGTCCTCGCCGTGGAGCTGGACATCGTGTTGCGCCGGACCAGCCTGACCGAGGCCTTCGCCCGGCGCGTCCTGCTGCCAGAGGGGCAGACGCTCGAGGACTGGCTCAGCCCTGACGAGATTCGGCGAATCCGCAACCTGATGCATTTTGACCACCAGGACTGGCAGCGCCTGCGCCGCCTGCAGCCCTGGGCCCTGGGTTTCAACCTCTACAACCCGATCGAGATCCCGGCCGGTCCGAGGGCCGCCCTGGGGGTTGATCTGTATTTCCTGCGCCGGGCCCGGGAGGCCGGTCGCCGCATCGTGGAACTGGAATCACCCCAGGACCAGATCGAGGCCTTTGCCGGCGGCGCCATGGACGAGCAACTGACCCAGCTGCGCGAACGCCTGACCCGGCTCGAGCGCCATGAGCGCACCACCGAGCGGATCATCCAGGCCTGGCGCAGCGGTGACGCCAAGGCTCTGATGCTCCTGAAGCGGGAGGCCTTTGGCGACGAGGAACGCCTGCCCGCACTGCACCAGCGCATGAACGTGACCCGCGAGCGAAAGATGGCGGCAGCACTGGGGGCCTTGATCGACCAGGGCCGACAGGTCTTTGGTGTGGTGGGCGCCTTTCATCTGGTGGGACCGGACAGCCTGCCCGCCCAGCTGCGCCGCGCCGGGCTCGAGGTCGGCCCCGCAGCCCCGGCCGGCCCAGGCTCTACAATATCGGAATGAGCACGAAAACCTACGAAGCGGTGACCCCGCACAAAGTCGCTTTTCTCGGATTGGGCGTGATGGGTTATCCCATGGCAGGCCACCTGCAGCGCGCCGGTCACCAGGTCACGGTGTACAACCGGACGCCGGCCAAGGCCCAGGCCTGGGCGGCCGAATACGGCGGCAAGAGTGCGGCCACGCCGCGCGAGGCGGCCCAGGGCGCCAGCATCGTCTTTTGCTGCGTCGGCAATGATGATGACCTGCGATCGGTGGTCCTGGGCGATCAGGGCGGCTTTGCCGGCATGGGCAGCGATGCCGTCTTTGTCGACCACACCACGGCATCGGCCGAAGTGGCCCGTGAGCTGTATGCCCAGGCCCGGTCGCTCGGCCTGCACTTCATCGATGCTCCGGTGTCGGGTGGCCAGGCTGGCGCCGTCAATGGCCTGCTGACGGTGATGTGCGGCGGTGATGCGGCCGTCTTTGAGCGCGTCAAGCCGGTGGCCATGGCTTTTTCACGCGCCTTCACCCTGATCGGCGCACCCGGCGCGGGCCAGCTCGCCAAGATGGTGAACCAGATCTGCATCGCCGGCCTGGTGCAGGGCTTGTCCGAGGGCGTCAACTTCGGTCTGGCTGCGGGCCTGGACATGAAGCTGGTGCTCGATGTCATCAGCAAGGGCGCCGCCCAGTCGTGGCAGATGGAGAACCGTGGCAAGACCATGGTCGAGGACCAGTTCGAGTTCGGCTTTGCCGTCGACTGGATGCGCAAGGACCTCGGCCTGTGCCTGGATGAATCCAAACGCAACGGGGCGCCCCTGCCCGTCACGGCCCTGGTGGATCAGTTCTATGGCGACGTGCAGCGCATGGGCGGCCGTCGCTGGGACACCTCCAGCCTGATCAAGCGCCTGCGCAAGTCCTGAGCAACACCGGCATGGGACTTTTCTCCGGCACAAGGCCGCAGCAACTGGGCAAGCTCAGGGCCGAGGATGGCCGCTTTCGCCTGCACCCGGTACGCACGGCATACTGGAATGCCGTGTCCAGTTTCGAGACCAGCGCCGAGCATGGCATCGCTCCGCTGGCGGCCCGCGACCCGCAGGCGACCTGGCAGCGACTGATCAGCATCCTGCGGCAAATGCCGGGTGCCCGGATCGTCACCCAGGATGCCGACTACCTGCACGTGGAATGCAGCACCCGACTGATGGGCTTTGTCGATGACCTCGAATGCCTGCTCGACGAGGGCCAGCAACGCATCCATGTGCGCTCGGCCTCGCGGCTGGGCCGCAAGGACTTCGGCGTCAATCGCGAGCGGGTCGAATCGATCCGCAAGCAGTTGGGCGGCTGACACCGCAGGCCCGCTATGCGTGGCACTGCCCGCCACGCCGTCGGAAAGACCGTTTTTGATATTTCTTGAACACGAGGAAACACATGGCCTACAACACCACCGCCTCCGGGCTCCAGATCGAAGACGTCGTCACCGGTGCCGGCGCGCAAGCCAAGCCCGGCAGCTATGTCCTGGTGCATTACACCGGATGGCTCTATCAGAACGGCGCCAAGGGTGCGAAGTTCGACTCCAGCAAGGACCGGGGCGAGCCCTTTTCCTTCCCCCTGGGCGCAGGTCATGTGATCCGCGGCTGGGACGAGGGTGTGGCCGGCATGCAGATCGGTGGCACGCGCAACCTGATCATCCCGCCGGATCTGGGCTATGGTGCCCACGGCGCGGGCGGCGTGATCCCTGGCAACGCCACCCTGCTGTTCGAAGTCGAGTTGCTGGGCGTCTGAGTGGCGAGCGAGGGGCGCGTGGCGCTGCCTGCGTCCTTTCCTGCACCCGCCCCTGCCAGCTTCCGCCATTTCCATTGCCCGTGCCTTTCCCCTTGCCCGTCCAACCCGCGCCTTTTCTTGCTTGATCCCTCCCATGGCTGAACATCCCACTGGTGCCCGACCCGCAAGTGCAAAGCCAACTGCTGCTGCAGGCACCGGCAACGCGCCCGAGACCGCTGCCGGCAACTTCCTGCGCAACCAGATCGAGCAGGACCTGGCCCAAGGCAAATACCTGGCCCGCCACTGGTCCGGCCAACCCGGGCCGGCGATGCAACAGCGCACGGGCGCGCCAGACCCGGCACGCATCCGCACGCGCTTTCCGCCCGAGCCCAATGGCTACCTGCACATTGGTCATGCCAAGTCGATCTGCCTGAATTTCGGGCTGGCCCGCGATTACGGGGGGCGTTGCCATCTGCGCTTTGATGACACCAACCCGGTCAAGGAAGATCAGGAATACGTCGATGCCATCATCGAGATGGTGCGCTGGCTCGGCTTTTCGTGGCAGGACGGCGGCGAGGACAACCTGTACTTCGCCTCGGATTACTTCCCGGTCATCTACGATTTTGCCGAACGCCTCATCCAGGCGGGCCTGGCCTATGTCGATTCGCAAAGCGCCGAGCAGATGCGCGCCAACCGGGGCACGCTGACCGAACCGGGCACCGACTCTCCGTTTCGCAATCGCAGCGCCGACGAGAACCTGCGCCTGTTCCGCGAGATGCGTGAGGGCAAGCATGCCGAGGGCACGCACATCCTGCGCGCCCGCATCGACATGGCCTCGCCCAATATCAACCTGCGCGACCCGGCCCTGTACCGGATCCGCTTTGCCGAACATCATCGCAGTGGCAAGACCTGGTGCATCTACCCGATGTACGACTATGCCCATCCGGTGTCCGACGCACTCGAGAACATCACGCACTCGATCTGCACGCTCGAGTTCCAGGACCACCGTCCCTTCTACGACTGGGTGCTGGAACAGCTGGCAAGCCTTGGCGTTCTCGATCGGCCGCTGACCCAGCAATGGGAATTTGCCCGCCTGAACATCACCTATGCAGTCACCAGCAAGCGCAAGCTGCAGCAACTGGTGACCGAGGGCCATGTCAGCGGCTGGGATGATCCGCGCATGCCGACCCTGGTGGGCCTGCGCCGTCGTGGCTATACACCGGCGGCATTGCAATTGTTCTGTGAGCGTATCGGTGTATCCAAGGCCGACTCCTGGATCGACATGAGCATCCTTGAGGCTGCCCTGCGCGATGACCTGGACGCACGCGCCCATCGCGGCGTGGCGGTGCTCGATCCGCTGCGGCTGGTGATCGACAATTTCCCCGAAGAGGGCGAGGAGCCCTGCTCGGCACCGGTGCATCCCCATCACCCGGAATGGGGCAAGCGCGACTTTGCGCTGCACCGTGAACTGTGGATCGAGCGCGAGGACTTCACCGAGACCCCGCCCAAGGGCTATTTCCGTCTCTTCCCCGGCAGCAAGGTGCGCCTGCGCTATGGTTTCGTGATCGAGTGCACGGGCTGCGACAAGGATGCCCAGGGCAATATCACCGCAGTGCATGCCCGCTACTTTCCGGACTCCAAGTCGGGCACGCCAGGCGCCGACACCTACAAGGTCAAGGGCAACATCCACTGGCTCTCGGCACGCAGCTCGCTGCAGGCCGAGGTGCGCCTGTATGACCGGCTCTTTGCAGAGCCTCATCCTGACGCCGGCGGCAAGGATTTCCTCACCAGCCTGAACCCCGACTCGGTGCGCATCGTGCAGGCCTGGGTCGAGCCCTCGCTCGGCCAGGTAGACAAGGAGCAGAGTGTGCAGTTCGAGCGGCACGGCTACTTCGTGGCTGACCGTATCGATCATCTGCCCGGCAAGCCGGTGTTCAACCGCTCCGTGGGCCTGAAGGACAGCTGGGGAAAACCGGCCGCCTGAACGGGTTGCAGGCTCGCGCCTGCGCCGCTCAGTTCAGCACATCGTCGGCCACATAGCCGTTGTTCTGCCGCTCTTCGCCAAAAGTGGACATCGGCCCATGGCCGGGCACGAAGGCGACCTCGCTGCCCAGCGGCCACAGCTTGCCGGTGATCGAGCGGATCAGGGTGTCGTGATCGCCACGCGGGAAATCAGTCCGGCCGATCGAGCCCTGGAAGAGCACGTCTCCGACGATCGCCAGGTGGCTGGGACGGTGATAGAACACCACATGCCCCGGCGTATGCCCGGGACAGTGCAGCACCTCGAGGGTCTGCTCGCCAAAGCGCACCGTGTCGCCATCGTCGAGCCAGCGATCCGGCGTAAAGGCCTGCAGCGGCGGAAAGCCAAACATCTTGCCCTGGCCGGGCAACTGGTCGATCCAGAAAGCATCGTCACGGTGCGGCCCTTCCAGGGGCACGCCATGCTTCTGCGCCAGTTCGATGGACTGTCCGCAGTGGTCGATGTGCCCGTGGGTCAGGAAGACCTTCTCGAGCGTGGCGCCCTCGCCGGCAATCGCCGCCTCGATGCGGGACAGGTCACCCCCGGGGTCGATGGCACAGGCCTTGTGGGTCTTCTCGCAGATCAGCACCGAGCAGTTCTGCTGGAAGGGTGTGACAGGGACGATCAATAGTTTCATGGCATCAGGGCTTTTTCTGCAGGATCAGGTCGATGACGCGGCCTTGTGCCTCCTGCCAGCGGATTCTAACCGGCTGCATCTGCACGTCGTAGCCCAGCCACAGGTCCACCTTGTCACTGTCCGGCGCGCCACTTCGATAACCTACATGCAGGGTCTGCAGGACACCGGCGGGCGACTCAAGCACTGCCGGCCCGTAGCTCTCGAAGCGGGCCATGTAGTGCTGGCGAAACGTGAACATCGGCACGCTGAACACCTTGCCCTTGTCCAGAAGGGCCGGATCGGAGCGGGCCAGCATGCTCAGCAGGCCGATCACCGAGAGGCGGTCCTGCGCGCCGGGTGGCAGCATCAGACTGGCGATCTGCACGGATTTCATTTCGCGACGCGGCCGCTCGATTTCGAGCCAGCGCTCGGCGCGATTCCCGACCTTCTCGCTGTAGCGCAGGGGCTGCGGCCCATTGCGCCCGACCAGGCCGTGACTCTGGTAGCGCAGGTTGCCGCCAACGAACAGGCGCAGGCCGAAGTTGGGCCTGATGTCGATGTCGATGCGGTAGGTGTCGCGCCCGCTGTCATCGCGGCCCGGCTCGAACAGCACCTGGGCCGTGCCGGAGGCCGAGGACTCCTGATAGTCCTTGGGGACATGGACGTCGAAGCTCAGCTGTTGCCGGCTCACGAAGGGGGCCAGCGGCTGTGCGTACAGGCCGTCGGACAGGCCCGCCAGCGGCGCCACCTCCACAGCAGCCGCTTCAGCCGCATCGCGCGCCGGCCCTGCCGCCGGATCCGGGCCTGCGGGCGGGGCCGGCAGTGCAGACTTGGCTGCCTCCCGTACGAGGCCCTCGGCCGAACCTGATGCCGGGGCTGCAAGCTCGGTCGTCGCGGCCGGGCTGCCCTCTGCAGCCGGCACCTGTTCCTGCCGGCCTGCGGGCTCAGCCGAAAGGGCAGGATCGGGCGCCGCCACCAAGGCTGGATCATTGGCAGGCCTCGAAGCGGGCCGGGGCGGCGCCGGTTTCGATACGCGGCGCGGCGCCGCAGGGGCCGGCTGGTCCGCCGGGGCCGGCTGCACCGTGACGGCAGGGGGCTGCAAGGCCACCAGGACGGTCTGGGCATCGCTCACCGCCATCAAGGCCTGGGCCTGATGCGACCAGATCCAGGCCAGCACCACCGCATGTCCGACAAGCACCAGCAGCAGGCTCAGCCAGGCGCTTGCCGGCAGGCGAAAGTGGGTGACCGTGCGATCACGGGAATGCGTTGCGTTCAAGGGCACAGGCCTTGCGTGAAGCGGATGCCTGATTGTAGGACGACCCGGAGCCGCACGCCGTGCAAGCCCGGTCAGGGCCCTGAGCCAGGGTCCTGGGTACAGGTTTTGTCGGCAATTTTTACATAAGCCTTCTGTGACAAAAATCACATCCTTAAGAATCAAGGACTTGCCGTAATGGCACGATTTTTGCTCGTTTTCAAATCCAAAAGAGAATCCGGCGTCTACACGAATCATCGGAGAAAATAATGAAATTCAACAAGCTCGCCACCAGCCTGATCATCGCCTTCGCCGTCCCAGCGGCATCGGCCGGCGTCATCACCATCACCATCGACGACTTCAGTGTCGCCGCAGCCCCCAGCCCCCTGTCGGCCAACTGGACCACCCCGGGCGGTGGCAGCTGGACCTGGACCAGTGTTACTCCGGGCAGCGCTGCTGCCCTGGTGCAGTCCTATGTCTCCGGTGGCAATTTCGTCATCAACACCCCGAACGAGTCCAACTTCGCCGGCTCCCTGACCTATGCCACCACGGTCGCCTATGCCGGCATCGGCGGCACCAACGGCAAGCTGGTCTTCACCGCGGTCAACAGCGACAACCCGGGCAACAGCATCAATGGGGTGAGCGTCCCGGACAACTCCGGCCTGCCCGCGACCCTGAGCACGGCCTACGCCTCGGGCGGATCGGTGGCCCTGAACTTCCTGGGCTCCCCGGTCAAGGCCTGGGACGTCTCCATCGACATGATCGGCGTCAGCTTCGATTGCGGGTCGGTCAACTCGGGCGCCTACGCCAGCATGAGCGACTTCCTCTCGGCCCTGCGCCAGAACGCCAACGGCTCCTGCGTGCCGGTGCCCGGTTCGCTGGCCTTGCTGGGCGTGGGTGGTCTGGCCGCCGCGCTCGTGGCCCGTCGTCGTCAGGCGAAATAATCGCCTGAATCGAGGTCACAGCGCCCTCCAACAAGGCACCTTCGGGTGCCTTGTTTGCTTTCAAGCCTCCTTTTTTCGAACCGGCCAGCCCCGATGGCCCCCGTCGATCGCAGCCTGTAAAGGTGCCGGTAATCTTTACACCAGCCTCCCTGGCCAAACCCCCATCTTTTTAAAATCAAGCACTTAGACGTCTGGCACGTTGATTGCTTAGAGGGAAGAACCCGATTTCCGGGCCTTTCCACGAGTTCCCCA
>JAPOKJ010000044.1 GCA_029977705.1 Burkholderiales bacterium | reverse complement strand
GCACTCGTGAGCGATGTTGTGATCCCGGAACGCGCGATTTTCAGCGATTCGCTGTAGATCGGAAAGGACTTCAGCCCGATATAGCCAAGGCAGAAGACCACGAGAATCTGGAACAAGATGCCCAGGTTGCCCATGCCGTTCTGCCTGTTGCGGCGTGCGGGCCCGGAATAACGACGGATTGGAATCATTGGAAAGACCCGATGCGCTTGAAATTGCCGAAATTCATCCAGATGAAGAAGGCACGCCCCACCAGATTGCCCTCTGGCACAAATCCCCAGAAGCGACTGTCGAGACTGTTGTCCCGGTTGTCACCCATCATGAAGTAGTGGCCAGGTGGCACCTTGCAGGTCACCCCGTTCTTGTCGTACTGGCAATTATCTCTGAACGGGAAGCTTCCCTGGGGCGATATGAAAGGCGGTTTTTCCAATTCTGTCAATACTTTATGATCGATTTCTCCAAGTTTTTCTGAATATTGGGGAGAGACCGCCAGACGGTCCGGATCGTAGAAATCGCCGGCCGGCACCAGGCTGATGGGCTGGCCATTGACGCTCAGTTTCTTGTCCAGATAACTGATGGTGTCCCCCGGCAGGCCGACCACGCGCTTGATGTAGTAGACTTCCGGATCGGGAGGGTAGCGAAACACCACCACATCCCCTCGCTTGGGCGCACCGGTCTCCAGGATCTTCGTGTGGATGACCGGCAGGCGCACCCCATAACTGAATTTGTTGACCAGGATCAGGTCGCCGACCAGCAGGGTCGGGAGCATCGACCCGGAAGGGATCTTGAAGGGCTCGGCCACAAAGGAGCGCAGGAAGAAGACCACGAAGATGACTGGAAACAGGCCCGCCGTATACTCGATCCACCAGGGCGGCTGCAACTGGCCGGCGGCGGCGCGCCGGGGCGCAAAGATGAAGCGGTCAAGCAGCCAGCCCGCGAAGGACAGCAGCAGCAACAGGCTCAGGATGAGGGGGAAATTCATTTGTCCTCCACTTGCAGCACGGCCAGGAAGGCCTCCTGCGGGATTTCGACCGAGCCGACCTGCTTCATGCGCTTCTTGCCGGCCTTCTGCTTTTCGAGCAGCTTTTTCTTGCGGGTGATGTCGCCGCCGTAGCACTTGGCCAGCACATTCTTGCGCAGCGCCTTGATGTTCTCGCGGGCGATGATGTTCGACCCGATCGCTGCCTGGATCGCCACGTCATACATCTGGCGCGGGATCAGTTCACGCATCTTGGCGGCCACTTCGCGCCCGCGGCGCAGCGCAATGCTGCGGTGGACGATCAGGCTCAGGGCGTCCACCCGGTCGCCATTGACCAGGATGTCCATCTTGACGACATCGGAGGCCCGATACTCGCGGAATTCGTAGTCCATCGAGGCATAGCCGCGCGAGGTCGATTTGAGCTTGTCGAAGAAGTCCAACACGATCTCGTTCATGGGCAGGTCGTAGGTCAGGTGGACCTGGCGACCGTGATAGGCCAGATTGGTCTGCACGCCGCGCTTGCCGGTACACAGGGTGATCACCGCACCCACGTATTCCTGGGGCACGAACACCGTCACGCTGACGATCGGCTCCCGGATCTCCTCGATCTTGGCCGGATCCGGCATCTTGGAGGGGTTCTCGACCTTGAGCACCTGGCCATCGCGCATCAGCACCTCGTAGACCACGGTGGGTGCCGTGGTGATGAGGTCCATGTCGAATTCGCGCTCGAGCCGCTCCTGGACGATGTCCATGTGCAGCAGACCGAGAAAACCGCACCGGAAGCCGAAACCGAGCGCCTGCGAGACCTCGGGTTCGAATTGCAGCGAGGCATCATTGAGCTGGAGTTTTTCCAGCGCATCGCGCATCGCCTCGTACTGGTTGGCCTCGACCGGGTACAGGCCGGCAAAGACCGAGGGCTTGATCTCGCGAAAGCCCGCCAGGGGCTCCTTGGCGGGACGACCGACCAGGGTGATGGTGTCACCCACCTTGGCGCCCTTGAGTTCCTTGATGCCGGCAATCACGAAGCCGACATCGCCGGCCTCGAGCATCGGGCGCGCCTCGCTCTTGGGCGTGAACACCCCCACCTGTTCGCACAGGTAGGTGGCGCCCGTGGCCATCAGCAGCAACTTGTCCTTGGGCTTGATCGCCCCATTGACCACTCGTACCAGCATCACCACGCCGACATAGTTGTCGAACCACGAGTCGATGATCAAGGCCTGCAGCGGGTCATCCTTGCTGCCGCGGGGCGGAGGCACCTTGGCCACCACCAGCTCGAGGATCTCGTCGATGCCCATGCCGGTCTTGGCGCTGGCGCGCACCGCACCGGTGGCATCGATGCCGATGACGTCCTCGATTTCTTCGGCCGCGGCGTCTGGATTGGCCGAGGGCAGGTCCATCTTGTTCAGGACCGGCAGCACCTCGACACCCAGATCGATCGCGGTGTAGCAGTTGGCCACCGTCTGTGCTTCCACCCCCTGGGTGGCATCGACCACCAGCAAGGCCCCCTCGCATGCCGACAGCGAGCGACTGACCTCATAGGAAAAATCGACATGCCCGGGGGTGTCGATCAGGTTCAGGTGGTAGGTCTCGCCGTCGGCCGCCTTGTACGTGAGGGCCGCCGTCTGGGCCTTGATGGTGATGCCGCGCTCTTTCTCCAGGTCCATGGAGTCGAGCACCTGGGCCTCCATCTCGCGATCGGACAGGCCGCCACAGCGCTGGATCAGCCGATCCGCAAGGGTCGACTTGCCATGGTCGATATGGGCAATGATGGAGAAGTTTCGGGTGCGTTGCATCGAGGGCAGGAAAGCGCGGCACCCCTATCCGCAGTCGAGGCTGCTGCCGCCTCTGAGGGGACGGATGAGCAGGTCAGGCAGGGTGTGCCAAACCCGCCATTCTACTTCATGGCCACCGGCTTGATCGGCACATACTGGGCACCGTCACCGCGACGCACCAGCAAGGCCGCCGAGCGGCTCTTGTCCAGCTTGGCCGCCATGTCGGCAAACTGCTTGGCGCCGGTGATGTCCTGATTGTTAAGGGCCAGCAGGACGTCGCCTGGCCGGATGCCGGCACGGGCGCCCGGACCATCCGAGCCCTCGACCAGCACGCCCCCCTTGACCTTGAGCTGGTTGCGGCGCTCCTCGGGCAGGTCGGTGACCGACAGGCCCAGCGCATTGGCGGCCGTTGCGACTGGCGGTGTGGCCGGAGCCGGGGTACGCGGCGTACCGGCAGCGGCGACCTTGTCAGGCTCGAGTTCGGCCACAGTGACCGTCAGATCCTTGTTGGCGCCCTTGCGCCACACCGTAAGGTTGACGCGCGAACCCGGCTTGGTGGCGCCAACGATGCGCGGCAGCTCTGAGGACTTCTCGACGTTGCGGCCATCGAAGCGAAGGATGATGTCGCCCGCCTCCAGGCCTGCCTTGTCGGCGGGGCCGCCCGCCTCGACATTGCGCACCAGGGCGCCAGCCGCCTTGGAAAGGCCCAGCGGCTCGGCCACTTCCTTGGTGACGTCGGCGATGCCAACCCCGATGCGGCCACGCACCACACGACCGCTGCTGCGCAACTGCTCGGCGACGCGGGTCGCCTCATCGATCGGAATCGCAAAGGAAATGCCCATGAAGCCACCGCTGCGGCTGTAGATCTGGGAGTTGATGCCCACGACCTCCCCTGCCATGTTGATCAGGGGCCCGCCCGAGTTGCCCGGGTTGACCGCCACATCGGTCTGGATGAAGGGCAGGAAGTCGCCGGTATCGCGCCCCTTGGCCGAGACGATGCCGGCCGTCACGGTGTTCTCGAGGCCGAAGGGCGAGCCGATGGCCAGCACCCATTCACCGACGCGCAGGCGATTCGAATCACCCACCTGCAGGCGCGGCAAACCGCTGGCCTCGATCTTGACCAAGGCCACGTCGGTGCGCTTGTCAGAGCCGATCAGGCGCCCCTTGAATTCGCGCTTGTCGGTCAGGGTCACGTAGATCTCGTCGGCCCCTTCCACCACATGGTGATTGGTCAGCAGATAGCCATCGGCCGAAATGATGAAACCGGACCCCACGCCCCGGGGCACCTCCTCGCCGGGCGCATTGCGAGGGGCCTGCGGGCCCTGGCCGGGCGGGAAGAAGCGGCGGAAGAATTCGTAGAACGGGTCGTTCTCGTCCATGCCCTCGGGAGGGCGCGGCACGTTGCGACCTTGCGGCGGACGCGCCTCGGCCTTGACCTTTTGGGCCGTGCGGATATTCACCACGGCAGGGCCGACCTTTTCAACGAGGTCGGCGAAGTCGGGCAGGTTCCTGACCTGCGCCTGCGCGCTGCCGGCTTGCAGCAGCAGGGGCGTGCCCAAGGCGACAGGCGCCAACGCCAGCGAAAGGGAAGCGATCGGGGCCAGCAGGCCGGAGGCAAAAACACGTCGCATCATGAAAGTCCTTGGGGAAAATCGGTCGAATGGATCACACGGAGGGCGCGGGCCTTGCCATGCGCCGACACCACACCAACAGGCGTTGAACGTGCCGCCACTCTCGGTCGTTTACCTCGGCCCGGACTAACAACCAGGAACCGCTTGCAAACTGCAGCGTGATGCCGTCACCGGCGCGCACCCAACCCAGCAAAACCTCGTCCGCTTGGGGGCGCGCGGCGCCTGAACCCTTTGCCCGCACCGGCAGCAGGCGGCCAACAATGGCTCCGGCCAGCAGCATCAGCAGACCCGGCGCATCTCCTGCAAGCGGACTCCACAGGTCGGCGAAGACCCGGTCGAACTTGCCCATCGCGTCCAGGATCTGGGGGGTGATCGTCCAGTTTTCAAGGCCCTGCAAACCTGCAACACGCTGCAGGCCATGCCAGCCCAACCATCCCAGGCAGGCACCGCCAAAGGATGCCGCCAGATGCGGCGCGCGGCGCCCTGAGGGGCGCAGGGCATCCAGAGGAAAGGCAGCAGCGGTAGGCGCAGACGTCATCGGCCGGCGCCCGCAGGCTGTCAGATGCGGTTGAACACCAGGGTACCGTTGGTGCCGCCGAAGCCGAAGGAGTTCTTCATCACGGCATCCAGCTTCAGGTCACGGGCGACATTGGCGCAGTAGTCCAGGTCGCATTCGGGGTCCTGGTTTTCCAGGTTGATGGTCGGCGGCGATTTCTGGTGATGCAGCGCCAGCACGGTAAAGACGGTTTCCAGCCCGCCTGCACCGCCGAGCAGATGCCCGGTCATGGATTTGGTGGAATTCATGACGATCTTGCGTGCATGCTCGCCCAGGGCCGCCTTGACCGCCTGGGTTTCGTTGACATCGCCCAAGGGGGTCGAGGTGCCGTGGGCATTGAGGTAGCCGATGCGTTCGATCGGCATGGCCGCATCACGCAGCGCCGACTTCATGCAGCGCATCGGGCCTTCCATGTTCGGTGCCGTGATGTGGTGGGCATCGGCACTCATGCCGAACCCGCTCAGTTCGGCGTAGATCCGGGCACCGCGCGCCTTGGCATGCTCGTATTCCTCGAGCAGCAGCACACCAGCGCCCTCGCCCAGCACGAAGCCGTCGCGATCCTTGTCCCAGGGCCGGCTGGCCTTGGTGGGATCATCGTTGCGGGTGGACATGGCGCGGGCTGAGCAGAAGCCGCCCAGCCCCAGGGGCGAGATCGTCGCTTCAGATCCGCCGGCCACCATCACGTCAGCGTCGCCATACTGGATCAGGCGAGCCGCCAGGCCGATGCTGTGCAGGCCAGTCGTGCAGGCGGTGACGGCCGCCAGGTTCGGACCCTGGGCGCCCAGCATGATCGACAACTGACCGGAGGTCATGTTGATGATCGAACCGGGGATGAAGAAGGGCGAAATACGCCGCGGGCCCCTGGCGGTGTAATCGATGTGGGTTTCTTCGATGTACGGCAAGCCCCCAATGCCCGAGCCGATCATGATGCCCACGCGTTCGCGGTTGGCATCAGTGATCTCGAGGCCGGCGTCCCTGACCGCCTGCACCCCTGCGGCAATGCCGAAGTGGATGAAGGTATCGAAGTGCCGGGCTTCCTTGGCCGACATGTAGGCTTCCACATTGAAGCCCTTGACCTCACCGGCAATCTGGGTGGGAAAGGCGCTGGGGTCGAATTTGGTGATCCGGCCAATGCCGGACTGGCCGGCAAGCGCGGCCTGCCAGGTGCTTTCGACATCCAGCCCGAGGGGCGAGACCGCCCCCAGACCCGTGACCACTACGCGTTTCTTGCCCATAAGCTTGCCGTGAAGTCCTGGTGAATTAGGCTTTCTTGTGCTTGTTGATGAAGTCGATCGCCTGCTGGACCGTGGTGATCTTCTCGGCTTCCTCGTCAGGGATCTCAGTCTCGAATTCTTCTTCGAGCGCCATCACCAGTTCGACGGTGTCGAGCGAATCAGCGCCCAGATCGTCGACGAACGACGATTCGATCTTGACATCGGCCTCGTTGACGCCGAGTTGCTCCGCGACGATCTTCTTGACGCGCTGTTCAATGTTGTCCATTCCAATCACTCCTATAGGTTCAGGATCGGCGCGATGGGGCTGGAAAGGGTCCACCGTCGCCAAATGCGGCGCGATTGTATCAGTCGCGCCAGAAAACACCGAAGGCAGGGCTGCGCTCCCGGGCGTGCGCCCCTGCCCCGTACTCATTCCATGTGCATGCCGCCGTTTACATGCAGGGTCACGCCGGTAATATAGCCTGCCGCCGGGGAAGCCAGGAAGCTGGCCGTTTCGGCGATGTCCTGCGGCTGACCCAGACGGCCTAGCGGGATCTGCTGGGTCAGGCCGGCGATCTGTTCCGGATTCAGCGCCCGCGTCATGTCGGTGTCGATGAAACCCGGGGCAATGCAGTTGACCGTGATATTGCGGCTGCCCAGTTCACGGGCCAGGGCGCGCGTCATGCCAGCCACCCCGGCCTTGGCGGCCGCATAGTTGGCCTGCCCGGCATTGCCCATCGATCCGACCACCGAGGTGATGTTGATGATGCGGCCCCAGCGCGCCTTCATCATGCCGCGCATGACCAGCTTGCTCATCCGGAACACCGCGCTCAGGTTGGTGTCGATGACCGCGCCCCATTCCTCGTCCTTCATGCGCATGGCCAGGTTGTCGCGGGTGATGCCGGCATTGTTGACCAGGATGCCCACTGGCCCTTCCGCCTTGCCGATGGCATCGACCAGCGCTTCGCAGGCCGCCGCATCGGTGACATTCAGGCATGCGCCTCGCCCTGTCAGCCCCGCTTCCTGGAAGGCCGCACTGATGCGGGCGGCCCCCTCCTCGGAGGTGGCGGTACCGATCACACGGGCACCCTGCCGTGCCAGGCTGTGCGCGATCGCCTGGCCAATGCCACGACTGGCGCCGGTGACCAGCGCGATCTGGCCGGCCAGGGGGGAAGTGCTCATGGGTGGGGCTCCGATAGGGAATGCAGGTCAGGACGAGGGGCTGGCGGACTCAGCCGCGCACGGCCGCCAGGGCGGCTGCCAGGCTGGCCGGATCGAACACCGGCCAGGTCTTGATGTCTTTTTCGATCCGGCTGACCAGGCCCGTCAGCACCTTGCCGGGACCGAATTCGATCACGGTATCGATGCCGGCCGCCTTCATCTTCTGGACCACCTCGACCCAGCGTACCGGGCTGTAGGCCTGGCGTACCAGGGCGTCCTTGATGGCGGCAGGATCGGAAGGGGTGCCGACATCGACGTTGTTGACCAGGGTCATGGCCGGAGCGGACAGTGCCACCGACTCGAGCGCCTGCTTGAGGCGTTCGCCGGCCGGCTTGAGCAGGCTGGAATGGAAAGGCGCGGATACGGCGAGCGGCAGGGCCCGCTTGGCGCCCTCTGCCTTGGCAGCCTCACAGGCGCGTGCCACGGCTTCGCTGTGCCCGGCAATCACCACCTGGGCCGGGGCATTGAAATTGGCCGGCTCGACCACCTGGCCCTGGGCACCGTCCTGGCAGGCTTTCAGGACAGCTTCGTCAGACAGACCGAGGATGGCTGCCATGCCACCCGTCCCGACCGGTACGGCCTCCTGCATCGCCTGGGCGCGCAGCCGGACCAGGGGAAGCGCCTGCTCGAGGCTGAGGCTGCCCGCCGCCACGAGGGCGCTGTACTCGCCCAGGCTGTGCCCGGCGACCATCTCGGCCCCGGGCCCGCCGCCATCCTTCCAGGCCTGAAGGGCAGCCACGGCTGCCAGCAGCATGGCCGGCTGGGTATTGACGGTCAGTCCCAGACTTTCCGCCGGTCCCTGGGCGATCAATTCGCTCAGGGCGACGCCGCTGTATCCCGGGCTGGCCGACAGGGCCGCATCGGCCCGCGCAATCAAACTGGTGACGGCAGGCACCTGGGCCCAGCCATTGAGCATGCCGACGGTTTGGGCGCCCTGGCCCGGAAAGACGAATGCGATCTTCATGTGCGGTGTCGATGCAAGAGGGTTGGTTGCGCAAATTCAGGCTGATACGCTGCCAAGACGGTTCAGGCGTATCCGGCCGCTGTCTCGTTCAGAGGGTCGCCAGCGCGGCGCCCCAGGTAAACCCGCCGCCGACCCCTTCCATCAGCACACGGTGGCCCGGCTTGAGCATGCCCGAACGAAGGGCGTGGTCAAAGGCGAGCGGCACCGAGGCGGCCGAAGTGTTGGCATGCTGGTCCACCGTGACGATGGCCTTTTCGGGCGCCAGTCCGAGCCGTTTGGTCACGGCTTGCAGGATGCGCACGTTGGCCTGGTGCGGAATCAGCCAGTCGACCGAATCGAGCGGCACACCAGAGGCCTCGCAGACCTCACGGCCGACCTGGTCGAGCACCGTGACGGCAATCTTGAATACCGCCTGGCCGTCCATGGTCAGGAAGGGATGACCATAGACCTGCCCGTTGCGCACGCCGCCTGCGGTTCGCAGGGCCGGTTCGTGGCGCGAGTCGGCATGAAGGCGGCAGGCATGGATGCCGGGAGCATCGCTGGCCTCGAGCAGCAGGGCCCCTGCCCCGTCGCCAAACAGCACGCAGGTGCCGCGGTCGGTCCAGTCGAGAATGCGTGAGAACACCTCGGCCCCGATCACCAGGGCGCGCCTGGCGGCGCCCGTACGGATCAGGGCATCGGCAGTGGCCAGGCCATACACGAAGCCGGCACAGACGGCCTGCACGTCGAAGGCGGCGCCACCGTGGATGCCCAGGTCACGCTGCACATAGCAGGCGGTACTGGGGAAAATATGGTCCGGGGTGGAGGTGGCCACCACGATCAAGTCGACCGAATCGGCAGGCACACCCGCCATCTCCAGGGCCGCCCGAGCCGCACGTGCGCCCAGGCTGCTGCTGGTGTCGCTGTCGCTGGCCAGGAAGCGCTGGCGGATGCCCGTGCGCTCGACGATCCATTGGTCAGATGTTTCGACGCCCTGCGCCGCCAGACGCTCGCTGAGGGCTGCATTGCTGACGGCCAGGCCTGGAAGGGCCGAACCGGATGCGATGATCTTGGAATATTTCATGCCGTGACGGATGGATTCTGGGAAGAGGCATCGCCCTGGAGCGCCGGGGCAGACACCGCCTCCGTGGCAACCGCGGTGCGCGCCACCTGGGCCGCGATACGTTCGACCAGTTGATGCCCCGCAGCATCACTGGCGCGCTTGAGGGCAAAACCGAAGGCCAGGGCATCGGCAGAGCCGTGGCTCTTGACGACGACCCCCCGCAAGCCAATCAAGCTGGCCCCATTGTAGCGACGATGATCGACCCGGGCCTTGAAGCTGCTCAGGACCGGGTAGGCGAGCAGCGCCAGCAAGCGGGTCAACAGGGTGCGGCTGAAGGCCTCCTTGATGAACTGGCCCAGCATCTGCGCCAGCCCTTCGGAGGTCTTCAGGAGGACATTGCCGACGAAACCATCGCAGACCACCACATCGGTAGTGCCCTTGTAGATGTCGTTGCCTTCCACGTTACCGAAGAAATTGAGCCCCGAAGCGCGCAGCAGCTCGGCGGCCCGCTTGACCGTGTCATTGCCCTTGATCAGCTCCTCGCCAATGTTGAGCAGGCCCACGCTGGGTTGTTCCTGACCATTGAGGCAGGTGGCCAGCGCCGAGCCCATCTGGGCAAACTGCAACAAGTGTTCCGGGCCGCAATCGACGTTGGCGCCCAGATCGAGCACGATGGTCGAACCGCCCTTCTGGTTCGGCAACTGCGAGGCAATCGCCGGACGATCGATGCCGTCCAGCGTCTTGAGGACGAAGCGCGAGATCGCCATCAGGGCACCGGTGTTGCCGGCACTGACGCAGGCATCGGCCCGACCTTCCTTGATCAGGTTCAGCGCCACGCGCATCGAGGAATCGCGCTTGTTGCGCATCGCCACCGCAGGGGCGTCATCCATTTCGACCCGCTCGCTGGCATGGACGATCTCGAGTCGCTCGCCCAGGGCGAGGGCACGCTGTCGCAGGTTCTGCGCGTCGAGGGCGATATCGATGTCTTGCTGACGTCCGACCAGCAGCACCCGGGTGGCCGGATGGTCCTGCAGAAACTGCAGACAGGCAGGCAAGGTGGTCTGGAGACCGTGGTCTCCGCCCATGCCATCGACAGCGATGCGCAGCAAGCGGCCGTCCTGGAAGGAAGCGAATGAATCAGGGCTGCATTTTCAAGCGGGCCCGCCCGGGCGTGATGCCAGCAGGAGGGCGCCCATGGCCGCGCCAGCCTGGCCCGGCCGCAGCGACCTGAGGATCAGTCCTGCTCTTTGGTCTTGGCGACTTTCTTGCCGCGATACATGCCGCTGGGGCTGACGTGGTGGCGCATGTGCACCTCGCCCGTGGTCGGCTCGATCGCCACGTTCGGCGCGGTGATGAAATCGTGGGAACGGTGCATGCCGCGCTTGGACGGCGATTTTTTGTTCTGTTGAACGGCCATGATGGCTCCTGGAAATCCAAAGTTAACTTCGGATTATAGCATTGAACGCCAAGTTCCTGGCAATCCTGGGAATTTCAGGCGAGCCCGGGTACTGCTGGCGGCGCGGGGGATTCAGTGCTTGCCACCGCTCTTGCCCCAGTCGACAGCCTTGAGCAGGTCAAAGGGGCGCTTGTCGCGCGCTTCCTCGATGATCCGGCGCTGTCGGGCCTGGGCCGGCAGGTCGCAGCTTTCGTGCTGGGGCAAGGCCGGCAGCGCCAGGATCAGTTCGTCTTCGATGAGTTCGGCCAGATCAAAGCGCCGCGATCCGACCAGCACATCGGCGTCTTCAAGGTCCTCGTCCAGTTCGGCCGCCCGCTCTTCGCTGCCGACGAACACGAACGAGCGCTCCTGGGCGATTTCGACCACGACAGGCTCCAGGCAGCGCACGCATTTTTGCAGCAGGCGGGTGGAAAACCGAAGGGCCATCCAGCTTTGGGAGGCCTGCCCGGTGGCCTGCACCTGGTAAAAGCGCGCGGCCCAGTCGATGCCGCTCATGCGGGCATCCTCGCCCAGCAATTCAGCCTGCACCGGGGTAGGCACCTCGCGCAGGGCGAGTACACGGGGACACTCGATCATCTGGAGGGAGCCCTGAAGACTGCGGCCGGTACGGGCGGCCTCATAGACGTCGACCCACATCTGGCTTCTCGCTGTTCCGCCCACAATCGCCCTCCCTGATACTGAAACCATCTCCCCTGCGACCTCGCAAGGGGGGCAGGTGAAGTGCGGATGCTACGCTTTTTCCGGTGGCTGGGTTGGCGACAAGGTTTCTCTGGCGGGCATCCTGCCTACAATGATCATCATGAATACTTTCGACTCGCGGCCAACGGCCGCCACAGAACTCATCCTGGGTTCCAGTTCGCGCTACCGCGCCGAGCTTTTGCAACGGCTCGGCCTGAAATTCCGCACCGCCAGTCCCGACATCGACGAATCGCCGCAGGCCGACGAAACGCCGCAGGCCTTGGCGCTGCGCCTTGGCCGCGAGAAAGCTGCCGCCATCGCCGCCCGTCATCCGGGCGCCTGGGTCATCGGGTCCGACCAGGTGGCCACCCTCGATGGCAGAACTCCGATCGGCAAGCCCCTAAGTGTGGAGCGGGCCCTGGAGCAATTGCGCCAGGCCTCGGGCCGCACCCTGCAGGTGTACACCTCAGTCAGCCTCCAGCATGCGGCCAGCGGCTTTGAGCGCACCCTGCTGGATCAGGTGCAGGTACAGTTCAGGGTCCTGAACGACAGCCAGATCCGGCATTACATCGATATCGAAAAGCCGCTCGACTGCGCTGGCTCGGTACGCAGCGAATCGCTCGGCGTGGCCCTGCTGGCCAAGGTATCGAACCAGGACCCCAGCGCCCTGGTCGGCCTGCCCATGATCCTGTTGTGTGAGTTGTTCAGCTCGGCTGGCATCGATCTGCTCAGCCCCGACTGTCCCTTCGAGAGGGCGACACCATGAGCACGGCCGGGCCTGTACTGTGGATGGTGCCCACCAGCCTGCTGCCCCCGGGGCAGCCGGATGAGCAGGCCTCGCGAAGCCTGCTGCCGCCGCAAACCCTGCAAGTCATCGCGGGGCTGCGCCATTTCGTGGTCGAGAACGCCCGCACCGCACGGGCCTTTCTCAAACCCCTGGTGGCGCCCTGCCCGATTCAGGAGATCCAGATCCAGGAACTGGACAAGCATCACGAGCAACAGGACTGGGCGCGCCTTCTGGCCCCGCTGGCGGCCGGGCAGGATTTGGGCATGCTGAGCGAATCCGGCTGTCCGGGCATTGCCGACCCGGGGGCCCTGCTGGCCCGCCAGGCCCATGCCCGCGGCTATGCGGTGCGCCCACTGGTCGGCCCCAGCGCCATCCTGCTGGCGCTGATCGCGGGGGGCTTGGGCGGACAGTGTTTCCGCTTCAATGGCTATCTGCCGCACCGCTCGCCGGCGCGCGAGTCGGCGCTCCAGGCGCTTGAGAAATCATCCGCACAGGGCCGGCAGACCGAGTTGTGGATCGAGACGCCTTACCGCAATGAGGCCGTGCTGCAGGCAGCCCTGCGCACCCTGCGGCCGCAAACCCTGCTCAGCCTGGCCCTGGATCTGGGAACGCCGGCCGAGGAGGTCCGGACGCACAGGGTGGCCGACTGGAAGGATCGCCTGCCGGCCGGCGATGCCCTGAAGGAGCGGCTGGCGGTCTTCAGCCTGCTGGCTTGAATCAAGGCACCCCAAGCGGGATCGGCCTGCCCGGCCCCGCGCAATCCGCGACCGCTCAGCGCAGTACGCTGCCCATCCGCCAGGGGCGCGAGAGGGTCTGGGCCGCCGTGGTGCCGATCTTGCGGGCAAAACGGTCGATCAGATTTTCCTTGGTGCTGAAGTCGACGATGTGCTCGACCTTGACCACCTCGCGCGCGACCGACTCCAGGGTGCCCGGGGCATCGGCCAGGCCCAGCTCGATGCTGCGGCTGCCACTCCAGATCAGTCCGGAAAACATTTCGGGCGTTTCCTTCAGGCGCTTGCCCCGGCCCTGACGCACCGCGGTGATGAACTGCTGGTGGATCTCCTCGAGCATGCCCTGCACAAACTTGCGCTGATTTTCGTTCTGGGGCGAGAAAGGATCGAGAAAGCCCTTGTTCTCGCCGGCCGTGAGCAGCCGGCGCTCGACGCCCAGCTTGTCCATCAGGCCGGTGAAGCCGAAGCCATCCATCAGGACCCCGATGGAGCCGACCAGACTGGCCTTGTCGACATAGATGCGGTCGGTGGCCGCTGCCACGTAATAGCCCCCGGAAGCACAGATTTCCTCGATCACCGCATAAATGGGGATGGCCGGATGAGCTTTGCGCAGGCGCAGGATCTCGTCGTAAATCATGCCCGCCTGCACCGGACTGCCGCCCGGGCTGTTGATGCGCAGGATGACCGCGCTCGTGGCGCTGTCCTTGAAGGCGGCCTGCAAGGCGCCATTGATTGCCTCGGCTGATGCCTGCCCGTCGGCATCGATGACGCCAGCCAATTCGACCAGTGCCGTGTGCCTGGTGCCGGCCTGCGCCGCATCGCCCGCCTTGTCCAGCACACCGGTAAAGCTGAGCAGGCCCCATGTGAACAGTCCGAGCGTCCAGAGCTTGAAGAAGATGCCCCAGCGCCGGGCACGGCGCTTTTCCTGGAGCATGCCCAGGCTCAGGTCACGGATCACCTGGCGCTCAAACTGGGGGGAAGGATCGGGAGGCAGTTCATTCATGGGAAAACCCTCGTCATGTCAGGCAATGTGGAGCAATATCGGATTCAGGCGCTGCTGCCCCTGTCAAGGGGACGCGCCCACAACTGGCCGGCTTCCTCCCTGATCGCGACCGGGACCAGTGAACGGCCCTTGCAGGGACCGCCCACGCACAGGCCGTTATCGGGCAGATAGACCGCCCCGTGGGTAGCGCAGATCAGGTACAGGCCAGTGGTATCAAAAAACCGCCCAGGCTGCCAGTCCAGCTCGACCGGCACATGGGCACATTGATTGAGGTAGGCCCGCAGCACGCCCTCATGGCGCACGCAGAAGGCCTGCATCATGCCACGGCCTGGCATGGGCAACTCGAAGCGAAGGCCATCGCCTCCCTCGCTCAAGGCTTCGGACGATCCGATCGCAATCCAGGCGTGTTCATCGGCAGCACTCAAGGCTCGACTCCAGGGGTGGCAGACGTATACATGTTGACGCGCTCAGAATGGGCCGATGCGCTCAAACAAGGCTGCGCGCAGCGCGTTGACGTCGGACACTACCTGCACCGGCGGATCACCGTCGGCAGCGCTCGCGACAAAAGCCTCGAGCTGCTCCTGCGGCTGGGCCCCATGGCCGATGGCAATCGCGGCCACACCCGCGGCCCGTGCCATGCCCAGGTCATGCACCGTGTCACCGACCATCAGCATCTCGTCGGCCCGCAGGCCGAGTTCCTCTCCCAGGTCCTGCAGCATCCAGGGGTGGGGTTTGGGGGCGCCATCATCCCCGCAACGCAGGCTCGCGAAACGGCGGCGCGCGCCCCCTTGCCAGCCCAGGGTCTCGAGCGCACGCAGCAACCCGACCCGGGACATGCCGGTGGCAATCGCCAGCCAGACGGGCGCCAGGGCAAGGTCATCGAGCAAGGCCTCGATCCCGGCATAGGGCCTGGGGCGGGTGTCCAGTGAAAGATAGTGGTGGCGGTATCGGTCCATGAAGCGCTGCACACCGGCCTCATCCAGATCAGGCAGGAGACGGCGCGCCATCTGCACGGGCACCAGGCCGATCAGCGCCGCAGCCGCCTTTCGCGAGGGAGGCTCCCGGCCGAGGTCCTGCACCGCGCGGGACAAGGCATCGACGATCGGGCCGGTGGAGTCCATGAGGGTGCCATCCCAGTCAAAGACAATCACGCGGATGGGGGTCATAGGGCTCATGGACTGTCGCCCGGGACAAGGGCTGATGCACGGGGCGCGGCGGGAGCCGGTGACGGGACCGGGGCCGGCGAAGCGGCCGCCGCCTGCCTGGCTTCGACGCCATCGCTGCCCGCTTGCCGGTCATCACCGGCCCGCGCCTGATCAGGGACCAGTTCCAGGAATTCGGGCGGCAAGGGGGCCTCCAGGGTCATCATCGCCGCGCTTACCGGATGCCGGAAGGACAGGCGCCAGGCATGCAGGTACATGCGGCGATGACCTGCCGACTGCAACTGGCGGTTGCGACTGAAGTCGCCGTACTTCGGATCTCCCAGGATGGGATGACCGATAGCCGCCAGATGGACCCGGATCTGATGGGTGCGGCCGGTTTCAATGACCACGCCCGCCCGGCTGAGCGGTGCATCGGCCAGGGGGCCTGGTGCGTGGGCCAGCCCCTTGACAATGCTGATCGCCACCTGGCCAGCCGGATCGATGCGCACGCGGCGGTCGCCGCTGGCCGTTTCCTCGTCACGGCTGAGCGCCAGCCGGATGGTCTTGTCACGGCGCGGCAGCCGCCCCCAGACCAGGGCCTGATACTGCTTGCGGGTCTGCCGCTCGCGAAACTGCGCCTGCAGCGCCACCAGGGCGGTGCGCTTCTTGGCCAGCACCAGCAGACCCGAGGTCTCCCGATCCAGCCGGTGCGCCAACTCGAGAAAGCGCAGCTCTGGCCGGGCCATACGCATCGCCTCGATCACGCCCAGGTTGACACCGCTGCCACCGTGCACCGCCATGCCATAAGGCTTGTCGACCACCAGCACGGCCTCATCCTCGTGGATGACCGCGAGCTGGCGGGTCATCTGCCGGGCCTGCCCCCGGATCAGGGGGCTGCGGCCGGCGGTGCCAGGCTCGGATTCGGCGCCGGCGCCAGAGGCCCCGGCTTGCGCCGGGACGGCCCATTTCGCGAGTGCGGACGGCGGCAGGCGCAGGCGGTCCCCGCCGGCCAGGCGATGCTCCGGCCGGGCGCGGGCGCCGTTGACCCTGACCTCGCCGGAGCGGATGATCCGGAACAGGTGGCTCTTGGGCAGGTCGGCAAGGTGGCGGGCCAGGAAGTTGTCCAGGCGCTGACCGGCCTCGTCAGCGTCGACCTGGGGATCCGCGCGCCGCTCCTGGCGCTGTTTCTCCCCGGCCACGCCCGACACCATTGCGGCCACCCGGTGGCGCCGCTGGTCGGCCGGCTTGTCATCCGAATGCAAAGTTTCTCCTGCAGTGATCGGTCTTGATATACTACGTGCACAACAACGGGTTCCGATCCGTCCCGGCAAGCGCCGGACCTGATCGCCGCTGTTGATGGGCTGCCAGCCCTGTCGCAGTTCCCGGCCGAGGTCGGGATGTTCAGGACCGGACTGGCAGCGTTTTCCTAAGTAGTGAATACCTCGTTGGTGAAGGTCGCAGCGGCTGATGGCCGCTCCCCTCATCGCGAAGTCGAGCAGAATATAACGAATCAGGCGCCCCACCACAGCGGAGCGCCTTTCCGGCCCAAGTGCAGCAACGCCCCTTGATCTTCAGCCTGCCCCCAGTGAGTCACCCGATCCACGCGCCCGAACAGCCCCGCTCATGGCGATTGCCATGTGGGCGGCCGGCTTGGCCCGCGGGTGGCGCGCAGCCCTGACGCATCCCCGGGAGCGGGGTCGTCGACCCGCTGCCCGCACCGTTGCCTGACCTCGTCCCGTTCGTTCCTTTCTGCCCGCTTTGCCGACCGAGATGCCGGTCGGACACCTTGGCATCGGGAGAAAGCGCATGAAACGCATGCTTTTGAACGCAGCCCACGCTGAAGAGACGCGGGTTGCCATCGTCGAAGGCCAACGCCTGATCGACATCGATATCGAAACCGCCGGACGCGAGTCCCGCAAGTCCAACATCTACAAGGGTGTCGTCACCCGCGTCGAACCCAGCCTGGAGGCCTGTTTCGTCAACTACGGCGAGGAACGGCACGGCTTCCTGCCCTTCAAGGAAATCTCCAAGATCTACTTCAAGCCCGGCACCGACGTCGGGCGTGCCCGCATCCAGGATGCCATCGCCGAGGGTACCGAGTTGCTCGTCCAGGTCGAAAAGGAAGAGCGGGGCAACAAGGGCGCGGCCCTGACCACCTTCATCTCCCTGGCCGGCCGCTACCTGGTCCTGATGCCGAACAACCCGCGTGGCGGTGGCGTCTCGCGCCGCGTCGAGGGCGAGGATCGCCAGGAATTGCGCGAGACCATGGACAAGCTGAAGTACCCGAACGGGGTCAGCCTGATCGCCCGCACCGCCGGCATCGGCCGCGCCGCCGAAGAACTGCAGTGGGACCTGAATTTCCTGCTGCAACTGTGGTCAGCCATCGAATCGGCCTCCTCGGCGCCGGCGCCCTTCCTGATCTACCAGGAATCGAGCCTGGTGATCCGGGCCATCCGTGACTATTTCACCGCCGACATCGGCGAGATCCTGATCGACACCGACGACATCTATGAACAGGCCCGACAGTTCATGGGCTACGTGATGCCGGATGCGCTGCACAAGGTCAAGCGCTACAAGGATGACGTACCCCTGTACTCGCGCTTCCAGATCGAGCACCAGGTCGAAACCGCCCATTCGCGCGTGGTTCCCCTGCCCTCGGGCGGGGCCATCGTGATCGACCACACCGAGGCCCTGGTGGCCATCGACGTGAACTCGGCCCGCGCCACCAAAGGCTCGGACATCGAGGAAACCGCCCTGCGCACCAACCTGGAGGCCGCCGACGAAGCGGCCCGCCAGATGCGCCTGCGCGACCTGGGTGGCCTGATCGTCATCGACTTCATCGACATGGAGAACTCCAAGAACCAGCGCGAAGTCGAACAGCGCCTCAAGGATGCCCTGCATGTCGATCGCGCCCGCGTCCAGGCCGGCAAGATCTCGCGCTTCGGCCTGATGGAACTGTCGCGCCAGCGCCTGCGTCCGGCCCTGAACGAGGGCTCGCACATGACCTGCCCGCGCTGCAACGGTACCGGCGTGATCCGCGACGTCGAATCTTCCTCGCTGCACTCGCTGCGCGTGATCCAGGAAGAGGCCATGAAGGAGAACACCGCCGCCGTCTACATGCAGGTGCCGGTCGATGTCGCCACCTACCTGCTCAACGAGAAGCGCGCCGAGATCGCCAAGCTCGAGGCCAAGCTCAAGGTCGAGGTGGTACTGATCCCCAACAAATTCCTCGAGACCCCGCACTACAAGGTCGAGCGTCTGCGCCACGACGACGAGCGCCTGAACGACTTCCGTTCCAGCTTCTCGCTGGTCGAGTCTCCCAAGGATGACGATTCCTACATGCAGCGCAAGCTGCAGCCGGCAAAGCCGCGTCAGGAGGCGGTCGTCAAGGGCATCACCCCGGACCAGCCGGCGCCGATGGCCGTGCCCAAACCGGTGCCCGAACCGGTAGCGGTGGCAGCCCCCGCGCCGGTGGCAGCAGCACCTGCTCCCGTGGCGGCGCGCCCGATGCAGGAAAACGACGGGTTCCTTGGCAAGATCATGGGCTGGTTCCGAAGCAAGCCGGCCAATGAGGCCCAGGCGAGCCCGGCAGCCAGTCCGGCCAAGGCCTCCGAGGCCGCCAAGCCGGCTGCCGAAGCCGGTCGCGAGGGCGGCGCACGCCGTGGCGAACGCAACGGCCGCGGCGAGCGCTCGGAGCGGGGAGAACGCGGCGGTCGTGGTGATCGTGCCGAGCGCGGCGACCGTCCGCCGCGCGGCGATCGTCCCCCGAGGGGCGAACGTCCCGAGCGTGGCGAACGTCCCGAGCGCGGCGAGCGCCCTGCCCCGGCAGAGCGGGTTGAAGGGGAAGCCGGCGCCAGCGCCACCCCGCGCGCCGAGCGTCCCCCCAGGGGCGAACGGTCACGTCGCGGCGAAGGCCGTGGCGAAGGTCGTGGCGAAGGTCGTGGCGAAGGTCGTGGCGAAGGCCGTCCGGAAGGCCGAGAGGCACGCGAGCCGCGTGAAGGTCGCGAACCGCGCGAGCCGCGCGAGGCCCGCCCGCCGCGCGCCCCCCGTGGGCAGGACGGCGAGCGCCGCGATGCGGCAGGCAATCCGCAGGCTCCGGTCGAAGTGCTCGGCGCCGTCAGTTTCGCCACCGGCGCAGCCGATGCAGTGGCTGCCGCTGCCCCGGTAGAGACTGGTGTGAACGGATCAGCGCTCCAGCCGACCCCTGGCACCGACGCAAGCAACGTGTCCCAGGACCAAGGCAACGATGCCGGTCCGGACGAGGCCCGTGAACTGGGCGAGGAAGGCCGTCGGGGCCGCCGTCGCCGTGGCCGCGGCCGTGGCGAGCGTGGTGCCCGTGCCGAGGGCGAGGATCGTGGCGAAGCTCAGGCGGAATCGGCCAATGGCAGCGCCTCGAACGATGTCCCGGCCGCCCAGACCCGTCTCGACCTCGGTGAAAGCGCTCCGGCTGCCGATGCTGTGGCCGCGATGTCGTCACCGGCCGAGGCTCCGGCCCCGGTCGCCGTGCAGGCCCCGGCACCAGCGCCGGCCCCCGTGCCTGAACCCGAAGCCGCCGCGCCTGCAGTTACCCCGACCGCTACCCCGGTCGCTGCACCGGTGGCTGCACCGGTTGCCTCGAGCCCGGCAAGCGCTGCGCCAGTCGCCGCGCCCTCGATCGTTAGCGAAGCCGTGGTCAAGCAGGCCGTGGACAGCGCTGGCCTTCAGTGGGTGGAAACCAGGGCCGGTGCCGTGACCAGCTCGCCCGAGCCGATCATTCCGCAGCCGCGTCCTGCCCGCCAGCGCAAGCCCAAGGTGGTGATCGCCGACGAACCGCTGCAACAGGTCGAGACCCAGCCCAAGTAAGGTCCGGCGGGCCTTGCCCCCATCCCTTTGCATGCAAGGGAATGGGCGGCAGGGTCGGCCCTTTCCTCTACAATCCCGCTGGCCAGCGCATCGCGCTGGCCAGTTGCGCTCCAAGGGCTGTCACGGCCGTGGCGGGCGAGATGCAAGGGTGCCCGATGGGGCGATTCTGATCCGGGACGAGTTCATGGGTGAAAGCAATGTCGGCATGCAGGGCCAGGGCCGGGTGATTCCGGTGGCCGATCTGCGCTATCAGGCCGCGCTGCCCCGCATTCCGGACCAGCTTCCGGCGCCTGGACACTGGCCTCAACTGCTGCGCGACACCCGTCAACGCCGCCTGCACGACCTGCGCATCTCGGTGACGGACCGCTGCAATTTCCGCTGCACCTACTGCATGCCCAAGTCGGTCTTTGACAAGGACTATGCCTTCCTGCCGCAGTCGTCCCTGCTCAGTTTCGAGGAAATCACCCGTGTGGCGCGCCTGTTCGCGGCCTGTGGTGTCGAGAAGATACGTCTCACCGGTGGTGAACCGCTGCTGCGAAAGCATCTGGAAAAACTGATCGAGATGCTGGCCGCCCTGCGCACGCCGGACGGGCAGCCCCTCGACCTGACCCTGACGACCAACGGATCGGTCCTGCCGCGCAAGGTGCAGGCCCTCAAGGCGGCCGGGCTCAAACGCATCACGGTCAGTCTCGACAGCCTGGACGACAGCCGTTTTCGGGCCATGAATGACGTCGATTTCCCGGTCGCGGACGTGCTCAAGGGCATCGACGCTGCCCACAATGCCGGCCTGACCCCGCTGAAGATCAACATGGTCGTCAAGAAGGGCCTCAATGACCAGGACGTGGTGCCCATGGCGCGTCACTTCAAGGGCAGCGGCCACATCGTCCGTTTCATCGAATTCATGGATGTCGGCGCCTCCAATGGCTGGCGCATGGACGATGTCATGCCCAGCGCCGCCATCGTGGCGCGGATCAACGAGGCCTATCCCCTCGAGCCGATTGACCCCAACTACCAGGGCGAGGTGGCCGAACGCTGGCGTTACAAGGACGGCAGCGGCGAGATCGGTGTGATCTCCTCGGTGACCCAGGCGTTCTGTGGCACCTGCTCGAGGGCCCGCCTGTCGACCGAAGGCAAGCTGTTCACCTGCCTGTTTGCCCAGCAAGGTCACGACCTGAGGGGCCTGCTGCGCGGGGGCTACAGCGATGCCCAGATCGTGGCTGCCCTTGGCCTGATCTGGGGGGAGCGCAGCGATCGCTACTCAGAGATCCGCACCGCCGAGACCGCGGCCCTGCGCAAGGTCGAGATGTCCTACATCGGAGGCTGATTGGTCACGCTCTCCCAATGCGCCCGTCCGGCCGTCTTCGAGGTCGACAGCATCGACGAGCACGGTCAGCACCGTGCCACGGCCATCGCCGGCGAGCATGCCCTGACGCTGTATCTGGACAAGCGCGAACTGGTCACCCTGATGACGCTTGGGGCCGATCCGGAATACCTGTGCCTGGGCTATCTGCGCAACCAGCGGCTGCTGGCCTCGCCCGAGCTGATCGACAGCATCCAGGTCGACTGGGAAACCTCGTCTGCGGCGATCACCAGCCGCAGCCTCGCGCAGCGGGGACTCAGCCTCTGGGAGGCCGAATCGTCCAGCCTGGAGCAACAGCTGGCGCACCGCACAGTGACCACCGGCTGCGGCCAGGGGACGGTCTTCGGCGGCCTGATGGACGACCTGGCGAACCTGCACCTGCCCGAAAAGGGTCAGCTGCGCCAGGCCGACCTGCTCGACCTGCTCGAGCAGATGCGCCATCACGACAGCATCTACCGGACCGCCGGCGCGGTCCACGGCTGTGCACTGTTCGACCTGGCCATCGATCCGGCACAGGGCGAGCGCCCCCGGTTGCTGCGCTTTGTCGAGGATGTGGGTCGACACAACGCGGTCGATGCCATTGCCGGCTGGATGTGGCTCCACCAGCCCCGACCCGACCCGCAGCGCCTGCACATTTTTTACACCACCGGCCGCCTTACGTCCGAAATGGTCATCAAGAGCGCCCAGATGGGCATCGCCGTGCTGGTATCGCGCTCGGGACTGACCCACATGGGCCATGATCTGGCCACACGCCTGGGCATGACCCTGATCGGGCGCTGCCAGGGGCGGCATTTCCTGATCTTCTCGGGCAGCCAGCGCTTCATCGCCGAACCCGCACTGGCCCAGCATCCGCTGCGCCAGCCAGGTCCATGACCGATCCCCTCAAACACCCTGGCCTGGGGCGCGTCTGTGGCGTGGTGCTGGCGGGCGGCCTGGGCCGGCGCATGGGCGCCACACTGCCCAAGGCCCTCGTGCCCTTCAGGGGGCGCCCGATGATCGATCATGTCCTCGATCGCTTGCGGCCCCAGGTCGATGACCTGATCATCAATGCCAATGAGGCAGGTACGGCCCTGGACAGCTACGGCGCAGACCGGGTCGCCGATCGCCTGGGCGGCTACGCGGGCCCCCTGGCGGGCCTGGATGCCGCCCTCCATCTGGGCCGGGCGGACTGGTACCTGACCGTCCCCTGCGACAGCCCCTTCCTTCCCCTGGATCTGGCGGCCCGCATGGCGCATCAGGCCCTGCAGGACGGGGCCGGGATCGTCAGCGTCATTTGCCAGGACCAGACCCATCCTGTGTTTGCGCTGGTCAAGGCAAGCCTGGCCTCCAGTCTGGCCCGCTATCTGGAAGCGGGGGAGCGCAAGATCGATCGCTGGTTTGCCCGGGAACATGCAGTCCTGGCCCGCTTTGACGATGCGGCGGCCTTTCTCAATTTCAATACCCCGGCCGAATTGGCCGCCCACGACGCATGACCGGCCAGACCGAGCGTTCCGTGGCACAGGTCCAGGCCGAAGTGCTGGCCGCCATGAGGCCGATTGAGGGACAGGTACGGGTCGCCCTGCATGAGGCACTGGGCCGGGTACTCGCCTGTGACATGGTGTCGCCCATCGACGTGCCCGCCCACGACAATTCAGCCATGGATGGCTATGCCCTGAAGGGCGCTTCCCTGGCCGCCGGCCAGCAACGCTTCCGGGTCATCGGTACGGTGCTGGCGGGACGCCCGGGCAGCCTGGTGCCGGGGCCCGATGAGGCCGTGCGCATCACCACCGGCGCCGTGATGCCCGAGGGCTGCGACACGGTGGTGGTGCAGGAGGTCTGCAGGCTCGAAGGCGATAGCGTGACGGTGCCCCCCGATGCCGCAAGACCGGGCGAGAACCGCCGACTGCGAGGCGAGGACCTTCGCCAGGGTCAGGTGGCCGTGGCCGCCGGCCGCAGCCTGCGCCCAGCCGATCTGGGTCTGCTGGCCTCGCTGGGCATCGACCATGCCCTTGTCCGGCCGCGGCTGCGGGTCGCCATCTTCTCAACCGGCGACGAAGTGCAAGCACCCGGCCAGCCGCTGGGCCCGGGGCAGATCTACGACAGCAACCGCTACACCCTCACCGGCATGCTCACCCGGCTGGGCTTCGAGGTCATCGACCTGGGGGTGGTGCGCGACTCGCCAGCCGAACTCGAGCAGTCGATGCGCAAGGCCGCCTCGCTCGCCGACGCGATCATCTCTTCCGGCGGTGTATCGGTCGGCGAGGCCGACTACACCAAGGACGTGATGCGCGCCCTGGGTGAAGTGAACTTCTGGCGCATCGCGATGCGACCCGGCCGGCCGATGGCCTTCGGGACGGTGCTGGACACCCCTTATTTCGGCCTGCCGGGCAATCCGGTGGCCGTCATGATCACTTTTTACTTCTTCGCGCGGCAGGCCTTGCTGCGCCTGGCCGGCGCCCTGCCCCTCGAGGCGCCGCTGTTTGCCGCCCGCCTGCTCACCCCGATCCGGAAAAAACCTGGGCGGGTGGAGTACCAACGGGCCATTGTCTCGCGCGGCGCTGACGGTGCCCTCGAGGTCAGCCTGACCGGTCAGCAGGGGTCTGGCGTGCTGCGCTCGATGTCCGAGGCTAACGCCATCATCGTGATGGCTGCGGAACAGGGCTCGGCCCAGGTGGGCCAATCGGTGCAATGCCTGGCCTTCGAGGGCCTGGTCTAGGCTGAGAAAGTCCGGCCTGCGGAGGGTGAGAGCACCCTTCATCAGGCGACTGCCCGGCTAGGGAGTTTCCACGATGCCCGCGCGATGGCTTCTGCGATAATCCGCCCGGAATCCAACATGGCAAGCCCTCTCCATCGTCTGCTCCCTCTGTTCGCCAGTCTGTCGCTGGCGACCGCCCTCCTGCGGCCCGCCACCGCGCAGCCCCAGACAGCCATGCCCCCCTCAGTAGCCCAGGCCGAGAGTACCCAGGCGATCAGCCTCTTTGAGGCCGAACAACGCGCGGCCACCAACAGGACCGTTGCCGTCCTGAGCAAGGCCGCCAGCGCGGCGGCAGCAGAAGTCGATCGCGTCAATGTGCGTCCCAATCCGGTGCTCAGCGGCCAGTTGGGCAATACCCTGGGGGGCCGATACGGCCTGCGCGAGACCGACCGGATCCTGCGCATCGAACAGCTGTTCGAGCGCGGCAACAAGCAGGCCCTGCGTGCCGAAACCGCTGGGGCCCAGGCGAGCGCAGCCCGCCAGGAAATCACCTCGGCCATCCGTGAGCAACGCCAGGGGGTGGTACAGGCCTATTTTGATCTTGCGCTCGCGCAAAGCCAGGCCCAGTTGCTCCAGGAAAACTTGCGTGACTACGAGCGACTGGTCAATGCCGTCAACCGTCGCCTTCTGGCAGGCGATGTGGCGGCGGTCGACCTTTCGCGCCTGAAGGTGGAGGCCGCACGCGCAGCCAATGAATTGCAACAGGGCCAGACACAGATCCTGCGCGCCAGCATCGACCTGTCCCAGCGCATCAACCAGGACAGCAACACCTCGTCGCTGCGTGCCCGCGATCCCCTGCCGGATAGCACCGACATCCAGGCACTGGCCGATGCGGCGCTTAAGGACCTGACGCGGCAGAAGCAGGCCGCCGCAGAGCAGCGCTCCGAACTGAAGGCCGCCGATGCCCGCATTCTGGCCGCGCAAAAGAACCTCGATCTGGCGCGCAGCCTGCGCACCCGCGATGTTTCCCTGGGCGTGCAGGCTGAGCGCTCACCCGCCACCGAGGGCACGATCCTGGCGATGAGCGCCTCCATCCCCCTTTTCGTGTTCAATGACTTCAGGGGCGATATCGCCAAGGCCCAGGCCGAACTGGAGCAAGCCGAACTCGAACGTGCGCGAATCAGCCTGGCGATCCAGAACGACATCGATCAGGCGGCCCTGCAGGTGGCATCGGCCCGGGATCGTGCCCAGCGACTGCTGCGGCAAGCCCTGCCCAGTGCCAGGCAGGCCACTGACGCGATCGAATTTGCCTTCATGAAGGGCGCCGGGACGCTTACCGACCTGTTCGACGCCCGTCGCCAATACAACAGCATCCGTCTGGAAGCCGAAACGGCCAAGGCCGATGTGGCCCGGGCCCTGGGTCTTCTCAGACTCAGTACATGGGTGGAGCCCCAGTGATGTTCACCACTATGCATTCTTTCCTGCGCCCCCTGGCGCTGCTGATGATTCTTGTTGCCGGCTGCAGCAAGCCGCCCGACGTCGTCAAGCCCGGAGTGCCCGGTGCCCGGATCGAGGATGAGACCATCACCTTCGCCAAGGACAGCCCGCAATTGAGTACCCTGCGCACCGTCGTCGTGGGTCGCGAGCGCGACAGCTATGTGCGCATCAACGGGCGTATCTCCTGGGACGACTCCCGGACCTCGCGCGTCACATCGCCGGTCGCCGGCCGGGTGATCGAACTGCGGGTGATGCCCGGTGCCCATGTGCGCAAGGGCGATGTACTGGCACTGTTGTCCTCCCCGGAATTCGGCCAGTTCCAGGCCGATGCGCGCAAATCAGAAACCGATCTGGCGCTTGCCGAGCGCGCCACCAACCGGGCAAGGGAACTGCACGGTGCCGGTGTCATTCCCCTGAAGGAGTTGCAGAGCGCCGAGGCCGACCTGGAGCGGGCCCGCACCGAGCGGCAGCGCACGGCGGCACGGGAGAAGGCCTATGGCAGCGGCCGCATCGTCGACCAGCAGTTCCGGCTGCTCGCGCCCGTCAGCGGCACCATCGTGGATCGCCGGATCAATGTAGGACAGGAAGTGCGCCCCGATCAGGCCAGCGACCAGCCCCTGTTCACGATCTCCGACCCCCGCCGGCTCTGGGTGTCACTCGACATTCCAGAGGTGCTGAGCAAGGAGATCGAGGTCGGTGAGCAAGTCCGCATCTCCGTGCCCGCCCTGCCCGGCGAAGTCTTCGACGCCACGGTCGAATATGTCGCCGACTATATCGACCCCCAGGCCAGGACCATCAAGGCGCGTGCCTCGGTCCTGAACGACAAACGACGGCTCAAGGCCGAGATGTTCGTGACCGCCGACGTCACAATCGCGCCGTCGAAGGCCTTGCTGGTGCCCGCCACCGCACTCTACCTGCAGGGCGACAAGCATTACGGCTTCATCGAGGAGGCCCCGGGCAGCTTTACCCGCCGTGAGTTCAAGGCGGAAGAGGCCAGCCTGGGCTTCATGCGGGTGGTGCGCGGCGCGATTGCTGGCGAGAATATCGTGGCCGACGGCGCCCTGCTCCTGCAGCAGATGCTCAACGCCAAGGCCACCGCGCCCAAGACCGAGCAGGATGGCAAGGGCACTGCCAAACCATGATCCGCAAGATCATCCATGGCTCGCTGACCGCCCCCCTGTTTGTGGTGCTCGGTCTGGTGCTGTTCATCGGCGCCGGCCTGATCGCGTTCAAGGAATTGCCGGTCGAGGCCTTCCCCGATGTCACCGACACCCAGGTCACGGTGATCACCCTGTATCCGGGACGTGCCGCCGAGGAAGTGGAACGGCAGGTCACCCTGCCGCTGGAAGTGGCGCTGGCCGGCCTGCCCAATTCGGTCCGCCTGTTCTCGCACACCCAGTTCGGCCTGTCCTTCATGGTGGCGACCTTCAATGACAAGGTCACCGACTATTTCGCCCGGGCCCAGGTCGCCGAGCGGCTGCGGGGTGCCGACCTGCCGCCGGGGGTTACGCCCGAGATGGCCGCGCTGACCTCCCCGGTCAGCGAAATCTATCGCTATCGTGTCAAGGCCAACCAGCTCACCTCCACAGACCTGCGCACGGTCCAGAACTGGATCATGGAACGGCAGCTCAAGACCGGCCCGGGCGTGGCCGACGTGGTCTCGTTCGGGGGGCTGATCAAGACCTACGAGGTCCAGCCCGACGTGCTCAAGATGCGCGATTACAAGGTGTCGCTGGACCAGATCAGCGAGGCCCTGGGCAAGAGCAACAGCAATGCCGGTGGCGGTTACGTGGAGCATGGCCGCCAGCAGTACCTGATCCGCGGGATCGGCCTGCTGCGTACGGCGGCCGACCTGGAAAATGTTCCGGTCACCCAGAACAACGGCACCCCGATCCTCGTCAAGGACGTCGCCCGGGTGTCGGTCAGCGGACTGCCCCGGCAGGGTGTTGCCGGGCAGGACGGCGATGATGACATCGTCTACGGCATGGTGCTGATGCGCAAGGGCGAGAATGCCTCGATCGTGCTCGATGCGGTCAAGGCCAAGATCGCCGAGCTGAACAAGACCCAGTTGCCGCCAGGGGTCGAGATCGTGCCTTTTTACGATCGCAGCTGGCTGATCGGCAAGACCCTGGCCACGGTGTTCAAGAACCTGCTCGAAGGCGCCGCCTTGGTCACCATCGTGCTGTACCTGTTCCTGAAGAACCTGCGCGCCGCGGCCATCGTCGCCCTGATCATTCCGCTGGCCCTGCTGGGGACCTTCCTGGGTCTGAGCATCAAGGGCATCCCGGCCAACCTGCTGTCGCTCGGCGCGATGGACTTCGGCATCATCGTGGATGGGGCGGTGATCGTCGTCGAACATATCTTCCACCGCCTCACGCTCCTGCCCAATGGCAGCAACCGGCGTGCCCGCCTGTCAGCGATCCTGCAGGCCACGGTCGAAGTGGGCAGACCGACGCTGTTTTCGATGCTCATCATCATTGCAGCCCACATCCCGATATTCACGCTGCAACGACATGAGGGCCGAATCTTCGCGCCGATGGCCTACTCGGTGGTCTCAGCCCTGATCGTCTCGCTGATCCTGTCCCTGACCCTGGTGCCGCTGCTCTGTCACTGGGTACTGTCCCGCAAGCTTTCCCACGAAGAACCCGGTATCGTCGTGTTCTTCAAGCGCCTGTACAAACCGGTGCTGACCTGGGCTCTGGGGCACTTTCGCACCGTCATGGCCATTGCCCTGGGCGGCCTCGTGACGGCCGGAATCGTCGGTACCAACCTGGGATCTGAATTTCTGCCTGAACTCAACGAAGGATCGGTCTGGCTCAACGTGACCCTCGAGCCCAGCGTCTCGATCACCGACTCCCAGGCGCAGGCAAAACGAATCCGGGAGGTGGTCCGGAGAACCCCCGAGGTTGAAAGCGTCATCAGCAAACTTGGCCGTCCCGAGGACGGTACCGATCCCAAGATTGCCAGCCAGATCGAGGCGCTGGTAGTGATGAAGGACGAGGAAACCTGGACTCGGGGACTGAAGAAAAAGCAGGTGCTGGCGGAAATCGAGCGCAACCTGTCCGTCATCCCAGGGATTGCCGTCAGTTTTTCCCAACCGATCCGGGACAACGTGCTCGAGTCGATCTCGCAGATCCAGGGGCAGATCGTGATCAAGGTGACCGGCGATGACCTGGGCACGTTGCGCTCGTATGGCAAGACCATCCTGACCCAGATCCGGCCGGTTGAAGGGGTGGCACGCGCCTTCGTCGACCGCGAGGGCGAGTTGCCGCAGTTCCGCATCGAGATCGACCGGATCCGCGCCTCGCGCTACGGACTGAACATGGAGCAGGTCCAAAGCGTCATCGAGACCGCACTGGCTGGCAAGGAAGTCAGCTACATCTGGGAGGGCTCGCGACGCTTTGCGGTCACGGTGCGCCTGCCCGAGCATGAGCGCGCCCTGTCGCGCATCAAGGACATCACGGTGGCGACCCCCACCGGGGCCTATATCCCACTGGCGGAGATCGCCCAGTTCACACCGATGAGCGGTGCCATGAACATCGCTCGGGAAGGTGGCCAGCGGGTCCTGTCGATCGGCGTCTTCATCAAGGACCGTGACATGGGGTCAGTGGTCAAGGACATGCAGGCAGCGGTCAACAAGACCCTGAAGCTGCAACAGGGCTACCAGATCGCCTGGGCCGGCGAGTTCGAAAACCAGGAACGGGCGATGAAACGCCTGTCCTGGGTGGTGCCGTTGTCGATCCTGATCATTTTCATGATCCTGTTCAATGCCTTCAACTCGCTGAAAAATGCCAGCCTGATCATCGCCAACATTCCCTTCGCGATGATCGGCGGCATTGTTGCCCTGTTCGTGCTCGACATCCCCCTGTCGGTCTCGGCAGCCATTGGTTTCATCGCGTTGTTCGGCCAGGCCGTCCTCAACGGGGTGGTGCTGCTGTCCCATTTCGGCCAGCTGCGCGACAACGGCGCCTCGCTCTACGATGCGGTCGTCAACGGCTCACTGGATCGTCTGCGAACCGTCCTGATGACCGCCCTGCTCGCCTCTCTGGGTCTGTTCCCGATGGCGATCTCGACCGCGATCGGCGCAGAAACCCAACGCCCCCTGGCGATCGTGATCATTGGCGGCCTGATCAGCGCGACCCTGCTCACCCTGATTGTGATGCCCTCGCTCTATTACTGGGCGCACCGGCGTGACCCGATCAACGCCGAGTTTGAAAAGCGCGACCAGACGCGCTGACAGGCGCCGTCAGGGCATTTCCAGATAAAAAAAAGGCAGACCAATGGTCTGCCTTTCTTACACAGGGGCTCAAGCTACCCGGGTCTCCCGGGCACTCGTCACCACTGGCAGGTCTTACTTGCGCACCGCCAGATCGCTGGGCAGCGAGGCGTAATAGGCCGCCAGGTTCTGGATGTCATCTCGCGACAGGCCCTTGGCCTGGGCGCCCATGATCGGGTTCTTGCGCGACTCGATCTTGTAATCGGTCAGGGCACGGGCCAGGTAGTCCTTGTGCTGACCTGCCAGGATCGGGTAGGCAGGATCGATCGGGGTCTTGCCGTCCTTGCCGTGGCAGGCGGCGCAGACCTCATTGGCCTTGGCCTCGCCCTTGGCTTTGTCGGCGGCCTGTGCGGTAGCGGCCAGGGCCATGCCCAGCGTGGCTGCCAGGACCCAGAGGGCTCGGGGGAAACGGGTGCTATTCATGATGTGAGATTCTCGTACTTGAATTCGGAACGTCATCCAGGCCATTATTTCGACTGACCTTTGCCGGCATAGTAGGCGGCCAGTGCACCGATCTCGGCATCCGTCAGCGGGCCAGCGATGGCGCGCATGCTCGGGTGGCTGCGCTCACCGGCACGATAGGCCTTGAGCGCGTTCTCGATGTACTTCTGGCTCTGGCCGGCAATTTTCGGCACCGAATACACCGTCGGAAACGAGGCCTTGTAACCATTGATGCCGTGGCAGCCAATGCAGGTGGCCGTCGGGGCGGCCGCGGGGGCGGCTGGCTTGTCCTGCGCCTGGGCCTGCGCGGTCACCGCGGAGAGCGTCAGGGCGAGCATGTAAAGGCCGGTTTTTGTCTGTTTCATCGCTGGTCGCATGGTCGCGCTAGTTTGGAATGGGAAGGCTTGAAAGGTCTTAAACCCCAGATTTTACGCGAAACCGGATTTTCTCGTCCAATGCGTCGCGCGTCCCCGGTCCTGCCGCCCGGGCGGCTGCGGCGAGACTGCAACGCCCGTCCGTGTCCGTCTTCCTGTCCAGCCTGGCGCATGTCGCTTTAACCCCGTGAAAAGCCGGCCCCGGGCAGGGCACCGATATACTGCCATTTTTCAATCCACTTGCCGCAGGTGCTCCCCATGCGTTTTGAAGGTTCCTCCTCCTATGTCGCCACCGACGATCTGAAGCTGGCGGTCAATGCCGCGGTCAGGCTCCAGCGCCCCCTGCTGATCAAGGGGGAACCCGGCACTGGCAAGACCATGCTGGCCGAGGAAGTGGCTGCCAGCCTGGGCATGCCCCTGCTGCAGTGGCACATCAAGTCCACCACCAAGGCCCAGCAAGGCCTCTACGAATACGACGCCGTCTCGCGCCTGCGCGATTCGCAGCTGGGTGACGAGCGGGTCAAGGACATCCACAACTACATCGTCAAGGGCGTGCTCTGGCAAGCCTTCGAGTCGGATGTGC
>JAPOKJ010000135.1 GCA_029977705.1 Burkholderiales bacterium | reverse complement strand
TCCTCGCGCTTGTAGATCGAGCCGCTGGGGCACGAAGCGACGCAGGCCGGGTTCAGACAGTGCTCGCACAGCCTGGGCAGGTACATCATGAAGGTGTTCTCGAACTGGCCGACCATGTCTTTCTGGGCCTGCTCGAAGCCATCGAGGTTGGCATCCTTGCTGCGCTTGCTGAATTCGCCGCCCAGGATCTCTTCCCAGTTCGGGCCCCACTCGATCTTCTGCATGCGCTCGCCGGTGATCAGGCTGCGTGGCCGGGCGGTGGGCGCCGCCTTGGTCTCGGGGGCCGACTGCAGGTGGTCGTAGTCGAAGGTGAAGGGCTCGTAGTAGTCGTCGATCTGCGGCAGATTGGGATTGGCAAACAGCCGCATCAGCAGCTTCCACTTGCCTCCCTGGCGCGGCTCGATCGAGCCATCGGCCTTGCGGACCCAGCCGCCCTGCCACTTGCCCTGGTTCTCCCATTCCTTCGGATAGCCGATGCCGGGCTTGGTCTCCACATTGTTGAACCAGGCGTATTCAACGCCGGGGCGGCTGGTCCAGACGTTCTTGCAGGTGACTGAGCAGGTGTGGCAGCCGATGCATTTGTCCAGGTTCAGCACCATGCCGATCTGTGCGCGTACTTTCATGGTGTTCTCCTTAAGCCTGCACCGTGGCCGGGCCTTCGCCGTCGAGCCAGTCGATCTTGTTCATCTTGCGCACCACCACGAACTCGTCGCGGTTGGTGCCGATCGTGCCGTAGTAGTTGAAGCCGTAGCTGAACTGGGCATAGCCGCCGATCATGTGGGTCGGCTTGGTGACGATCCGCGTCACCGAGTTGTGGATGCCGCCGCGCGTGCCGGTGATCTCGGCCCCCGGGGTGTTGATGATCTTTTCCTGGGCGTGGTACATCATCACCATGCCCGGATTGACGCGCTGGCTGACCACTGCCCGCGCCGCGATCGCGCCGTTGGCATTGAACAGCTCCACCCAGTCGTTGTCGACGATGCCGGCGCTGCGCGCATCGTCCTCGCTCAGCCAGATGACCGGGCCGCCGCGATTGAGCGTCAGCATCATCAGGTTGTCCGAGTAGGTCGAGTGGATGCCCCACTTCTGGTGCGGCGTGATGAAGTTCAGGGTGATCTCGGTGTGGCCGTTGGGCTTGCGGTTCATCACCTCGTGCACCGTCTTCAGGTCCACCGGTGGCCGGTAGCTGGTCAGGCCTTCGCCGAAGGCGATCATCCAGGGATGGTCGAGGTAGAACTGCTGGCGGCCGGTCAGCGTGCGCCACGGAATCAGCTCATGCACGTTGGTGTAGCCGGCGTTGTACGAGACCTTCTCGCTCTCCAGGCCCGACCAGGTAGGCGAGGAAATGATCTTGCGCGGCTGCGCCTGCACATCACGGAAGCGGATCTTCTCGTCCTCGCGGTGCAGGGCCAGGTGGGCATGTTCGCGCCCGGTGATCTTGGACAGCGCTTCCCAGGCCTTGACCGCCACATGCCCGTTGGTCTCCGGCGCCAGCATCAGCACCACCTCGGTGGCGTCGATGTCGGTGACGATCTTCGGCATGCCCTTGGTGGGCCCGTCTTCGTGCACCTTGCCGTTCAGTTCGGCCAGGTGGCGCACTTCCTCGGCGGTGTTCCAGGCGATGCCCTTGCCGCCATTGCCCACTTTTTCCATCAGCGGGCCCAGCGCGGTGAAGCGCCGGTAGGTATTGGGATAGTCGCGTTCGACCACGGTGATGGCCGGGGCCGTCTTGCCCGGAACCGGTTCGCACTCGCCGCGCTTCCAGTCCTTCACCTCGAAGGGCTGGGCCAGTTCGGCCGGGGTGTCGTGCATCAGCGGCGTGAGCACCACTTCCTTCTCGACGCCCAGGTGGCCGACGCAGACCTCGCTGAAGGCCTTGGCAAAACCCTTGTAGATCTCCCAGTCGCTGCGCGACTGCCAGGCCGGATCCACCGCGGTGGACAGCGGATGGATGAAGGGATGCATGTCGCTGGTGTTCAGGTCGTTCTTCTCGTACCAGGTGGCGGTGGGCAGCACGATGTCCGAGTAAAGGCAGGTGGTGCTCATCCGGAAATCCAGCGTCACCAGCAGGTCGAGCTTGCCTTCCGGGGCCTGCTCATGCCAGACCACCTCCTCGGGCTTGGCCTCCTCAAGGCCCAGGGCCTTGCCCTGCACGCCATGGGTCGTACCCAGCAGGTGCTTGAGGAAGTACTCGTGGCCCTTGCCGGAGGAGCCGAGCAGGTTGGAGCGCCACACGAACAGGTTGCGCGGCCAGTTCAGCGGGTTGTCCGGGTCCTCGCAGCTCATCTTCAGGCTGCCGCTCTTGAGCGAACGCACCACATAGTCCTTGGCCTCCATGCCGGTGGCCTGGATGTCGCGCGCCACCTGCAGCGGATTGGTCTGCAACTGCGGTGCCGAAGGCAGCCAGCCCATGCGCTCGGCGCGCACGTTGTAGTCGATCAGGCTACCGCCGAACTTGGCCTTGTCGGCCAGCGGCGAGAGGATCTCGCCCACGCCCAGCTTCTCGTAGCGCCACTGGTCGGTATGGGCGTAGAAGAAGCTGGTGGAGTTCTGCTGGCGCGGCGGGCGGATCCAGTCCAGTGCAAAGGCCAGGGCGGTCCAGCCAGTCTGAGGGCGCAGCTTTTCCTGACCCACATAATGCGCCCAGCCGCCACCGCTTTGGCCGATGCAACCGCACATCATCAGCATGTTGATGATGCCGCGGTAGTTCATGTCGGCGTGGTACCAGTGGTTCAGCGCCGCGCCGATGATCACCATCGACTTGCCATGGGTCTTGTCGGCATTGTCGGCAAACTGGCGCGCCACCGCGATCACCTGGTCGCGTGGTACACCGGTGATGCTTTCCTGCCAGGCGGGTGTGTAGGGCGTGTTGTCATCGAAGCTGGTGGCGGCGTTCTCGCCGGTTAGGCCGCGGGCCACGCCATAGTTGGCCAGGGTCAGGTCGAACACCGTGGCGACCCAGGTGTAGCGCTCCTCACCGGCCTTGCCCAGGCGGATGCGGCGCATCGGCACCTTGCGCAGCAGCACGTCCTGTTGCTTGTTGGCCGAGAAGTTGGGCGTGTCGATACCGCCGAAGTAGGGGAAGGCCACATCGGCCAGCACCTGCTCGGGGGCATCGGCGCCAGCCTGCTGTCCTTCGAGCAGGCTCAGCTTGAGCTTGACCTCGCTGTCATGGCGCGCCTCCTTGTTCTCCAGGTTCCACTTGCCGACATCCTCGCGCCCCTCCGCGCCCCAGCGAAAGCCGATCGAGCCGTTGGGCAGCACGACGCGGTCGTGCTCGTCGATGGCCACGGTCTTCCACTCGGGGTTGTTCTTCTGGCCCAGCTTGCCGTTGAAGTCGCTGGCACGCAGGTAGCGCCCCGGCACCAGCGCCTTGCGGCCATCGGGCAGGGTCTGTTCCTCGAGCTGGATCAGCTTGGGCAGGTCGGTATAGCGGCGCGCATAGTCATCGAAATAGGCGCTGCGCCGGTCGACGTAGAACTCCTTGAGGATGACATGGCCCATGGCCATGGCCACGGCCGCATCCGTGCCCTGCTTGGGATGCATCCACAGGTCGGCCAGCTTGGAAATCTCGGCATAGTCAGGGGTGATCGCCACCGTCTTGGCGCCCTTGTAGCGCACCTCGGTGAAAAAGTGCGCGTCGGGCGTGCGCGTCTGCGGAACATTTGAGCCCCAGGCGATGATGAAGCTGGAGTTGTACCAGTCGGCCGACTCGGGCACATCGGTTTGCTCGCCCCAGATCTGCGGGCTGGCGGGCGGCAGGTCGCAGTACCAATCGTAGAAGCTCATGCACACGCCACCGATCAGTGACAGGTAGCGCGAGCCGGCGGCATAGCTGATCATCGACATGGCCGGGATCGGCGAAAAGCCGATGACGCGGTCCGGCCCGTAGGTCTTGGCGGTGTAGACATTGGCCGAGGCGATCAGTTCGTTGACCTCGTCCCAGCTGCTGCGCACAAAGCCGCCCAGGCCGCGCTGCTTCTGCCATTCGCGCCGGGCATCGGCGTTCTCGACAATGCTGGCCCAGGCGTCCACCGGCGACTTGGCGATTGCGCGGGCCGCACGCCAGTGCTTGAGCAGACGCGCCCGCACCATCGGGTATTTGACCCGGTTGGCCGAGTACAGGTACCAGGAGTAGGAGGCGCCGCGAGCGCAGCCGCGCGGCTCGTGGTTGGGCAGGTCCGGGCGCGTGCGCGGATAGTCGGTCTGCTGCGTCTCCCAGGTGACGATGCCGCCCTTGACGTAGATCTTCCACGAGCACGAGCCGGTGCAGTTCACCCCATGGGTGCTG
>JAPOKJ010000087.1 GCA_029977705.1 Burkholderiales bacterium | reverse complement strand
TATCTGGCCTGGCGGGCGAACGATCGAGGGCCTCGTATGATCGAACTCCTTCTGGGCGAAGTGAAATGAGGGCGACTGCCGCGTTGCGAACCCGGGTCGACAGCCCCGCTATCGGCCCGCAACCGCGCCTTGCATTCACCCTCATTGCACTTCGTCATCAAATAAGTTCCTCACGTCACACCACACCAGGTGTCCCTTCATTGATCGGGTTTGGCACCGGATATGCGGACGATGCGCGCCCATTTGGCGATGTCGTCGGCGAGATAGCGGGCAAAGCCGGCACTGTCCATCGTCATGGGGGTGGCACCGCTGCGTGCCCAGATGGCCCTGACCTCGGGCCTGGCAGTGATCCGGGTGATCTCCCGGTTCAGACGTTCGACGATCGCGGCGGGGGTGCCTTTGGGCGCCAGGATGCCCAGCCAGATCGTGGCCTCATAACCCTTGATGCCGGACTCGTCGACCGTGGGGACCTCGGGCAACACCTCGGAGCGCGACAGGCCAGTGGTTGCCAGGGCGCGCACCCGGCCGGCACGGACCGGTTCGAGCATGGTGGGCACGGCATCGAACATCATCTCGACCTGCCCGCCCATCACGTCGGTGCGTGCGCCGGAACTGCCCCGGTAGGGCACATGGACGATGAAGGTCTGACTCATCGCCTTGAACAGTTCGCCGGCCATGTGGTAGGGCGTTCCAGGGCCGCTGGAGGCGTAATTCAGCCGGCCCGGCCGTGCGCGCGCCAGGGCCAGCAGTTCGCCGATCGTTCGGGCCGGTACCGCCGGATGCACGACCAGCAGCAGGTCGGAATAGTTGACCGGTGCCACCGCCACGAAATCGCGCAGCAACTGATACGGCCGGTTGGGAATCAGGGATTCGTTGACGGTCTGGGTGTTGGACATCATCAGCAGGGTGTAGCCGTCAGGCGCGGCCTTGGCGACCGCATCGGTGCCGATCACGGCACCGCCGCCGACCCGGTTTTCGACCACCACCGGTTGTCCGAGAGTGTCCTGCAGGCGCTGGGCCACGAAGCGGGCGTAAAGATCGGCCGGGCCACCGGCGGCAAAGGGCACGATCAGCCGGATCGGGCGCTGCGGGTACTCCGATCCCTGCGCCTGTACGGACGATCCGAATAGTGCCGGTGCGGCGAGCAGGCCTTGGCCGAGCACCTGTCTGCGATTCATGAGGTCTCCTGGACGAGGGCCGGCCGTCGGCCGTGACGCCCCTGTGACGGCATTCTGGCACGGCTTGGCACGGGTTTGGCAAAGACGCTACATCGACTGTTGATGGCGGATTTGTGCTTTCAAAAAAACTCGCTTATAATCTATGGCTTGCCACGCGGGAATAGCTCAGTTGGTAGAGCGCAACCTTGCCAAGGTTGAGGTCGCGAGTTCGAGACTCGTTTCCCGCTCCAGTTTCTCTTGTACAAGGCCTCGTCATGAGGCCTTGTTCTTCTGCAAGGCCTCATGACGAGGCCTTGTGCGTCTCAGGCGCCAGCAGCGGCGGGGTGGCAGAGTGGTCATGCAGCGGCCTGCAAAGCCGTCTACGCCGGTTCGATTCCGACCTCCGCCTCCAGTGCAACGCCTCCTCACGAGATTACGCCGATCGGTGCGGTGGCTGCAATGATGCTTTCAGACACGGTGCCTTCCCAGTCGGTGCCGGGACCCGCGCACGACTCCCCCCTGAATCCCCCGCTGAGCACCTCCAGCGATGCGCCCCTGCGGCCTTATGGCGGCGGTTGGCAGGCCGAACTGTCCTTTACCGTCAGTGCCCGCGCGCTCGCCCAGGGCGGGATGCGTTCAGTATTGACCGACAACCGCCACCACGGGCCGCTGCGCCTGCAAAAGCCGCTCTGGCCGGAAGGTCACCAACCGGTTCACCTGTTGCTGCTTCATCCGCCGGGTGGCCTGGCCGGTGGCGATCAGCTCCAGATTCAGGCCTGCATCGAGCGCAATGCGCAGTGCCTGGTGACCACGCCCGGGGCCGGCAAGTTCTACCGCAGCGATGTCCGCAGTCAGATGAGTGTCCGGCTGCGGGTCGAGGCTGGCGCAGCGCTGGAGTGGCTGCCCCAGGAGACCATCATCCAGGACGGGGCCGATGCCGGCAGCCAGATGCATGTTGAGCTGGGCGGTGATGCCCGCATGATGGCCAGCGAGGTCACGGTGTTCGGGCGCAAGGCCTTTGGCGAGCGCTTCACGTGCGGCCGCTTTGACCAACACCTTTCGATCCGGCGTGACGGGCAACTGCTGTTCGAGGACCGCAGTCTTTGGCGCCCCGAGGTACTGACCGAGCCGACGGTGCTCGGCCATCATCACGTCAATGCGATGCTGTGGGCCTGCCGCCAGGAGGCGTGGAGCGAGGATGAGGTGGCCGCGCTCGAAGCGTCGCTCGATGCACGACAGGTGCTGGCCGGCGTGTCGCAGGTCCGGCCAGGACTGCTGCTGGCACGGGTCGTGGGCAGCGAAGTTGAACCAGTACGGGGCGCCTTGCACCAGGCTTGGGCGATGTTGAGGCCGCAGCTTTTGCAGCGTTCGGCGCAGCTGCCAAGAATCTGGAATACTTGACGGACGGCGCTGCAAGGCATGTTTCTTGCAGCGCCTGGAACCGGTGGACCGGTGCTGTTCAAGGCCGTGTCCGCGCTGCAATGACTCCCGAAGGAACAATGTGGAACTGACGCCCCGTGAGAAGGACAAGCTGCTGATCTTCACCGCAGCCTTGCTGGCCGAACGACGCCTGGCGCGTGGCCTGAAACTCAATTACCCGGAGGCGGTGGCCCTGATCACGGCCTCGATCCTCGAGGGCATTCGCGATGGCCGCAGCGTGGCCGAACTGATGCACGCGGGCACCAAGGTGCTCAGCCGCGAACAGGTGCTCCCCGGGGTGCCCGAAATGATTCCCGAAATCCAGGTGGAAGGCACGTTTCCCGACGGCACCAAGCTGGTCACGGTCCACCATCCGATTCCCTGAAGGAGGGCGAGCATGAGCCCCGACGTTTTTGTCCCCGGCGAGATCATCACGCCTGACGGTGACATCGAGATCAACCTGGGCCGCGCCACGCTCAGCCTGCAGGTGAGCAATGGTGGCGACCGGCCGATCCAGGTCGGTTCGCACTACCACTTTGCAGAGACCAATGGCGCGCTGCAGTTTGATCGCGCCCTGGCGCGCGGCATGCGCCTGAACATCGCCTCGGGCACCGCCGTGCGCTTCGAGCCCGGGCAGAGCCGCAGCGTCGAGCTGGTGGCCTATGCCGGCAAGCGCGAGGTCTATGGCTTCAACCAGGCGGTGATGGGGCCGCTGGACCGCAAGCGCGCGAAAGCACCGCACAAGGCAGCAGGCAAGGGCGTCACGAAGGCCTTGCCGAAGCCCGCCTCAAAAGCCGCCCGAAAAGCAGCGGCCCGGCAGGCAAAGAACCCTGCCGGCAAGACGTCCGCCTCCCGGAGCAAAGCATGACCCGTATCGATCGACGCGCCTACGCCGAGCAATTCGGCCCGACCACCGGTGACCGCATCCGCCTGGCGGACAGCGACCTGTTTGCCCAGGTCGAGAAGGACTTCACCATCTATGGCGAGGAAGTCAAGTTTGGTGGTGGCAAGGTCATCCGCGACGGCATGGGCCAGTCACAGCTGGGTTCGCGCCACGCGGTGGACACGGTCATCACCAATGCATTGATCATCGACCACTGGGGCATCGTCAAGGCCGATATCGGTATCAAGGGCGGGCGCATCGCGGCCATCGGCAAGGCTGGCAACCCCGATGTGCAGCCCGGTGTGGACATCATCATCGGTCCGGGTACCGAGGTGATTGCCGGCGAAGGCATGATCGTCACCGCCGGAGGTGTCGACACCCATATCCATTTCATCTGCCCGCAGCAGGTGGATGAGGCCCTGATGTCTGGGGTGACCACGATGATCGGGGGCGGCACCGGACCGGCCACCGGCACCAATGCCACCACCTGCACGCCGGGTCCCTGGCATCTGGCCCGCATGCTCGAATCGGCCGAGGGCCTGCCGATGAACCTGGGCTTTCTGGGCAAGGGCAATGCCAGCCTGCCCGATGCGCTGATCGAGCAGGTCAAGGCCGGTGCGATCGGCCTGAAGCTGCACGAGGACTGGGGCACCACGCCCGCCGCAATCGACAACTGCCTGGCGGTGGCGGATGATTTCGATGTCCAGGTGGCCATCCATACCGATACCCTGAACGAGTCGGGCTTTGTCGAGGCCACGGTCAAGGCATTCAAGAACCGCACCATCCACAGCTTCCACACCGAGGGCGCGGGGGGTGGCCATGCGCCGGACATCCTGAAGGTGGTGGGGCAGGCCAATGTACTGCCGTCCTCGACCAATCCGACCCGGCCATTCACCGTCAACACGCTCGATGAGCATCTGGACATGCTGATGGTCTGCCATCACCTGGATCCATCGATTGCCGAGGATGTCGCCTTTGCCGAGAGCCGGATCCGCCGCGAGACGATCGCCGCCGAAGACATCCTTCATGACCTGGGGGCGATCTCGATGATGTCCTCCGACTCGCAGGCGATGGGACGGGTGGGCGAGGTGGTGATGCGCACCTGGCAGACGGCCCACAAGATGAAGCAGCAGCGCGGCGACCTGCAACCGGGCAAGGGGCCGGCGCAACCGGCGGACAATTTCCGCATCAAGCGCTATATCGCCAAGTACACCATCAACCCGGCGATTGCCCATGGGGTTTCGCATGAGGTCGGGTCGGTCGAGGTCGGCAAGCTGGCCGATCTGGTGCTCTGGCGCCCGGCCTTCTTCGGTGTCAAGCCGGCGATGATCGTCAAGGGGGGCAGCATCATCGCCGCCGCCATGGGCGATCCCAATGCCTCGATCCCGACGCCCCAGCCGGTGCATTTCCGGCCCATGTTTGCCGCCTATGGTCGCGGCATCGCGGCCAGCTGCGTCACCTTCGTGTCGCAGGCCGCGCTCAAGGCCGGCGTCCCGGCCAAGCTCGGACTGCAGCGTCGCGCGGTCGCGGTCAAGGGCGTTCGCAAGCTGGGCAAGAAGCACATGATCCTCAATGATTACCTGCCGGTGATCACGGTCGATCCCCAGGACTATCGCGTCCATGCCGATGGCGTCCTGCTGGCCTGTGAGCCCGCCAAGGTGCTGCCGATGGCGCAGCGCTACTTCCTGTTCTGATCTGGCGAGCTCATGGGGCTGGCCCGTCTTCCTGACTTCGATGCCGAGCGGCCGCCCGATCTGTCCGGCGTGCTGATGCTGGACCAGCTGGCACCCGGGGGACCGCCGCCCGGCATGGCCTGCGGTCAGGTCGCCCTGGCCTTTGGCGAGCGCTCGCGCAGCCGCCTGCGGGTGCGTTACCAGCGGACCGACGCGGCTGGCAAGGGACAGCAGGGCGAGGCCGGCATCGTGCTGCCGCGCGGCAATGTCCTGCGTGGCGGGGCCTGGGTCATGGGCGAGGAGCTGGCCCTGCAGGTCCTGGCGGCCGACCAGGACCTGCTTGAGGTGCGCGCTCGTGCCGACGACGCCAACTCGGGCCTGGCCCTGGTGCGCGCCGCCTATCATCTGGGCAATCGCCATGTGGCCCTGGAGGTGGCGCCCGGGCGACTGCTGCTCGAGTACGACTATGTGCTCGCCGACATGCTGGTGGCGATGGGCCTGCAGATCCGGCGCTGCCATGCGCCCTTCGAGCCGGAATGGGGCGCCTATGCAGCCGGTCATGGACACTGAGGGCGGGGTGTCCTTTCGGGCCAGCGACACCGTGGTGCCGATCGCAGTGGCCGGTCAGGTCAAGGTCCTGACCGCCCTGATGCAATTGGCCTCGCCCGCGCTGCCGATCGGTGCCTTCAGTTATTCGCAAGGACTGGAAGCTGCGATCAATGCCGGGCGGGTGAGCGATGAGGCCAGTGCGCAGGCCTGGATCGCCTCGCATTACCGGCTCGCCTTCCTGCCCCGCGAGTTGCAATGTCTGCAGGCCGCAGCGCGCCTTTTCGCCGCCGCCGGCGCCGATCATGAGGATCGTCTGCAGGCCTTGCGGTTGCTTGACGAGCAATTCGTCGCCAGTCGCGACAGTGCCGAGGGACGGCTGGAGACGCGCCAGCTGGGCGGTTCGCTGTGGCGCTGGCTCCATACCCTGATGCCCGAGCATCCGGCCTGCACGGTGCTGGACCGGCTCAGGGACCTGCGCGAGGGCGATCTGAGTGCGCCGGTGGCCTTTGCCGCAGCAGCCTGCGCGCAGGGACTGAGTCCGCGCCTGGCCGTGCTGGCCTGGTCCTTTGGATGGCTCGAGAATCAGGTGCAGGCGGCGGTCAAGCTGGTGCCCCTGGGACAGAGCAGTGGCCAGCGCCTGTTGCTCGCGCTGCGACCCCTGTGCGAGGCGGATCCGCCCGAGGAGCCCTGGAGCTGCTCGGCACTGGCCTCGCTGCTGATGATGCGGCACGAGCGCCAGTACAGCCGGCTGTTCCGTTCCTGAAGACGGCCGGCCTTTCCTTTTCCTTTTTTTTGATGGTCCTGGATGGTGTCATGAGAACAAAGAAACTTCCCGCCCTGCGCGTCGGTATCGGCGGCCCGGTTGGCTCCGGCAAGACCACACTGACCGAGATGCTGTGCAAGGCGATGCGCGATCGTTACGATCTGGTCGTGGTCACCAACGACATCTACACCAAGGAAGATCAGCGCCTGCTGACGGTGGCAGGCGCCTTGCCGCCCGAGCGCATCATGGGTGTCGAGACGGGGGGCTGCCCGCATACCGCGATCCGCGAGGATGCATCGATCAACCTGGATGCGGTCGACCAGATGCTCAAGCGCTTTCCCGAGGCCGACATCGTCTTCATCGAATCAGGTGGGGACAACCTGGCGGCGACCTTTTCGCCCGAGTTGTCGGACCTGACCATCTACGTGATTGATGTGGCGGGCGGCGAAAAGATTCCGCGCAAGGGCGGCCCCGGCATCACCAGCTCGGATCTGCTGGTCATCAACAAGATCGACCTGGCCCCCCATGTGGGCGCCAATCTCGACGTGATGCGCAGCGATGCCAAACAGCAGCGCGGCGAGCGCCCCTTCGTGATGACCAATCTGAAGAGCCAGGAAGGACTGGCCACGGTCATCGACCATATCCGCGGCAAGGGCTTGTTCGAGGACGTGGCGGCCCATCCCTGGGCCTGAGCTTTCCAGGCGTCCACGCTGGCGGGCCGGGCCGACACTCGATCGGGACGCAGCCTTGATGGGTACAATCGACGCCTGGGGCGCAAGCCTTTGCGACTGTGGTGAAATTGGTAGACACAGCGGACTTAAAATCCGCCGCTAACCTGCACAAGGGGCGTACCGGTTCGATTCCGGTCAGTCGCACCAGAAGGCCGTCACCGCCTGCTGCGGGCCTGAGGCGCCTGCAGCAGGGGCAGCAGGGCCTCACGGACATTGCGCATCATGCGCGGCTGGGCCAGCTCATTGGGATGGATGCGATCGGCCTGGAACCAGTCGGCACGATCGGCCACGCCCTCGAGCAGGAAGGGCAACAGGGCCGCCTTCTCGGATTCCGCCACCTTCACGAAGCCATCGCGAAACCGGTCGGCATAGGCCCTGCCGAAATTGGGCGGAATCTGCATGCCCACGAGCAGCACGGACGCCCTGGCCTGTCGCGACATCTGAACCATCTCGCGCAGATTGCGCTCGGTCATGGACTGGTCCAGGCCGCGCAGGGCGTCGTTGCCGCCCAGTTCGATGATGACGAGGGCGGGGCGATGGCGGGCCAGCAACTCGGCGATGCGGGCGCGTCCGCCGGCGGTGGTTTCGCCACTGATGCTGGCATTGACCAGACGCGGCTTGAGCGGCTTGAAGGCGGGTGCGGGCAGGCGGCCCTGATCGAATTCTTCCTGCAGCAAGGCGACCCAGCCGCTGCCGCGGCGCAGCCCGTACTCGGCCGACAGGCTGTCTCCCAGCACCAGGATCGCGGCGCTGCCCGCCTCAGTCGGCGTTGCGCCGGCTGAGCCCTGACCCTGCGAAGGTACGGGGTTGGTCAGCAGCAGCAGGCCGGCAAGCGCTACACTCGCGGCTCTTGCGATCATCTGGATGTTGAAAAAAGGCATGTTGGCACTCGAGGTCAGGAATCTGGGTAAACGGGTGAGGGACGCCGATGGTTGGCTGAACATCCTGGAGCAGGTCGCGTTCGAGGTCGAGCAGGGCGAGTCCCTCGCGATCGTCGGTGCCTCGGGCTCGGGAAAGTCTACCTTGCTGGGATTGATTGCCGGCCTGGACACACCCACCGAGGGGCAGGTCATTGCCCTGGGCACGGACCTGTTCGCGCTGAGCGAAGACGAGCGTGCGCAATGGCGGGCGCGTCACCTGGGGTTCGTGTTCCAGTCCTTCCAGTTGCTGCCGCAGATGACCGCGCTCGAAAATGTGATGTTGCCCGCCGAGCTGGCCGGCAACGGGCAGGCCGCCGAATGGGCAAGCCAGTGGCTGGGCAAGGTCGGACTGGCTGACCGGCTGGGGCATTACCCGCGTACCCTGTCCGGGGGCGAGCAGCAACGCGTGGCGATTGCCCGCGCCTTCTGTGCCCGGCCACAACTGCTGTTTGCCGATGAGCCGACCGGGAGCCTGGACAGCCAGACGGCGGCCCGGGTGATCGATCTGCTGTTCGAGTTGAATGCCGATGCCGGAACCACCCTGGTACTGGTGACCCATGACCCCTTGCTGGCCCAGCGCTGCAAGCGCCGGCTGGTGATCGAGGCGGGCCGGATCGTCCGCTGATCAGGCGCCGCCGGCGCGCCGCAGCCGCAGGAGCAGGGCCCGGGTAGCCGGGCTCAGGTCAGACGAGGGCGCGCCAGCGTTACGGGCCAGCAGGGGCAGGAACTCGCCCGCCATCTGTTTGCCCAGTTCGACGCCGAACTGGTCGAAGGAATTCAGGTTCAGCAACCAGCCCAGCGCAGCGGTCTTGTGCTCGTAGAGGGCAAGCAGCGCGCCCAGCGAGCGCGCATCCAGATGCGGCAGCACCACGACCAGGGCCGGTCGATTGCCGGGATTGTCGCGATGTGCATCGGATCCCGGCCGCCCCAGGCTCAAGGCCTCGATCTGTGCCAGGGCATTGGCCTGCAGGGCTCGGGCGCGTTCGTCGTCGGGCTGACCGGCGACCAGCACGAAGTCGATCGGCTGGATCTGCAGCCCCTGATGCAGGGATTGGAAGAAAGAATGCTGGGCATCGGTGCCCGGTTCGCCCCAGATCACCGGGGACCCGTTCACCGGCAGGGGCTGTCCGTCGATATCGACGCGCTTGCCATTGCTCTCCATCTGCAATTGCTGAAGGAAGGCCGGCAGGCGCGCCAGGCCCCTGGCATACGGCACCACGACCTCGGTCTGTGAGCCCAGGTGCCACTGGTGCCAGAGGCTGAGAAGCGCGAGCATCACCGGTGCATTGTGCTCTGGCGGCGCCGAAAAGAAATGCTGGTCCATCGCCCTGGCACCCGCAAGCAGGGCGTCGAAGGCCTCGATACCCGCCCCGAGCATGATCGGAAGGCCGATCGATGACCACAGCGAGTAGCGGCCGCCGACCCAGTCCTCGAAACCGAAGATCTGCCCGGCAGGCAGGCCTGCCCCCATCGCCAGGTCGGGTCGGGCGGTGACCCCCGCCCAGCGTGCGGCGATCTGTTCCGGTTCCAGGCCCTGGGCCTGCTGCCAGTCGCGCACCGCGCGGGCATTGAGGGAGGTCTCCTGGGTAGTCCAGGTCTTGGAGGCCATGATGAACAAGGTCTTTTGCGCATCGAGCGCGGGTGCCAGCCGGTCCCAGGCCAGGGGATCGACATTGGCCAGGAAATGCACGCGGGGCCGCCCTGGCGGGGCATGCGCACCCACCAGCGCCCCCAGGGCCAGTTCGGGCCCGAGATAGGAGCCCCCGATGCCGATGTGCACCACATCGCTGATGAGGCCGCCACCCAGCACCTGGCCCGCGAAGCGGCGCATCTGATGCAAGGTGGCCTGTACCCCTTGCCAGGCGTGGTCGCGCATCTGCACCTGCGCGGCACTGCCTGGCCAGGTGGCCAGGCTGGCCGCATCCGCGCGCAGCAGGGGATGCCAGACCTTGCGCTGCTCGGTGACATTGATGGTTTCGCCGGCCTGCATCGCCTGGCGACGTTCGAGCAATCGGCTGTCGCGCGCAAAAGCGAGCAGGGTCGACCAATCATGGCGATCGACCGGGCTGCGGGTCAGGTCGAGGTACAGGCCTGCAGCCTCCAGACTGAGCAGGGCCATGCGGCCAGGTTCATGCTGCAAGGACGCGATCTGGCGCAGCGGGCGCAGGGCGGCACGTTCAAGGACCGTGCGCAGGGCCTCGGGAAGCGGTGGGGTCATGAGCAGGTGTCGGGTGAAAGCGTTGTGGGGGCGAGGGGCCAGTTCGGTCAGGCAGGGTCACGCTGGTGCGCGGTGACGCAAGAACCAGCAAGAGGCGTGCCGGGCGCCGCATTCAGACGGGCCCTGACCAGCGCCGGCAACTCTTCGGGGCTCAGTCCCTGGGCCTTGCCCAGCAGGCCAAGCGCATCAGCGCCGGCGAGCGCATGGGCACAGGTCCCAAGCGCAGCGGCATGGCCCGCCTCCAGGCCCTGACCGAGCAGGCCCAGGATCACGCCTGCCAATATATCGCCACTGCCGCCGACTGCAAGCGTGGCACTGCCGACGGGTGCCAGGGCCGGGGGTGGCGGCGTTGCCTGCGCGTCGGGGCCAGGCCGGGCAATCACCGAGCCGGGCCCCTTGAGCACCACTGTCAGGCCCCATTGGCGCGCCAGGGCTTGCGCGGCAGCCAGCCGGTCGGCCTGTACCGCAGCGACCGTGCTGCCCAGCAGCCGGGCTGCCTCGAGCGGATGCGGCGTTGCGACCCAGGGCAGCCGGGCCATCTGGTCGCGTCCGGGGGAGCGGACCTGGCCGCTGGCCAGCAGATTGAGGGCATCGGCATCGAGCACGACGGGCATCGCCAGCCGCGCTGCCGAGCTCAGCAGGCTTTCCAGGGCATGCGTCGCGGCGCGGTCCTGTCCCAGACCACAGCCGAGCAGGAGGGCGTCGTAGGGCTTCAGGGCGGTCGGGTCCTGCGGCCAGGTGGGGCAGGTCATCAGTCCGGGATGGTGCAGGGTCAGGGCCTCATGTTGCACCTTGTCGGCACCCAGCAGGTGCACATGGGTCTTGCCGGCTCCGGCAGCCCGCGCAGCCAGCGCGGCCAGCACGGCCGCCCCACGCATGCCTGCATTGCCGCCGACCACCAGCACCGAGCCCTGGGTGCCCTTGTGGGCGGTGGCGCTGCGCGAGGGCAGGTGCCGCGCGAGCCAGGTTTCATCGAGCCCTTGCGCGCGACCCCGGGCCAGGGCCGGGTCCTGTGCGAGCGCCTGGCCGATCAGGTCCTCACAACCCAGGGCATCGATTTGCAATTGGCCGACAAAGGCCGCTGCCTCGCCGGTATGCAGCCCGGTCTTGTCGAGCAGGAAGCTGAGCGTCTGGTCGGCGCGCAAGGCCGCACCCCAGGTCCCGCCGCTCGAGGCATCCAGACCGGAGGGCAGGTCGACGGCCAGGACCCGGCAGGGTCGTTGATTGATGGACGCGAACAGGCTGCACAGGGCAGGCGCCAAGGGGCGATTCAGGCCGATGCCGAACAGGCCATCGATCAGCAGGCAGTTTTCATCGAGCTGGGCCAGAAAATGCGCCCGCCCGGTTTCATCGTCGCCGAGCGCAAGCAACGAGGCCAGAGGGATTCCAGCGGTGGCAAAGCCGCGCGAGGCCAAATGCTGCAAGGCGCTGCGGGCATCATCGCCGTTGTGGCCGGGCCCGGTCAGCGCCACCATCCGCACCGGTGCAGGCATCTGGAGGCTGAGGACTTCCGCACGTCGGGCCAGTGCCCGTCCGGCGCGATCGATCAGGCTGCCCCCGGGCACACGCGCCAGGCAGAAGGTTTCGACCTGGCGTACCTGGGCGGCATCAAAGAGCGTGTTCACGTCGTCAAGTGTACGCGCAGGGCGGCTATTTTTCCTTGCCCATGATGTAGTCGGGCAGCCAGGTCACCAGGTCCGGAAAGGCTGTGATCAGGGCGATGCAAAGCACCAGGCAGCCAAAGAAGGGCAGGGCCGCGCGCGCGATGATGTTGGCATCCTTGCCCGTCATGTTCTGCAACACGAACAGGTTGAAGCCCACCGGCGGGGTGACCTCGGCGATTTCAACCAGCAGCACGACGAAGATGCCGAACCAGACCAGATCGATACCGGCCTTCTGGATCATCGGCAGGACCACGGCAGCGGTGAGGACGATCATCGAGATGCCGTCCAGGGCCGTGCCCAGGATGATGTAGAGCAGGGCCAGTACCGCGATCAGGCCGGCCGGGGGAAGCCCGAGGCTGTTCACCCATTCGGCGAGCAACCGGGGAATGCCGGTGAAGGCCATGGTCTTGGTCAGAAAGGCGGCGCCGGCCAGGATGAACATGATCATGCACGATACGCGGGTGGCCCCCATCAGGCTGGCCTTGAAGTTTTCCCAGTTCAGCGACTGGCTGAAAAAGGCAATCGCCAGCGAGCCAAGCACGCCATAGGCGGCGCATTCGGTGGCCGTGGCCCAGCCGGCCACCAGCACCCAGACGATGAAGATGATCAGCAGCGTGCAGGGGATCAGGCTGCCTGATCGGCGCAGCTTTTCCATGAAGGGCATGTCCGGCTCGGGTGGCGGGATCTGGTCCTTGTGGCGGATCGACCACCAGGCGATGTAGCCGGAGAACAGCACCATCAGCAGCAGGCCGGGAATGAAGCCGGCCAGGAAGATGCGGATGATCGAGGCATCGGCCGCCACCGCATAGACCACCATGGTGATCGAGGGCGGGATCAGGATGCCCAGGGTACCGGCGGTGGCAAGGCTGCCGATGGCCAGCTTCTCGTCGTAGCCGCGCTTGAGCAATTCGGGCAAGGCCACCTTGGCGATGGTGGCGCAGGTGGCGGCCGAGGAACCCGACACCGATCCGAAGATGCCGCAGCCCAGGATGGTGGTGTGCATCAGGCGTCCGGGAATCCGGTTCAGCCAGGGCGCCAGGCCCTCGAACATCTGCTCGGAGAGTCGGGTGCGAAAGAGAATCTCGCCCATCCAGATGAACATCGGCAAGGCCGCCAGCTCCCAGGAGGCATTGCTTTCCCACAGCGCCGAGGCCAGGTTCTTGCCCCAGATCATCGGCGGAATGTCGGTGAAAAAGACCATCCCGATCCAGCCGATCAAGGCCAGGGTGATGGCGATCCATACCCCGCTGAACAGGAAAAACATCATCGCCAGCAGCAGCAGGCTTCCGATCTCAACGACGTTCATGGGACAGATCCAGGGTAAGGGGCGACGGGATGCCGGTGGCGCAGCGCAGGCAGGGCAGGGTGGGCCTCAGACGTCTTCGCTGAAGTCGCCACGGGCGTGACGCTCTTCGACGGCGGTGTCATAACCCGGGCGATGCCCGCGCAGCACCCACAG
>JAPOKJ010000017.1 GCA_029977705.1 Burkholderiales bacterium | reverse complement strand
CTGCGGTCACAGAGGCGCTGCTGCAGATCCAGCACGACTTGTTCGACCTGGGCGGCGAGTTGTGCATCCCGGGCTTCGAGAACATTCACGAGGCGCAGTTGCTGCGTCTGGACGAATGGCTGGCCCAGTACAACGCCAGCCTGCCGCGACTGGAGGAATTCATCCTGCCGGGCGGCTCGCGCGCCGCCGCCCTGGCCCATGTATCACGCACGGTATGCCGGCGTGCCGAGCGCGCGGTGATCGCCCTGGACGATGCCGAGCGCAGCCAGGGGCGCGGCATCCGCCCCCTGTGCCGGCAATACCTGAATCGGCTGTCCGACCTGATGTTTGTGTGGGCACGCACGCTCAACCGCCATGCCGGCGGCAGCGATGTGTACTGGCGTCACGAGAAAAAGGCCGCCCGATCCTGAGGCGCCCGATCCTGAAGCGCCCGGGGTCCGGAGCACGCGCCCGAGGGCCCGTGCCGGCCGAACCTCAGCGGCCGTAGACGGTCAGGGTCCAGCCGCGCAACTGGCCGGCAATGCCGGGCACCGCATCGCGAAGCGACAGGGTCCAGGTGCCGTTGGCGGCCTCGTCCAGGTGACGGACCGAGCCGAATTGCCAGCCATTGATCTCGCCACAGTCGTTGGCCAGGCGGTCGCCGTTCAGGCAGTAGCGAGGCGTTGACAGCACGCTGGTGCTGCCGCCGGGCGAGCCCAGCTCGATGGCCAGGTCGCCGCTGTAGCCATGCTCGATCTGCACCTGCACGCTGACATGCTCGATGGCGCTGATGGCACAACCGGCCAGGTTCAGCGTGCTGCTCAGGGGCTGGCCTGCATCATCGATCGGCAGGCTGCTGGCAGGCAGGCTGACCGTGCACTGCTTGAGGTTGCCCGAGTCGCCCACACTGATCCACTGGCGGGCCAGTTGCACGGCAGCCGCGGCATCGATGACGCCGAACCCGTACTTGTGATTGAAGCCACGCACCCAGCCCGGATCGGCCGGATGATTGCGCCGCGCACTGCGTGCCAGGATGATCGGCACATCACGCCAGGTCAGCGAAGGGTTGACGCTGAGCATCAGGGCAATGACCCCGGTGGCCATCGGCGCCGAGGCCGAGGTGCCGACAAAGTCGCTGCGATAGGCGCCGCGGATCGCGGTGGTGGTGATGCCGGCGATCGCATCACCCGCAGGCGCTGACACCCACAGGTTGGCGCCTGATTCGCCGTACCAGGGCTGGCGACCATTCTGGTCGACCGCACCGATGGCGATGGTCCCCAGGCGGTTCACATAGCCATCGAAGTTGGCGTTGTCCGCCTGACAGGCGCTGCGGCCCGTGACGCTGTAGCAGCCGCCATTGCCGCCGGGAAACACGAAGATCGAGCCACGGCCCTGGCGGCCCAGCCGCAGACCTTTGTCGATGGCCTGCGCGAATTCGGGCTCGGCCTGGTTCAGCTCGCCGGTATCGGGTGAACCCCAGCTGTTGTTGTAGATGGCATTGCGATCCATGCCACGGTTCAGGGCGTCGGAGACATCCCCGCTCAGGTCCAGCGACAAGGGGTTGTAGCCGACCAGTTGCGCCTTGGGCGCGATACCGACGGTCCCGATGGCATTGGCCGCCCGCGAGGCGATGATGCCGGCCACCGAGGTGCCGTGCGAGTCCTGGGCGGTGCAAGGCAGGGGAAAGACCGACCCCCTGACCGCAGGCCGGTAGTTGAAGCTGGCATCGGGCACCACGTTGGGCAGCAGGTCGGGATGCACGACTTCCAGGGCGTCATCGACCAGGGCAATGCGTACGCCCTCGCCCTGGCTCAGGGCCCAGGCCGGTTCGATATTGATGTCCTCGCCCACCTTGCCCAGGAATTGCCCGGTGTTCTTGAGATGCCACTGCTGACTGACCAGCGGGTCCGGCCCGCTGAGCAGGGACACCGTGGTGCCGGGATAGGCCAGCGGGCAACTGGGATCGGCCTCTGGCGTCTTGGTCTGCAAGGTGGGGGTGTCAGCCACCGGCGCTGCCGCCGCAGGTGCCGCCGCCGGGGCCGCCGCCGGGGCCGCCGATCCGCCGCCTCCGCCGCAGGCCCCCAGCGCAAGCGCCAGCGCGACCAGCAGGACGGGCGTGATTGACGGGGTGAAGGGGCGTTTGGGCATCGGAAGGACTCTAGGAAGTCCTATCGTCAGCAACCGTGAACTATTGAGCGGGCCCTTCGCCCCCACGGTCAACTAATGCACACTGGTCCGCGAAAAGCCGCCGTTCATCGGCCGAAAGCCGGAATTGGCGGGGAAATCCCGCCACCTGGAAGCATTGCTGGAAGCCAATGGATAGGCCGCGACACGGCACGGCACTGCGGCCCCTGGCCTGTGACTGGCGCCCTCAGCGCGCGACCTGGCGCTCGGCGGCCTCGCGGCGGGCGATCCAGACGGTGGCGCCGCAGATCACCACGCCACCGATCAGCGAGGCACTGGACGGGATGTCGCTGAACACCAGGTAGCCGAGCAGCGAGGACCAGACCAGGTCGAGGAACTTGATCGACTGGGTGGCCGAGATGTCGGCCATGCGGTACGAGTTGGTCAGGCACCAATGCCCGGTACTGCCCAGGACGCCGGCCACCAGGAACAGGCCCCACTGGGACGGCGTCAGGGGCGTCCAGTGCATGATCGCCATCGGCAGGGTCATCAACGACACCGTCAGCGACTGCCAGAAGACGATCACGGCCGGGCTGTCGCGCCGGGTCAGGGCCTTGGTGATCAGGAAGGAGGCGGCAAACATCGGAGAGGAGGCAAACATCACCAGGGTCCAGATGCCCCCGGCCCCCTGCATCTTCGGCCCCATCACGATGAGCATGCCGACAAAGCCGATCATGGCGGCCACCCAGCGCGCCCAGACCATCTTCTCGCCCAGGAACAGCACCGCCCCGATCATGATGAAGATCGGCGTAGTGAATCCGATGGCGGTGGAATCGGCCATGGTCAGATGCGGCAAGGCCGCAAACCAGAAGGTCAGGCCCAGGGTGTGCACGATGCCGCGCCAGATCTGCCCGCCCAAGCCATTGGGCTTGTAAGCCGCCAGGCCATTGCGCCACAGCAGCGGCATGAGCACGAGCAGGCCGAAGGCATAGCGCAGGAACTGCACCTGGAAGGAATTGACGCTCAGCGTCATGTGACGCATCGCCGTATTGAGCAGGTTGAAGACGATGCCGGCCATGGCCGCCCAGAACATGGCACGGCCGGCCGCCGGGATGGCCTCGAAGCGCGCGATCAGGCGATGATGGCCACGCTCCGGAGCAGTGGAGGGTTCAGACACCGAGGCGCGGCTCAGATCACCTGGGCATCGCGCAGGCGCTGGATGGCGCCCGCGTCATAGCCCAATTCGGCCAGGATCGACTCGGTGTGCTCGCCCACCAGCGGCGCACGCCGGATCGGCACCTTGGGGGTATCGGACAGCGATACCGCCACCCGCGTGACCGGCACTGGCCGGGGGCTGCCCGGATAGTCGACCGGGTTGAGCAGGCCACCGGCCTGGATCTGGGGATGATCGAGCGCCTGCTGCGGCGACAGCACCGGCCCGCAGGGGATCTTGGCCTCGCCCAGTGCCTTGACCGCTTCGTCGAGCGTCCGGGTCGCACACCAGGCGGACATCCGCTCGCTGACCAGTTCGCCATGCAAGCCGCGCTGCTCATCGTCGGCAAAGCGCGGATCGCTGATCCAGTCCTGCGCGCCCACCAGACGCGCCCAGCGCTCGAACAGGGGCTGGCCGACCACCTGAACCAGCACCCAGCCATCGCGGGTGCGGAACAAGTCGACCGGTGCCGAGGTCTGGCCCCGGTTGCCAGTCGGCACCCGGTTGGGCGCCACCACTGCCTGCTCGATCAGCGAGGCATTGGTGAAGCTGACAGCGGTATGCAGCAAGGCGCCGGTGACCACCTGGCCGCGGCCGGTACGCTGACGGGCCATCAAGGCCATCACCGCACCCAGCGCCCCATGCAAGGCGGTCCCGAAGTCGACCCAGTTGACAGCCGCGCGATACGGCTCGTCGGGCTGACCGGTCATGTAGATGGCACCGGACATGGCCTGGGCCACACCGTCGAAACCGACATTGCCCGACATCGGACCGGTCGGGCCGAAAGCGGAGCTGGTCACCAGGATGATGTCGGGCTTGATGCTGCTCAGGGTCTCGTGGTCCAGGCCCATCGACTTGAGTGCCCCGACCGGCAGATTGGCCACCACCACATCGGCGCCCGCCACCAGCTTGCGCACGATCTCGCGGCCTTCCGGGGTCATCGGGTCGAGGGTGAGCGAACGCTTGTTGCGGTTCATCTGCAGGAACATGCCGCCCTCGCCGCCTTCGGTCACCGGTGCCACGAAACGGTCTTCACCACCGCCGCGCCGCTCGATGCGGATCACGTCGGCACCGTACTCGGCCAGCACCGCCGCGCAATAGGGACCCGCGATGTAACGACCGAAATCGAGCACCCGAACGCCGGCAAGCAATGACTCCACGATGTCTTTCCTGAAAAGAAGAGGGGCCGACCGATCCGGCGGCAGGACACCCTGCCGCACCGCCCTGGGGCGAGAGTACCGCAGGCGCAGGCCAGGAGGCCCTCTGCGTCTCGCACAGCCAGGGTCGCGGCGCCCATGATGCGGGGCTTGAGGAGGCAAGCATCAAGGGGCGCAACGATCAAGCGTGCACATCAAAGCGCGCACATTCAAGCGCAAAAAAAGCAAAGGGCCGGTACCGCGAACGGTCCGGCCCCTGCCCTGCGGATGCTCGCCTCAGGCGTCGCGGGCCGCTTCGAGGTAGGACACCAGCTTGGCGCTGGTCTGGCGCAGTCGCTCGGAGAGCAGCTGGACCAGCTTGGTGAGAATCTTGTTGCCCAGCTTGGGCTCTTCGGAGAGCACCAGCATCAGGGCATCGCGCGTGAGCACGGCGATGCGGCTGTGCTCGAGCGTGACGCAGGAGGCAAAGCGGGGCTCGCCATCGAACATCGACATCTCGCCCAGCGCGTGACCGGCATGGGCCACCGCGATGCGCGAGGGAAAGTTGTAGCGGTTGCGGCGCAGGACATCGACCATGCCCTTGATCAGCAGCATCATGAAGTCGCCGCCCTCACCTTCGTTGATGATGGTGATGCCGGCCGGCGCCTCGTAGACATACATGAAGGCGCCCAGCTTGCGGGTCTCTTCGATGTCCAGCCCGGAGAACAGCGGCGTGCGGGCCATCATGCCGTAGATCTCGTCGGAGAAGTCGGTGGCCCGACCCACGGGACGCAGGCCCAAGGCCAGCAATCGCTCATGGGGACTGCGACGTGCCCCAGTGGCGGACGTCTGGGCATCGGCCTTGTTTTCGGCCTTGTTGTCTGCCTTTGCTTCGGCCATTTCTTCAGCCTTGTGGGTAGCGTTCATCATGAGCTGACGCCCGATGTTGTTGGAGGATGTCTCTTGGTTTCTTATAACATGGAAGACAGGGCCGGCGCGATCCCCGCAGGCCTGCCGCGCAGACCTTCCGCTCAATTGCCGGATTCGGTCGACAGACGGCGTTGCCGCACCCCTTCGGCGAGGTTTTGCAGGATCGACACGGTCTCGTCCCAGCCGACACAACCGTCAGTGATGCTCTGGCCATAGCACAGCGGCTTGCCCGGGACCAGGTCCTGACGACCGGCCACCAGATGGCTCTCGACCATGACCCCGAAGATGCGTGCATCGCCCGCGGCCAGTTGCCTTGCGATGTCCTGGCAGACCGGCACCTGGTTCTCCGGCTTCTTGGAACTGTTGCCGTGACTGGCATCGATCATCAGGCGGCAGGCCAGGGCCGCCTTGGCCGATTCCTGGCAAGCCGCGTTGACCGACTCGGCATCGTAATTGGGGGCCTTCCCGCCACGCAGGATGACATGACAGTCCTCGTTGCCATTGGTCGACACGATCGCCGAGTAACCGCCCTTGGTGACCGAGAGGAAGTGATGCGGCTGGCTGGCTGCCTTGATGGCATCGAGCGCGATCTTGAGGTTGCCATCGGTACCGTTCTTGAAGCCGACCGGGCAACTCAGTCCCGAGGCCAGTTCACGATGCACCTGGCTTTCGGTGGTGCGGGCACCGATCGCGCCCCAGGAGATCAGGTCGGCGATGTACTGCGGCGTGATCATGTCGAGAAACTCAGTCCCGGCCGGCATGCCCATGGCATTGAGATCGACGAGCAATTCGCGGGCGATGCGCAGCCCCTGATTGATCTCGAAGGTGTTGTTGAGCATCGGGTCGTTGATCAGGCCCTTCCAGCCCACGGTGGTGCGCGGCTTTTCGAAATACACGCGCATCACGACCTCCAGATCAGCCGCGTGTTCCTGGCGCAGGGCCAGCAGACGGCTGGCGTATTCCTTGGCCGCCCGTGTGTCATGGATCGAGCAGGGCCCGATCACCACCAGCAGGCGGTCGTCCATCTTGTGGATCAGGCGGTGAATCGCCTGGCGGGTGGCGCTGACCAGGGTCTCGACCGGTTCGCTGGCCGGAAACTCGCGCATGAAGTGGGCTGGCGGGGACAGCTCCTTGAGGCTGCGGATGCGGACATCATCGGTCTTGGTGGTCATGCTCGGGTTTCCTGTGAAGGGTCGCGGTGCGAAAAATCCTGAACGATCTGGCGAGGGGCGAATTGGGGAACGGGGCAAAAAAAAACCGCCGGGGGTCCGGCGGTTTTGTCTGGGTCGCTGTTTTCCTGGGGTCAAGCAGCTTCGTGACGCATCCGCCGGGGGCTGGAGTGTCCAAAGAAGTCACCAAAATAGAAGAAGGACCGGGCGCTGTTCACAATCAGGTCTTTGCAAGTCGTCTGATGAATCCGTAGGCGGGAGAAAGCCCGCCCCGGGAGCGAGGGTCGAGATTAGCACCAAGTCCGCCGGCTTGGCAAATCGCCGTCGCAGCCGCCCCGACGCGCTGCCTTACTTCAGGGACAGGTCGACCCGCGCCTTGCCTTCGAGCCGGGGTGCCGTGATGAACAGCCGGTCGGTGCTGATCTTGCCGCTTTCGGCCAGCCAGTCCTTGGCGGCCTGGGCGCGCCGGTTGGCCAGGTTGAGCAGTTCGGCATCGCCGATCTTCAGGTTGTCGTTGAGCAGCTTTTCCATCTCCGGGATCGGCAGGGCCTTCTGCATGCCGACCAGGTTGCGCGCCTTGTCGAAACTGGCGCGCTGGTAGGCCAGGGTCAGGTAACGCGGATATTCCTCGGCCGTGAGGGTGACAGCCTCCAGGTCGGTGGCCACATTGCCGCGCACGCTTTCACGAACCTTCTGCGCCTTGAGGAGCCGCTCGAACGCCTGCTTGCGCAGCAGTGGTGCATCCTCGATCGGATCGGCCCGGCCTCCCATGTCCAGCTTCAGCCCCGGCCGGTCGGCCAGCACTTTGGCCAGGGTCTGCAGACGCTCGAGCGTGGGCGCCGTGAGGGCCGCCTGGCCGTTGTCGAAGGCCAGGGTGGACAGTTCCTGCTGCGGCCCGCCCGCCAGGCTGGCCAGGAAGGTGAAGGGCGAGGTGATGACCTTGACGATCAGGTTGCCGATCATTCGCATGACCAGGCCACTGATCGAGAAATCGGGCGCATCGAGCGAGCCTCCGATCGGCAGGTTCACATCGATGACACCGTTGCGGTCTTTGAGCAGCGACACCGCAAACTGGATCGGCAGCTTGAGCGCGGTGGGACTGTCGACCTTCTCGCCGAAGGTGAGCTGGTCCAGGATGATGTTGTTCTCGGCTTGCAACTGGCGATTTTCCACCCGGTAGGAGACCTTGGCCGAGAGCTTGCCCTTTTCGATGCCATAGCCCACATACTTGCCCGAGTAGGGAGACAGGCGCGGCAGGTCGATGTCGGTGGCATTGGCCTTGAGTTCGAGGAACAGGTTGCGGATGAGCGGATTGATCTGACCCTCGATCGCCAGGGTGCCGGTGCCGTCGACGCGACCCGACAGGCGAACCGCACCGGCACGCTCGGGGGTCAGTTCGCCGATCTCGCCGCTCATGTCGGTCAATTTGGCCGAGTAGTTGGGCTTGACGAAGAAGTCACTGAAATCGATCTGGCCGCGCGCCAGGGTGATGCGGCCGATGCGCACCGGCAGGGGATTGGCCGGGGGCTGGGCGGCCGCCGCAGCGGCCGGGGGCGCGGCGGGCGCGGCCTGCGGCACGGCCGTCGGCCCCTCGCCCAAGGCCTGCTGCTGCACTGCCGGGGCGGGCTGAGCCGGCGCCGGGCGGGTTGCAGGAGCCTGAGGCTGCGCTGCGGACTGCATCTGGGTCGGGCCCTGGGCTGGCGTTTGTGCTGGCGTGGCCATCCCGCCAGCGGCCTGTTCGGGGCCGGGTGCGGCGGCAAGGTCCTGGAGGTTGAAGCGGCCTTGCGGGGAGATGATCAGGCGGGCGTAGAAATCCTCAAGGTCGATATCGCCCAGGTCGAGCTTGAAGGGCTCGAGTGCAAAGGCCATGCGGCTCAGGCGAAGGCTTCGCCATTTGAGCAGGTCATCGTTGGCGGCCTTGGTCACCGAGGCAAAGCGCTGCAGCCCGACGGACCCGGCATAACTGACCGGGTTGCCAGAGCCCAGGTCCAGATCGAGCCGCCCCTGGGCCTCCACCTCGCCCTGGGTCACCAGGGCATTGAGGCGCTGGGTGAAGTAGGACTGAAAGGGCAGGATGTCGATGGCACGGGCTTCGACCTCGAACTGGGCGCGCAGCGGCTGCAACTGGAGGGGCCCCTTCAGGGCGATCTGGCCAGCGCTGTTCAGGCGCGCATTCAGGCTCAGGCTGCCGGCCCGCACGCTCTCGCGCGGCTTGCCGCTCAGCGGCGTGCCGGCTTCAAAGCTCAGGTCGCGCGCCTGCAACCGGATGTCCGCGAGCTTGATGTCGGTGTCGCGGGCGCGCTGGGTGTCGATCAATTCGACCTGTGAACCAGCCACCTGCAGATCGCCGACCTGCAGGCGCCAGGGCCGTTCCGGGGGCGGCGCCGGGGCTGGACTGGCGGGTTCTTTGGTGCGCGCAGGACGGGCGGCCTTGACCGGTTCCGCGGGCCTTGCCGGCCCGGTGGGTCTGGCCGATGCCGTGTCCTTGCCAGGGACGGGGAGGACTTCGAGCAGGCTGATCTCGCCCTCGGCACCGCGGCGCGCCAGCAGGCTCAGGCTCTGGGTGTTGATGCGCCCGAGTCGCACCTGACGGGCCTGTGCATCGAGCGAGACATCATCGATCTGCAGGCTGGCGAGCTTGAACCAGTCGATGCCGCTGCGGCTGCGCAATTGCAACGCGCCCAGCGACAGCCGGGCCTTATCGAGGCTGACTTCCTTGCCGCCGCCAAAACTCACCCGGCCTTGCGAGGCCAGCGCGCCCCCCTTGGGCGTACTGATGAGATGCGGCTCGATCAGCCACCACCAGTCGGTGAGCGAGACCTTGTCCAGCCGCCATTCCAGGTCGCTGCGCTGCGCCGGGTCGCGGGCAAAGCGCGCGTCGATGCCCAGGGCCTCGCCACGCTCGCCGCGCGCCTGGGCCTGCACCTGAACCTTCTGCCCCGGGTCCGCGCCCAGCCCCTGCACCTTGCCCTCAAGTTCGGCCAGGACCAGCTTCAGGGCCTTGGGCTGGAAGGCCGGGTCCTCGTAGCTGACCCGTCCCTGGGTCACCAGCACCTCGCCGAGCTGCCAGTCAAAGGGGGCGGATGCCGCCGGATCGGCCCCGGCGGTCGTGCTGGCGGGGCTGTCTTTGGGGGCCGGAGCAGGGGCCCGTGGCGTGGTGGCAGGCGCTCCAGCGGGGGCAGCGACGGGCGTGGCCGGTGGCGCCGTCTGGCTGCCACCCTGCGCCAATGCGGGGGCCGCGGCCGGACGCATCAGCTTGAGATCAGGCTTGACCAGCCGAAGGCCGGAGGCGGTGAATTTGCGGGCCAGCGCCTGCAGCTGGAAGCGCTCGATACTGGCCTCGCCGATCTGCAGGTCGAGCCGCTCCAGGGCCTCGGAAGGGGCATTCTGCTGCAGGCCAGCCTCGCGCAAGGCGAGCGTGCCATCGACCACCAGACGGGTCTGGGCGCCCTGCTCGAAGTCGACCTGCAGGCGCGTGCTCAGCCGCCCGCGCGTCGGCACGACCGCGACCGTTCGCGGCCAATAGACCAGCCAGGGGGCGAGGTCGAGGTCGGCGATTTCCAGGGACAGGCGCGACTTGTTGCTGCCCTCGAAGGGCAGGGTTTCGCCTCGGGCCACGATCGGATGGCCGTCCAGTTTCAGGCGCAGGGCGGGCTTGACCCAGACCTGCTGGTCGGCGGGCAGGCTCGACAGGAAGGGCAGATCCAGTTGCAGTTCCTCGATCGCATGGCGCGCGCCGGCAACTCGGTCATCGACCCGGATGGCCCCCTGCGACAACTCGACGTTGGCGATGTAGAACGGGGGCACGCCATCGCTTTTGGGCCGCGCCTGGAGCTTGCGCACGACATCGTCGATATTGGTTCGGCCATCGGCAAAGCGCACGAGGTGGAGCTCGGGCTTGACGATCTTCAACTCGTTGATGACCGGATGCCGCTTGATCAGGGAGCCGGCATCGACCTGGGTGCTCAGTTCGCCCAGCGAAAAGCCGGGCGCGGAACCATCGGCTTCCATGATGCGCAGGCCCTGCACCCGGGCGCGGATCGGAAACAGGCCCAACTCGACGCGTTCGATACTGACCGGCCGGCCAAGCAATTGCGACAATTGGGTCTGGCCCTGCTCGCGCAGCCAATCGGGCAGCTTGAGCACCGCCCAGGTGGCGCCGAGCCCGATTGCGAGGGCGAACCCGCCCAGGACGGTCCACAGGCGCCGTCGGGGACGGCGACCGACAGCCTGCGCGGGCGCGCTGGCCGGTTCGTCGCTATGCTGGTCTTGGGTCACATCGGGCCTGTCGAAAGTGGCTTTCGACTATGCGCAGACCCCGGCGACCTGTCAAGGCGGCGTCTCAGGCCGCGGTGCCGCCCACAGTGAGCCCCTCGATGCGCAGCGTCGGCTGCCCCACGCCCACCGGCACGCTCTGGCCATCCTTGCCACAAACGCCGACGCCGGAGTCCAGGCGCATGTCGTTGCCGATCATGGTAACGCGGGTCAGCGCATCGGGCCCGTTGCCGATGATGGTCGCGCCCTTGACCGGATACTGGATGCGGCCATTTTCGACCCAGTAGGCCTCGGAGGCGGAAAACACGAATTTGCCGTTGGTGATGTCGACCTGACCGCCGCCGAAGTTGACGGCATACAGGCCCTTGTCGAGGGAGGCGATGATCTCCTGGGGATCGCGGTCCCCGGAGGTCATGAAGGTATTGGTCATGCGCGGCATCGGCAGGTGCGCGAAGGATTCGCGCCGGCCGTTGCCGGTGATGGCGGTCTTCATGAGACGAGCATTCAGGCTGTCCTGCAGATAGCCCTTGAGGATGCCATCCTCGATCAGCACATTGCGCTGGGTGGGGTTGCCCTCGTCGTCGACATTGAGCGACCCGCGACGATCGGCGATGGTGCCATCATCGATGACGGTGACGCCCTTGGCGGCCACCCGCTCGCCCAGGCGGCCGGCGAACACCGAGGAGCCCTTGCGATTGAAGTCACCCTAGAGGCCGTGACCGACTGCTTCGTGAAGCAGCACGCCCGGCCAGCCCGGCCCGAGCACCACCGGCAGGGTACCGGCAGGGGCTGGACGTGACTCCAGATTGGTCAGCGCCTGCTGCACGGCCTCGTCGCAATAGCGTTCGATCAGGGCATCGTCGAAGTAGTCGAAATTGAAGCGCCCGCCGCCTCCGCTGCTGCCTTGTTCGCGGCGGCCGTTCTGCTCGGCGATCACCGATACCGACAGGCGCACCAGCGGGCGGATGTCGGCGGCCATCAGCCCATCGGAGCGGGCCACCAGCACGACATCGAATTCGGCCGCCAGGCCTGCCATCACCTGGACCACGCGCGGGTCCTTGGCACGGGCGATGCGCTCGACCTTGCCCAGCACAGCGACCTTGTCCTCGGCCTTGAGCGAGTGGATCGGGTCCTGCACACCGTACAGGCGCTGGATCTCATGGCTGTTGACCGGCGCCACCGACCCAGCCACCTTGACCCGGCCGGCGCCCTGGCGGGCGATTGTACGGGTCGCCCTGGCGGCATCGAGCAGCGGCTGCCAGCCGATCTCGTCCGAGTAGGCAAAGGCGGTCTTGTCGCCGGTGATGGCGCGCACGCCCACGCCCTGGTCGATGGAAAAGCTGCCCGACTTGACGATGCCTTCTTCGAGGCTCCAGCCCTCGCTGCGGGTGAACTGGAAATACAGGTCGGCATAGTCGACGCGATGCTCGAACACTGTCGCCAGGGCCTGCTGCAATTTGCCCTCGTCGAGTCCGAAGGGCTCGAGCAGGATGCCGCGGGCCTGCGACAGGGTTTCGAAATAAGGCTTCTGGGTGGCGGGTTGCGTCATCTTCATGGCGACATCGTATCAGGCAAGGGCAAATCCACACGACCCGGCTGGAAGGCCTTCGCACCGCGACCTGCGGGTCGTCCCCTTACCGGGCGCTGCCGCTGTCCGGCGCTGCAGCCGCCGCCTGGTAGCCGGGAAAGCGCACTTGGTGAGGCAAGCCCTGCTCGCGCAGGAAACGATCGACCTCGGGCTGCCAGATGAGGGCTCCGGCGCGGTGGGAAAACATCCGATGGGCATCGACTTCAAAGGTGCCGAAAGCCACCATTTGCGCACTGGCCGGCGAAGCGGCGGCCGCCAGCGAATCGACATAGCGCTTGTGCATGGCTTCCCAGACCGGGCGCGACCAGTAGCTGTCATTGTCCCCATAGAACCACAGCGAGGAGACGCGGGTTTTGGCACCATAGGCCCCGAAGGCGCGGGCCAGGGTGGCCTCCCAGCCGGGACAGGTTTCCTGGCGCAGTCCGCCGGCGAAATTGATCAGGCCCTTGACGCCGGGGTATTGCAGGGTGCCAAAGGCCATGGTGGTCAGGCCGCCGTGGGATTGACCGGCAATCAACAGGTTCTGCGCATCGATGTCGGGCTGCGCGACAAAGTGATCAAGCGTGGCCTTGACGTCCTCGGCCTGTTGCAGGCCATTGCTCTCGACGTTGCAGCCCCCGCCAATGTAGGCCCCGCTGGATCGGGAGAAACCCTGGCGCATCGGCAGGGCCACGACATAGCCGCGGGCCAGGAAAAAGCGTGCCGCCAGCGGGTAACTGGCCCTGCGCTGCAGGCGTGGATCACCGGCTTCCTTGCCATGATTGATCAGCACCAGCGGAAAGGGTCCCGACCCTGGCGGGCGCAGGACGGTGACCTCCAGCTCGAGTCCGAACAGGCCAGGCTTGCGGATCATCATGACCTGCTCGGACAGGGCTTCCCGGGCGGCAGCCGCCGCCGTTGCCAGCAGGAGCGAGGCGGTCAGGGCCAGCAGGCCCAGGGCAAGATGACGGGATCTGCTCATGCGATCTCCTCAACGGGTGGCAGGCAAGGGCAGTTGGGCACCGGGCCCGGTCTCGGCGCGGGGCAGGCGGCGGACCTCCGGGTCGGCCCAGGTACCGGCGATCATCAGATCGATCTCGAACAGCTTCTGGAGCGGCTTTTTCAGCACCCACTGGCCGATCAGCGAGCCCAGCCCCACCACCGGGTTGACCGCCGCCGCGTAGGCCAGCGAGGCCAGGCCGGCATTGAGTTCAGGCTCGATTCGCACCATGAGGCTCTGCCGCTCGCTCTTGAAGTTGATATCGCCCTTCATGCGCACCGTGGCGGAGGGACCTTTCATCAGCAGGTCATCGGTATGGGCCAGGCCCTTGAGCAGGCGGGCACTGCCATCGACGCTGTCAAACACAAACCCCTCACTGAACACATCGGAGAAATCCAGGCTCAGGCGACGCGGCAGGAATTGCAGGTTGAACACACCGAGCAGCTTGCCCAGCCCGCTGGCCAGCCCAGGCTCGACCTTGAGGAATTCGCCACGCAACAGGCTCAGATGTACCGTGCCGTCCATGCTGGACGCATCGGGCGACAGGGGCGAACCGTCCCAGCGCAGGTCTGCCTCGAGGGCCCCCTCACCGCCCCTGACCAGCCCGGGATAGCCCAGCCTGGACAGCAGCAGGCCGCCATCCTGCACCTTCAGGGTTACATGGATCTGGGTCCCCTTGCCGGCCAGCGACAGACCCTGGGCCTGGATGCTGGCCGCCTCCTGGCTCAGCGTCAGCTGCCGGATGCGCCAGGCCTGGCCATCGCGGCCCTCCGGTCCTGCCGACAGTTGCGCACTGCCCAGCGACGCATTGCCGAACCTGAGCTCGCCGATCTCGATCTGCATCTCGGGCAGGCGCTGCTGACGCAGGGGCTCAACCACCAGTGACTCGACTTCGGCGATGCGCTCGCGCGGGATGTCGACCCGGGAAAAGCGCGCCTGCAGGCGCGCCGGCGCCTCGCCGGTATCGGGTGCCTGCTGCCACAGCAACTGGCCCTGGGCCTCGCGGCTTCGCAACTCGATCTGCCATTGCGGCACGCCGCCGGGCGCAGTGCTTTGCGCCGCCAGCAACACCTCGTGCAGCAGCCGCCCGCCGACCTTGAGGACATCGCTGCCCAGACGCACCTCCTGCGGCCGCCACACAAAATCGCCGGCCAGCCGCTCGCGCAGGCCACGATGCTGCGCGCCTTCGGCGCCGCCGCCGGGCCCGTCAGCGGCCAGCAAGGCGAGCCAGGCATCGAAGTCGATCATGCGGTCACGGATCTCGACCGCAAAGCCCCGTGAGCGCGGTGGCAAGGGCGCTTGCGGCAGGCTGTCGGCACGCGCGCCCTTGACCTGTGCATCGGGGGCGATCAGCAAGGCGGCACGACGGATTTTCAGGGGCTCGCCTGCTGGCGCTTCCGGATTGCGCTCGCGATCGATATCGAGCGCAAGGTTCTTTCCGAGACGGACCGAGACCCGGTCGGCATCATAGGCGGATGCCACCGCAGCAGTCGGTCCTGCCGACCAGCGCCGGGCCTGCGTGCTCACCTCCAGCGCCATCGGGGCCTCGGCGCTCTTGGCAAAGGGTTCGGGAAGGCTGCTGGCCATGCCCACCAGATCACTGCTCACCCGCACCGCCGGCCGGTGGTCCTTGACATGGACCTGGGCCCGAAAGCGCGCTGCACCACTGAGGGCCGAGGTGACCGGGTGGCGGACCAGTTGCTGCAGGTTGCGGGCACTCATCAGGCCCTGTGCCTCGATCATCACCTCGCCGGGGGCCGGCGTGCGCGCCGAGACCAGGAGTTCCTCGCCCAGCAGTTGCGCCCGCAAGGCGTCGATGGCGATCGTCCGTTCATCGAAGGCAAAGCGCCCCTTGACGCCCTCGAACTCGGGCAGGGGCAGATCGAGTCGCACGCGATTGCCGGGGAAGTCGACCGAGCCCCTGACCTTGACCTCCTGCAAGGCGCGCAGCGGAATCTGCAGGGCCAGTTGCAATTGCGCCTCGCCATCGATGCGGACATCGCGGGTGAAGTCGTCGATGCGCGTGAGGATGGGACTTTCATTGACGAAGCGGATCATGTCCTGGGCCGGGCCGCTGCCCTTGCCTTCGATCAGCAGGACCGGGTCCCGGAAATCAGGCATGCGGGCACGGGCATCGCGCAGGCTCAGGCCATACATCGTGCCGCTGTCCATGGTGATGTCCATGCCGCCATTGAGGAACTTGAGTTCACCGGCGAAGTTTTTGATGCCGGGCCAGCTGGGCGAGTAGTTCAGGTCCGCCCCCTGCACCTTTGCCTGAATCAGGAACTCGCCACTGTCGGGCTCGCGAAACGGAAAATCCCACAGATCGCCGCGCAGGCGGAACTGCACATCACCGGAGCTGCCGCCGATGACCGAGCGGGCCACCCAGTCCCGTACCGGTTGCGGAATCCGGCGCGGCAGGTAGCGCACCGTGCGATCGCCCGTGGCGCGATCCAGACGCCCCTTCAGGTCGACCAGCCCTGCGCCCTTGCCGCCGCTTTGGTAGGTGCCCTGAATCTGGCCGGCCGCATCGGCATTGGCAAAGCGCAGCCCCGGAATCTGGATGCGTGCGCCGCGGATCGCATCGCCGGCGTAGATGAGCGCCCACTGCACCCGGCCGCTCAGGCTGTCCAGCGGGACCACCGGCTCATCGAAGAGCCCCGGAAACGTCAGCTGCGCCTTGCGGCTGTCCAGCTCGAGCGTGCCTCCGCGCTCGTCCAGCGTGGCCCGGCCGCTGACATCGGCGAAGGCTGGCAGCCGCAGTGATCCTGGGGCCCGTCTGCTCTCCTCGACCTCGCGCAGCGAAAAGCCGAGCTTGTCGAATTGCGCCTGGGCGCTGTAACGCACCGGCGGTTCGCCGTCCGGGCGCGGGCCGGCCACGGTGTCCCATTGCACGGACAGGCTGCTGACCTGACCGCGGATATCCCAGGGCGCGATGCGATCGAGCAAAGCCTGGGGCAGAGGCATGGCGCGCAGGCTCGCCAGAAGGTTGGCCGCATTGAAGCCTTGCACCGCGAACTTGCCGGCGAGCAGGTCGCCGTGCCGGTTGAGCCGCAGCTCATGGACGTCCTGGGTGACCGCCACCTGGGTGCCGCGCCGGTCCACGATCTGGGCGCTGTAGATCTTCAGGTGGGCGCCACCCTCGGTCGGCAGGGTGGCCGCGACATAACCGGAGGCGCTGCGCAGCACCAGGGCTTGCGGGCCACGCGGGCTCTGGTGGGCCGGCCAGTTGAAGGCAGGATCGGTGGCGGCAAACTTGAGGCGGGCGTCATGCGGCTGGCCCTTGTCGAGGGTCACCCAGGCCTGCACATCCATGCGACCCCGCGTCAGAGGCGAATCGAGCGCCGTCCATTGCAATAACTGGTCATGCACGAGGGCAGCGTCGGCGGCATCCAGCTTGGCATACAGCTCGCTCTTCCACTGCTTCCAGTCATCGCGGCGCACACCCGGACGGGTCGCGATCTCGGCCACCAGTTCGAAGGCATCGAAGGCCTTGCTGGCGCCCTCCGGCTGATGGGCCTGCACGCGGATCTGGTGCTGACGCAGGCCGTTGCGCAGTGCCAGAGCGCCGCGCTCGAACACCAGGGGCGCCGCGCCCATTCGATCGAGCATCTGCACACGGGCCCGGCTGATGCTCAGGGAAGGCTGGCCCATCAGCCAGTCCAGGGCACCGGATTGGCCGGGCTGGTCCAGATCGATGGTCTGGCCCGCCACCTGCCAGCGCCGAGCACTCAGGCGCTCGATCCTCAGATCCAGGCCTTCGAGTTCGATGCGACGAAACTTCCACTGCCCGCCCCACAGCGCGCGCAGCGCCAGGCTGATGCGAACCTGCTCGATGCTGAGCATCGGCGCGGCAGCCGTGCCCGCCTCGGGCGATGCCAGGGTCAGTTGTTGAATGTGGACTTCAGGCGTCAGGCCGCGCCAACGCAGGTCAAGGCGGCCGATACCCACCGGACGGCCCAGCCGCTCGCTCAATTCGCGCTCGGCAGGCTCGCGCCAGCGATTCAGATCGAACCAGTCCGAGGCGCGCGCCCACAGGACGGCGCCCGCCACGAAGAAGATGACCGCCAGGGCCAGGCCGAAACGCGCCGATCCGATGCGGCTGCGCCGGCGCGGCTTGGCAGCAGGATCGGGCGACGGGGGACCGGAGCTCATGGGTCGGGTGGGCGGGACAGGCGTTCGGGCTCGGGGCCGGGGAGGATCAGGGGCAGCGCTCCAGGGGACCGGCATGTGCATGCCAGACCCCGCAATTGCCAGCACTTGCGTACCGGACTCAGGGGTAGGATAGCGCGAAAAGGCCTGACACTTTCAGCCTTCATGCAACGAACGGCAGTATCCCCATGAGCTTTCTGGCTGAACGGTTCTCCTACTTCTTCCAGCGTCAGCTGGCCAGTGCAAAAGTGGCCGCCGGTCAGCTCGAGACCCTTTGCAGTCAGCCCGTGGATGAAGCCGTCATCCTCGCCCTGCTGGAGGCGATGCCGATGCGCCGGGCGCGCAACCTGGTGCTGATGGCGCTGATGGAGCGCGACCTGCAGGGCCTGGCCCCGCTGGAGGAAATCTGCCGCGCCATGACCTTGCTGGCCGAGCACTGCTGCCGGCTCAGCTTCCAGGCCGCCGCCGCCGATCTGGCCAGCCAATACGGGCCGCCGCTGGATACGCGCGGCCAGGTCCAGGACCTGATGGTGGTGGCCATGGGCAAGGCCGGCGCCTACGAGCTGAACGTGTCCTCGGATCTGGACCTGGTGCTGGTCTATCGTGATCAGGGCGAAACCCGTGGCACGGTGCTGATGCCGGACGGCACCACCCAGCCGTCGCCGCGCGGCGTCCTCTCGGCCAGCGAATTTTTTCATCAGGTCGGCCGCAAGGCGATCCGCGAGCTGGCCGACCTGACCGAGGACGGCTTCGTGTTTCGCATCGACACCCGGCTGCGCCCGAACGGCGACGCCGGCCCGCTGGTGGTCTCGCTGCCGATGCTCGAGCAATACTTCATCGTGCAGGGACGGGAATGGGAGCGCTTTGCCTGGCTCAAGTCGCGCATCATGGCCGACACCGGCCTGCAGGCGGCCAGTGGGCTTGACCACGAGCGGGACTGGCGCGACCTGCGCAGCATCGTCGAGCCCTTCGTGTTTCGGCGTTACATCGACTATCGGGTCTTCGATGGCCTGAAGGACCTGCATCGCACCATCCGCCAGGAAGCCGGCAAGAAGGATGTGAAGGCCCCCGGCACCATCGACGTCAAGCTCGGCGAGGGCGGCATCCGCGAGGTCGAGTTCATTGCCCAGATGTTCCAGATCGTGCGCGGTGGACGCGATGCAGGATTGCGCGATCCGGCCACCCTCATCACCCTGCAGGCCCTGGCCCAGCGCCAGTTGCTGCAGGCCGACGAGGCTGAGGCGCTGGCCGACGCGTATCGGCTGCTGCGGCGCATCGAGCATGCGGCGCAATATGTCGATGACCAGCAAACCCACCGCATTCCGGCCCCTGGCGAGGCGCGCCTGCGCATCGCGGCCATGCTCGGGCTGTCGATCGAGGCTTTCGAGGCCACGCTGGCCAGCGCCCGCACCCGGGTGCAGGGCGTCTTTGAAGCCCTGCTGCAGGAGCCGGCCGGCAACGGGCGGCGCAATGGCAATGGCAGTGGCAGTGGCAATGGCAACCGTCATGGCAACAGTGATGGCAAGGGAAGCGGATCAGCCGGGCAAGCCGATGCCGAGCCTGCCCTCGAGTTGCCCGAGCGCGTGCGCGAACGCTTCGAGGCCTTCTGCGACGGCCCGCGCCACAAGACCGCCAGCGCCGAGACACAGCAGGCGGTGCAGACCCTGATGCAACGGGCCCTGGCCTGGACCCGGGAAGGCGCCCAGCGCGAGCAGGCCCTGGCCGAGGGGTGGCAGGACAAGGCCTTGCTGCGCCTGATCGACTTTCTCGAGGTGGTGTGCCGCCGTCCCAGCTACATCGCCCTGGTGGCCCGCTTCCCGCTGGCCTTCGAGCGGGTGCTGGAGATGCTCGCGCAGTCGAGCTGGGCATCGCAGTACCTGAACCAGCATCCAATCGTGCTAGATGAGCTGCTCGATGGTCGGCTGTTCGAGCCCCCCGAGCTGGGCCAGTGGCAGGCGCAACTGGACAGCGCCTTGCAGGCAGCGGGTCAGCAGGGCCGGACCGACCTGGGCCCCGACGTCGAGCGACAGATGGACACGGCGCGCGAGCTGCACCATGCCCTGGTGTTCAAGCTGCTGGCCCAGGACCTCAAGGGCCTGTGGAGCGTCGAGCATCTGTCCGACCTGCTCAGCGATGCGGCCGACCGGACCTTGCAAAGTGCCTTGGCGCTGATCTGGCAGCAATTGCCGCGCCGCTTTCGCGACCAGCCACGCTTTGCCGTGATCGCCTATGGCAAGCTGGGAGGCAAGGAGCTGGGCTACGCCTCGGACCTGGACCTGGTGTTCCTGCATGATGATGAGGACGAGCGGGCCCAGGAGGCCTATGCCCAGCTGGCGCAGCGCCTGTCCAGCTGGCTGTCGACCCGCACTCAGGCCGGCATCGTCTTCGAGATCGATCTGCGCCTGCGCCCCAATGGCAATGCCGGTCTGCTGGTCACCTCGCTCAAGGGCTTCGAACGCTATCAGCGCGAGAAGGCCTGGACCTGGGAGTTGCAGGCCCTGACCCGGGCCCGCTTCTGCGCCGGCGATGCGGCGATCGGACGCGCCTTCGAGGCGATGCGCAGCCAGTTGCTGGCGGTGGCGCGCGATACCGCGCAATTGCGGCAGGACGTGATCGAGATGCGCCAGAAGATGCTCGATGGCCATCCCAACCGCAGCGAGCTGTTCGACCTGAAGCATGATCGCGGCGGCATGGTCGACATCGAATTCATCGTGCAGTACCTGGTGCTGGCCCACAGCCACCAGTATCCGGAGCTGGCCCGCAACCTGGGCAACATCGCGCTGCTGGGCCTGGCGGGCGAGCAGGGGCTGATACCTGCAGAACTGGCCGACCAGTGCCAGCAGGCCTATCGCCTGTTCCGTCGCCGCCAGCACACCCTGCGCCTGAACGAGCTGGAATACGCGCGTGTGCCTCAGCCCGAGCTGCTGGCCCAGCGCCAGGCGGTGCAGGCGCTCTGGCAACAGCTGTTCGGTGCGCCGGGCCCGTAGGCCCGTGCCAACCTCGACAGCCCTGCGGCCTTGGAACCTCAGGGGCGCCGGCTCAGCCAGTCCTGGATCTGGCTCTCGTAGCCAGCCGCGATGTCGAGCAGGGCACGATCACCACGCGGCCGGCCGATCAGTTGCATGCCCACCGGCAGGCCTTCCGGCACCTGCGGCGCAATGCCCTGATCCGAGAAACCGGCCGGTACCGAGAGCGCTGGCAAGCCGGCCAGGGTCGGGTAGATCACCGTCTCCATCCAGCGGTGATAGGTGTCCATGGCGACCACCCGCGACCCGGTATCGATGCTGCGCGGCCAGGTGATCGAGGCCTCGAAGGGCCAGACCTGGGCGGTGGGCAGCACCAGCACATCGAAGCGCTCGAACAGTTGGCGCAAGGCCTGGTAGATCTGGGTGCGCTGCAACGAGGCCTGGAATACATCCTCGCCGGTGAGCTTTTCGCCTTGGGCGGCCTCCCATTGCGCCTCGGGTTTCATCAGGGCGCGCGTCTGCGGCACCTTGTAGAAGGGTGCCACGCGGCCGGAGACCAGCCAGCGCCGCCACACCAGCCAGCACTGCCAGACCTGCTCCGGCGCAATGCCCAGCGACACCGCCTCGACCGTGCCGCCGGCCTGCTCGAGGCGCCTGAGGCCCCGTTCGCAGGCGGCCAGGATGCCGGGCTCGGTGGCCAGGTAGCCCCCGAGGTCGCCCAGCCAGCCCACCCTGAACTGACGGGGGGGCGACAGCGGCGCGGCAAATTCACTGCCATCGCCCGCCAGCGACAGCGGCGAGCGCTCATCGAAACCGGCCTGCACCGAGAGCAGGGCGGCCAGGCTGCCGACATCGCGGGCCATCGGCCCCTCGATGCCCAGCTGGGAGACGAACTGCTCACCGTCGATACCGAAGGGGATGCGACCCTGGCTCGGACGCATGCCGAAGATGTTGTTCCAGCCCGCCGGATTGCGCAGCGATCCCATGAAATCGCTGCCATCGGCCACCGGCAGCAGACGCTGGGCCAGCGCCACGGCAGCGCCACCACTGGAGCCGCCCGCCGTGCGGCGGGTGTCATAGGCATTGAAGGTGGTGCCATAGACCGGGTTGTAGGAATGCGACCCAAGCCCGAACTCGGGCACATTGGTGCGCCCGACGATGATGCAACCGGACGCCCGCATGCGGGCCACCATCAGCGAATCGCTGGCGCTGACGGTCTGCTTGAGGATTGGCGAACCCATCGAGGTGATCATGCCCTTGACCGCACTGATGTCCTTGATCGCCTGGGGCAGACCATGCAGCAGCCCGTGGTCCTCGCCGCGCGCCAGCGCTTCGTCCTTCTGGCGCGCCTGCGCGATCAGGTCATCGCGATCGACCAGCGCCACGATGGCATTGTGGGCCGGGTTGATGCGATCGATGCGCTCAAGGGTGGCCTGCATCAGTTCGACACAGGAAAAATCCCGGCGCCGCAGCGCGGCGGCCATTTGCAGGGCATTGAGTTCAGTGGGGGAGCTGGCGTGGTTCATGGGGGATCGGTCTTCCGGATCGGGGGGTCAGGCGCTGCGCGCCACCTGGCCCAGACGCCAGCCGGTGCGAGGGACCAGCCACAGCATCAGCAGCAAGGTCAGTCCCACAAAGGGCAGGCTCAGCCAGTTGAGCAGGGCCCAGCCATTGGCATGCAGCAAGGCCCCGCTGGAGGCCGAGGTGGTGATCATCAGGGTGAACACACAGCTGTCGGCAAAGCCCTGGACGCGATTTTTTTCATGGGGCTTGTAGCAGGTGGTCAGCAAGGTGGTGCCGCCGGTGTACATGAAGTTCCAGCCCACCCCCAACGCAAACAGCGCGATGGTGAACTGCATCACCTCGACGCCGCTCAAGGCCACCGCGATGCAGACCAGATTCATCAGGCAGCCGGTCACGATGATCGGGATGATGCCGAAACGCTGGATCAGACTGCCGGTGAACAGACCCGGGCCGAACATGCCGATGATGTGCCACTCCAGCACCAGTGCGACCGCCGCAAAGGGATGCTTGCACACCTCCATGGCCAGCGGCGTGGCCACCATCAGCAGGTTCATCACGCCATAGCCGAAGGCCATGCTCACGATCGCCGCCCAGCAGGCCGGTTGGCGCAGGATCTGGCGCAGGGGCCGGGCCGGCGGCGCATCGGCCGCCACGGCCTGCGAGGGCAGGCGCAGAAACTGCACCAGCAGCATCGACAACAGGGCAAAGCCGACCAGGGTCAGGTAGGTACCGGCAAACGGCGTGGTCATCGCAGTACGCGACCACTTGGCGATCTCGGGCCCGATGATGCCGCCCACGATGCCACCGGCCAGCACCAGCGAGATGGCACGCGCCTTGAAGCTGGGCTTGTAGGCATCGGCCACATCGGCCGCGGCAAAGCGCAGGCTGGCGCCAAAGGCACTGTAGACCCCGGTGACGAAAGTGGCCAGGCACAGCAGGGCCAGGCTCTTCTGGCTCATCGCAAACCAGGCCATCAGGGCACCGATGATGGCAAACACCGTGCCCACGGTATAGCCGAAACGGCGCCCCTTGCGCCGCATCAGCGCTGCGGCCGGCATCGCCCAGACCGCCCCGCCCAGCACATAACCGGTCACCGGCAGGGTCGCCATCAGCTTGTTGTCGGCAAGGATGAAGCCGGCCAGACCATTGATCGCGATCATGGTCACGTTGTTGCACAGCATCAGGGCCTGCATCGCGGCCAGCAGTCCGGTCTGGACCGACAGGCGATTCAGGCCGCTGCCCCCTGGCGCTGCAGGTTCAGGGCCACTGCCCTGGCCCGAGGTCGTTCTGGCCGGCGCGGGGCCGGGGGCTGGGACGGGCTTGGCGGCGCCCTGGGCCGAGGGAGAGGTCATGCGCCGATTGTAGTCGCGCGCCGTCGGTCGCAACTGTCCGCTGTTCCGGCCAGCACAGTGCCGGCACCCGTCCGGGCAACCGTTCCGGTACGGTTGCCGGCCGATTCGATAAAATCGTGCTTTCAATGATCCACAAGCAACCTTAGGAGCCCGACCATGTCGATGGCCGATCGTGACGGAAAAATCTGGTTTGATGGTCAACTGGTGGAGTGGCGCGATGCCAAGATCCACGTGCTGACGCACTCGCTGCACTATGGCATGGCGGTCTTCGAAGGCGTACGGGCCTATGACGCCAAGGGCGGCACCGCCATTTTCCGTCTGGCTGAACACACCCAGCGCCTGATGAACTCGGCCAAGATCTTCCAGATGAACCTGCCCTACAGCTTCGAGGAGCTGGTCGAGGCACAGAAGGCGGTGGTGCGGGCCAACAAGCTGGCCTCGTGCTACATCCGCCCGATCGCCTGGATCGGCTCGGAAAAGCTCGGCGTGGCCGCCCGCGGCAACACCGTGCATGTGTCGGTCGCCGCCTGGCCCTGGGGCGCCTACCTGGGCGAGGAAGGCCTGGCCAAGGGCATCCGCATCAAGACCTCGTCCTACACCCGCCATCATGTCAATGTCTCGATGGTGCGCGCCAAGGCCAGCGGCTACTACGTCAACTCGATCCTGGCCAATGCCGAAGTCACTGCCAACGGTTATGACGAGGCGCTGCTGCTGGACACCGAGGGCTATGTCTCCGAGGGCGCTGGCGAGAACGTCTTCATCGTCAAGGCCGGCAAGCTGTACACCCCGGATGTGGCCTCGTGCCTGGACGGCATCACCCGCAACTCGGTGATCACCATCGCCCAGGACATGGGCCTGCAGGTGATCGAAAAGCGCATCACCCGCGACGAGATGTACTGCGCCGACGAGGCCTTCTTCACCGGTACCGCTGCCGAGATCACCCCGATCCGCGAGCTCGATGACCGCACCATCGGCATCGGCAAGCGTGGCCCGATCACCGAGAAGCTGCAGTCCACCTTCTTCGATGCGGTGGCCGGAAAGAACAAGAAATACGCGGGTTGGCTGACCCCGGTGGCCGCCAAGGCCCCGGCCAGGAAGGGAGCCAAGAAGTGAGCAGCAGCGCCACCCTCCCGGATCGCGGTACGGTCGAATTGCTGGCCAAGGACCTGCCGGCCTACTGCCCGAACAGCAAGATGCCGGCATGGAGCAGCCATCCGCGCGTGTTCCTGGACGTGACCCATGGCGATGGTGCCCGCTGCCCCTATTGCGGCACCCACTACCGGCTCAAGGCTGGCGAGGTGGTGCGCGGCCACTGAGGCCATGCCCCCCAAGGCATGCGCCCGTGACCTGCACCGAGCGCTGCCCATGAGCGTCGTCCTGCCCCATCGGGCGCCTGGCTGGCTGCCAGGCGGCCATGCCCAGACGATCTTCCCGGCGCTGCTGGCGCCGAGGCCGCGCCCGCCCTTGCGCCGCGAGCGCTGGTGGCTGCCCGATGGCGACTTTCTCGACCTGGACTTCACCGATGCACCCCAGCGCCCTCCCACCCGGCTGGTGGTGATGTTCCACGGCCTGGAGGGATCGTCCGCCAGCCACTATGCGCAGGCCATGATGCAGGCCTGCATCGATCTGGGCTGGCAAGGCGTGGTCGCCCATTTTCGCGGCTGCAGTGGAGAGATGAACCTGGCCGCACGCACCTACCACTCGGGCGAGACCAGCGATCCCGACCATGTGCTGCGCACACTGGCCGCGCGCCATCCCGAGCTGCCACGGCACGCGGTCGGTGTTTCCCTGGGCGGCAACGCGCTGGTCAAGTGGCTCGGGGAGCAGGGCAGCGCGGCAGCCCGCATGATTGAATCGGCCGCCGTCTTCTGTCCGCCGCAGGACCTGCATGCGGGCGCGGTTGCCCTGTCGGGCGGCTTCAACCTCGTCTACATGAACAACTTCCTGAAGACGATGAAGCGCAAGGCCCTGGCCAAGCTCGAACAGCACCCGGGCCTGTATGACCGCGATCGCGTGCTGGCCGCGCGCAATTTCTTTGACTTTGACAACGATGTCGTGGCGCCCGTCAATGGCTTTGCCGATTGTCATGACTACTGGCGCAAGTGCTCCTGCAAGGGTTTTCTGGCCCAGGTGCAGTTGCCCCTGCTGGTGGTCAATGCGCTCAACGACCCCTTCATGCCGGCGCGGGTGCTGGCCCGCCCCGAGCAGGTCAGTCGCTTCGTGCAGCTGTACTATCCCCGCGAAGGCGGCCATGTGGGCTTCCTGAGCGGACGCTTCCCCGGCTCGCTGAACTGGCTGCCGCAGGCGGCCGCCCGATTTTTCACCCAGGGCCAGGCGCCGAGCGCCAGTCCGCTCCAGGCTTGAACCCGCATGGATGATGTCGTTCTCCAGTCCATGGCCCGCTGGCCGCAGGTGCCCGATGTCTATGGCTGGCTGCGGCTGGATGCGCGTGGCCAGTGGTACCTGATCGACCGCCAGCAGCCCGGCTTCGACGCCGCCGTGCATGGCCGCGGCAGCCCGATCACCTCGCCCGGCATCGTGGACTTCCTGGGCCGCAACTACGGCTGCGATGCGCGCGGCTGCTGGTACTGGCAGAACGGGCCGCAACGCGCCTACGCCGAACTGGACCTGGCCCCGCTCATCTATCGCGTGCTCAACCGCGAAGCCCTGCAGGCCGGACACATCGAACTGGTATCGCACACCGGCTATCCGGTGCAGCAATTGCATGCGGTGGCCCTGGATGCCGGCGGACGGCTGTGGATCCGCAGCGAACAGGGCCCCGGCATCATTCACGACCTCGATGCCAGCCTGCTGCAGATTGATGAAGGGCCTGCGGGCCTGCAGGTCAGGCTCGGTGGCCAGGACTGGCCGGTCGGCGACATCGACGAGGGCGATCGCTTTTTCGGCTTCGCACGGTCACCCCTTTCGCTGCAGTCGGCCAAGGATCCGGCCAGCTGAACATCCGCCGTCTGGCGCAACGGGCCTGGCCGACGAGGCCCCGGCAAAGCGAAACCCCTTGGGCGCGGCGAGCCCGGGCTGCACCTACAATGCAGCCATGAACATTCCCGAAGGTTTCCGCCCGCTGTCGATGGAGGGCAATCCATTCCTTGCGCGCAACGGCCCGCTCTATGGCCGCTGGGCCGATGGCCGTTTCACGCTGGGCTTTCCGATCGCCGAGCACCATTGCAACCCGGGCAAGACGATCCATGGCGGCATGATCGCCACCCTGGCGGACATGACCCTGCTGTTCGGCTGCAACCTGCAGGGCAATATCCACCAGTACCTGCTCACCGTCACGCTGACCACCGATTTTCTCGGACCGGCACAGGCCGGCGAGTGGCTGGAGGGCACCTGCCAGGTGCTGCGGGCAGGCCGCAACATGGTCTTCGCGCAAGGCCTGCTGGCCGTCGGCAACCGGCCGGTGGCGCGACTGAACGGCATCTTCAAGCCCACCGGCGAGCCCAATTCACGCCCCGGCCTGGCCCGCGAGTTCGGACTCGTCGATTGACCCGCTGCTGATTGACCCGCTGCCGATTGACGGGTTGAACGATTGACCGATTGACCGACCCGGCATCGGCCTACCCAGGACCTGGCATGCTCAGGCGGCGACCAGGTCGGCAATCATGCGCACCACGGTCGACTGGCGATCGGCCTGCATCTTGTAGAAGGCGCGTGCCATGTGGCTGCGCACCGTCGTGACACTGACGCCCACGGTGGCTGCGATACGGGCCGGCTCCAGTCCTTCGTACAGGTGCCGGGCCACCACGGCCTCGGCACGGGTGAGCAGGAAGGCCGATTGCAGCAGGGACTCGTCGGGCGCAGCGGCCAGGCTGCAGGGATGAAGCGTCAGCAGCAGGGGCGAGCCCGCAGGGGCATGCCCCATGCCCTCGGCGGCCATGCAGCCGCCCTCCAGGGCAGTCAGGGACAGCCCATGCCAGCGCAGGCGATCAGGCCCGGCCAAGGGCAGGAAACAGGCGGCAGAGGGGCCTTGGCCGGCCCTGGCGATCTGCTCCAGGGCGTATCCCAGTTGCTCGTCCAGATCGCTGCGGCGGGCATGCAGCCGGCCCCGGCGCAGCAGCAGGGGGCCATCGTCATGGGACAACAACTGCTGCGCCAGGGGATTGACCAGACCAGGCCGGCGCTGGCCATCGATCACCAGGGCGGGCTTTTGCAGACGCCCGATGACGCCGGAGGCAAGGCCGGAGAGGCCGGCCAGGCCGCGCAGGCGCAGATGCAGGCCCAGGGCCCGAACCAGATGGTCGCGCAGGCGCTGCAGCAGCATCCGCCGGGCCGCCTCGAAGGGGCCACGACCCGCGCAACGGCTCACCAGCAGGACCACCGCATGGGCCGGGTCGTGGAAGACTTTCAGGCCGGCCCAGTGCAGGTCTCCATCCGGGCCGGGGTCCTGGCCAAACACCCAGGCCCCGGGCGCCATGGCGTGCAGGCGCGCCAGGCGCGGATCGGCGTCAGGCTCTTCCGGTTGCAGCACGGGGGGCAGCGCCAGGAACCGGGTATCCGGCGCATCAAGGGTGTCACCGAGTGTGCCCAGCACGGGCGCCCAGCCGCGGGGCCCATCGACGGCCTCGTAAAGGGCCGTGACCAGGGTGTCGAAAGCCTGCTCATCCATGATTGATCGTTCCTCGCCGCAGGTGCCGGGACCATCCCGCAACAAAAGCCTGGACGTCATGGAGACGATGCTGGCACGGCCTTGCAAGGCCGTAATCCTTCATATTGGGGAGAACAGGGCCGGGCGCAGCCTTTCAGGCGCGCGGTTTCAGATCCGGGCCTGCTGGTCCTGCTGGTACTGGCGCTCGAGCTCCTTGAGCCGCGCGTCGATCTGCGAGCCGACATAGAAGTCCTGCCGCACCTGGCGCTGCGCGATGCGCAATTGCTCGATGGCCGGCATCCACAAGCCCAGGCAGGCGTAGGCCTCGGCGCGGGCCCGGTGCCCCTGGGTGTCGCGGCCCTGTTCGAAATGCGCCTGGGACAACAGGTTCCACAGGCCATGATCGCCGCGGTACAGGCGCAGCTGGTCCTCGAGGAAGACGACAGCTGCCGCCGGGTCGGCCTTGACCAGGGTCTCGGCCTTCAGGTGCACGAAGCTGCGCTGGGCCGGGAACTGCTTCATCGCGGCATCGAGCAGCTTGACGGCCTGCGCATACTGGCCGGCATCGAACTCGATGCGCACCGCCTCCGACTCGATCAGGGACTGCGGCTTGACGGCCAGCCGGCGCGCCTGCGCCAGCGCCTGCCGGGCGCCAGCGGTGTCGCCCGACAGGCGCCGGATGACCGCCAGGCCATACCAGGCATCCGGGCGCTGGGCGCCCAGCTTGTCGGCCACCTGGCGTTCGAAGTGCGCCCGCGTGACGCGCTTGTGCTCATCGGTGAGCAGGCTCGGTGCGCTGGTGACCACGTTGTCGGTGGTCGGCACCATCGCCTTGAGCCTTGCCCGCACCAATGCAAACTCGGGGCTGTCGGCGCGTTGCCGGTAGCGCAGCAGCAGCAGGCGCGCCTGCACATCGGCAATGCGCTCGCCGGTCAGCGGATGGCTGCGCAGGTACACCGGTACGCCGACATCGACCAGCTTGTAGGCCTGTTGCAGGCGATTGAAGAAATCAAGCATGCCCACCGGTTCGTAGCCCGCCTGGCTGAGCATGTCGAAGCCGACCCGGTCGGCCTCGCGCTCGGCATCCCGCGAGAAGGCCAGCATCTGGTCCTGGGCCATCGAGTCGCCCAGCATCACCATGCCGGCCGCAGCCGAAGGGTTGCTGGAGGCCGCCAGGGCTGCCAGGATGGCACCGGCGATCGCCGTGACACTGGCCTGCTTGCTCTTGGCCACCATGCGCGAGGTATGGCGCTGGGTGACGTGCGCGATCTCGTGGGCCAGCACCGAGGCCAGCTCCGACTCGCTTTGCGCCGCCAGCACCAGACCGGCGTGCACGCCGATATAGCCGCCGGGCAGCGCGAAGGCATTGATGGAGATGTCGCGCACCGGGAAGAACTCGAAGCTGAATCCCGCTGCAGCATCGGTGGCCAGCAGCGGCGCGCTCAGGTTGGCCAGGTACTCACGGATTTCCCAATCGTCGATGACATGGCCCTGCCCGATCATCTGGCGCATGATCGATTCGCCGATGCGCCGCTCGCTGGCCGGCGACAGGTCGGCCCCGGAGGGATCGCCGATGCGGGGCAGGTTGGTGCTGCCATTGGGGCTGCGCACCGGGCCACCGGTCTGGGCATGGGCCTGGGTGATCAGGCCCAGTTCGGCAGGCATCAGGCGCCCCGGCACCGGCCATTGCGACAGCGCGGCGGGCCCGAGCAGCAGGGCCAGGGCGAGCAGCGGCCGGCCCAGCGCATGCGGCCAGGCAGGTCGTACTCGGGAAGGGCTCAATGTGTCGGGCATCACAGGGTCTGGGTCTGGCTTGGATATCATTGCTTACTGGCGTCCGCGCCGGACCCCGCTGAACTCCTCGCCCTCTTCGTGGGGATGATACGCCCCCAGGAACCGAACTCATGACATCCAGCACCCGCGCAGCGGCCGGCGACGGCCTGACCCACTTCGACCAGGCCGGCCAGGCGCACATGGTCGACATCGGCGACAAGTCGGTGACCCGCCGCATCGCGATCGCGGCCGGCAGCATCCAGATGCTGCCCGCCACCCTCGAACTGGTGCGCTCGGGCACGGCCCGCAAGGGCGACGTGCTGGGCATCGCCCGCATCGCCGGCATCCAGGCCGCCAAGCGAACCTCGGACCTGATCCCGCTGTGCCACCCGATCGCCCTGACCCGCGTCACGCTCGATTTCGAGATCGACCCGGCCAGCCACCAGGTGCATGCCCGCGCGCAGGTCGAATGCGAAGGCAAGACCGGCGTCGAGATGGAGGCCCTGACCGCGCTGCAGGTGGCCCTGCTCACCATCTACGACATGTGCAAGGCGGTGGACCGCGGCATGGTGATCCGCGAGGTGCGGCTGCTCGAGAAGCACGGCGGCAAGTCGGGCAGCTTCGTGGCAGGAGCCTGAGTGCCCCGGCACTGGCATCCTCGCGCCGCTCAAGGCCTGCCCGCCCGGCGGGGCATGGCGGCCTTGATGGCCTTGATGGGCATGACCGCCGCGTCCGTCCTGACCGCCTTTACCGGCTTTACTGCCTTCACCACCTTGACGGCCCTGACGGCCCGCCCTGCGGCTGCGGCCAGCGCCGAGCAGCAGGCTACCGCCAAGCTGCAGGCCCAGGCCCGCCAGGGCGATCCGGCCGCCATGGCTTTGCTCGGACGCTCCCTGGCACGCGGCGAGGGCATGCAGCGCGATCCCGAGGCAGGACTGGACTGGCTGCGCCGGGCGGCCGAGCGGGGCAACGTGCAGGCGATGTACTGGTTTGCCAGCATGCTCTTTACCGGCGAGGGCGGACCGGCCAACCCGACGCTGGCCGTCAGCTGGCTCAGGCGCGCCTCCGAGTCGGGCCATGTGGCGTCGATGTTCACCCTGGCCAAGGCCTATGCATCGGGCCAGGGCACGGCGCCCGATCTGCCGCTGGCCTACGCCTGGATCACCATCGTCACGCGCGCCGAACCCCTGCTCAAGTCCGAGGTGCCTGGTGTCGTCGCCTTCCGGCAGGAGGCCGGGCAACTGCGCGAGCACATCGGACAAAGCCTGGAGCCGGCGCAGCGCGAGGCCGCCGAGCGCGAAGCCCTGGCCTGGCAGGCCGGGCAGGCCTTGCAGCTGACGCAGGTGCCATCCAGACGCCCACAGGCCGGCCCCGGCCTGCCCCCCGCCCCGGCGGCGGCACCTTCGAGCAACACCGGCCCCGGCCTGCCGCCCGCACCCCAGCCCGTGCCGGGCGCCGACAACCCGCTCAACCAGAAACCGGGCAGCGTCGATCCTGCACGCCCGGCCCCGGGCGAGCGTCGCAGCCAGATCCCTGGCCATGACATCCCTGGCCGTATACTGTCGCGCCCGTACGCCCCGCGCCAGGCCCCAGGGCTTGCCTGAGGTTTCATCAGCGGCCCCGCAGGCCGCACCACGACCGTCCCGATCTTGACCCTGCTCTCCCTCCAAGCCGCTGAACTCGCCTACGGCGACCTGCCCCTGCTCGATGCCGCCGACTTTTCGATCGCTGCCGGTGATCGTGTCGGCCTGATCGGTCGCAACGGCACCGGCAAATCGAGCCTGCTCAATGTGCTGGCCGGCCTGCGCAGCATCGATGGCGGCCAGGTGGTGATGCGCGACGGGCTGCGCGTGGCCCTGGTCGAGCAGGAACCTTTGCTGCCGCCCGCCGAAAGCCTGCGTGACAGCCTGGTGGCGCGTGCCGGCAGGCTGTGGCCCGAGGATGAGCGTGAGCGCTGGACCATGATGGCGCGTCTGAACGCCAGTGCCGACCAGCTGGGCATCGACCTGGACCGCTCGCCGCTCGCGCTGTCCGGTGGCGAGCGCAAGCGCGCCGCGCTGGCGCTGGGCCTGGGCCTGGGCCCCGAGTTGCTGCTGCTCGATGAGCCCACCAACCACTTGGACATCGAGGCGATCACGCGCCTGGAGGGTCTGCTGGTGCGCGGCCCGACCCTGATCGTGATCACCCATGACCGGCGCTTTCTCGACCAGGTGGCCAACCGCATCGTCGAGCTGGACCGCGGCGTGTTGCGCAACTATCCCGGCAATTTTTCGACCTACGAGCGCCTGAAGGCCGAGCAGCTGGCCTTCGAGGACACCGTCAACCGCAAGTTCGACAAGTTCTGGGCCCAGGAAGAGGTATGGATCCGCAAGGGCGTGGAGGCGCGCCGCACCCGCAACGAGGGCCGCGTGAAGCGGCTGGAGCAATTGCGCCGCGAGCGCAACGAGCGGCGCGAGACCCTGGGCTCGGTGCGCATGAGCATCGATGCCAGCGAGCGCTCGGGCAAGCGCGTGGCCGAGCTGATCAACGTGTCCAAGCGCTTTGTCGGCATCGATGGCCTCGAGCGCACCGTGATCGACGATTTCTCGGGCCTGATCCAGCGCGGTGATCGGGTGGGCCTGATCGGACCGAATGGGGCCGGCAAGACCACGATGCTCAAGATCATCCTGGGGCAATTGGCACCCGATGCAGGCCAGGTGCTGATGGGCAGCAAGCTGCAGGTTGCCTACTTTGACCAGATGCGCGACCAGCTCGATCCGGAAGCCACGGTGGCCGAGACCATCAGCCCGGGCTCGGACTGGATCGAGGTCGGCGGCCAGCGCAAGCATGTGATGAGCTACCTGGGCGACTTCCTGTTTTCGCCACGCCGCGCCGGCTCGCCGATCCGCAGCCTGTCGGGGGGCGAACGCAACCGCCTGCTGCTGGCGCGCCTGTTCGCGCAACCGGCCAACCTGCTGGTGCTCGACGAGCCCACCAATGACCTGGACATGGAATCGCTCGAGCTGCTCGAGAACACCTTGCAGGATTACACCGGCACCTTGCTGCTGGTCAGCCATGACCGCGCCTTCCTCGACAACGTGGTCACCCAGGTAATCGCCTCGCAAGGCCAGGGGCGCTGGCAGATGGATGTCGGCGGCTACAGCGACTGGCAGCAGCGCGAGAGCGCACGCCAGAAGGCCGAGACCGGGCGCGACAAGGCCGCCAGGGCCGAGGCGCGCGGCGAGGCCGGCGCATCAGCCCCGGTGCCCGCAACCCCCGGCGCCGCCGCGCCGGCGCGCCAAAAGCTCAGCTACAAGGAGCAGCGCGAACTCGACGCCCTGCCCGGCGACATCGAGAAGCTGGAGCAGGAGCAATCGGCCCTGCAGGCGGCGATGCTCCAACCGGAGTACTTCCGCCAGGGTGCCGAGCTGCAGCGCGCCAACCAGGCACGCCTGGAGCAGATCGAGGCCCTGCTGATGGACAAGCTGGAGCGCTGGGAGGCGCTCGAGACCCGCCGCTGAGTGCCGGAAGCGGCCCGATGCGCCTATTCGGGCACCAGGGCCGTGACCTCGATCTCGACCTTGGCGCGGTCCTCGATCAGGGCCGAGACCTCGACCGCCGTCATCGCGATGTTGAAGTTGCCGATCAGCTCGCGAAAGGCCTGACCGATGTCGCGGCTGGCGGCCAGATACTCTTTCTTGCTGGTCACATACCAGGTCATGCGCACGATGTGCTGGGGTGTGGCGCCGCCTTCCTTGAGCACGTCCACCACATGCTGCAAGGCCTGGCGCGCCTGGCCGGCAAAGTCGTCGGTCTGGAACACGCCCTGCGCATCCCAGCCGATCATGCCGGCCACGAACACCATGCGTCCCTTGCCGGTCACGCCATTGGCATAGCCCTTGGGACGGGGCCAGCCGGGAGGAAGAAGGACTTGCATCGGATGTTTCCTTGTCAGGGGTTGTCATGCAGCCTGAAGCGCTGCAGCTTGCCGGTCTGGGTCCGCGGCAGGCTCTCCACGAACTGCACGGCACGAGGATACTTGTAGGGTGCGATCGACTGCTTGACGAAGTCCTGCAATCGGGCCGCCATCTCGGTGCCGGCCTGCTGGCCGGGGCGCAGCACCACGAAGGCCTTGACGATCTGGCCGCGCTCCTCGTCAGGCACGCCGATGACACCGCATTCGGCCACCGCCGGATGCATCATCAAGGCATCTTCGACCTCGGGCGAGGCAATGTTGTAGCCCGCCGAGATGATCATGTCATCGGTGCGGGCCTGGTAGTGGAAGTAGCCGTCCTCGTCCATCAGGTAGGCATCGCCGGTCAGGTTCCAGCCGTCCTGCACATAGGTCTTCTGACGCTCGTCTGAAAGGTAACGGCAACCGGTGGGCCCCTTCACGGCCAGGCGGCCCACCGTACCCGCCGGCACCGGTCGGCCGTTCGCGTCGACGACCTGGGCACGATAGCCCGGTACGGCCGTGCCGGTGGCCCCCGCACGCGCATGCTGCTCGTCGGCCGAGATGAAGATGTGCAGCAGTTCGGTGGCGCCAATGCCATCGATCAGTTCGATGCCCGTGGCCTCGCGCCACAGCTTGCGGGTCGAAGCCGGCAGGGCCTCACCGGCCGATACGCATTTGCGCAGCCGGCTCTGGCGCAGTTCGGCCCCGCGGGCGGCCAGCGTGCGGTACGAGGTCGGCGCCGTGAACAGCACCGTGGCGCCGAAGTCGCGCACCCCTTCGAGCAGTTGCGGCGGCCCGGCCTTCTCGAGCAGCACGGTGCTGGCACCGATCGACATCGGAAACAGCAACAGCCCCCCCAGGCCGAAGGTGAAGGCCAGCGGCGGGGAGCCGATGAAGACATCATCGGGCGTGGCGCGCAGCACATGCGGTGGCCAGCACAGGCAGGCCGCCATCACATCGCGATGGAAATGCATGGTGCCCTTGGGCACGCCGGTGGTGCCCGAGGTGAAGGCCAGGATGCAGGTGTCGTCGGCGGCGGTATCGACGTTGGCAAAGCCGGCCGGCTGGCGTGCCATTGCCGCTTCCAGGCCCTCGGCGGCGCTCGTGTTGAAGTAACGCAGCTGGCGCAGGTCCGGACAGGCGCGTGCCGCCTGCGCCATCTCCTCGCCCAGGGCCGCATCGCACAGGGCATGGGTGACCCGGGCCTTGTCGATGATCTGCACCAGTTCCTTGGCCCGCAGCAAGGGCATGGTGGCCACCGCCACCGCGCCGGTCTTCATCACAGCGAACCAGCAGGCCGCCAGCATCGGATTGTTGGGGGCGCGCAGCAGGACGCGGTTGCCCGGCACCAGTCCCATCTCGCGCACCAGCACCTGGGCGATGCGGTCGGCCTTGTCCTGCAGCTGCGCGTAGGTCCAGGTCAGGCCGGGGGCCCGGATGCACACGCGCTCGCCATCGCCGGCCGCCCCCCGCCGGTCGAGCAACTCGGCGGCGCAGTTGAGCTGTGCGGGGAACTGCAGTTCCGGCAAGTCAAAGAGGAACTCGGGCCACTGCGACTGGGGCGGCAGATGGTCGCGCGCGAAGGTATCGACATGGGCGCTGGGCATGCTCACACTCCCTGGGCGGCGCCTGCAGCCTTCGCGCTGTAATCGCGCAGCAGCTCGCGGGCGATGATCAATTGCTGGACTTCGGTGGCCCCTTCGTAGATACGCAGGGCGCGGATCTCGCGGTACAGGCGCTCGACCGGCTGCTCGCTGACCACACCCATGCCGCCCCACAACTGGACGGCCCGGTCGATCACCTGTTGCGCCCCTTCGGTGGCCACCATCTTGGCCATCGCGGCCTCGCGGGTGACGTTCTGGCCCTGGTCGCGGGCCCAGGCAGCGCGGTAGGTGAGCAGCGCGGCGGCATCGATGCTGGTGGCCATCTGGGCCAGGCTGGCCTGCGTCAGTTGGAAGTCGGCCAGCACGCCCTTGAACATCTTGCGGCTGGTGGCGCGCTCGAGGGCCTGGTCCATCGCGCAACGCGCAAAGCCGAGCGAGGCCGCCGCCACCGAGGTGCGGAAGATGTCGAGCGTGCGCATCGCCAGCTTGAAGCCCTCGCCCGGCTCGCCCAGACGCTGCGAGGCAGGGATGCGGCAGTTCTCGAAGCGCAGCCGGGCCAGCGGATGCGGCGCGATCACTTCGATGCGCTCGGCAATCGAGAAGCCCGGCGCATCGGCCTCGACAATGAAGGCCGAGATGCCACGCGCACCGGGTGCCTCGCCGGTACGGGCAAACACCACATAGAAGTCGGCGATGCCGCCGTTGGAGATCCAGGTCTTCTGGCCATCGAGCACATAGTGGTCGCCCTCGCGGCGCGCCGAGCAGGCCATCGCCGCGACATCGGAGCCGGCATCGGGCTCGGACAAGGCAAAGGCCGCCACCGCCTGGCCTTGCGCCACCCGCGTGAGATAGCGCTCGCGCTGCGCGGCCGTGCCATCGAGGCTGATCGCTCCCGAGCCCAGGCCTTGCATCGCAAAGGCGAAATCGGCCAGCCCCGAATGGCGCGCCAGGGTTTCGCGGATCAGGCAGATGGCACGGGTATCGATCACCTGCGCGGCGCCGCCATGCGCCGTGCCGGCGACCGCATGGCGCAGCCAGCCGCCCTCACCCAGCGCGCGCACCAGGCCCTTGCAGATGGCGTCGACATCACGGCCATGGGCATGCTGCAGGTGATGCTGCGACCAGACCTCCAGATCGAGGGCCAGCTGGCGATGGCGCGATTCGAAGAACGGCCATTGCAGGTAGGTGGTATCAGGCATGACAGGACTCCTCAGTTGCCCTGGAAGACAGGCTTTTGCTTGGCCACGAAGGCATGGTAGGCGCGCGAGAAGTCCTCGGTCATCATGCAGATCGTCTGTGCCTGGGCCTCGGCCTCGATCGCCTGCTCGATGGTCATCGACCATTCCTGATGCAGCATGGTCTTGGTGATGCCATTGGCAAAGCTTGGTCCGGCCGCCAGTTCGGCCGCCAGGGCCTGGGCCTCGCCCAGCAGGGCCTCGGGCGTGCACAGTCGATTGAAATAACCCCAGCGCTCGGCCTCCTCGCCACCCAGTGCGCGGCCGGTGTAAAGCAGGTCGGAGGCGCGACCCTGACCGATGATGCGCGGCAGGATCGCGCATGCCCCCATGTCACAGCCGGCCAGGCCGACACGGTTGAACAGGAAGGCGGTCTTGGCGCGTGCCGTCCCCAGGCGCATGTCGCTGGACATGGCGACGATGGCACCGGCACCGGCGCATACCCCGTCGACGGCAGCGATGATCGGCTGCGGGCAGTTGCGCATGTTCTTGACCAGCTCGCCGGTCATGCGCGTGAACATCAACAGCTCGGGCGCCGTCAGCCTGATCAGCGGGCCGATGATTTCATGGACATCGCCTCCGGAGCAGAAGTTGCCGCCGGCACCAGTCACCACCACCGCCTTCACATCGCTGGCATGGCGCAGGCCCAGGAACAGGTCGCGCAGTTCGGCATAGGAGGAAAAGGTCAGCGGGTTCTTGCGTTCGGGCCGGTTCAGCACGATGGTGGCGACACCGTCCCGGACCGACCACTGGAAGTGCTCGGCCTGGTAATCGCCGAAGGGCTTCTGGTTGCCGGCCAGCAGGGCCGGATCCATGCGCGGAACGTCGGGGGTCGTCATGATTTTCGTCTCCTCGGGGTGGGCGCAGGATCGCTGTCCTCATCGTCCTGCGAAAGGGGTTGGCGGGCCAGATGCAGACGCAGCCGGCCCAGTTGATCGAACAAGTCATCCTTCTGCAGCTTGGGCAGACCGGCCAGCAACTCGCGCAGCCACTGCTCGTGCACGCCGGCCATCTCGGCAAACTCGCGCTTGCCCTTGTCGGTCAGCGAAACGCGGAAGGAGCGGCGGTCATCGGGGTCCTCGCTGCGCATCACCAGGCCCTCCTTGACGAGCTGGTCGGTGACCGCCGTGACATTGCCGCCCGTGACCATCAGGTAGCTCGAGAGCACCTTCATGCGCAGCCCCTGCGGGTGGCGATCGAGCTGGGCCAGGTAGTCAAAGCGCGGCAAGGTGGTGGCAAAGCGCGAACGCAGCCGCTGCCGGATGATCTTCTCGATCTGGGTACTGCAGGCCAGCAGCCGCAACCAGATCTTCAGGTCGACATGGTCGTGCTGCTGGGCGCGCGCCTCGAATCCGATGCGCTCGTCGCCCAGCGCCTCGGCGACCGGGTTGTGAGCCAGACGCAGCGCCTTGCGTTCCATCGCCTAGACCTGGGCAGCCAGCGCCGCCGCCTGGGCCGCCGCCGCGTTCTGCGCCTTCTCGCGCGCAAACAGGGACTCCATCTGCGGCTTGCCGGAGCGGTACTGCCTGGGCCAGGCCAGTTGCACGAAGCCGATCTTGGCCGCCTCGGTCAGGGTCCAGGCCGGATTGGCCAGATGCGGACGCGCCACCGCGCACAGGTCTGCGCGGCCAGCCGAGATGATGCTGTTGACATGGTCGGCCTCGGAGATCGCGCCCACCGCGATCGTCATGATGCCAGCCTCCTGGCGGATACGGTCGGCAAAGGGCGTCTGGAACATGCGGCCGAACACCGGCTTTTCGCGCTTGCTCACCTGCCCCGACGAACAGTCGATCAGGTCGGCACCGGCCGCCTTGAAGGCGCGCGCGATGGCGACCGCATCATCGGGGGTGATGCCACCCTCGACCCAGTCGTGGGCCGAGATGCGCACCGACATCGGCAGGTGGGCCGGCCACACCTGGCGCACGGCCTGGAAGACCTCGAGCGGATAACGCAGGCGATTGTCGAGCGAACCGCCATAGGCGTCATCGCGCTGGTTGGTGAGCGGCGAGATGAAGCTGGACAGCAGGTAGCCGTGGGCGCAATGCAACTCGAGCCAGTCGAAACCGGCCTGCGCCGCGCGCTCGGTGGCGGCGACGAAGTCATCCTTGACCCGATCCATGTCGGCACGCGTCATGGCCCGCGACACTTGGCTCTCGCCGGGCAGGTATTGCTGCGGCGAGGCCGAGATCAGGGGCCAGTTCGGTTCGGTGTCATCGGGCTCGAGGGGCTTGTCGATGCCGTCCCAGGCGCGCCGCGTCGACCCCTTGGCACCGGCATGGCCCAGTTGCAGGCCGATGCGGGCATCGCTTTGCTGATGGACAAAATCGACGATGCGCTTCCAGGCATGCATCTGCTCATCGGTCCACAGGCCCGGGCAGCCCGGCGTGATGCGGGCATCGGGACTGGTACAGGTCATCTCGGCCATAACCAGGCCGGCACCGCCCAGGGCACGCGCGCCCAGGTGCATCAGGTGGTAGTCGCCGACAATCCCCTGCTCGGCCGAGTACTGGGCCATCGGCGACACCATGACGCGGTTCTTGAGCGTGGTGCCGCGCACCGTCAGCGGGGTGAACATCGGCGGCACGGCGGGCTGCCCGGGCAGGCTGCGCATCCCGGCACGCTCGGCAAACCAGCGCTCAAAGCCGCCCAGCCAGCGCGCATCGCGCAGGCGCAGATTCTCGTGGCTGATGCGCTGGCTGCGCGTGAGCATCGAGTACATGAACTGCGGGGGCTCGAGCTGGTCGCAATAGCGCTGGCCGCAGACCTCGAACCATTCCATCGCATTCCAGGCCGCGTTTTGCAGGCGCAGCACATCGACCATGCGCACCTCCTGATAGGTGGCCAGCACCTGAGGCAGCTTGTCCGGGCTGTCGCCATGGATCTGCAGCTGGCGCACCAGTTCGATCGCATCCTCGATCGCCAGCTTGGTACCCGAGCCGATGGCAAAGTGCGCGGTATGCACCGCATCACCCATCAGCACGACCTGGCTGCGGCCATTGTGGATCGACCACTGCTCGCACTTGACGCGCTGGAAATTGAGCCAGGCCGAGCCGCGCAGATGGCGCGCATTGGTCATCAGCCTGGCGCCCTGCAGGTTCCTGGCGAAGAGCTTTTCGCAGAACTCGATCGACTGCTGCTGGTCGGCCTTGTCCAGCCCATGAGCCAGGAAGACATGCTCGGGACATTCGACGATGAAGGTCGTGGTGTTCTCGTCGAACTTGTAGATATGGGCCTGGAACCAGCCGTGCTCGGTCTTTTCGAACAGGAAGGTGAAGGCGTCATACAGCTTGTGCGTGCCCAGCCAGATGTAGCGGTTCGGGCGCACGACGATATCGGGCTTGAAGTGCTGCTCGTACTTGGTACGGATCTTCGAGTTGATGCCATCGCTGGCGATGATCAGGTCGGCATCCGGGTAATCGGCATCCGAGTCGACATCGACCTCGAAGACCAGCTTGACCCCCAACTGCTCGCAGCGCTCCTGCAGGATGTTGAGCAGCTTCTTGCGGCCGATGCCGACAAAGCCATGGCCCCCCGAGCGGATCACCTCACCCTTGAACTCCAGTTCGATATCGTCCCAGTGGTTGAAGGCCTTCTGGATCTCGTCGGCCGTGGTGCGGTCCCACTGGCGCATGTTGTCCATGGTGGCGTCCGAGAACACCACGCCCCAGCCGAAGGTGTCATAGGGCTTGTTGCGCTCGACCACGGTGATGTCGTGAGTCGCATCGCGCATCTTCATCAGCAACGCGAAATACAGGCCGGCGGGGCCTCCGCCGATACACACGATCTTCATCCCGGCTCCTTGCTGCGGATTGGGCAGGCCCTGCTGCACAGGATCAGGCCGCCTTGGCCTGCCGAAGGTGTAATTTAAACCTATATGTTTTAGGTTTCAAGCATTTCCATGACAAAAAGCGGCCATCGGGCCGGCAGGCCCGGGCCGCCTCAGCGGAAAAAGATCGTGGCCAGGCCCAGGAAGATGAAAAAACCCATGCTGTCGGTGCTGAAGGTGAGCAGCACCGAGGAGCCCAGCGCCGGGTCGCGCCCGAAGCGCTGCAGCACCAGGGGCACGGCCATGCCGACCAGGGCGCCGAGCAGCAGGTTCAGCATCATTGCCAGCATCATGGTGAAGCCCAGCTTCAGGCCGTAGGGCGTATCGTTGTACAGCCACCAGGCAAACAGCCCGGCGATGGTGCCCCACACCAGTCCGTTGGTGGCGGCGATGCCCAGTTCCTTGACGATCAGGCGGCGTGCGTTGGAGGCGTTGGTCTGGCCCAGCGCCAGCGAGCGGATCACCAGGGTCATGGTCTGGTTGCCCGAGTTGCCGGCAATGCCGGCCACGATCGGCATCAGGGCAGCCAGGGCCACCACCTTGCTGATCGTGCCCTCGAAGGCGCCAATCACGCGCGAGGCAAAAAAGGCGGTGCACAGGTTCAGGCCCAGCCACATCCAGCGGTTCTTGGCCGAAGCCCAGACACTGGCGAACAAGTCCTCGTCCTCGCGCAGACCGGCCTGGCTGAGCAGGTCGGCATCGCCTTCCTCCTGGATCACGTCGACGGCATCGGCCACCGTCAGCCGGCCGATCAGGCGCCCCCCGGGCGCGACCACCGGTGCCGACACCAGGTCGTAGCGCTGGAAGGCCTTGGCCGCCTCGCCGGCATCATCGAGGGCATTGAAGCTGATGCCGTCGCGGGCCATCACGTCCTCGACCATCACCTCGGGCTCGTTCACCAGCAGCCGGTCCAGCGACAGCGTGCCGCGCAGGTTGTCCTCGCGGTCGACGACGAAGACCTTGTCGGTATGGTCGGGCAGCTTGTCAAAGCGCCGCAGGTAGCGCAACACCACCTCGAGCGAGACGTCCTCGCGCACCGTGATCAGTTCAAAGTCCATGCGCGCGCCGACCGAATCGTCCGGATAGGACATCGCGGTGCGCAACTGCTCGCGCTCCTCGGGATCCAGACCCTCGCTGACCTCCTCGACCACCTCGGGCGGCAGGTCGGGCGCCAGATCGGCGATCTCGTCGGCATCCAGGGTTTCGACCGCCTCGACCAGCTCCTCGGTGTCCATCGAGGCGATCACGCTCTCGCGCACCGGCTCGGACAGCTCGAGCAGCACATCGCCATCGAGCGAGGCCTTGACCAGTTCGAACACCACCAGGCGCTCGGTGCGCGGCAAGGCCTCGAGCACGAAGGCCACGTCGGCCGGATGCAGCGGATCCAGGGTCTCGCGCAGGGCCGAGAAATCGTAGTTCGGGATCAGCTGCTCGATGGACTCGCCCAGCTGGGCCTGGTCACGAGGGTCCTCGCGATCGGCCAGGACCTCGAGCATCGGGTGATCGCGCAGCAAGTCCTGGACGCGCTCGAGCGCGTTCTGCGCCGCCTCGTGGTCGGAGGGCGCCTGCGGCTCCAGGTCAATGGGCTCGAGGGGGGCGTTCATGGATACAGGCAGAGCGGTGCTTGGGCGTCGGCATCGAAGTCAGCGGCGATTATCACCGATGCACTAGAATGGTGGGCAATTGGTGCTCCGTCCCTGCGCCAGAAAGTCACCTTTTTCTGCAACGGGACGAGTTAAACGGGAAGCCAACCAGCGCTGCCCCCGCAACGGTAAGGTGAGCGGTCTCTTTTCGAGCATGTCCACAGCATGCCCGAGCAAGATGCCACCGGAATGACACAGCCACTGGCCGCCCCGCGCGGCTGGGAAGGCAAGTTCCGGCGACTCATCAGCCCGGATACCGGCCAATCGCCCAGTGGGCCGCGACCCTGCCGCATGGCATGACGCGTCCCGCTGTTTCGCCACCGGCCTGCGGGGAAGCAGGCCCGGCGCTATCATCCGGATGCTCCCTTCATGCGCTCATGCCCCCGGGCCGCCTGCCACCAGGCCCTGCGATCCACGCCTTTCTCCTTCCTGCTCGGCTGCCTGCTGGCCGCACTGTCCCCGACGGGCCAAGCCCAGGGGCAGCCCCCTGCGCCCCTGCCCGAAGTGCAGGTGACCGCCAGTCGCGACCCCCTGCCGGCCAGCCAGGCCATTGCCGATGTCACCATCATCGAGCGCGAACAGCTGTCGCGTCATCCGGCACGCAACCTGCCCGAGCTGCTGTCGCTGCAACCGGGCGTGGACATTGCCATCAGCGGAGGACTGGGCGCCACCAGCTCGCTGTACCTGCGCGGCAGCAACTCGAACCATGTGCTGGTCCTGATCGACGGCGTGCGCTTTGGCTCGGCCACCGCCGGCAATCCGGCCCTCGAGAACCTGCCCCTGGCGCACATCGAGCGCATCGAGATCGTACGCGGCCCGATGAGCAGCCTGTATGGCAGCGACGCGATCGGCGGAGTCATCCAGATCTTTACCCGTTCCGGGCAAGGAGCCGACAAGGCCTTCATGCCCAACCTGTCGCTGGCGGCCGGCTCGCAGGGCTTTGGCCAGCTCGGGGCCGGCTTCAGCGGTCGCCAGGGGGTTCTGGATTACAGGCTGCAATGGCAGCAGACGCGCACGGACGGTTTTTCCGCCACCAATGAGCGGGTCGCGGGCTTTGCGCCCTATGGCACGTTCCATCCCGACAATGACGGCTTCAGCCAGGGCAGCCTGTCGGCCAACCTGGGCTGGCGGCTGCTCCCCGACTGGGCGCTGCGTCTGGCGGTGATCGATTCGCGCGGACGCACCCGCTTTGACGAAGGCTATGACCCGACCCGCCCTGCCCTCAGTGGCGCAGGCCGCATCCAGTCGCAGAACCTGAGCCTGGCACTCGAAGGGCGGGTCCGGGACGCATGGACCACCCGGCTGGCCTGGGGCCAGAGCCGCGATGTCAGCCGGGTCGACCAGGCCTTGAACAGTTTTTTCCTGGGGCGCTTCGAGACCGTGCAGCAGCAGCTGAACTGGTCGAACCAGTGGTCCCTGCCCTCTGGCCAGTGGAGCTTCGGTGCCGAACACCTGCAGCAAAGGGTCAGCCTCGAGGACCCCTTCGGCACGCCCAACTACGACCCGGACCAGCGTCGCATCAACAGCCTGTGGCTGGGCTGGCGCAGGCAGTTTGGCGACTGGCAATGGCAGCTGAACGGGCGGCGCGACCACAACTCGCAATTCGGCGCCCGCACGACCGGCAACCTGGGGGCGGCCTGGCGCCTGAATGAGCATTGGCGCCTGCAGGGGTCGATCGGCAATGCCTTTGCCGCGCCCAGCTTCAACAACCTGTATTTCCCGTTCTTCGGCAATCCGGCCCTCAAGGCGGAAGCCTCGGTCAGCCGCGAGATCGGCCTGCGCTTCAACGGCACCCTCGGGGGCAGCCCGGCCGTCGTTCCGGTCGCCGGTTCCGCCGCCAGCACGGCGGGCAATACACCCACCGAGATCAAGCTGGTGGCCTTCGACCAGCGTGTGCGCGACCTGATCGTGGTCGATCCGACCCTGTTCACGCCGGTCAACCTGGACAGTGCCAGCATCCGCGGCCTGAGCCTGCAGTGGCGTCACCTGGCGCGCGGCTGGAGCCTGTCAGGCTCGCTCGATCTGACCCATGCCGTCAATGACAGCACCGGGGCGCAGCAGGGCAATTGGCTGCCGCGCAGGGCACGCCAGAACCTGCGCATCGCCTACGACCGGTCCTGGGGCCCGTGGCAGGTCGGGGCCTCGCTGCGCGCTGCAGGACGACGCTATGACGATGCCGCCAACAGCACCGCGATGGGCGGCTATGGCGTGGTCGACCTGCGCGCGCGCCTGCCCCTGAGCCCCGACTGGAGCCTCGGGCTGCACCTGAACAATGTCGGCAACAAGGTGTATGAGACCGCCTATGGCTACAACCAGCCGGGCCGTATCGCGGTCGTGAACCTGAGCTGGCAGCCGCGCTGATCGCCTCGCCCCTGGTCATGCGTCCCCACCTGTCCCCGCCACACCCCCATCGCCCGCAGGGCGCGGCGCGGCCGCGCGCCACGGCGCTTTGGAACCACCTTGACCGGGTCGTCCCCAGGGCAAAGCGGCTGGGCCTGGCCGCAGGGGTCATCGCGGCGGGCCTGGCCGCAGGGATCCCGCAGGCCCGCGCGGCCGGTACCGATGCAGGGGCCGCGACGACGCCCGCTACAGCCCCGGTCACTGCGCCGCGCCGCATCGTCAGCCTGACGCCTGCCTTCACCGAAGCGGTCTGCATGCTCGGGGCCTGCGGGCAACTGGTGGGGGTCGACCGCTTCTCGGACTGGCCGGAGCAGGTCCGGGCCTTGCCGCACCTGGGCAGCCTGGATGAGGTTTCACTGGAGGCCTTGCTGCGCCTGCAACCCGACCTGGTGCTGGCCGCCCCCGGGGGGCGCCTGGTGCCGCGCCTGCGCCAGGCCGGCGTGACGGTGCTGACCCTGCCTGGCGACAGCCTGGAGGACATCCGCCAGATGATGCACACGCTGGCCCAGCGCCTTTCGTCCGACGGGCAGGCCGCCGGGCGCTGGTGGGCACAGGTGCAGGCCCGAGTGTCGTTCCACAGGCAGCGACTCGGCCTGGAGGGCGCGGGCACGGTGCGACCCCGGGTCTACATCGAGGTCGACGAGGCCTTGTATGCGGCGGGCCCGAAAGCCTACCTGGGCCAGCTGCTCGAGGCCCTCGGGGCCGCCAATATCGTTCCCGGGACGCTCGGGGCTTTCCCGCGCCTGTCACCGGAGTTCATCCTGCGCGCCCAACCGGACCTGATCATGCAGATGCACGGCGGCACCGGCTTGCCACAGCGTCCCGGCTGGCAGGGTCTGCACGCCCTGCAGCGCGGCCGGCTGTGCCAGTGGCCCCTCGGGCAGGTCGATGTCCTGGTGCGTCCCGGGCCGCGCCTGGTGCAGGCCATCGACCTGATGGCGGGCTGCCTGGAGCGCGGGCGATGAACCCGCAGGAGCACCTGGGGCCAGGCACCCTGCCCGCCCCGGCCGCCCCGGCTGTCCCGCTCCTGGCCCTGATCGGCCTGAGCCTGCTGCTGCTGGTGCTGGCCTGCGCCGATCTGTGGTCCGAACCGGCCCTGCTTTGGCCGGTGCGTCTGCCGCGCGTGCTCGGCGCCTGGGCCGCCGGTGCCAGCCTCGGACTGGCCGGCGCCCTCGCCCAGAGCCTGTTCCGCAACCCGCTGGCCGACCCCTATCTGGTGGGCAGTGCCTCGGGCGCGAACCTGGGGGTGAGCCTGTCCCTGATCCTGCTGGGCACGATCCGCATCGAGCTGGCCTTCGCCGGCGCCCTGGCCGCCGTGACCCTGGCCGTGCTTCTGGCGCGCGGCCGGGACGGGCTGCTGCTGGCCGGTTTCGTGATCTCGATCGTGCTCAGCGCGCTGGTGGCCCTGTTGCTGGTCTGGCACCCCGAACACCTGCGCAGCAGCCAGCTGTTCATGCTGGGTCAGACCCATCTGCTGGACTGGAGCGCCAGCGGCCAGATGCTGGGGCTTCTGCTGGCCGCCCTGGTCCCCATCCTGTGGCTGGCCCCCAGCCTGCAGGCCCTGAGCCTGGGGGATCAGGCGGCCCGCAGCATGGGCGTGCCGGTGCCCCGCCTGCGACTGTTCTGGATCGCGATGATTGCGCTGCTCAGTGCCAGCAGCGTCGCCGCCTGCGGCATGCTGGCCTTTGTCGGGCTGGGCGCACCGCACCTGGCGCGCAGCCTGTTCGGCGCCCGGCTGCTCGACCGGATGCGCATGCACCTGCTGGCCAGCCTGCTCACCGGCGGGCTGCTGCTCAGTGCCAGCGACCTGCTGGCGCGCTCCCTGTCGCATCCGGCCGAGTGGCCGGTCGGCATCGTGACCGCCCTGCTCGGCGGTCTTTACCTGCTCGGCCTGCTGGCCCGCCGCTGACATGCACGCAGACACCGACGCCCCCCTGCTGCAGGTCCGACATCTGCAGGTCGGCACACGCACCCGCACCCTGCTGGGGCCGCTCGCGCTGCAGGTGAGGGCTGGCCGAACCGCCCTGCTCGGACCCAATGGCTCGGGCAAATCCACCCTGCTCAAGGCACTGGCCGGCCTGCCCCTGCCGGGCCTGCACTGCCAGGGCGAACGCCTGCTCGGCAAGCGAGCGCTGGAGACGCTGCCGGATGCCGAACGCGCCCGCCAGCTGTCCTGGCTGGGTCAGGGCTCGCAAGGCGATGCCGAGGGCCTGGACACCAGCGGCCTGAGCGTGACCGGCCTGGTCTCGATGGCCGGCATGGCCCGCGGCGGCTGGTCCGCCTGGCTGCGCCGCCCTGCGCTGCAGGATGTCGCAGCGGCCCTCGAGCGCTTCGAGCTGCAAGCCTGTGCCCACGCCTGCCTGACGGCCATCTCGGGCGGCGAATGGCAACGGGCCCACCTGGCCCGCGTCTTTGCGGCAGGCGCGCCGATCCTGCTGCTGGACGAACCGGGCAATCATCTGGACCTGCGTCACCGCATGCTGCTGGCGCAGGCGATGGCGCAGCGCGCGGCCGCCGGACACGCCGTGGTCTTCAGCACCCATGACTTCGAGATGGCAATGCAGGCCGAGCGCCTGGTGCTGCTGCGCCAGGGAAGGATCGTGCTCGATGCCGCATCGGCGGACTTGTCCGACGCGGTACTGGCCCAGGCCCTGGGCGAGGTCTTCGACTGTCCGATCCGTGTCGTGCGCGACAGCCTGGGAGGAGGCAACCCTCAAGGGGCTTCGACCGAGCCCATGCCGCGCAGGATCATCGCCGAGCGCCTTTCCAGGTAACGGCTGCCGCGATTGACATCATAGAACCGCGGTCGCGGCAGCATCGCTGCCATGCGCGAGGCCTGCACCGGCCCGAGCTGCGCGGCCGACACCTTGAAGTAATGCCGGGCACCGGCCTCACAGCCGAATACGCCCACACCCCACTCGGCCACATTCAGATAGATCTCGAGGATGCGCTGCTTGTCCATCACCGCCTCGATCATGAAGGTGATGACCAGTTCCTGCGCCTTGCGGAAATAGCTGCGGCTGCCCGACAGGAACAGGTTCTTGGCCAACTGCATCGTGATGGTCGACCCGCCACGCATGATCTTGCCCTTTCTCAGGTTGCTCTCATAGGCGGCCTCGATGGCATCCCAGTCGACCCCGTCATGCTCGGTAAAATTGGCATCTTCGGCGGCGATCACCGCATTTTTCAAATGCCGCGAGATCTTGCCGTAGGCGATCCACTGATGCTGCAGGCGTGCATCGGGATTCTTCTCGCGCAGCGCCGACCATTGCTCATGCATGAAGGCCGTCGATTCCGGATTGAAGTACTTGTACCAGAGCACATGGGCGAAATACCAAAGCTGCAGGAGCAGGAGCAGGGTGAACACGCCGGCCAGGGCAAAGCCGAGCCAGCGCAGTGATGTGCGCAGGGCGGAACGGCGCGGGGATCGCTTGCCCATGTCGAGACCTCGGCCCTGGCTCAGGACGCGGGCGCTGCGGCCTGCAATTGCGCACGCAGGTCGCGAAACACCGCATCGGCGTCCGGGCGCAGGCCACGCCACCACTGGAAGGCCTCGGCGGCCTGCTCCACCAACATGCCCAGGCCATCACAGACCTGTCCGATGCCCTGCCCGCGCGCCCAGGCCATGAATGCCGTGGGCTGCGCGCCATAGACCATGTCATAGGCCAGCACGGGCCGGGCTGCATCCGGCCCCGATGGCTGTTGCGGCAGGCGGGCCAGCAGGTCGGCCCCATCCGCGGACAGGCCCGAGGAGGTGGCATTGATCAGGACATCGCAATCGGCCAGCCAGACCTGCGACAGGGCGCGGGCCGTCACCGGCACCTGGCCTGTCCCGGCAAACGACTCGGCCAGGCCCCGGGCCTTGTCCAGCGTGCGGTTGGCAATGACCAGCGAAGCCACGCCCGCCTCGATCAGGGGCAGCACCACCCCGCGCGTGGCGCCACCGGCCCCCAGGATCGTGACGCGCCGCTCCCTGAGCGACACACCCATGCGCCGCGTGATGTCCTGCACCAGGCCGATGCCGTCGGTGTTGTCGGCCCACACACGCCCGTCCTCGAACTTGAGGGTATTGGCGGCACCGGCCATGCGGGCACGCGCGCTGATCTGGTCACCGCGCTCTCGGGCATACGCAATCGCATCGAGCTTGAAGGGCACGGTGACATTCAGGCCGCGATAGCCTTGCTGGCGCAAGCCATCGACATGGGCCGCAAACTGGCCGATCTCGGCCTGCTGCAGGCCATAGCTCAGGTCCTGCCCGCTTTGCCGCGCAAAGGCGGCATGGATCCAGGGCGAACGGCTGTGCGCCACCGGATTGCCGACCACGGCGTAACGGTCAGTCATGTCCGCTCCCGCGCGCGGGCAGGCGGCGCCTTCAACACGAAGCGGGCAGGCGCACTCACCGGATCGCCTCGACCTGCAACTGGCCATTGGTGAAGGTCCAGGTGCGCACGATCTGCAGGATGTCGCCTTCCTTGGCCATCTCGGGCGTGAAGCGCTCATAGGGCGCGCCGGCGTAGACGATCTGCTTGACCGCCTTGTTCAGGGCCTCATAGGGCGATTTCTTGTTCAGGATCACGCTGACCACATTGCCCTCCTTGTCCAACTCGACCGTGATGATCAGCCAGCCATACATCTTGCCGCGGGCCTCCGCCGGATAGCGCTGCGTCCCCAGTTCCTCGATGCGGCTGGTCCAGTCGGCCACATAGCGCGCGTAGGACACCCCGACCGCATTGACCCCGTAGGTCAGACGCCGTGGCCGCTTGTTGTAGTCGCTGATCTGCTTGTCGATCTGGGCCTGCAGGCGGCGGATCGCCTGCTCGGTGTCTTCCTGGTCCTTGCCGGTGTTGTCACGCGGATCGGACTTGGCATTGGCCTCGACACTGGCAGGCGAGTTGCGCAGCGCCGCCAGGATCTCGCGCTGCCGCTCCTCGAGTTGCTGCTCGCGGCGCTTTTGCACCAGCAAGGCATCACCGTCGGCGCGGAACGTGTCGGCCACCAGCGGAGAGGTGGCGCGGCCCTTGTCGTGATCCCCGCCCGCTTCCATGTCGGCCTGCGCCGCGGCCTCCGGCTGCAAGGGCTTGGCATCGGTGTGGGCATTGAGCAGGATCACATCCAGCTTGCTGTCCATCGGGGCCAGGCGCACCGGATCGGGCGCGCTGAAACGCAGCGCCAGCAGCACGGCATGCAGCAGTACCGACACGGCGATGCCGATGACCAGGGCCCGGTCCTGACGCCAGAAGGTTTCGACGGCAGGCTTGAAGCCCGGCAGGCCCATGGCCGTCACGCCGCCGCCCGGGGCGTGCCGGTTTCGGGGGCCGCCTCGGGGGCCACCCCGGAGGCAACCCCGGAGGCCAATGCAGCCGCGGCATCGCCCGCCGGTTCGGCCAACGGGTCGGGCGCCTGCTCGGTCATCGCCAGATCATCGGCGATCAGGGCGTCAGCGGCCGGTTCGCTGGCGGCCTCGACCTCGGCCTCGAGCACCTCTTCCTCGGCCACTTCGACCACCTCGGCGCCCTGTGCCAGACGCACGAAGCGTGCCCCGACACTCAGCTCGAGCAGATCCGTCTCGAGGATCTCGACCTCGAAGCGACGCCCGGGCGCCATGTCAGGCAGGCCAGACAGGCGGAAATACAGCGGGGCTTCGGTCAGGCGAACGGTCTCGTCACGCACCCGCACCGCCTCGTACACGCGTCGCCCGGGCGACTGCTGCAACCAGCGCAGGCACCAGTAGCGCTCCATGCGGTCCTGGATGTCGGCATAGGCGCCGTACTTGACATCAAATCCCGACAACACCGCAAACAGGCCCGGATCACGGGGCGCATAGGGAGCAGGCGTGTCTCGCAGCGCGGCCAGCAGCTGGCGCTGGTTGACCAGGTCGACATAGCGGCGCAGCGGCGAGGTGCTCCACATGTACTGCGCGACCCCGAGTCCTTCATGGGGCAGGGCATGGGTGCTCATCCGCACCCGGCCCGCCTGCTGCGAGCGGTACAGGCCAGCCGTCTTGTGATCGGCCAGCACGCGGCCCCAGCGGCTGTTGGCCAGGATCATCAGCTCGGCCACGATGCGATCGAGCGGGGCATCGCGACGGCGCTGCACGATGCGTACCGTCTCGCCCTCGACATAGAAGCTGAAATCGGTGCGAAAGCGCGGCTCGGGCTTGCCACGTACCCGTTCACGCTCGGCGCACAGGGCCAGGGTCAGGCGCCACAGCACCTGCAGGGCCGGTGCCTGCGGCAGGGCCTGGGCCAGGGCAAGGCCGGCCTCGCTGGCAGGCGATTCGAGCGCCTCCTCGGTGACCACACCATCGAGTTGGTCGTGGCGCAGGTTGGCCGCCACCTGGATCATCTCGAGTTGCGAATGACAGGCCATCACCTTGCAGCCGCTTTCGTCGAGATCCGCATACAGCGACAGCGCCGGCACCTGACGTCCCGCGTCGAGCGAGTAGCGCGCCACAGCCTCGGCCGGCAGCATGGTGATCTTCTCCCCCGGCATGTACACGGTGGACATGCGCTCGCGGGCCGCGCGATCGAGCGGGCTGTCGTGTTCGATGCCCCAGCCGGGCGCGGCAATATGCACGCCAATGCGGTAACGGCCATCGGACAGGGTCTGCACCGACAGGCAGTCATCGATCTCGGTGGTGGTCGAGTCATCGATCGAAAATGGCGCGGCCGGCGACAGGTCGAGCGCGCGTGCCGGGCCCTTGACCAGTTGCTTGAGCTGGGCCAGACCGGCCAGCTGGCCCAGCCCGGCCAGTCCCGCCTTGGGCGCAGCCTCGGCCTTGCCGGCTGGCGCGGGCGGCTGCGGCCGCTTCTCGGCCTGCGGGCCGAGCAGGGGCGGCGCGAAGCCCGTGCCCTTGGGAAAATGCTCGAGTTCGAAGCGGGCCTGGTGAATGGCCCGCGGCGAGGTGAAGGCACCCAATTGCAGCAGCAGTTTTTCCCCCGACACCTTGAGCGCCTGCATGGCCTTGTCGAAAGCCTTGAACTCCAGCGACATCTTGTCCGGACGGGTGATCAGGCTCAGGGCCTGCTGGCCAATCACATCGGGCAGCACGCCCGCCTGCATCTGCTCGCACCAGGCCTGCACCTGGGCCTCCTGGGCCTTGCGCCTCTCGACCGCAGCCAGCGCCAGCTGGATGGTCTCCATCGGTGCCGGCTGATATCGGCCCTTGCCCCGGCGCTGGAAATAGATCGGCGCCGACTGCAGCTTGATCAGCAGCCCGGCGCTTTGCACCGCATCGGGACGGCTGCCGAAGTAATCGCTGGCAAATTCCTCGAAACCGAACTCGGCCTTGGGCGCACATTCCCAGAGAAAATCCAGCTCCATGCCATCGGCCAGGGACTGCGCCGCCGGCAGCAGGGCGCGCGAGGCCGGCGCATCGAAACGCAGCAGGACCTGCGCCAGCTTGGCCTTGACGCGACGGCCTGAATCGAGCTCGACCTGACAGGAGGCTTCGGCCTCGGACAGGATGGTGCCGGTCTTCAGATCGCCCGCTTCTTCGAGAAGGGCATATTTCATGGGGATGAATTATAGGAGGGCGCCGGATTGCAATTACAATCCGCTCGCTTTTTTCTGTCGGTTTTGCAAGCCGGAACCGACATCGTTCCCTGCACATGCCCAATCCTTCACGGAATTGGGCACCCAACCCCCTTTTTGAGAGGTTCCAGGATGTCAATGGATGTGGTGGACTACAAGATCATCGGCGCCGAGATGCAATTCGTCGAGGTCGAGCTCGACCCCAGCGAAGCGATGGTCGGCGAAGCCGGCAGCATGATGTACATGGAGGACGGCATCGGCCTGGATACCGTCTTCGGTGATGGCAGCAACAGCGGCGGCGGCCTGTTCGGCAAGCTGCTCGGGGCCGGCAAACGCCTGGTCACCGGTGAATCGCTGTTCACCACGGTGTACACCAACCAGTCCGGCGTCAAGCGCAAGGTCGCCTTCGCCGCCCCCTACCCCGGCAAGATCATCGCGGTCGACCTCAAGCAGCTCGGCGGCCGCCTGATTGCCCAGAAGGATGCCTTCCTGTGCGCCGCACGCGGCGTGCAACTGGGCATCGCCTTCCAGCAAAAGCTCAGCGTGGGCTTTTTCGGCGGCGAGGGCTTCATCATGCAAAAGCTCGAGGGCGACGGCCTGGCCTTCATCCACTCGGGCGGCACTGTCGTCAAGCGTGAACTGGCAGCGGGCGAGGTGCTGCGCGTCGATACCGGCTGCCTCGTGGCGATGGCCGGCAATGTCGATTTCGACATCCAGTATGTGGGCAAGGTCAAGACCGCGCTGTTCGGCGGCGAGGGCCTGTTCTTCGCCGTCTTGCGTGGCCCAGGCACCGTGTGGCTGCAATCGCTGCCCTTCTCCCGGTTGGCCTCGCGCGTGTTTGCGGCGGCCCCCCAGCGGGGTGGCCGCAGCGAGGAGGGCAGCTCCCTGCTCGGGGGGCTGGGCGGCCTGCTCGACGGCGACGACGACTGAGCGCCGCCGCCCGGCTCAGATCATGCACTCGATCAGGAACGGGCCGCGGCGCTTCAGGGCTGCGCCCAGCACATCGGCAAAGCGGGCGCAGTCGGTGACCTGCACGCCCTCCACGCCCATCCCGCGCGCCAGGGTCACCCAGTCGATCGCCGGCTGGTCCAGATCGAGCATGCGCCGCGCATTGAGGCCCGGCTCGGCTGTGGCACCCACCGACTTGAGTTCGTTGCGCAGGATGTTGTAGCGGCGATTCGAGAACAGCACGACGGTGATGTCCAGGTTCTCGCGGGCATGGGTCCACAGGGCCTGCACGGTGTACATGGCACTGCCGTCGGCCTGCAGCGTGATGACCTTGCGGTTGGGGCAGGCCAGGGCGGCGCCCGCCGACATCGGCAGGCCTTCGCCGATGGCACCACCGGTCAGTTGCAGGTAATCGTGTTGCGCCACCCCGTAACTGGGGATGAAGAAGTCACGGCCCGAAGTCACCGATTCGTCGACGATGATCGCGCCCTCGGGCATTTGCGCCGCCACCATGCGGCAGATGTTGTCGCCTGACAGGGCACCCTCGGCCGGCGCCGGTGCCGCCTTGCCATGCAGCTGCGGCTTGACCGAGGCCGGCACCTGCAGGCGCTCGACCAGTTGTCCGAGTGCCTCCATCGGGTTCACCGTGTTGGGCGCCAGCTCGATGATCTGGCAATCGGGCGGCAGCATGCTGCTCGGCTTGCCGGGGTAGGCAAAGAAAGCCACCGGTGCCTTGGATCCCACCAGGATGATGCGTGTGTATCCGGCCAGCATGGCCAGCGCGGCATCGACCACATAGGGGACACGGCCGATCGCGACGCGACCGGCGCCACGCTCCATGCGGCCATTGGACTGCTGCGCCAGCAGGGTCGCGCCGGTGGCCTGGGCCACGCGGCTGGCCAGTTCCAGGGCATTGGCCCGCAAGGCCTTGCCCGAGAGCAGGATCGCGCTCTTGCCGGGCGCACGCAAGGCATCGGCAACGGTCCTGACCTGCTCGTCAGAGACCGTCTGGGGCGCGGGCATCACGGCCACGGTCGGTGCGGCATGGGTCTCATTCCAGGCGGCATCGGCCGGCAGCACCAGGGTCGCGATGCGCCCGGGGGGTCCGCTGGCAATCTCGACAGCCTTGGCGGCCGAGGCGCCCACCTGGTCAGCCGAGCCGATGCGATGCACCCAATAGGACATCGGCGTGGCCAGGCTGGTGATGTCCGAGGTCAGCGGCGCATCGAAGGGCACATGATGATCGGGATGGTCGCCCACGATGTTGATCATCGGGCTGAAGGCGCGCCGGGCATTGTGGATGTTGGCCAGGCCATTGGCCAGTCCCGGCCCCAGATGCAGCAGGGTCGCCGCCGGCTTGTCCGCCATGCGCGCATAGCCGTCGGCAGCACCGGTGACAACGCCCTCGAAGAGCCCGAGCACGCAGCGCATCTGCGGCTTGCGATCGAGCGCCGCGACGAAGTGCATCTCGGAGGTTCCGGGATTGGCCAGGCACATGTCCACGCCATTGGCCAGCAAGGTGTCACACAACAGGTCGGCGCCGTTCATTGTCATCTCCAGACGGTAGGTCGGGCCATGGTAGCCCAAGCCCCCGCCCCGGCAGGTGCTCCGGTTCAGCGCTGGATGCTGACATCCACGCGCCGGGCCGCTTCGGCATCGCCCTGCTCGGCCAGCGCAAGTGGCACGGCCATGCGGATGCGGTCCTCGACGATGCCGGCACTGATCAACACCCCGCGCACCGCCATCAGGCGGCTGCGCGACAGGCGTGTGCGCACGGGGTCGGGATTGATCACCTCATAGCCCTGCAACACCACCTGGCTGGCCTCGTACTGGCGGGCATAGGCCACGACATTGGCCAGCAGGCGGGCTGCATCATCAGGCGGCTCCCACTGGGTCTCGCGAAAGTACACACGCACCATGCCGGGCACCGACATCAGGGTCGAGGTCTCGCCCGGAGCCTCGACCTGCGACGCGCCGGACATGCCCGCCAGGCGCCCCTGCACGAACAAGGCCAGCACCACGACCAGAGCGCCCAGGCCCAAGGCTGGCAGCATCCAGCCGGGCAGCGAAGGCGCGTGCCGTGCGGCTTCAGGCAGGGGGCTGTCGGACAGGACAGGGTCAGCCCCCGGCTGCTCGCGCAGCAGGCGGGCCTGCTCGCTGACCAGCGCCTCCAGCGCATCGATATCGGCACCGCGCTGCAACCACTCGCGCTTGAGCATCGACAACAGCACCAATGCCGACAGGCTGAGCACCCGCAGCGCCGGCATGGGCGTGATGTCACTGGCCCTGGAAAGGCGCTGCGCCAGGGCGACGCCGCGCTCCCCGAGCAGCGTCTCGATCATGACCTGTCCCTGCAAGGTGGCAGACTGGACCCGGCCCGCCGGATCGCCCGGGCCGATGGCGGCAAGGGCCTGCGCCTCATCGATGGCAGGACTGGCCTCGCCGAGCAGTCGCTGCAGGCGCTGCGACACCAGACGTGCATCGCAGACCTGCGCAAGCGAGGCGATCAGGCCGGGAATGGCCAGATCGAAGGCCCCGCCAAGCAGGCCGGGCGTTGGGCCCAGTACGGGCGAGAGCATGTCGAGCACCGGTGCGGAAAAGGCCGCACGGGCTTGCTGTCCCAAATGGCATGGCATGACGATCCTTCCGGAAGAAGTGTCAAGCCAACACTGAGCAGGCCGGTTCAGGACAGGTTCAATGCCGACTCATGACCCGGGGCAATCCCGGGCACTGCCCGACTATACACTGCGTTCTCAGGGCTTCAGGAGAAAGTCCGCCACCTCGGCCACATGGTTCTCGAAGTCACTGATCGCATGATCGCTGCCCTCCAGCACATGCATCGCGGCGCCGCCGTAATGCTCCACCATGTCGCGCCAGTCGATCAGTTCATCGCCCTTGGCAGCCAGCAGGAAATAACGCTCGGGGCGGCTCGGCTGCAACACCTGCCAGGCCTGCAACTCATCCAGGTAATGCGGCTTGAACTCGAAGGGCTGGTCACTGTGAAAATAGGTGCGGACATCCAGATGGGCGGCAAGGCCGCGCGCCGGATCTATCGCCGGATTGAGCAGCGCGCAGCGGCATCCGCTGCGCTCGGCCAGCCAGGTGGCATAGAAGCCGCCCAGCGAACTGCCCACCACCGCATCGCCTGGGCCGAGCGGGTGCTGCTCGAGCAACAGCTGCATCGCCTGGGCCGGCGAGATCGGCAGTGGCGGGCAGACAAAGCGCACGCCCATGCCTTGCGCTTGCGCTGCGGCCGCAAGCGCCCCGCCCCCCCCGCAGACACCGGCCCCATCGACGATCTGTACGCCACGCTGGGCCAGGTGTCGGGCCATTACCCGCGCCTTGAACGAGGCCGGCGAGGACCGGAAGCCATGCAGGTAAAGAATCGTTTTCAAGGTCGGCAGCACCCCTCACCCCTGGCGGGCGGCCAGTGCATCGAGCAGCTTCTGGTGGATGCCGCCAAAGCCCCCGTTGCTCATCACCAGCACCCGGTCGCCAGGGCGCGCCTCGCGCACGATGGCCTGCACCAGGGTCGGCAGGTCCTGATGCGCCTGCGCCTTCTCGCCCATCGGCGCCAGGGCTTGCGCCAGATCCCAGCCCAGAGCGGCCCCGAAGCCAAAGACACGATCGGCCAGCGCCAGGCTGGCCGGCAATTGCGCCTTCATCGCGCCCAGTTTCATGGTGTTGGAGCGCGGCTCGAGCACGGCCAGGATGCGGTGGGCCTGGCCGCTGGCCTGCAGCCTTGACCGCAGTCCGGCGATCGTCGTCTCGATCGCGGTCGGATGATGGGCAAAATCATCGATCACCTCGACGCCCGCCACGCTGCCCCGCGACTCCAGGCGCCGCTTGACGCCCCCGAACGAGGCCAGTGCCTCGATCGCCACCTGGGGCGTGACGCCGACATGACGGGCCGCAGCAATGGCTGCAATCGCATTCAGACGATTGTGCTCGCCAGCAAGGGCCAGCTGGCACAGGCCGAAGTCCTGCGTGCCGAAGGCCACCCTGAAACGACTGTGCTCGGCGGCCTCGTTCAATTCGCCCTCATGCCAGCCGGTGGCGGTACCAAACGCCTCGCATTCGCTCCAGCAGCCGCGCGCCAGCACCCGGGCCAGCGCCGCACCCGCGCCCTGTCCGTCTGCACCGATCTGGCCATTGACGATCAGGCGGCCCTTGCCCGGCACGGTACGGACCAGGTGATGGAACTGGGTCTCGATCGCCTCCAGGTCGCGAAAGATGTCGGCATGGTCGAACTCGAGGTTGTTCAGCACCGCGGTCATCGGCCGGTAATGGACGAACTTGGAGCGCTTGTCGAAAAAGGCGGTGTCGTATTCATCGGCCTCGATGACAAAGAAGTCACTGCCGCCCAGGCGGGCCGAGGTGGCGAAATTGGACGGCACGCCGCCGATCAGGAAACCGGGTTGCAGACCGGCGTGTTCCAGGATCCAGGTCAGCAGCGACGAGGTCGTGGTCTTGCCATGCGTGCCCGCCACGGCCAGCACCCAGCGGCCGTGCAGCACATGCTCGGCCAGCCATTGCGGCCCGGAGACATAAGTCTGGCGCGCGTCCAGGATTGCCTCCATCAGCGGATTGCCCCGCGAGACCACATTGCCGATCACCCACAGGTCGGGCTTCAGGTCGAGCTGCTGCGGCGAAAAGCCCTCGATCAGCTCGATGCCCAGCGCCTGCAACTGGGTCGACATCGGCGGATAGACATTGGCATCGCAGCCGGTGACCCGATGACCGGCCTCTTTGGCGATGGCCGCAATGCCCCCCATGAAGGTGCCGCAAATACCAAGGATATGAATATGCATCAGACTACAATCCGCAACAGACTATGGAACAACTGAAACTCGAGATCGCAGCCCAAGCGGCCCGCCTGATCGCCGATTCCGGGCTGGATTATGGCAGCGCCAAGCGCAAGGCCGCCCAGTCGGTGTGGGGGCGAGAGTCCCTGCCCCGTGACAGCATGCCGGACAACGAGACCGTCGATCTGGCGCTGCTCGAGCATCTGGAATTGTTCGATGAAGCACACCCGGCACGGGTGCGCCGCATGCGCCGGGTCGCCCTCGAGATGATGGACCGGCTGGCCGCCTTCCAGACTTATGTGGCCGGGGCCGCCTGGAAGGGGATCTGCGCCGAGCACGCCTATGTTCACCTGCAGGTGTTTCACGACAACCCCAAGGAAGTCGAGTACGCCCTGATCGATCAGGGCCTGCCCTACGAAGCCGGCGAGGCGCCGCACTGGCGCGGCGACGCCGACACCGAGGCCCTGGCCCTGCTGCTGCCCTTCGAGGGCGAACGCGTGCCGGTGCTGATCGCGCTGTACGACAGCGACCAGTTGCGCGGCGCCCTGAAAGTGCGCCTGAACCTGGGCCAGGCGATGGCCGCACGCGGAGACCGCAAGGCCCTGGCCGCCCTGCTGGCTGATCCCCCGCCCGCCGATCCGGCGCCCCAAACCCCTGCCGGCCTGCCCCCGCGATGAGCCCCCCTGCCCCAACCGATCCGGGTCGCGCCGCGCCGGGCACCCGCCGCCTGGTGATCGGGGCGGGCCTGGCGGCGCTGGCCGCGGGCGCCGGCCTGTCGGCCTGGCGGCTGAAGCTCGATGCCCCCGCGGACAAGGCCCTGGACCTGTTTTTCTCGCAGGTCTATCCGCGCGTGCCCGGTGCCGGCCTGGCTGACGTACCGGGTCCGGACCGGCAACTGGCGCTGGGCAGCCTCAAGGGGCGGGCCCTGGTCGTCAATTTCTGGGCCACCTGGTGTCCGCCCTGCGTCGAGGAGATGCCGGAGTTGTCCGAACTGGCCGAAAAATGGCGCCGCAAGTACGGCCAGCGCGTCGAGACGATCGGCCTGGGCGTCGACTCACTGGGCAATGTCATCAAGTTTTACGAGAAGATGCCGGTGAAATACCCGCTGTTAGCCAGCGGAACCGCAGGCCTGGAGTTGCTGCGCCAAATGGGCAACGAAGCCGGCGGCCTGCCCTTCACGGTGGTGATCGCCCCCTCCGCCCGGATCAGCGAGCGCATCCTGGGTCGATTCAAGGGCCCGGACCTGGATCGGGCCCTGGAAAAAGCCCTGGCACGCGGCTGAAACGCCGCCAAAGCAGCCAAAATCGCCGAAATCACGGCAAAATGCTTCAAATTTCCTGACACCCTGCGGCGGCACGATCTTTGCCAAAGCCGCAAAGCGTGGCTATACTTCGCCCCATTCCTGAATTATCAACACAAGATCAGGCAAAGATCAGGGCAGTTCCCCGATCTTGGGCAAACTCAGCGGAGAAATCAATGGACTTGCGCAAACTCAAGACCCTCATCGACCTGGTCTCGGAATCCGGCATTGCCGAACTCGAGATCACCGAAGCCGAAGGCAAGGTTCGCATCGTCAAGAGCCCCAGCGGGGCGCAGTTGGCCCAGCAGCCGATGTATCACACCATGATGGCGCCGCCGCCGATGGCGGCCCCGGCACCTGTTGCCGCGGCCGCCGCCGCGCCTGTCCCGTCGGCGCCGGCCGCGCCCGAGGCCGCCGCCGGCCATGCCGTCACCTCGCCCATGGTCGGCACCTTCTACCGCTCCGCACAGCCCGGCACGCCTCCCTTTGTCGAGGTGGGCAGCCAGGTCAAGGAAGGCGACACCATCTGCATCATCGAGGCGATGAAGCTGCTCAATGAGATCGAGGCCGACAAGGCCGGCACCGTCAAGGCCATCCTGATCGAGAACGGCCAGCCGGTCGAGTTCGGCCAGCCCCTGGTCATCATCGAGTAAGCCAGGCCATGTTTGAGAAGATCCTGATCGCCAACCGGGGCGAGATCGCCTTGCGCATCCAGCGCGCCTGCCGCGAGCTGGGCATCAAGACCGTCGTCGTCCATTCCCAGGCCGATACCGAGGCCAAGTACGTCAAGCTCGCCGACGAGTCGGTGTGCATCGGGCCCCCGCCCTCGCGCGAGAGTTACCTGAACATCCCGGCCATCATCAGCGCCGCCGAGGTCACCGACGCCGAAGCCATCCATCCCGGCTATGGCTTCCTGTCCGAGAACGCCGATTTTGCCGAGCGCGTCGAGCGCAGCGGCTTTGTCTTCATCGGCCCGAAGCCGGAGTCGATCCGCCTGATGGGCGACAAGGTATCGGCCAAGGACACCATGAAGAAGGCCGGCGTGCCCTGCGTTCCCGGGTCCGATGGCGCCCTGCCCGAGGATCCCAAGGAGTGCCTGCGCATCGCCCGTACCGTCGGCTACCCGGTCATCATCAAGGCCGCCGGAGGGGGTGGAGGCCGCGGCATGCGCGTGGTCCATACCGAGGCGGCCCTGGTCAATGCGATTGCCATGACCCGCACCGAGGCCGGCACCGCCTTCAACAATCCCACGGTGTACATGGAGAAGTTCCTCGAGAACCCGCGCCACATCGAGATCCAGGTGCTGGCCGACGAGTTCAAGAACGCCGTCTACCTGGGTGAGCGCGATTGCTCCATGCAGCGCCGCCACCAGAAGATCCTCGAGGAAGGTCCGGCGCCGGGCATTGCCCGCCGGGTCATCGAAAAGATCGGCCTGCGCTGCGCTGAGGCCTGCAAGAAGATCGGCTACCGCGGTGCCGGCACCTTCGAGTTCCTCTACGAAAAGGGCGAGTTCTACTTCATCGAGATGAACACCCTGGTCCAGGTCGAACACCCGGTCACCGAACTGATCACCGGCATCGACATCGTGCAGGAGCAGATCCGAGTGGCCGCCGGCGAGCGCCTGCGCTTCAAGCAGCGCGACATCGTCATCAGCGGTCATGCCATCGAATGCCGCATCAATGCCGAGGATCCCTACAAGTTCACGCCCTCGCCGGGCAAGATCACCGCCTGGCATCCGCCCGGCGGCCCGGGCGTGCGGGTCGACTCGCATGCCTATTCCGGCTACAGCGTACCGCCCCACTATGACTCGATGATCGGCAAGGTGCTGACCTACGGCAGCACCCGGGAACAGGCCATCAAGCGCATGCGCATCGCGCTGAGCGAAATGGCCGTCGAGGGCATCAGCACCAACCTGCCGCTGCACCGCGAACTGCTCGCCGACGCCAATTTCGTCAACGGCGGCACCTCGATCCACTATCTCGAGCACAAGCTCTCCCTGCGCAAGGCCTGAGGGCAGCGCGCAGCACGCCAGCACGAGGCCGCATGCACCGCGAAATGATTGTGGTGGTCTCGCGCGACCATGCCGAGGCCCTCAGTGATGCCCTGCTCGAGCTCGGTGCGCTGTCGGTGCAGGCCGAGGACGCGGATGCCGACACCACCGACGAGGTGGCCATCTTTGCCGAGCCGGGCGAGCCGGTGGCCGACAACGCCTGGCGCCGCACCCGGCTGATCACCCTGCTCGATCCGCAGCAAGACAGCGAGGGCCAGGCCCTGCTCGATGCGGCCGCCGCACAGTGTGGCCTTCGGGGACTGCCACCGGCGCAGTTCCGCGACCTGCCCGACCAGGACTGGGTCAGCCTGACCCAGTCGCAGTTCGAGCCGATCCCGATCGGCCCGCGCCTGGTCATCCGTCCCTCCTGGCATGCGCCCGATGCCACCCGGCTCACCGAGGTCATCCTCGATCCCGGCCTGGCTTTCGGGACTGGCAGCCATCCCACCACCCGCATGTGCCTGGAGTGGATCGAGCAGTGCATGCCGGCAGGCTGCAGCCTGATCGACTATGGCTGCGGCTCGGGCATCCTGGCCATCGCCGCTGCCCGGCTGGGTGCACAACCAGTGCTGGCGGTGGACATCGACGAGCAGGCGGTGGCCAGCACCCGCGCCAATGCCGAGCTGAACCAGGTGGCCGTCACCGCCCACAGCACCCGCAGCGGTGTCGACACGCCGGCCCAGATCGTGCTGGCCAATATCCTGGCCAATCCGCTCAAGGTCCTGGCACCCGTGCTCGAAGCCCTGGTGCTGCCCGGTGGCACGCTGGTGCTGGCCGGCCTGCTCGATCGCCAGGTCGAGGAGGTCAGCGCGGCCTACCGGGAGATCCCCCTGCAGGTCTTTCGCTCCCGTGACGGCTGGTCCTGCCTGGTCGGACAACGCCCCGCCTGAGCCGCGGCGCCCCCAGGCGCCTTGCCTTAGAATGCGGGGACGATGGCGCTCGCAACCACCTGCCCGCACTGCAAGACCAGCTTCAAGGTCGTTGCCGACCAGCTCAAGCTGCGGCGTGGCCTGGTGCGCTGCGGCAAATGCCAGGAGGTCTTCTCCGGCGTCGACTACCTGCGCTACATCGATGATCCGGCGCCACGCGCCTCATCGCCTGCCCCCTCGAGCACGAAGCGACCCGATCCGGTCCGTGAACCGCCAGCGGGCGAGGCCTACCCGGCCAGGCCATCCTCCCCGCCAGCGCCTGCGGCTGCGCCAGGCCTGGATGACCTGAAAACCGCCTTCTTCCTGCCCGAGACGATTTTCGGCGGCACCACCGCCCATGAGGCGATCGAAGTGCAGGCGCCGGTACCCGCCTACATGCCCAGCCCCGAGCTTCCGCCCGGGGCCGCTGCACGGCCTCCCGGGCAACCGACCCCGACGCCCGGCCCGTCCTCCAGTAACGTATCCGAGCCCGGGCACGCTGATCAGACCTCTGGCCCCCTGCCTGCGGCCCAGGGCCCCGCCGAAGAGGGCATGGGCGCCGACACCTGGCCGTCGGGACCCCCCGTCTCCGAAGGACTGGACACGCCGGTGTCGGACACCGAATCGGCAGATGACACCTCCGGAGCCTGCGCAGACTCGGCCTTCGAGCGTCCGGCCCCCGCGCCAGAGGCGACCTCACCCGGCCTGCCCGGGCAGCTTGCCGAGGCCGCCAACGAAGATGCCCTGTCCGGAGACTTCGAGCGGGCAGCCCTCAGGCTGAGCAGTCTGCCCGAGGGCATGGATCTCGAACCGCAACGCAGCCGCCCCGGCTTGTCCAGCGCCATGCCCCTGCACGCCGCGCCCGTGGCCGACCTGCCCGAACCGGCCAATGGCGCGCAGTTCAG
>JAPOKJ010000113.1 GCA_029977705.1 Burkholderiales bacterium | reverse complement strand
GCCAGTGGCGCACTGTCGGGCCGCAGGGTGCGGGAGTGGCGGTGGCGGACGATGGGCGGTGCGCCGCGGGCGATGGGCGGTCGCTGGGGGCTCGATGAACGCCGTTTGGGCCCCTGCGGCAAGTCCTTCGAGAGCCCGATGGGCGGGGATGAGGGCTACAAAATCGAACAAGGGGCAGATCCGGATCGGATCTGCCCCTGTTCACCCTGGCTGATCAGGGGTTGAAGCGGCCCCTTGTCGGGGCTCTGCATATAGATAGAGGGTCTACGAACAGCGGATCCATGAAGAGAGGATCAGTGGATGGCGTCGGGGGTGCGGGCCTTGCCGGCGCGTGCCGGAGGCGAGCACAGGCCGCAGACATAGTGCTTGGGCAGCTCGAAGGCGTGGTTGATGAACTGGCCCTTGCAGCGCGTGCAGGTGGAACTTGAGAGCATGCCGCAGTCCACAAAGCGCACCAGGCGCCAGGCGCGGGTGATGCTCATGGCGGGGGCCACGCCAGCCATCTGCAGCTCGCGCAGGTACATCTGGTAGGCCTTGATGATGGCCTGCATCGAGTCGATGTCGCTGGCCTTTTGCAGGTACTCGTAGTAGTTGTAGAACAGCGAGGCGTGGATGTTGGGCTGCCAGGCCATGAACCAGTCGGTCGAGAAGGGCAGCTGGCCCTTCGGGGGCGACTTGCCGGCCACCTCCTTGTACAGCTTGAGCAATCGCTCGTAGGGCAGCTTGGTCTCGGCCTCGAGCACCTGCAGTCGGGCGCCCAACTGGATCAGGGTGATGGCCAGGTTGATCTGGCGGTTCTCGGCCAGCAGGCTGCGCCGCTCGCCCTGGCGCCGCTCGATGCCATCGGGCGGGCCCACATCGCGCACGCGCCGATCCAGGCCGCTGCGCTGGTTGCCGGCGGGCGAGGGGTCCTGTTGCTGTGGCGTGGGCGGCTGCGCTTGAGCGCCGGCCTCGGGCAGCGGCGCAGGGGATGTGGCGCTCAGGCTCACAGGGCATCCTCCAGTTGGCCGGCCATCAGGATGGAGGCGTGCAGGCGCGAGGCCGAGCGGTCCATCCCCGGGGCGGTGCTGCCGTGATCGGACAGCAGGGTCCAGATCATCTGGTCATCAAAACGCATGCGGCACATGAGCAGGTTGCTCGAGGCCAGGCGGATGATCTGGGCGGGCGTGAGCATCTCCAGGATCTGCGCCACCTCCTCGTTCAGCCCCAGTTGCAGCAAGGCGCTGGCCCGGTCCTGACGGATGAGGGCCTGGGCCAGCATCAGGTAGGACAGGTTGGCCTCGCGGATCTCGGCCAGCAACTTGTGTGAATCATCCATCTCGAACCTCATGAACAGCGATTGACCTTCAGGGCAGGCCCTGCGTGCAGTGCAGGCCCCGTTGTCGATGAATCCATGATGACAGGGCCTTTGTAAACTTTAATGTCAGCAGGGCCGATGGCGTCCTGCAGACGATGGGCGGCGCGATCCGCCCAGGGCATCGCTGCACACCGGGCCCCAGGCTCCACCGAAGGGGGGAATCGGGGCTGAGCGCCGTCCCGCATCCGGGGGATACAGGCAGCAGGGCCGATCGCTGCGGTGCCACCGATCACAGGCCAGATCGGAGCCGATCCGCCGCCAGACGGCAGTTAAAGGTTTGCAGGGGGGCGACGATAACCCTTGCAACGGGCTCGCCCGTGACGTCCTGCCCGCGTGCTCTTGCATCCAGGTGCAGACCGTGGCAAGACCAAAAGGGTCGCCGCTCAACCAACACCACTACCTCTAGGAGTGAACCACCATGGCACAAACCATCAACACCAACCTGATGTCGCTCAACGCCCAGCGCAACCTGAGCGCCTCGCAAGGCTCGCTGGCCACCTCGATCCAGCGCCTGTCCTCGGGCCTGCGCGTGAACAGCGCCAAGGACGATGCGGCCGGCCTGGCCATCTCCGAGCGCATGAACGCCCAGGTGCGCGGCATGGACGTTGCCCAGCGCAACGCCGGCGACGCCATCAGCCTGGCGCAAACCGCCGAGGGCTCGCTCGGACAGGTCAGCGACATGCTCCAGCGCATGCGTGAGCTGGCCGTGCAGTCGGCCAACGGCACCAACTCGGCCAGCGACCGCGCCAACCTGCAGGCCGAGTACGCGCAACTGTCGGACGAGATCGACCGCACGCTCTCGGGCACGACCTTCAACGGCACAACCCTGTTTGACGCCGCCACCGACTTCGACTTCCAGGTGGGCACCGGCACCAGCGCCAACGATACCGTCTCGATCAGCCGCAATGACCTGACCGCTGATGCCGACCTGACCGCAGTCATCGCCGCCGACATCTCCACCTCGGCAACCACCGCACAAGATGCGATGGACGACATTGATGCCGCTTTGGATACGATCAACTCCGAACGCGCCAATTACGGTGCCGCGCAAAACCGCTTCGAGACGATCATCTCCGGCCTGAAAGTCACCTCGGAGAACACCTCCGCCGCACGCGGGCGCATCATCGACGCCGACTACGCCAAGGAAAGCGCCAACCTGACTCGTGCCCAAGTCCTCCAGCAGGCCGGCACCGCCATGCTCTCCCAGGCCAACTCACTGCCCAACAACGTCCTGTCCCTGCTGCGTTGATCCTCTGATACTTGACAACCTCTTCCCCGGACAGGAGCCGCCCGCCGGCTCCGCTCCGGGGGGTCATGTGGCGGGGGCCGGATTGTCAGAGTTGAAATCGACAAGCTCCGGGCCCCGCCACCTCTGACCTTTTTCTTGCCCGCGATAGCCTGCCGCGCCAGGTAACGATCAGGAAGCCCAGATGAAATTCATCGTAAGTGCCCATCCTCACCCGCTGCAAGTTGCCGAAGCCCTGGTGCATTGTCTGGATGACGAAAACGCCAAGGACTTTTGTGACCAATTGCACGAAGCGGTCAAGAATGTGCCGTGCCTGGTGCTCGACATGTCTAAAGTTTTCTTCATCGATGTCGCAGCCCTCACCCATCTGCTCGATTTGCGCAGCCGTTTCCAGGTCCGTGGCATCGAGCTGGAACTGTGCCGGCTGCATGACAATGTGGTGGGCCTGTTCGAGATCACCCAACTGGGCAAGAGTTTTCGCCTGCACACCACCGTAGCAGAGGCTATCCAGTCCTTCGAGGCTCGTCACCCGGCGCTCGACCGATCGGGCGCAGGCAAAGGCCTGGCCAGCGCACTCGGCTGACCAAAGATCAAGCCCTCGTCAACAGGGCAGGATCAGGACGGGCGCGATGAGCGCCAGCCCCTGAGCACACCGCAGCGCCAGATCCACAGGCCGATCGCGGCCAGCAGCAACTGGCCCGCCAGCCCTAGATGGAATTCCATCGGCAGCGCGGCATCGCCAGCCTGTTCCCAGCCAAAGCGCAGGAACCACAGGCACCACAGGGCCTGCGCCGCAAACAGCGAGGCACGACGCGCCAGCATCAGCACCGCATAGAGCAGCTTGGCCAGCAAGGGCGGCAGCCATGGCAACAGGGCCTGGATGCCCTGCCCTGCCCCAGCCTCCCGGCCCGCCATCAGATGACGCCATAGCCAGACCAGACCGGCCAGTGCATCGAGCAGGATCACCGTCCCCACGAGCAGGGCCAGCGCCAGCGCAAGACGCGCGCGACGGGGACGCGGGTCCTGGCCTGCCAATTTCATCGACATTTGCACGCGGTCATGGGCCGACATCTTCGCATGGCCGCAGGCCCGGTATCGCAAGGCCGCAGGCCTGCTGCAGGCCTCAGGCGGGCGGATGCCCCCGCAGCGCCGGGTCCAGGACCTGACCCTCGTCCAGCTGCACGCCGAAGGTATTGAGCAGCATCGACACCTGGGTGTACTGGGCCGCCGTAAACACCACATCCATGCACTGGTGCTCCGAGAAATGGGCCTTCAGCGCCGACCAGGTCTCGTTGCCGATGAACTGACGGGCATGCAACTCGTCGCTGGCCTTGATCAGGGCACGATCTGCAGCACTCCAGCCCGGCGCCTCGGCACCGGTCTTGATCGCCACGATTTCGGCATCGGTCAGCCCTGCCCGCTGGCCGATCGGCACATGCTGGGTCCATTCATAGCCCGAGCGGCACAGAAAGCCGGTGCGCAGCACTACGATCTCGCGCTCGCGCGCCGCCAGGGAGTTCTTCTTGCTCAGGACGTAGTTGCCCCAGCCCAGAAAGGCGCGCATCGCTGCCGGGTGATTGAGCATCGTGCGAAAGATGTTGAGGACCTTGCCGCGACGCGCCTGCATCGGCGCCGCCAGTTCGGCCTGCTCGGCGCTCCAGCGCTCCTGGGGTACGGGGGCAATTCTCGGGGCGTCCAGATACATCTGAGATCTCCAAAAAGGGGGCCGGGGCAAGCGGCCGTCTGGGCCGGGTCCACCGGAAGGCCTGCGGCCGGGGTCAAGGCTGGACACCTGACCTATGATCCGGCATCGCCCTGCTGCAAGGATAGTCCATGAGTTATGAAGCGCCCTTCGCCGGTCTCAAGGTGGTCGACCTGAGCCAGGGCATCGCCGGCCCCTACGCCGCCATGCTGCTGGCCCAGCACGGCGCCCAGGTCATCAAGGTGGAAAGCCCCGGCGATGGTGACTGGAGCCGGGTGCTGGGCGTACGCTATGGCGACCACAGCGCCTTTTCCATCATCGGCAACCTGGGCAAGCACAGCCTGGCGCTGGACATACGCGAACCCGAGGGCAAGGAGGCCCTGTGGCGGCTGCTCGAGGGCGCCGATGTCTTCATCGAGGGCTTCCGGCCGGGCGTGATCCAGCGCCTGGGCTTTGACTACCCCACGGTGTCGGCTCGCCACCCCGGCATCCTCTACCTGTCGATCTCCGGTTTTGGCCAGAGCGGACCGCTGTCCACCCGGCCGGCCATGGACCCGGTGCTGCAGGCCTTTACCGGCCTGACCGCCGAGAACCATGGGGAGGATGGCATCCCCCATCGCGTACCGGTCATTCCCATCGACATGGTCACCTCGCTGTATGCCTACCAGGCCCTGTCCAGTGCCCTCTATGCGCGGCGCAGCGAGCCGCGTGGCCGCTACCTGGATGCCAGCCTGATGCAGGGCGCCGCCGGCCTGCAGGCCATCCGCATGATGTCGGCGCATCTGGAGGGCGGCAGCGTACGCCCGGGCGGTGTGCCCCAGGGCATCTTCAAGACGGCCGACGGCTGGATGTCGCTGGGCGCGGTGCGCGACCGGGAATGGCAGGGGCTGTGCGCCGCCCTCGACCAACCGGGCCTGGCGGCCGATCCCCGCTATGCCACCCCCACCCTGCGTTTTCAGCACGAGGCCGAACTGATGGGCCTGCTGCGCCCAATGATTGCCCAGCGCAACAGCGCCGAGCTGTCCAAGCGCCTGACCGAGGCCGACGTGCTGCACGAGCGCGTCAACCGCTATGCCGACTTTCTCAAGGAACCCCAGGTGCTGGAGACGGGCGCGGTGGCCTGGCTGGCCCAGCCCGATGTGCCGCAACCGGTGCCGGTGGGCAACCTGCCGGGCATTGCCCCCTTCAGCAGCGGTGAAGCCCTGAGCACCGCGCCGCGCCTGGGCCAGCAGTCACGAGCCATCCTGGCAGCGCACGGCTACGACGAGGCGCAGATCGATGCACTGGTTGCCAAGGGGGTTGTGCAGGTCGGACGGCAGGACTGAACCTCAGCGCCGGCCCTCATGGGCCTTCCCGAAAAATGCAAAGGTCCGCTCTGCGGAATCGCGGTGGACCTCCTGGTTGTAGCGGTACTCCACCGCCGTGCCGCGAAAGTCGGTCTTTCGGAAGCGGTCGAGATTCTTGCAATCCCAGCAGTGCGTCGCTGACGGGTACACATGCCAGTCCACCGGCTTGCCCGCAGCCTTGAGCGGTTCAAGCCTTGCGGTGCATTCCTGCGGGGGTGTTTCGGTGTCCGCTTGTCCCATCAGCACCAGAAGCGGCGTGTCGATGTCCTGCTGTACCACGGGGTAGGAGGGCCCGGAGGCCGGCCGTATGTCGAAGCACCCCGGATAGAAGGCCACCACCGAGCGAAAACGGGTGCCTGCCTGCAGGGCATTGCCCCAGCTGCTACCGCTCGCCATCACACCCACCATGGCCCCCCAGGAAAAACCGGCAAAGTGGATCTGAGCCTTGTCCACATAGGGCTGCTTGTTCAGGTGCTCCGCCGCCTGCAAGGCATCGCGGACCCCGCGAGGAAAATTGACCCCCGCCTTGGCTCCTTGGCACACGCTGTCCACCCCCCTGGGACCGAGGGAGTCCACGACGAGCGCCACGTAGCCACGGGAGACCGCCTCTTTCGCCCAATCAAGAATCGCCATGTTCTGCCAGGCGCCCGTCGCTGACCGCAGGCCGCCACACTGGTGTTGAATCACCACCGCCGGAAAGGGACCGGCCCCTTCAGGCTTGTAGAGCGCCATTTTCGGCGCACTGAGGGCGCCTGGCTGGCCCGATTCGGCCGGAAAGGCAAGATCGGGGGCCAGTGAGGCCGCGCGCAGCATCGGACTTTGCTGGGCCAGGGCCTGGGTGCCCGCAAGAACACTGAGAAGCAAACAGGCCAGGGCGATTGGGAGGGAGGGCATGGGTTTAATCCAGGAGATCACAGGCATGATCGCCGTCGGGAAGCCAAACGGTCAAGTATGCCTATCGAGGCAGCCCCTAGCCCCGTTTTGCACCACCGCATCGCATCCTTGCGGCAACAAAAATCGTATCAGCTTCGAGGACTGCTCAAGCCGCATCCGGCGGATGATATCCAAACAACGCAACTGTCCCGACTTGCTCATCCCCACAAATCGATCGGCGATGAGCGACTGAGTCAGCGGATTTCGACCCCGAACCAATGCGATCGTAGCAAGGTCTGCAATCGAAGCTTCCTCTCGATCGACCAATCCCAAAAGCTGTTCTTCATAACCTCGAATCGGGTGCCGCGATACCAACTCCAACGCCGTGACAGCCAGCTTGCTTGGCGAGACCCCATCCCAAGATTCGATTCCTTCGCGTATCCAACGGTTGGCCAATCCTCTTTCCCAAAGACTCTCCAAGGCGATCGCATAATCGCTGTCGGTGCCGTCCTCAAAGTCCATCTCCAGAGAACTGGGCTCACGCCTAAGCCCCTCGGCTCGCTGCTGCATCGCTTGGATCGGAACCCTAAAGAAAATCTTCGATGAAGCCTTGAGCGTGCCCAAT
>JAPOKJ010000046.1 GCA_029977705.1 Burkholderiales bacterium | reverse complement strand
CTGCTGCACCAGCACCATCGCCATCAGGGTGGGCTGGGCGCGGAAGATGTCCTGGGCCAGATGCTCACGCGCTGCGATCGGCATCTCACGCACCTGGACGATGGCGGCGGACAGGTGCTCGGGGGTGATCAGGCCGGTGGCCTGCGGAGAGTTCATTGCAGCACGAAGGTGGAATCAGAGGGCCCGGCCCAATTGTGCCAGCAACATCATTCCGCCTTCCGCGAAGCGCCAGGCGTCGGGGCGAGATCATGCGCATGAAGAGCAGGAACCATTCGAGGCGCCGATGGGATCCCCCTGCACGCCTGGGCGGTCGGGCTGCTAGCATCGAGCTTCCCCTTCAAGGAGTTGCCATGCTCTTCTACGATTCCGTCGGCCCCAATCCCCGTGTCGTGCGCATGTTTGCGGCCGAGCGCGGCATCACCCTGCCCAGCACCCGCATCGACCTGCGTGCCGGTGAAAACCGCCAGCCGGCCTACATGGCCAAGAATCCTTCCGGCCAGATGCCCTGCCTGGAGCTCGATGACGGCTTCGTCCTGGCCGAGATCACCGCCATCTGCGAGTATCTCGACGAGGTGGCAGGTGCAGGCACCTCGCTGATCGGCAGCACCGCCCAGGAGCGCGCCGAGACCCGCATGTGGGTGCGCCGCATCGATCTGAACATCCTCGAGCCGCTGGCCAACGGCTTTCGCTTCTCGCAGGGCCTGAAGATGTTCGCGCCGCGCATCCGCACCATTCCGCAGGCGGCTGATGACCTGAAGACCCTGGCCCAGGAAAGAATCACCTGGCTCGATGGCCTGATGGCAGGCAAGGAATACGTCTGCGGCAAGCGCTTCACGCTGGCCGACATCCTGCTGTATGTGTTCCTGGACTTCGGTCAACAGGTCGGTCAGCCCCTGAACACGGACAACAAGCACGTGATGGCGCATTTCGAGCGCATGGGCAAGCGCGCCAGCGTCAGCGCCTGAGGCCGATCGCGCATGACCGCCCGTCTGCTCGATACCGCGCCCCTGGAAGCGGCCTTGCAGCGCTTTGCCGAGGAACGCGACTGGCAGCGCTTTCACTCGCCCAAGAATCTGGCCATGGCCTTGACGGCCGAGGTGGGCGAGCTGGTGGAGCTGTTCCAGTGGCAGGATGAGCAGGCCTCGCGACAGGTGGCCAGTGACCCGGCAACGGCCCGGCCGGTGCGGGACGAACTGGCCGATGTGATGATCTACCTGACCCGCCTGGCCTCGGTGCTGGGCGTGGATCTGGACGAGGCGGTGCGGACCAAGATGGCCAGCAACGCGCTGCGCTATCCGCCCAAGGCCGGCTGAGCCAGGCGGCCGGCCTGCGCTCAGGCAGGCAGGGTCAGCACCAGCAGGCTCGAACGCGCCGCCATCGCCACTTGCCCCTGCCGTGACAGCTCGCCGGCCACATACAGAATGTCGCCGTGATGGGCCTGGACCCAGGCGGTCGCGATCCAAAGACCGCCGCCCACCGGGTCCTCGACCGGATGGGTATCCAGCGTCAGCGTGCTCACCGACTGCCCCTCCTGCAGCAAGGGCATGCCGACAAAGCCGAGGGCAAAGTCGAGCATCGCCATCCGGGCCACCTGCAGGGGCGTCCCATCGGGTCCGGACAACCAGGCCGGCGCCTCGAAGCCCAGTTCGATGCGGCCGGCCGCGCGGTCCACGGCGCGCACCTGACAGCTCAGCGCCTTGGCCAGCGGGTTGGTGGGCATCGGCATCACCCCCGGCCCGGTGTACGAGCGCAGCAGGGCCAGGTCCTGGTTGGCGGGCCGCAGCACCGGTTTGGCAGCGGACATCAGGCCTGCTCCCGCACCGGCATCGCGGCACTGCCAGTGGCCAGGCATTGGCCTTGCGGATTGAACAGGCGCGCCTGCGCAAACACCACGCTGCGGCCGGCGCGTTCGATCACGGCCTCGGCCCGTACCGGGCCAGCATCGCAGGCCCGCAGCAGGGAGACATTGAGCGTTGCCCGGCTCGGCGCCCGGCCTGGCGGCAGGGCATGGCGGGCGACCGTTTGCAGGGCCAGGTCGAGCATCGTGGCCAGGACACCGCCCTGGATCACACCAGCCCCCTGGATGAAGTGTTCCGCCAGCTCAAAGCCCAGCTCGATGCGGCTGCCCTGCGCATCGGCCAGGATCAGGCAGGCCCCCAGCGCGCCCGCCTCCGGGCACTGGGAAAGGGGCAGGGGTCCGCTGCCCGGCTGCTGCGCGAGCTGTTGCAGGTGTTCTTTCACGGAAATCATGGCGATACCGTAGCACGCTCGCCGCAACCGCAGGGGCAGGCGAGCCGCAGGCTTCAGCGCACCTCGTAGACCCCCAGCTTGGTGTGCAGCGGGGTTTCATCCGCAACGAACAGGAAGGCCGGGTCGGTGGCCGACTTGTTCACCAGGGTGATCGGCGTATAGCCCGGCGCACAGCAGGTGTCGGCCTCGACGAGATCGAAGCTGCAAGCCTCGATCTGCACCTGGCTGCGGCCCTCGATCTGGTGGTACACCGAGGCCGGAGAGCGGGCCGGCAGCTTCAGGGTCTGGCCGGGGCGCAACATCAGGGCATAAAAGCCCAGGATGTTTTCGGCATGGGCCCCGGTTTCAGGATTCACGTAGGTGATCTGCACATGCTCGAGGGCCGGGTCATTGGCCGCGATCGAGAGCAGCGCGGCCTTGGCATCGGCCCAGGGGTAGCGCAGCATCGGGTAGGGATTGGCGGTGCGCTGGAACACCGGCGAGGGCAGCATGCCGCCGCGGGAATAGCCCCGCTCGCCCTGGCCTGGCAGCACCTTCTGGCGCTCGCCATTGATGTGGTAGCTGGCTTCCATGTAGTACACCATCGGCAGGTCGAGCACATCGAGCCAGACGACCGGGTCGGTGCCGTCGTGGCCATGCTCATGCCACAGGCCGGTGGGGGTGAGGATCAGGTCGCCCCGGCTCATCGGGCACTTCTGTCCATCCACCGTGGTGTAGGCGCCCTCGCCCTCGACGATCATGCGCACCGCATTGGGGGTATGCCGGTGCGAGGGGGCCCATTCGCCCGGCAGCAGCAATTGCATGCCCAGGTAGATGGCGGCACTGGCCTGCATCTTTTCCAGGCCATGGCCCGGATTGGCCAGCACCAGCACGCGGCGCTCGGCCTTCTCGATCGGCGTCAGCTCGCCGGCCTTCAGGAGCAAGGGGCGCAGGGTCTGATACGGCCAGTGGGTGGGCCGGGTGAGGATGCGCGGCTTGTTCGGAGGCAGCACGCCGCGAAGGCTCGGCCACAAGGGCACGAGGTTCAGTTCGGTGAGCGCCTGGCGATAGTCCAGGGGCAGGTCTTCGAGGCGTCCGAGTTCGTTCATGAGGATCTCCGGGAGCGGGGGGGTTCAATCAGGCCGCGTGACAGCACGCCCCATCAGTGGGCCGCCAGGCAGTTGTCGACCTTCCAGCCATACAACCATTCCACCGCATCATAAAAGCGTTCCGGCGTACGGCCCCGCCACAGATCATTGCGCACCAGGCGCTCGACCCCCTTGGCATGATAGATCCGGCCCATCTCGCGGCCGCTGAGCACGATGCGCGCGGTGCGCGCAATGCGGGAGTGTTGATACAGGTCGAGCGCCTTGTGGAAATCATTGCCATGCACGCGCAGGGCCTCGCCCAGCGTGACGGCATCCTCGAGGGCCATGCAGGCGCCCTGGGCCATGTATTGGGTGGTGGGGTGGGCGGCATCGCCGAGAAGGGTGACCCGGCCGAAGGTCCAGCGCGCGATCGGCTCGCGATCGGCGGTGGCCCAGCGCCGCCAGCTCTTGGGCAGGTCGATCAGCTGGCGGGCTTTCGGGCAGATGTCCTGGAAGTAGCTTTGCACCTCCTCGCGGCTGCCATCGGTCACGCCCCACTGCTCCTGCCCGCGGCTGTGGAAAGTGACCACCACGTTGTACTGCTCACCGCCGCGCAGCGGGTAGTGCACCAGGTGACAATGGGGCCCGACCCAGATGCTGGCGGCGTTCCATTGCAGGTCCTGGGGGAAGTCCTTCTTGTCGACCACGGCGCGATACACCACATGGCCGGTGACGCGGGCCGGATCGCCGACGAACTGCTCGCGCACCACTGACTTGACGCCATCGGCACCGATCAGGGCAACCCCGCGATGGGCCTGGCCGGTCTGGTCGATGGCGGTAACGCCCTGCTCATCCTGCTCGACACGGCTGACGCGGGTCGAGGTGCAAAAGCTGATCTTGCCGGTGGCCTGTGCTCCCTCGAGCAGGCTGTCGTGAACGTCCTGCCGATGGATCACCGCATACGGGTTGCCAAAGCGCTTGAGAAAAGCCTCGCCGGTTGGGATCTTGCCGACCTGATACTCATCCAGGGCATCGTGCATGACCATGTAATCGGTGTACACCGCGCGGCTGCGGGTGCGCTCGCCCACGCCCAGCGCATCGAAAGCCGAGAAGGCATTCGGGCCGAGCTGGATGCCGGCACCGATCTCGCCAAGCTGCGGCGCCTGCTCCAGCACTTTTACGGTGAAGCCACGACGCACCAGCGCCAGCGCGGCCGCCAGACCGCCGATGCCGCCGCCGGCGACGATGACCTGGGAATCGGGTGAAGCCATGGGAAGTCTCCTGAAGGGGCGGTTGCCAAGCTGGGGCTGGGCCCTGGGTTTGTCCAGGCCCCGATGTCGGTCTGGGCCCTGATATTTGTTTGAGCCCCGATATCTGTCAGGGCCTGAAAATCGTCAGTATACTGTTGATCAGTGTAATGATAATATTGCCGCAAGGCTTTGACAAGCCCGCTCGGTCTTCTGCCTTTCCTCAACCCGCCTTGCTGCCCATGCCGCGCTCCGCTGCCAGACCCCGACCCGAGGCCATCGACCTGAACGAACTGCCGGGTCATTACATCCGTCGCCTGCACCAGATCGCTGTCGCGATCTTTCTCGAGGAGGTCGAGGCCTTCGGCATCACGCCGGTGCAGTTTGCGGCCCTGCAGGCACTGGCCAACGCACCGCTGATGGACCAACGCAGCCTGGCACGCACCATCGGCCTGGACACCTCGACCGTGGCCGGGGTCATCGACCGGCTGCAGGCGCGCGATCTGGTGCTGCGCCAGAGCGATCCCGACGATCGCCGCATCCGTCGCCTGTCGGCGACGCCGCAGGGGCTGGCGCTGCTGGCGCAGGTGCAGCCGGCCATGCAACAGGCGCAAGGCCGCATCCTGGCGCCCCTCAAGCCAGCGCAGCAACGCCAGTTCATGCGCATGCTGCGCGAGCTGGTCAACGCCAACAATGCCCTGAGCCGGGCGCCCAGCGACGCAGGCTAGGTAGGGAAGGACCTTTCTAGGGAAGGACCTTCCCCACCTAGCGCCCGAACGAGACCAGATAGAACTGGCCCGGATGATCGGAAAAGCCACGATCATCAAAGACATGGCTGATCAGTCCGGCCCGCATCATCTGCACCCCGGCATCGAGCGCCGCCTCCCGGGTCATGCCGGCGGCGCGGCCCAGGGCCTCGACCAGCTCGCGGCCACTGAGAACTTCCTCGTGGCGCAGCAGACCCTTGCAGCGCACCCCGGGACGCGCCCCCAGCGGGCCCTGCAGCCACGCTGACCACTGCTTCAGCCGGCCCCAGTCGAGCATCGTGCTGCGCAGGGCTTCCGCCACCGAGGCCAAGGGGATGAGCCGGTAGAAATAGGGGGCATCCTCGAGGTCATGTTCCTCGAGCACATGCTCGAGCAGGCCGCGCGACACCAGACGCTGGCCCATCCGCAGCGCCTGCTCGCGGCTGCAGCCATAGTGGCGGGCAATCCAGCCCACCAGTTCATTGCCGAGCATGCAATCGCGGTAGTGGCGCAGACGATGCCAGCGCGATCGCTCGAGCCGGGGCCGCGCCTGCTCGAGCGCCTGCATCAGCGACTCGACATTCCAGGAGGCCTGGGGAAAATCGGGAGCAACGGCATTGGCGCGTCCCCCGTCGGCCGCTTGCAGCCAGGCCGACAGGTCCGGCGGGGTCAGTGGCCGGGCAAACAGGTAACCCTGGAAAGTCTGCACGCCCCGGGCGCGCAGGTAGTCCGCCTGCTGCTGGGTCTCGATACCCTCGGCGATCATGATCAGGCCCAGGCGGTGGGACAGGGCAATGATGGCATCAAGCACCGGCTGGGCCGCCGCATCGGCACTGATGGTGTTGACGAAGGCGCGATCGATCTTGAGCCGGTCCAGGCTCAGGTCCTGCAGCAAGGCCAGGCTGGAGTGGCCCGTGCCGAAGTCATCGATCGCGATGCGAAATCCCTTGCTGCGCAGCCGGGTCAGCTCGGCACGGATCTGCTCATCAACCAGATCCCGCTCGGTCAGTTCGAGCAGGACGCGGCTGGGCCCGATCGGGTCGCCATCGAAGATCTGCAACAGGCTGTCGGCAAAGCCCGGGCTCAGCAATTGCCCTGGCGTGACATTGAACGAGAAGTAAAGATGCGGGTGCGCCAGGGCGATCTCGGCTGCCTGGTGGCAGGCCTGGCGCATCAGCAGGTCGGACATCGGCACGATCAGGCCACTGCGCTCGGCATAACCGATGAACTCGGCGGGTGCGATCAGGCCGCGCTGGGGGTGCTTCCATCGCATCAGCACCTCGACCCCGATGCAGGCCCCGCTGCGGGCATCGACGATTGGCTGCATGACCGGGGCAAAGCGACGCTTTCTGAGGGCATGCTGCAGGCGCAGGGCCCGGCTGCTCTGGCGACGCCAGTACTGATTGAACAGGCCCACCAGCAGCACCGAGCCCAGCGACCAGATCAGTACCATCAGCAGCCACTGTGCGCGCACGGCCTCGACAAGCGCGGACTGGCCGAAGCTCATTTCCAGCTGCAGCGGCCAGCCCTCGATGGGCCGGCGCAAGGCAACGTCCGGCATCAGGCCGCCCTCCGCGCCCGCGCCCTGGCCGATGCTGGCCAGCACACGGCCATCCGTGGTCATCAGCCGGAGGGTATGGCTGCCCGGGCTGTCCGGCAGCCGGTCGAGCATTTGTCGCGGAGGAATCACGGCCACATGCTCGCCCACGGAACTGGGCATGGCGACGATGATCGAGGCGGTCAGGCTTTGGGTCGCCAGAATCTGCAGGCCCTGGGCTGGCGCGAGTGCCGCCATCCATTCCGGCTGGCTCAGGCCAAAGCTGCTGCACAGCCGATCCTGGCCGCGGCCGCGGTACATGAATTCGCGCACCAGGGTCGAGGTGAAGGCCTGCAGGGTCAGCGATTCGCGCGAGGCCAGGTCACAGTCGCGCTCGTGCAGGCCCTGGTCGAGCCGCACCAGGTCGTCCTGGATCTCCTGGGCCAGGCGCAGCATGATCGCGTCATTGGTGGCCAATCGCTGCGCCAGATCGGTCCGCAGCGCCCCCAGGCAGAACAGCGCGGTCAGCAGCACCGTGAGCACGGCCAGCAGCAATGAAAGCGACAGCGCTGCCGCCAAGCGCATGCGGGGCGGTTGCAGGCGGGTACGGTCATCGGGCGCGGCACCCGGCAGGGCGGCACGCAGGTTGAGCAGCCAGGCGGGACGCCAGGCCGGCAGCGGAAAGGGCAGACTGATCGCCATTTCGCCATGCTGCCGGCTCCGGTGATGTCGACGCAGGGCCACCCGCCTGACGCGCGCCCGGGGCCGACGAACGCCGGTCAGGCTCGCCCGAACAGCCCGCGCCTGCCGCCGTTGCGTGCCCCGCTTTGCCTTAAGATCAGCCTTTCGACACGACCCGCCCGTGTGCCCCACCATGCCTGAAAACGCCGCCGATCCCGCCGCCCGCCGCCCGCGCCGGAGCACGGCTGCGCCCCTGCCACCGGAATCTGGCGGCGTCGGCCGCCCGATCGAGGGCTGGCGGCTGCGCATGTACATCATCATCTTCGAGTCCGACACCCGTGCCGGACGCGCCTTCGATCTGGCACTGCTGGTCCTGATCCTGCTCAGTGTCACGATCGTGATGCTGGACAGCATCGGCAGCTTCAACCTGCGCTTCGAACCCTGGTTCAATGCACTCGAGTGGCTGTTTACCGTGCTGTTCACCCTCGAGTACCTGGCCCGCCTGGTCTGTGTGCGGCACCCGATGCGTTACGCGCGCAGCGTCTTCGGAATCATCGACCTGCTGGCGATCCTGCCCACCTATCTGGCCATCCTGGTGCCCGGGCTGCAGGCCCTGCTCAATGTCCGGGTGCTGCGCCTGCTGCGCATCTTCCGGATCCTCAAGCTGGGGGCCTATGTGGCCGAGTACGGCGCCCTGGGCCGGGCCATCGCGGCCTCACGGCGCAAGATCCTGGTCTTCCTGTCCTTCGTGCTGATGGTGGTGATGGTGATGGGCACCCTGATGTATGTGATCGAGGGCCCGGCCAATGGCTTCACCAGCATCCCGGTGTCGGTGTACTGGGCCATCAGCACCATGACGACCGTCGGCTTTGGCGACATCACCCCCAAGACCGATCTGGGGCGGCTGCTGGCCTCGGCCATGATGCTGCTGGGCTGGGGCACCCTGGCCGTGCCCACCGGCATCGTCAGTGCCGAATTCACCGCGCAGAAAGCACCCCGGCATCCGACCACACGCACCTGTCATGAGTGCCTGAGCGAGGGACATGCCCCGCTGGCCCGCTATTGCAGCGATTGCGGCGCCGAACTGCCGGCCTGGGTCCACGATGACAGCGCCGGCTGACGGCGCCAGCATCCCTGCGCTGTAAGGGCCGGCCGGGTGCAGGTACCGTTAGACATCCTGCCCGGCAGGACCCCCTTGCACAAAGCGCCGATGACGACTTGCTCGCCCTCCCCACGACTGCCCGCCATGGCCCGCCGCCCTGCGGCCGGCCCGCGGGCGTGGCCGGGCCGGGCCTGGCTGGCGGCCCTGCTGGTCCTGGCCTGCCTGGGCCCGGCGATGGCGCTGGCCCAGCATTGGGACTCGCCCAACCAGGGCCCCTTCAACACCCGCCAGGAGGGCGAAGAACCGCGCCTGATGCTGGAGGGCCACGATCCCGTCGCCTATTTCGTCCAGAACGAGGCGGTGCGGGGCGATCCCCACATCCAGACCGAGCACCTGGGCCAGACCTGGCGCTTTGCCAGCACGGCCCATCGCGCACTGTTCCTGAGCCATCCCGAAAAATACATGCCGCAATTCGGGGGCTACTGCGCCCTGGGCATGAGCCAGGCACTTCCGCGCGCCGGCGCGGGTGGGCCCAACACCTGGCGCATCTATCGCGGCAAGCTGTACCTGTTTGGCGGGCAGCGGGCGCGCGACCAGTTCGAGATGGACACCGAGGTCCACCTGACCCAGGCCCACCGCCTCTGGCGTGAGGAGGTGGCCAGCCGAAATGCGCTCTGGGTTCGCGTCAAGCGCAGCCTGATGCGGGTGCCGCACTACCGCAGCGAGCGCAGCTTGCAGGCCGAATGGGAGGCCCGTCTGGCTGCGCGCAACCTGCCGGTGATGCCCGGCATGCCGCAGGTGGTGCCGGCCGCGCCGTAATGTGCCGGCTGCGCCCTGGGGTACCGCCCTCAGCTCAGGTGTTTCCTGAAATGCGCCACAGTGCGCTCCCATGACAGGCGCGCGGCCGCCTCGTTGTAGCGCGGCGTCGAGTTGTTGTGAAAGCCATGCTGCGTGCCCGGATAGCGATGGATCTCGTGCGGCACCTGGGCCGCCTTCAGCGCAGCCTCGAAGGCCGGGTAGGTGTTGTTGATGTTGGCATCGTTCTCGGCCAGATGGCACAGCAGCGGTGCCTTGATGCCGGCCACCGTGTCGGTGGCCGCTGCCACGCCGTAGTAGGGCGCGCCGGCCTGCATCTCGCTGCCCAGTTGGGCCGCCAGAAAGTTGGTCACCCCGCCACCAAAGCAGAACCCGGTCACGCCCAGCTTGCCGCTCGAGAGCTTGTGCCCCTTGACGAAGCGGGCGCTGTTGAGCAGGTCGATGCGCAGCTTGCCCTGGTCCAGGCTTGCCTGAAGGGTACGGCCATCGTCATCATTGCCGGGGTAGCCACCCACCGGGAACAGGCCGTCGGGAGCCAGGGCCAGAAAGCCCTCGAGCGCGGCGCGGCGCGCGACATCCTCGATATAGGGATTGAGGCCGCGGTTTTCGTGAATCACCAGCACGGCCGGAAAGGGACCGGTGCCGGTGGGCTGCACCAGATAGCCGCGCATGGTGCCCGAGTTGCCGCCCGGCGAGGGGTAGGTCACATAGGTGGCCTTGATGCGCGAATCGGTGAAGGAGACCGTCTGAGCCTGCGCATAGCGCGGCAGCAGGGCCTGCGCCATCATCAGGCCGCTGCCCCCCACGATGCTCAGCGCCGATGCCCGCTTGAGGAATTCACGGCGGTCGATGCGGCCGTGGCAGTACTCGTCGTACAGGTCATAGACGCGCTGGTCGATCTCCAGCTGGGTGATGCCTTGCAAGGGGGCTGCAGGACGCTCGATGCTGTTGACTTCGCTCATGGATTTCTCCGGGGTTGGTGTTGCGTTCAGGCACGCACGGCGCTGACGCCGCAGACCAGGCCTTCGGCGGCCGGCGCGCCGATGCCCAGCGTGTTCTTGGCCTTGGCCACGTCCATGTCACGCGGCAGCACGACACCGTTCTTGACGGCGAGCACCTCAGCCATCAGGCTGACCGCGATCTCGGAGGGCGTCTTGCTGCCGATGTAGATGCCGATCGGGCCGCGCAGGCGCAGCAGGCTTTCCTCGGTCTGCTCGAAGTGCTCGATCATGCGCTGGCGACGGGCCTCGTTGTTGCGCCGCGAGCCGATCGCCCCGACGTAAAAGGCATCGGTCGACAGGGCCTCGAGCAGGGCCAGGTCATCGAGCTTGGGATCATGGGTCAGGGCCACGATGCAGGTACGCCGGTCGGCATGGAAGGCCTTGACCACATCATCAGGCATCTCGGCGGTGACCGTGACACCCGCCACCGACCAGCTCTTGCGATACTCCTCGCGCGGGTCGCAGACGGTGACCGCAAAGCCGCAGAACAAGGCCATGGTGGCCACATACTCGGTCAGCTGGCCGGCACCGATCAGCAGCATCCGGAATTCCGGACCAAAGGTATTGGTCAGCTCGGTATCGCTGACGGTGACATCGGCGGGCACCTGGGCGCGGCTCAGGTGCACCTGGCCATCGGCCAGCCGGACGTGGCGCGTCATCATGCGGCCCGACTGCAGGTGATCGACCAGTTGCCGCAGCAACTCGCCGTCCGGGTTGTACTCGAGCAGCAACTCGAGGGTGCCGCCGCAGGGCAGGCCGAACTGGTGGGCCTCATCGGCGGTGATGCCGTACTTGACCCATTCGGGCGCGCCCTTGAGCGCATCGCGCTGCCGGTCGTAGGACTTGCTGTAACGGTAGATCAGGTCATCCTCGATGCAGCCGCCCGAGACCGAACCGACCACCGCACCGTCCTCGCACATGGCCATGATCGAACCGACCGGCCGGGGCGAGGAGCCCCAGGTGCGCACCACCGTGGCCAGCAGGGCCGACTTGCCCTGGGCACGCCAGTCGCGCAAGGTTCTGAGCACCAGTACATCCAGATTTTCCATCATCCTCTCCGTATCCGGGCCTCGGGCCCGGTCGATCCGTTCTCAGCGCCTGACCAGGAAATACACCAGGGCCAGCACCAGCGCACCCGCCACCACCCACAGCACCTTGTTGCCGCCTGGCGCCTGGCCAGCAGCAGCCTCGGGAGCGGTCGGCTGCGCAGCCGGCTCGGCAGCGGCTGCGGCCGGTGCCGGATAACGCTCCTTGAGCAGGTTCTCGAAGCGGGCAAAGAAATCATCGGCCATGCCCTTGGCCGCCCCGTCGACCAGGCGCTGGCCCAACTGCGCGATCTTGCCACCGACCTGGGCGTTGACGCTGTAGTCGAGCATCGTGCCGGCCTCATTGGGCGTGAGCTTGACCTGCGACACCCCCTTGCCAAAGCCGGCCACGCCACCCTGGCCATCGAACTGCAGGGTATAGCTTTGCGGCGCGTTGACGTCGGACATCGCAATCTTGCCGGCAAACTTGGCCGACACAGGTCCGATCTTGACGGCCATGCCGACGTTGTAGCGGCCGTCCTCCTGCAACTCCATCTTGTCGCAGCCCGGCACACATTGCCTGAGCACTTCCGGGTCGTTCAGGGCGTCCCAGGCCTGTTGCTGGGTGACGGTCAGCTGTCGTTGTCCTTGCATTTCCATGGGCTTGCCTCTGTCTGATGATGTCTGCTGATGGGCCGGGCGTCGATCCGGGGCGCTTCAGGCCCCCGCAACCCGTCCGCGTGGCCCCTGGGAACGGCTCATCAGCCGCTCGATGCTGCTGGCCAGCTGCTCCAGGCGCTCCAGGTTGTGGATCGCCAGACTGGCATCGGCATGCCGATGCAGGATGGCGGGTCCGCGCGCGGTCGGGGCGAAACCTTCGAAGCGAAGGAGCGGATTCAACCACAAAAGCCGGCCGCAATGTCGTTTCAGCCACGCCAGTTCCTGATCCAGCGGTTCCGGTTCACCGGTGTCCAGGCCGTCCGAGACCAGCAACACCAGGGTACGGCGGCCGATCAGGCGGCGCGCATGGTCGTGATGCAGGCTGGCCAGGGCCGTGCCCAGCCGGGTGCCGCCGGCAAAATCGCCGATCGCCTGCGAGGCCTGCGCCAGCATCGCATCGGACTCGGGCTGGCGAAAGGCGCGCGTCAGGTCGGTCAGGCGCGTTGCGAAGGCAAACACATGACGATGACGCAGGCGGGCGGTGGCCGCATGCAGGAAGCTGAGCATCATCCGCGAATAGCGCTCCATCGAGCCCGAGATATCGACCAGGATCAGCAAGGGCATCGGGGTACGGGTGCGCATGCGCATGCGGGTGGGCAGGGCCTCATCGCCCATGCTGGCCAGTTCGCGGAAATAGCTGGGCCAGTCGGGCTGGGCGCCGCGCCGGCCCAGGCGGGTGCGGCGCGCGTCGTAGCTGGGCAGGCGAAAGGCCAGCCGACTGGCCAGGCGCTGCACCAGCAGGTACTCGTCGCCGCTCAACTGGTTGAAGTCCGCCTTCTTCAGGCGATCGAGCTCGCTGGCCGTCATCGCGGCATCGAGGCGGATCTCGTGGTCCTTGCGTGGCTCGTTGGCCTGTCCCTGCCTCACCGGTGCCAGGGCTTCGGAGACGCGCTGGCGCCGATCCTTGGGCCTGGCCTTGCCGGGCGATTGCGGCAGCATCTGCGAGAGCAGCTTGTTGGCCACCTCGGGATCCCTGAAGAAGGCCTCGAACAATTCATGGAACACCAGGCGATCGCCGGGCTGGCTGACCAGCACACACTCCAGGGCCGCCCGCAGGTCGTCCTTGCGGGCCATGCCCACGGCCAGCGCCGCCTCCTGGGCCAGGGCGACCCGTGAGGCATCGAGCGGCAGGCCGGCGCGACGCAGCGCGCGGCCGAAGGCAACGATGTTGTCGGCCAGTTTGCCGTGGCGGGCATCACCGAGCAGCATGGCGAGGCACTCCGGGGACTAGGGATGCGATGAACAAGTATCGGCCCCGGCGGCAAGGGTATGCGGGATGAGCTGCAAGGCGCAAAGGCCTGCACAGGCTGGCAGCCTGTGCGGGCCTTTGTAACGCGGCAGATCGCCCGCAAACCCTTGCCCCGTGCGGGTTCGGCGAAAATGGGCGCTTTGCCCACCGCGCCTCTTGGACAGGGCACACGCCCTGTCCGGCGAGATCGCGGCGAACAAATCATCCCGTTTTCGACTCGAACGCCGGGGCCGATACTTGTTCATCACATCCCTAGGACAGCGGCAGCATCAGACGAGGGAGCGCGTTCAGGCACCCTCGGCAATCGCCTGCAACAGGGTCTGGCTGCGCTCGGAGGTCAGTGCCGCCACATCTTCACGCTGCTTGAACAGGATGCCGGCGGTATCCGAGATGACTTCAGGATCGAGCGTCAGGGTGTCCAGGGCGACCAGGGCCTTGGCCCACTCGACACTCTCGGCAATGCCTGGGGCGCGCTGGAAGGCATCGCGATGGGGCATCGATCGCAGTCCCTCGACAAAACGCGTGACCTGTTCGGACAAGGCGGCAGAGGCCTGCGGCACCTGGGCCCGCACGATGGCCAGCTCGCGTTCGCGGTCAGGGTAGTCGAGCCAGTGATAGAGACAGCGCCGCTTGACCGCATCGTTCAGGTCGCGGGTACGGTTCGAGGTCAGGATGGTGACCGGTTGCGCCGCAGCCCGTATCGTGCCCAGCTCGGGAATGCTGACCTGGTACTCGCCCAGGTACTCGAGCAGGAAAGCCTCGAAGGGTTCATCGGCACGATCGAGCTCGTCGATCAGCAGCACCACCCCGGGCGCTGGTGCCTGCAGGGCCTGCAGCAGGGGTCGCGCCGACAGGAAGCGCGGCTGGTAGATGGCCGCCTGGGCCTGATCGGCATCCAGGCTGTCCTGCGCACCCTGGCGGGCCCGCAAATAGAGCAGCTGGGCGCCGTAATTCCACTCGTACAAGGCCTGGCGCTGCTCGATGCCGTCATAGCATTGCAGGCGCACCAGGCCTCGACCGGTGGCGGCGGCCAGGGCCTTGGCCAGCTCGGTCTTGCCCACACCCGGTTCGCCCTCCAGCAACAACGGGCGGCCCAGCTTCAGGCTCAGATAGAGCGCCGTGGCCAGCCGGCGATCGGCGTAATAGCCGACCGCCTGCAGGGCGGCCAGGGTGTCATCGACACTGGCGAACGGCACGAATCAGCCCAGTGCCTTGGCAACCGCGCGTTGCGTCTGCACCGAGATCAGCTGCGCACGATACGCCGACGAGGCATGCAGGTCGGCATTCAGGTCGGCGGCATCGACCTTGATGCCCTTGACTGCATCGGCGCTGAAGTTGCCCGACAGCGCCGCTTCCATCGCCGCCTCGCGGTACACGCAGCCCTTGGCACCGGTCACCGCCACGCGGGCACCGGCATCGGTCTGGGCCACGAACACCCCGACCAGCGCAAAGCGCGAGGCCGGTTGCACGAACTTGGCATAGGCCGCCCGCTTGGGAATCGGGAAGCTCACCGCGGTGATGATCTCGCCGTCCTTCAGGGCGGTGGAGAACATGCCGGTGAAGAACTGGTCGGCCGGGATCTGGCGCTGATTGGTGATGACGGTGGCGCCCAGGGCCAGCACCGCGCTCGGATAGCAGGCCGCCGGGTCGTTGTTGGCCAGCGAGCCGCCCAGCGTTCCCATGTTGCGGACCTGGCGGTCACCGATGTGGCCGGCCAGATCGGCCAGGGCCGGGATGGCTGCCTTGACCTCGGCGCTTTCGGCCACGGCGGCATGGCGCGTCATTGCGCCGATGACCAGGGCATTGCCTTCCTTGCGGATGCCGGCCAGCGAGCCGATGCCCGACAGGTCGACCAGCTCGTCGCTGGCCGACAGGCGCAGTTTCATGGAGGGCAGCAGGGTCTGGCCACCAGCCAGCAGCTTGCTGCCGGCCGCAGCCCGGGCGGCGGCCGCACTGACATCGGCGGGGCGGTTGTATTTGAATGCGTACATGTGGCGTCTCCTTGTCAGGCCTTGGCGTTCTGGATGGCTTGCCAGACTCGGCTGGGCGAAGCCGGCATGTCGATGTCCTTGACGCCCAGCGGCGCCAGGGCATCGAGCACGGCGTTGATCAATGCAGGCGGTGAACCGATGGCACCGGCCTCGCCGCAGCCCTTGGTGCCGAGCGGGTTGTGGGTACAGGGCGTGCACACCGTGCCCAGCTTGAAGGTCGGAAAGTCATCGGCACGCGGCATGGCGTAGTCCATGAACGAGCCGGTGACCAACTGGCCGTTTTCGTCGTACACGCAGTTCTCGAGCAGCGCCTGACCCAGGCCCTGCACGATGCCGCCATGGACCTGGCCCTCGACGATCATCGGATTGATGATGGTGCCGAAATCGTCCACCGCCGTGAAGCGGTCGACGCGGGTCTCGCCGGTCTGCGGATTGACCTCGACCTCGCAGATGTAGGTGCCGGCCGGGAAGGTGAAGTTGGTCGGATCGTAGAAGGCGGTCTCGTTCAAGCCGGGCTCGAGCTTGTCGAGCGGGTAGTTGTGCGGGACGTAGGCCGTCAGGGCGACCGCACCGAAGGCGATCTTCTTGTCGGTGCCGCGCACGGTGAACTCGCCACCGGCAAAGTCGATGTCGGTATCGGCGGCCTCGAGCAGGTGGGCCGCGATCTTCTTGGCCTTGTTCTCGATCTTGTCCAGGGCCTTCATGATGGCCGCACCGCCCACCGAGATCGAACGCGACCCATAGGTGCCCATGCCGAAGGGCACGCGGCCGGTGTCGCCGTGAACCACGTCGACATTCTCGACCGGAATGCCCAGACGCGCCGCCACCACCTGGGCGAAGGTGGTCTCATGACCCTGGCCATGGCTGTGCGAACCAGTGAACACGGTGACGCTGCCGGTCGGATGCACGCGGATCTCGCCGCATTCGAACAGGCCCGCCCGGGCACCCAGCGCGCCGGCAATGTTGGACGGAGCAATGCCGCAGGCCTCGATGTAGCTCGAGTAGCCGATGCCGCGCTTGAGGCCCTTGGCCTCACTGGCGGCCTTGCGGGCGGCATAGCCGGCAACATCGGCCAGCTTCTGGGCGCTGTCCATGCAAGCGTGATAGTCGCCCACGTCGTACTGCAGGGCCACTGGCGTCTGGTAGGGGAAGGTGGTGATGAAGTTGCGCTTGCGGATCTCGTCCTGGCCCAGCCCCATCTCCCAGGCCGCACGCGAGACGATGCGCTCGAGCAGGTAGGTGGCCTCGGGGCGACCGGCACCGCGGTAGGCATCGACCGGCGTGGTGTTGGTGAACCAGGCATCGACCTCGACATAGACCAGCGGCGTGGTGTACTGGCCGGCCAGCAAGGTCGCGTAAAGAATGGTCGGCACCGCGGTGGCGAAGGTCGACAGGTAGGCGCCCAGGTTGGCATCGGTGTGCACCCGCAGGCCCAGGAACTTGCCGTCCTTGTCCATCGCCAGTTCGGCATGGCTGTGATGGTCACGGCCATGGGCATCGGTGAGGAACGACTCGCTGCGCTCGGCGGTCCACTTGATCGCGCGGTTCAGCTTCTTGGCGGCCCAGGTCAGGCACACGTCCTCGCTGTACAGATAGATCTTGGAGCCGAAACCACCGCCCACATCGGGTGCGATCACGCGCACCTTGTGCTCGGGCAGACCCATCACGAAGGCCGTCATCAGCAGACGCTCGACATGCGGGTTCTGGTTGGCCACATACAGGGTGTACTCGTCGCTGGCCCGGCTGTAGGCGCCGATCGCCGAGCGCGGCTCCATCGCATTGGGCACCAGGCGATTGTTGTACAGATCCAGCCGGGTGACATGGGCGGCCTTGGCAAACACCGCATCGACCGCGGCCTTGTCGCCGATGGCCCACTTGTAGCAATGATTGTCGGGAGCGATATCGTGCAGCGCGGGCGCCCCGGGCTTGGCGGCATCGCGGGCGCTGACCACGGCAGGCAGCACGTCATAGTCGATCTCGACCAGCTCAGCGGCGTTCTTGGCCTGGGTCAGGGTCTCGGCCACGATCATCACGACCGGATCGCCCACATGGCGCACCTTGCCCTGGGCCAGGATGGGGTGGGGCGGCTCCTTCATCGGCTGGCCGTCGACGCTGGTGATCAGCCAGCCACAGGGCAGGCCATTGATCTTGTCGGCCGCCACATCATCGCCGGTGAGCACGCCCACCACGCCCTCGGCGGCTTTGGCTTTGCTGATGTCGATGCGGTTGATCTTCGCGTGGGCATGCGGCGAGCGCACGAATACGCAGGCGGCCTGGTTGGCCAGGGTGATGTCGTCGGTGTAGTTGCCAGCGCCGGTGAGGAAGCGGTAGTCCTCCTTGCGCTTGACCGATTCACCGATATGGGGAAGCTTGTCGAATTCAATGGCACCCATGGTGTCGTCCTCCGGTGGGTTTGCGATCGGTATTAACTGGGCTGTCGGTGGGTTGCTGTCAACGGGCCATTACTTGGCCATCGCGGCGGCACCCTGCTGCACGGCGCGCACGATGTTCTGGTAACCGGTGCAACGGCACAGGTTGCCTTCGAGCTGCTTGCGGATCTGGGCTTCATCGGCACCTGGGTGACGATGGACCAGGTCGACCGCGCTCATCACCATGCCGGTGGTGCAGAAGCCGCACTGCAGGCCATGACAGTCCTTGAAAGCGGCCTGCATCGGATGCATGGTGCCGTCGGCGGCGGCCAGGCCCTCGATGGTGGTCACCGAGCGGCCCGCCATCTGGGCCAGCAGCACATTGCAGGACTTGACGGCATTGCCATCGACCAGCACGGTGCAGGCGCCACATTGCGCGGTATCGCAACCGACATGGGTCCCGGTGAGTTTGAGGTTTTCGCGCAGGGCTTGCACGAGCAGGGTGTTGTCAGCCGCTTCGATCGAAACCGAACGGCCATTGACCTGCAATTGAACTTGCATGATGGATGTCTCCTCTTGTTAGCGCTTGGGGCAACAGCCCCCATTAAAGCAGTGTGCGGCCCGACTTGCCAGCAAGCACCCGCGCGGCGCTGGCCTTTCATCCCAAATATTCGCAAATAATTTCAAAAGGCGGCGATGCCCGCCCGTGTGCCGCCTCTGCCTGCCCCCCGGCAGCCGGCGGATTGCTGCAGCGCAGCGAAGGCGGCCTGCCCCTGTGGCGCAGGCCGGGAACGCGCCAGGGATTCAGCGCGTGAAGACCACGCCGTCGATCATCAGCCCGCCGCCAGGGTAGGGATAGGCGGTCAGCCTTTGCAGCGCGCCCGTTGCGGCGCCGCTCAACTCCAGCAACTGGCCCTGGGTGCGGAACTGCCCCTCGTAGGCGATCGGCGAGCCATCTTCGCTCGTCATCGGCGTGGCGCTGAAACGAAAGCGTCCGTCGGGCTGGAACACATAGACCTGGCGCTGGGTCTGGCTGCCGACCACCAGGGCCGCATAGGTGCCAGCCAGGCCCGCCGCATCCGGCAGGGCTTGCAGCTTGATGAAGGGGTGGCCATCGAGCTCGAGGCGCCCGTCTGATCGGGCCACCAGGCTGCGGGTGGTCTTGCCGGCAGGGCCTTGCAGGTGCACCAGGCCCTCGGACACGCTGTAACGATCGCAGCGCAGGCCGGGGGCAATCAGCGCCGGGTCGGCCGGCTCTTGGGGCAGGCCGCCGGAGGGCAGCCCCTCGCAATGCCGGCCATCGGGCCAGAAGTAGTGGTGCACCGCCACCTGGTTGCTGTCGGCGCGTCGCAACTCCAGATGCAGACCCTGCAAGGAGGTGGGAACAGGCTGCGCAGGCAGCGCCATCGGTAGCGCCAGCGCCAGCAGCAGCCACAGGGGAGCAGTTCGTGCCTTCATGGGGCTAGGCTATCAGGGCGCGGTTCCGGGACAAGGTACTTTGCCGCATCCGCAGCGCGCTCAGGGGCAGCGCTGGGCAATGCGCAGGCCCTTGAGGAAGGCGCGCCGGATATTGCCGGCGGCCACCGTCGTGGCCAGGTACTTCTCATACTGCTCGGCGCCACTGATCTTGCGCACCCAACTGCGATAAGGCACCAGGCCTTCGGCGGTGCGCCGGATGGCCGCCAGCAGGGCATTTTCCGCATCGGCCGCGCCCAGCTCGAGCGCCGGCCGCTCGCCACGCCCGTCCTTGCCCTCGGCACTGCGGGGCGGTGGCTCCAGGTCGGGGCCCAGCACCTCATCCAGGGCCCGTATCTGGCGCTGCAAATCGACACAGCCCTGATCGGCGGGCAGCTCATAGGGATTACGCAGGGCCTCGAGCAGCACCGGCGGCACCTCGCTGCGCAAAAGGTTCAGATCGGCCAGCGGCGCCGACACCGAGCCGGCCACACTGGGCTTGGGAGGAGAAGCACAGCCGGCCAATGCCAGCGCCAGGCCCAAGGCCAGAGCCAGGCCGGGAAGCGCGGGCCCCCTGGAAGCCAGGCCCGGCCAGAAGCGGGCCTCGCCACAGCCCAGGGTGGTCACGGGCAGGCCTTGCCGCTGCGCAGCCCCTTCAGGTAGCCACGACGGATGGCCCCCGCGGTCACCGCGGCTGCAATGTTGCGGGCGTTCTTGTCGGCGCCGGTCAGGCGCTTGATCCAGCCGGCATAGGGAATGGCTCCCTCGGCCGAATTGCGGATCGTGTCGGTGATCAGGTTGCCGCCCTCGCTGGCTCCGCGCTCGATCAGGCCCGGGTTCTGGGCGCTGACCGGGCTGTCCAGGTCCGGGCCCATCACCTCGTCAAGGGCGCGGATCTGGGCTGTCAGTGCAGCACAGCTGCCATCGCCGGCGGCGGCATAGGGCGCCTTCTGGGCCTCGAGCAGCAGGGGCGGAATCTCGGCCTTGGTCAGGCTGGAGGCGGGGCTGGGCGCGGGGCTGGATGCGGTATTGGATGGGGGATTGGGCGCAGCGGCCTGCTGGCCGGCGCAGCCCGCCAGCAGGGCCATCAGCAGGCCGGCCAGGGCCAGCCGATGCCCAGGCAAGGGCAGGGCAGGCTGGCAGCGGTGGCGCGACGTCATGGCGAGGGAGTCGGAACGTGTTTTCATGCCTTGCAGCCTACACAGCTTGCCGGGTCAGGGCAAGCCGGCAGGGAGCGGCGCTGCAAACGCTTCAGGCCAGCTCGAAGCCCTTGTAGTCCTGGGCCGCCGCCTCGGCGCACTTTTGCGCATAGACCGGAAAGCCTGCGGCCAGCGGCATGAACTGGCGCGGCTTGCCCGGAATGTTCGCCCCCAGGTACCAGGAATTGCAGGTCAGCAGCAAGGTGCCATCGGCCGTCTTGTTGACATAGTCGACCCACTGCGCCTCGGCCTGCTCGGTGGCTGTGATGGTGCGGCAGCCCCGGGCATCGAGATAGGCAATGCATGCGGTGATCCAGTCGACATGGTGCTCGATGGCCACGATGACATTGGTGAACACCGAGGTGCTGCCCGGCCCGGCAATGTTGAACAGGTTGGGAAAGCCGGCAATCGTCAGCCCCAGGTAATTGCTCGGCCCGCCCGCCCATTTGTCCTGGATGCGCAGGCCGCCGCGGCCGCGCAGATCGAGCCGCATCAGGGTGCCGGTCATGGCATCAAAGCCGGTGGCCAGCACCAGCGCATCAAAGCCGTGTTCCTGCCCGCCACTGATCAGGCCACCGGCCGTGAAGCGTTCGATCGGGGCGCTGCGGATGTCGACCAGCTTCACATGCGGCTGATTGAAGGTCTCGTAGTAATCATTGGCCACGCACAGGCGCTTGCAGCCGATCGTCTGCTCCGGACAGAGCAGTTCGGCCACGGCCGGATCCTTGACCGCCGCACGGATCTTGCGGCGCACGAACTCGGCCGCCAGTGCATTGGCCTTGGGATTCATCATCAGGTCGCTGAAGGCGCCGAGGAATCCAAAGCCGCCGATCTGCCAACGCGCCTCCAGGCGCTCCTCGAGTTCCTGTTCGCTGACCACCAGCGCCGACACCGTGTGCTGGGGCAGTTCGGAACCGAAGCCGTTGCGCATCGCGCGGTTGCGCGCCCGAAAGCCGGCATAGTCGGCCTTGATGCGGGCTTCGTAGGCCGGATCGAGCGGCCGGTTGTGGGCCGGCACCACATAGTTGGCGGTGCGCTGGAACACCGTGAGCTCGCGGGCCTGGGCCGCGATCACCGGAATGCTCTGGATGCCTGATGAACCGGTGCCGATGATGCCGACACGCTGACCGCTGAAGTCGACCGGTTCGTGCGGCCAGTGCCCGGTGTGATAGACCGGCCCGGCGAACTGCTCGAGGCCCGGGAACGAGGGCTTGTTGGGCGTGGACAGCGGCCCCGAGGCCAGCACCAGAAAGCGCGCCTGCCACTGGCGGCCATCCTCGGCCTGCACCTGCCAGCCGGCGGCAGCCTCATCGAAGTGGGCCTTGGTCACACGCGTGTTCAGCGTGATGCCATCGCGCAGACCATAGCGGTCGGCCACATGGTTGGCATAGCGCAGCAACTCGGGTTGCGGCGCATAGCGCTCGCTCCAGCGCCACTCCTGCTGCAAGGCCTCGTCAAAGCCGAAGGAGTACTCCATGCTTTGCACGTCGACGCGCGCGCCCGGATAGCGGTTGTGATACCAGGTGCCGCCCACGCCACCCGCCGCCTCGAGCACGATCGCCTTCAGGCCCTGCTGGCGCGCCTTGTACAACATGTACAGGCCGCCGAAGCCGGCGCCCACGATCAGGACATCAAGAGGTTGCGGATCTGTCGAAGCGGTCATGCGGGAGGTCCTTGCAGCCATGCGCACACGCTGCACGCGGGGCAGCGCCTGTGGCATTCTTGGAGGCCAAGCATACTTCAGGTGCGCTGGCCGCGCCCGTTCCGCTCCCGTATCCCCTGCCCCCGGAGAACCCCATGTCACTGATCGAAGAACGCCTGCGCGCGCAGGGCCTGGTCCTGCCCCCGCCAGTCAAGGCACCCGACGGCGTGGTGCTGCCCTTCCAGGCGGTGCGCATCGTGGGCAAGAGGGCCTTCATCGCCGGCCATGGTCCGCAGAATCCAGATGGTAGCCTGGCCACCCCCCTGGGCAAGCTCGGGCGCGAACTCGATGTGGCGCAGGGCTATCAGGCGGCGCGCCTGACCGGCCTGGCCATCCTGGCCAGCCTGCAACGCGCACTGGGCGACCTGGACCGCATTGCCGCCTGGACACGCGTCTTTGGCATGGTCAATTCGGCGCCCGGCTTCAATCGCCAGCCGGCGGTGATCAACGGCTTTTCAGAACTGATCCTGAACCTGTTCGGCGAACAGGTGGGCGCCCACAGCCGCAGCGCCGTCGGCATGGCCGAGCTGCCCTTCAACATCCCGGTCGAGATCGAGGGCGAGGTCGAGCTGCACTAGGTGTGAAGGTCCGCAAAGACTCCGCCGCGGGCGCGAGAGGTTTTGCGGCACACCACACTAGCGATCAGCAGCCTCGCGCTGGCGCTGCAGTTGCCGCTGCGCGGCATCCGGGTCGATCAGGGGCACCACCTGGAAGTGCGCCGGGATCAGGTCAGCCCATTCATTGAGCAACCGGTGCAGGGTCTCGTTGTCGGGGACATCGAAGAGCACAGCCGCCCCACGGCCCACCCGCGCATGCACCGAGCGTACCGTGCCGTCCTGCCGCAAGGGCTCGATCCAGCGCCAGTAGGCCTGACGCTGATGGGCGATCGCGCTGGGCGGTTCGGGACGCGGATCACTGATGACGAGAAACAGCATGAAGACTCCGGCAAGCAAGGGGGGTGGGGCGCTATACTGCGCCCGCCCGCCCGGACCCGCTGCTGCACCCGCCGGCCGCCGGAACGCCAAGGGCTGCGATGCATGGTGCATCCCGGCCCGGACCCCCTTGCGCATCCCCCATGACCGACCCCCGCTTCATCGATCAAGACCTGCTCGCCGACCTCAGTACCCAGGCCCAGGCCAGTGCGCGCAAGCGCAAGAACCTGAACTTTCACCCTGGCGACGAGGCACCCTGTCACCGGCTGCTCAATGCCCTGGAGATGGACTCGTACATCCAGCCGCACCGGCACCTGCATCCGGACAAGGCCGAGACCCTGCTCGTTGTGCGCGGCAAGCTGGGCGCCCTGTGCTTCGATGAACAGGGCCGCATCACCCACAAGGCCGTGATCGCGGCCGGCGGCCAGCAGATCGGCATGGACACGCCGGCCGGCGTGTTCCACAGCTTCGTGGCCCTCGAGCCCGGCAGCGTGATCTTCGAGGCCAAGGCCGGCCCGTATCAGCCGGTCGGCCCGGACGAGCGTGCCCCCTGGGCTCCGGCCGAGCAGACGCCGGAGGGACAGGCCTATCTGGCCTGGATGCGCGCGCAATTCTGAGGTTCAGACCACCTGGCGATGGCGCTCGATGCACAGATCGAGCACGCGTTCGCCGGGCTGGCTCCACCAGTGCTCCGAGAAGATCTCGACTTCCGAATGGCCGGCAAAGCCGGCGGCCTCGACCCAGCCGCGCGCCTTGCGGATCTCGATGACGCCATCGCCCATCATGCCGCGGTCATTGAGCAGGTCGCGGGTGGGCACCAGCCAGTCACAGACATGGAAGGCCAGCAGGCGATCGGCACCGGCCCGCGCGATCTGCTGCTGCAGCTTCGGGTCCCACCAGACGTGATACAGGTCGACGGCCACCCCGAGGCCGCCACTGCGCGCGGGGTCGAGTTCATCGCACAGGTCGAGCGCCTGTTCGAGGGTATTGATGCAGGCCCGTTCGGCCGCCTGCATCGGATGCAGGGGCTCGATGGCCAGCGGCATGGCCATCTGGCGCGCGTACTCCATCGTGGCGGCAATGCCGTCGCGAACCTCCTGACGGACCCGCCCGATGTCGCGATGGACCGGTGAGCCGTTCAATGCCCCGGGCAGCGAACCAACGACCAGCACCAGACAGGGCGCATTGAGTGTGCGCGCCTCGTCGATGGCACGCCGGTTGTCATCGAGCGCCGCCTTCAGGCCGGCCGCATCGGCCGCCGGGAAAAAGCCGCCGCGGCAATAGCCGGACAGCTCGATGCCGGTCTCCTTGAGCTGACGGGCCACGCGATCAAGCCCCACCGCCGCCACCTGGTCGCGCCAGGGGCTGATGGCGCGGATGCCGCGCCGGGCGCATTCATCGATGATGCGATCGAGCGCCCATTGCTTGCGCACCGTGGCGGTATTGATCGACAACCAGCGATGCGAGTCGGAGAAGTCGCGCATCATTCAATGCCGTGCACGCGCAACACCCGGTTCATGCGCTCACAGGCGAGCCCCGGGTCGCGCAACAGGCCGGCACGGTCCGCCAGCCGGAACAGCTCGGCCAGGTGCTGGATCGAGCGCGTGCTCTGCTGTCCGCCAACCATCGTGAAATGGCTTTGCAGGCCATTCAGGTAGGCCATGAACACCACCCCGGTCTTGTAGAAGCGGGTCGGTGCCTTGAAGATATGGCGCGACAAGGGGACGGTCGGCGCAAGGATCTCGTTGAAGGTCTTGCGATCATCGATGGCCAGGGCCGACAGGGCCGCCGATGCCGCCGGGGCGATCGCATCAAAGATGCCGAGCAGGGCGTGGCTGTAGCCCTGCGCGTCGCCTTCGATCAGTTCGGCATAGTTGAAGTCATCGCCGGTGTACATCTTGACGCGGGCGTCCAGGCGCCGGCGCATCACGATCTCCTTGTCCTTGTCCAGCAGCGAAATCTTGACGCCATCGACCTTGGCCGCATGGCGGTTGATGATGTCCACCGCCACATCCATCGCCTTCATCGCATCGGCATGGCCCCAGTAGCCGGCCAGGGCGGGATCGAACATGTCGCCCAGCCAGTGGATCACCACCGGCTGCCTGACCTGGCCCAGGATGCGGTCATAGACCCGGTGATAGTCGTCCGGGGACTTGGCCACACGGGCCAGCGCGCGCGAGGCCATCAGGATGATGCGGCCATCGAGCGCCTCGATCGCCGCCACCTGCTCTTCATAGGCACGGATCACATCATCGAGCGAGCGCGCCGCCTCTGGCGCCAGGTGATCCGTGCCAGCGCCACTGGCCAGCACCGCGCCCGGGAAGTCGCGCGAGGCCTCGATCGAGCGGCGGATCAGTTCCAGCGACGTGGGCCAGTCCAGGCCCATGCCGCGCTGGGCGGTGTCCATCGCCTCGGCCACCCCCATGCCCAGGCGCCACAGATGGCGCCGGTAGCCGATGGTGGCGTCCCAGTCGATGGCGCAATCGAGCCAGGGATCCTGCGGCTTGAGCGGATCGGCCACCACATGGGCAGCCGACAGGGCGACACGATTGAAGGGGCGCAGCGCTCGATCCGGAAAATCGCGCGGTTGCGACAGTTGCCAGGTGTGCAGGCCGCCGGCCGGGTCGGGCAGGCGGATCGTCTGCTGGATGCGTTCAGGAGCATTCATGAGGTGTCTCCGGGCTCAGCCTGCAAGGGCGGGGACATCCACCCAGCGGCGCTCTTTCCAGGATTGCAGCGCGCACTCGACCAGCTGCACGCCCTTGGCCCCTTCCAGAAGATTCCACTTGAAGGGAGCATCGTCATAGAGGTGTCGGATATAGGCTTCCCACTGCGTCTTGAAGCCGTTGTCGAAGGCCGCGTACTCGGGCACCAGCTGCCAGTGATCGAAAAAGTTCAGGGCCTGCCGCACATCCGGGTTCCACACCGGCTTCGGGGTGTTGACCCGGGCCTGCGTGCGCACATCGGTCAGCCCGGCCACTGCCGAGCCATGGGTGCCATCGACATGGAAGGTGACGAGGTCGTCACGCCGCACCCGGGTGGTCCAGGAGCTGTTGATCTGGGCGATCACGCCGCCCTCCAGCTCGAAGGTGGCATAGGCGGCATCATCCGCGGTGGCCTTGTAGCGCCGACCACTTTCATCGAGGCGTTCGGGAATGTGCGTCGCACCCAGGCAGGAGACCGACTTGACCTCGCCGAACAGGTTGTCCAGTACATAGCGCCAGTGGCAGATCATGTCGAGGATGATGCCGCCACCGTCTTCGCTGCGGTAGTTCCAGGACGGGCGCTGGCTGGGTTGCAGATCGCCCTCGAACACCCAGTATCCGAACTCGCCGCGCACCGACAGCATGCGGCCGAAAAAGCCCGCCTCGCGCAGCATCTTCAGCTTCATCAGGCCGGGCAGGAACAGCTTGTCCTGCACCACGCCATGCTTGATGCCCTTGGCCTGGGCCAGCTGGTAGATCTCCAGCGCCTCCTTCAGGTTGGTGGCCACCGGCTTCTCGCAATAAATGTGCTTGCCGGCGGCGATCGCCTTGCCCAGCAGGGTCGGACGCATCTGGGTGGTGGCCGAATCGAAGAAGACCGTGTCGTTCGGATCGGCCAGCGCCTTGTCCAGGTCCGTCGTCCAGCGTTCGATGCCATGCGCCTTGGCCAGCGCCGCGATCTTGTCGGCATTGCGACCGACCAGGATCGGATCGGGCATGACCCGGTCGCCATTGGCCAGGGCCACACCCCCCTGGGCGCGGATCGCAACGATGGAGCGGATCAGGTGCTGGTTCATGCCCATGCGCCCGGTCACGCCATTCATGATGATGCCAAGTCTATGGGTGCTCATGTCGGGAAATCCTTGCTCAAGTCAATAAGAAACAGTGCCGTGGCAACGGCGATCAATGCGCAGGCGCGCCACCTGCGCCTGGCGGGTCTGCACCTGGCGGCGCGCGAAGGGGCAGCAGGGCGGCAGGGTCGGGCCAGGCCGCCGAGGCAAAACCGGGACAGGCCAGCGAGCCCAGATCGATGGCACCACCGGTGATGACCAGGCGCACCGCGCCATGGCTGCGTTCATACAGATCGGGATGGGCCGACAGGAAGGCCTGCTGTTCAGCCTCGGGCAGGTCGGCCATGCCGTTCACATAGTGGTGCCCGTTGCGCTCGACATGGGTGATGCCCAACAGGTTGACCAGGGCCAGGTCCTGCTGCACGGCCAGGCCGGCCTGGGTGGTCAGGTCTTCGGCCGACATGAAAAAGCCCGGGCCCTGCGCTTCGGCCTGGTTCCAGGCCTCACAGCGCGCCGCATTCAGGACCGATTTGTACAGGCCCTTGCAGGTCTTGCTCGAGATGCCTGCGTAGCCCCGCTCACGCGCCTGCACGAAGGTGTCGAGCGTCGCATCGGACTCGTCGATGATCACCGGCACACCCAGCCGCTGGCCACGGAAGTCGGCCTGCAAGGCCTCGCCACGATGGATCGGCTGCTCGATGAACAGGATCGAGCGCATCAGGCGCGCCAGTGCCGGCGTTTCACGCATGCGCGCCAGCAGCGTATCGAGTTGTTCGGCGTTCTGGAACTGCTCGTTGCCATCGAGGCTGAGCTGGTAAGGCGAGCGGATGCGGTCGATGACGGCGGCGATCGCCTTGAGGCGATCCAGATCGGCCTCGAGATCGCCGCCCAGCTTGAGCTTGAAGAAGCGGTGACCATGACGATCGATCACCTGCTCGAGCGTCTCGGGCAGGCCATCGGCCACCGAATGGGAAAGATCGGCAGCCGTCATGGCGTCGACCAGGCCAACCGTGTGGCGGGCCTGGATCGTGGCGGCCGGCTGGCGCTGCGCCAGGAAACGGGTGATGTCCAGATCCGCGAAGGCCGGCAGGCCCGGGCCAATGCCGGGCAGATTGGCCTGCATCGCCTGGTAGAACGACAGGCCGAGCAGCCGGCACAGGGCATCGAGCACCGCGCGGTCGATCAGCGCCGGCCCGAAGTTGGCCAACAGGCCGTTGTAATCGCGTGCGGCAGCGGCCTGCTGGTGCGCCTCGTAGTGGCGCGCGAAATGCCCGAAGGCCGTGCCGGGGCGGGCGTCGGACAGGTACGCGGCCCGGGCCAGGCGCAGCACATCGCGAAGGTGCTCGACATTGTCCTCGTGACTGACCTGCGGACGCTTGTCGAACCACTTGGGCACCATCATCTCGGCGGCCATGCCCACCGCGCTGGCGCCTGCCGGGGTCGTGATGCGCACCCGTGCAAAGGCCTGCGGGCAGGCCGTCAGGGTGATGACCCCGAAGCGGAACGGCAGACGCAGTCGCACCGGGCGCTCGAACAGCTCGATCTCGGTGATGCTGAAGACGGGGGCGGTCATGTTGCGCGGGGTTTTGATCGGCGCCAGCGCTCAATGATCCAGGGAGCCCTGCGCATAGAAATGCGCGCGGATGCTGCGGGCGTGCTCCGCAAAGGCCGGGGTGCCCATCACATCGAGCGGACGGGGCCGCGGCAAGGCAATGTCGTAGATCGCGGCAATGGCGCCGGGACGCTCGCTCATCACCAGGACCCGGTCCGACAGGAAGACCGCTTCGGGGATGCTGTGCGTGATGAGCAGCACCGTCTTTTTCGATTCCAGCCAGATGCGCTGCAATTCCAGATTCATCTTCTCGCGCGTCATGGCATCGAGCGCGCCAAAGGGCTCATCCATCAGCAGCACCTGCGGGTCGTGCAGCAGCGCACGACAGATCGACACCCGTTGCTGCATGCCCCCGGACAACTGCCAGGGGTATTTTTTCTCGAAGCCCTTCAGGCCCGCCATCTCGATCAGCTGCAGGGCGCGCGCCCGCGCCGCGTCCCTTGGCATGCGGCGCATTTCGGCCTGCAGCAGGATATTGTCGAGCACGTTGCGCCAGGCCAGCAGCACGGCGCTCTGGAACACGATGCCGACATCCTTTTGCGGGCCCGAAATGCTCTGGCCCGACAGCGTCAGCTGCCCGGCAGTGACCGGCAGCAGGCCCGCCACCAGCTTGAGCAAGGTGCTCTTGCCGCAGCCTGAGGGCCCGACCACCGAGACGAACTCGCCCTCGCGGATGTCGAAACTGAGCGGCCGCAGGGACTCGACCGGCCCATCATTGGTCTGATAGATCTTGGTGACGTCGCGCAGTTCGATCAGGCGGCGGGGCGATGAGGCCCCGCTCGCGGCTGCGCCTTGGAACAGGTCCGACATGGGGGCTCGATCAGGGCAGGAACTCGTTGGTGTAGTAATCCTCGACCTTGCCAGCCGATTTCTCCAGGCCACCGTACTCCTGCAGCAGGGCGAAGGTCTCGGTCATGTTCTTCGCGCTGACACGGAAGGGCCGGTTGCTGGCCGCATCGGGCGTGCGATACAGGGGCGTGGTCAGCTTGAGACCGACGATCAGCGAATCGCGCACGCCAGCCTTGGCATTGGCCTTGAGCATGGCATCGACGGCGGCCTCAGGATTTTTCTCCGATTCCTCGAAGGCACGGGTGGCGGCGCGCATGAAGCGCTTGACCAGGTCCGGCTTGTCCTTCAGGGTGTCCTTGTGGGCAATGATCCCGGAGACCACCATGTTGATGCCATAGTCGGCAAACGGGATCACCGTCACCGGCTTTTTGGTCGCATCCTGGATCTTGATGTTCTGGTCCATCAGGTAGCCCAGCAACAGGTCGGCCTGACCATTGATGACTGCATTGAGCTTGGTCTGGCCATCACCGGCGACGGTCTTGAAGTCCGACTCTTTCAGGCCCGTCTTTTTCAAAAACAGCGGCCAGATCTGGGACATCGAATCGCCCGGCGTGACCGCCACGATCTTGCCCTTGATGTCCTCGGGCTTGCGGATGTTCTTCTCGCTCAGGCCCATCACCGACATCGGGCTTTTCTGCAGCGCCACGCCCACCGACTTGACTGGCGCCCCCTTGGCCGCCACCTTGATCATCGTGCCCACGTCGGCATAGCCGAAGGGCACCGACTTGGCGGCCACCGCCTGGATGGTGGGGCCGGAACCGCGACCTTCCTGGATGTCCAGGTCAATGCCCTCGGCCTCGAAATAGCCCCTCTCCTTGCCCAGGAAGAAAGGCGCGTGCTCGCTGTACAGGTACCAGTTGAGCATCAACGAGACCTTCTCCTTGCCCTGGGCATGCACTGCCATGGGCGACAGGGACAGGGCCAGCGCACCGGCGGCCAGACTGGCCAGGGTGCTGCGTTTTGTTGCGGGTTTCATCAGGTGTCTCCTTTCTTGGGCTGATTTCTGGACAGGGACGAGGCGCCCGGCCTCAGGCCGTCGCCTGGTATTCATTGCGCTGGGAAGCGTGCCACGGGATCGCGAAGCGTTCAATCACGTCGAGGACCACGAACAGCAGCACACCGATCAGTGACAGGACCACCAGCGCTGCAAACATCAGCGGCAGGTCGAAGTTGCCGTTGGCCTTTTGCAGCACATAGCCGATCCCCGAATTGGATCCGACGAACTCACCGACCACCGCACCGACCACGGCCAGGGTGATCGACACCTTCATGCCGGAGAAGATCGCCGGCAGGGCCTGCGGGAGGCTGGTCTTGGAGAACAACTGCCCGCGCGAGCT
>JAPOKJ010000015.1 GCA_029977705.1 Burkholderiales bacterium | reverse complement strand
CTCTTCGGGAAAGTCAGGAATCGGTGCCAGCGGATCTTCGAGCGCCACCCACACGTAGCCATATCTCTCCTGGCAATGGTAGGCCGGCACCTTGGCACCCGCCGGGATGCTTGCCTCGTCATTTTGCGGAATGCGCACGCAGCGTCCCTGGCCGTTGTAGGTCCAGCCGTGGTAACCGCATACGATGTTGTCGCCGTCCACAAAGCCCTTGGACAGTTTGGCGGTGCGATGGCAGCAGCGGTCGCGCAGCGCCGAGGGCTTGCCATCGGCGCCCTTCCAGAGCACCAGGGGCTCGCCGAGCAAGGTGAAGGGCTGCGGCCCGGCGTCGAGGTGATGCATGGGCATCAAGGCGTACCAGAAGCGGCGCAGGACCGGCTGTTTCGTGACCAGCATGAACCACCCCTTACGGCATGATGCGCAGGTCTTTCACGAACTGGGTCGTGAAGGCCTTGCGCCATTCGGTCTCGGGCTTGAGCAGGCCGGCCTTGACCATGAAATCATAGGTGGCCTTCCAGCGCGCCTCGGTGATCACACCAGCGCCCATCGTGGCTGCATCGCCCCCATCAAAGACCTTGAGCTCCTTCATGCGCCGGATCGCAAAGGCGATCTGCTCGTCTTCCATCTTCGGGTTGTCTTTCTTGATCAGCTCATTGCCAGCGGCAGGATCTGCCAGGTAGGACTTCCAGCCCTCGATCGAGGCCTTCACGAAGCGGGCCACCACATCGGGCTTCTCAGCCACCAGTTTCTGGGTACCCACCATGGTGGTGCCGTAGGGCGGAAAGCCCTCGTCCGCGAACAGGAAGAAATTGGCCTTGACGCCTTGCTTCATCGCCTGGAACGGCTCGGAGGACGGATAGGCCTGCTGCACCAGGTTGCGGTCGGCAAAGAAGGGCTGCAGGTTGAAGGTGTAGGCGCGGGTCTGCTCGTCGCCATAGCCATAGCGGGCACGCAGCCAGGGCCACCAACTGCTGCGTCCGGCCGTCGCGACCAGGATGGTCTTGCCCTTCAGGTCGGCCAGGCTCTTGACATCGTCATGGGTGAGCATGCCCTGCAGGTCCTTCTGGAAGGAGGTGGCCACCGTCACCACCGGCAAGCCCTTCTCGACGGCACTGAGCACCGAGAAGTCGTAGCTCATGATCAGGTCGGCCTGGCCGGCCAACATCAGCTGCATGTTGTTGACCTGCGGACCGCCCATCTTGATGGTCACGTCCAGGCCGTACTTCTTGTAGATGCCCTTGGCGACGGCCTGGTAGAAGCCGCCGTGTTCGGCCTGCGCGTACCAGGAGGTCATGAAGGTGAGCTTGTCCTGGGCGCGGGCGGGCGAGAGCGCGGCCAGGAAGGCGAACGCCAGAAAGGCGATCGGGGCGAAACGGCGCAAGAGAGGATGCACGAGGGTCTCCTTGTTGATCAACAGGGCATCGCCTGCATGCACAGGCGACACTGAAGACAACGGCAGACCGGGGCTGCAGCCAAGGCTGGCGCCATGTCACGGGAGATGGCGCAAACGAGCAGAAGCACGGCACGGCCTGCGCCGCAAGCGGCGTCCGTTGCCGGAGCAATGACCCGTGCGCCTGACGGCGGCGCACTGCCTGCTTCTACTCCTGAGTGCTGTTCAGCAAGTTCCGGACCAGGCCAGGGCGACCAAGGCCCGATGCATGGCGGTGCAAACCCTGGTCAGCGGGCCTCAAAGCGGGTCAGCTTCGCACCAAATCAAGACAGGCGAGGACCGCCCGAGACCGCAGTGCCCAGAAAAAACCCCGGCCTGGGAGGACCGGGGTTTGGGGCGGCGGGACGCGCAGCCAATCGGCCGCAAGCGGTCCGTCCGGGGAGAGACGATCAGCGCAGCCGCGCGTTGATCGACTCCAGCGCCTTGGCGCCCGGGCACAGCACCTTCTCGCCCAGCTGGTTGAGCGGCGTGGCATTGGTGTTCAGCGCATCGTGCAGATCGGAGGCTTCCGGCTGCACGTAGAGCAGACCGGTCACCACCTCGCCCTGCGCCAGGTGCTGCTGCAGGTAGGTCATGGCCCGGATACGGTCGGAAGGATCGTAGTCGGCTGCCAGGCGACGCAGGTTGACCAGCGAGCCATCGTGCAGTTGCACCTTGGTGACTGCGCCCTCGGCCTGGTCGGCCGTGATCTCGCCACGCTTGGGGAAGAAGTCCAGACGGCTGACCGCCTCGTTGTGCTCGCGCACATAGTCGTAGCTCTTGGTCGAGCCCGGGTGGTTGTTGAAGGCCACGCAGGGGCTGACCACATCGATGAAGGCGGCACCGCGGTGGGCAATCGCCCCCTTGATCAGAGGCACCAGCTGGGCCTTGTCGCCGGAAAAGCCGCGCGCGACGTAGGTGGCGCCCATCTGCAGGGCCAGACCGATGGTGTCGATCGGGGTGTCGGCATTGACGACGCCCTTCTTGGACTTGGAGCCCTGGTCGGCGGTGGCCGAGAACTGGCCCTTGGTCAGGCCGTAGACGCCGTTGTTTTCCAGGATGTAGACCATGTTGACGGCCCGCCGCATCGAGTGGGCGAACTGGCCCAGACCGATCGAGGCCGAGTCGCCATCGCCGGACACGCCCAGGTACAGCAGGTCGCGGTTGGCCAGGTTGGCACCGGTGAGCACCGAGGGCATGCGCCCGTGCACGGTGTTGAAGCCGTGCGAGGGGCCGAGGAAGTAGTCGGGCGTCTTGGAGCTGCAACCGATGCCGGAGAGCTTGGCCACACGGTGCGGTTCGATGTCCATCTCCCAGCAGGCCTGGATGATGGCGGCCGAGATCGAGTCGTGGCCGCAGCCGGCGCACAGGGTCGAGACCTTGCCTTCATAGTCGCGCCGGGTGTAGCCGACGCTGTTGACCTGCAGGGTGGGGTGATGGATTCTCGGTTTGGCGATGTAGGTCATGCTGCACTCCCGGCCTTGCTGCGTTCGCCCATGGCCTTGATCATGGCGGCGGTGATGAAGCGCGCCGTGATCGGCGTGCCGTCGTAGTGAAGGATCGAAGGCAGTCGGGCCGGATCGATGTCGTGCTCGTTGACCAGCAGGGTGCGCAGTTGCGCATCGCGGTTTTGCTCGACGACAAACACGGCCTCATGCTCGGCCACGAAACGCTCGACGTCCTGGTTGAAGGGGAAGGCGCAGATGCGCATGCCATCGACCGCATGGCCCTGGGCCTTGAGCGCGTCAAAGGCCTCGTCCATCGCCGGCGAGGTCGAGCCGAAGTAGATCACCCCAAAGCGCGTGGCCTTGCCATCGGCATGGGCTCGACGCTCGCGCGGGGCCGGCACGTACTGCTTGGCGGTGTTGAACTTGTCGAGCAGGCGGTGCACGTTGTAGAGGTAATCCGGGCCGGTCTCGGAGTACTGCGCGTAGGCATTGCGCGTCGTGCCACGGGTGAAGTAGCTGCCCTTGGTCGGATGCGTGCCGGGATAGGTGCGGTAGGGGATGCCATCGCCATCGACATCCTTGTAGCGACCGAAGTCGCGGCCCTCATCGAGCATGGCGGCGGTCATCACCTTGCCGCGGTCATAGGTACGGGTATCGTCCCACTCGAGCGGCTTGCACAGGCGCTGGTTCATGCCGATGTCCAGATCGGTCATCACGAACACCGGGGTCTGCAGGCGGTCGGCCAGATCGAGGGCAGCGGCGGTGTGCTCGAAGCACTCCTTCGGGTCCTCGGGGAACAGCAGCACATGCTTGGTGTCGCCATGGCTGGCATAGGCGCAGGCGATGATGTCGGCCTGCTGCGTGCGCGTCGGCATGCCGGTCGAGGGGCCGCCGCGCTGCACATTGACGATGGTGACCGGGATCTCGGCAAAGTAGGCCAGGCCGATGAATTCGGTCATCAGCGACACGCCGGGGCCGGAGGTCGAGGTGAAGGCACGCGCGCCATTCCAGCCGGCACCCACCACCATGCCGATCGAGGCCAGTTCGTCTTCGGCCTGGACGATCGCATAGTTGTGCTGACCGGTGACGGCGTCGACGCGGAACTTGGCGCAATGGCTCTGGAAGGCCTCGGCCACCGAGGAGCTCGGCGTGATCGGATACCAGGCACAGACGGTCGCACCGCCATACACAGCGCCCAGGGCGGCAGCGTTGTTGCCTTCCATGAAGATGCTGTTGCCCACCTTGTCGGCGGGGCGAAGCTGCAGCGTGATCGGCTTGTAGTTGCCCATCGCGAAATCGCGGCCAAGGTGCAGGGCCTTGATGTTCGAGTCGAGCAGCCGCTCCTTGCCCTTGTACTGCTCGGCAAAGAGCTTCTCGATGGCGGGCACATCCATGCCCAGCAGCCACGACAACGCGCCCAGGTACAGGATGTTCTTGAACAGCTGGCGCTGGCGCGGATCGGCATAGGTGACGTTGCAGATCTCGGTCAGGGGCACGCCGATGACGGTGATGTCATCGCGGAAGGCCGACTCGGGCATCGGCTTGGTGCTGTCATACAGCAGGTAGCCGCCGGCATCGATCTCCTTGATGTCATTGACCCAGGTCTGGGGGTTCATCGCCACCATCATGTCGATGCCGCCACGACGGCCCAGGTAGCCCGCCTCGCTGATGCGCACCTCGTACCAGGTGGGCAGGCCCTGGATGTTGGACGGGAAGATGTTGCGCGGGCTGACCGGCACGCCCATGCGCAGGATGGCGCGGGCGAACAGTTCGTTGGCCGAAGCCGAGCCCGAGCCATTGACGTTGGCGAACTTGACGACGAAGTCGTTGACCGCTTCGACAGGTGCCCGGTTGCCGGGCCGGAAGACCGCCTTGCTGGCGGCCATGGGATTGACAGGGGCGTTCATCAGGCAGCCTTTCTAGCTTGCTCAGTTTTGGCGGCAGCGGCCACCGGACTGGGTCGCGAGTAGCCGGCGCCATTGGTGCGGCACTCGGGGCCGGCATGGGTCATCTCGATCAGCATTTTCTGCATGTCCCAGGCGCCGGTAGGGCAGCGCTCGGCGCACAGGCCGCAGTGCAAGCAGACGTCCTCGTCCTTGACCAGCACCCGGCCGGTCTTGAGTTCGGGGGACACATACAGGTCCTGCGCAAGGTTCAGCGCCGGCGCCTTGAGGCGGGCGCGCAGGTCGGGCTCTTCGCCATTGGCCGTGAAAGTGATGCAGTCGGTCGGGCAGATGTCCATGCAGGCATCGCACTCGATGCACAGGTCCCGGGCAAACACCGTCTGCACATCGCAGTTCAGGCAGCGCTGGGCCTCCTTGAGGGCCAGCTTGGCATCGAAGCCCAGTTCGACCTCAACCTTGATCGACTTGAGCGCCATCTCGGCCTTGGCCCAGGGCACCTTGTTGCGCAGATCGTTGGAGATGTCGTTGTCGTAGCTCCACTCGTGGATGCCCATCTTCTGCGACAGCGTGGTCACGCCCGGCGCGGGGCGCAGGGTGATGTCCTCGCCATTGAGCTGGCGGTCGATGGAGACGGCGGCCTCATGGCCATGGGCCACGGCCCAGATGATGTTCTTGGGACCGAAGGCGGCATCACCGCCGAAGAACACCTTCGGATGGGTCGAACGCAGCGTGGTCTGGTCGACCACCGGCATGCCCCACTTGTCGAATTCCATGCCGAGGTCGCGCTCGATCCAGGGGAAGGCGTTTTCCTGGCCGATGGCCACCAGCACATCATCGCATTCGAAATACTGGTCGGGTTCACCGGCATTGACCAGCGAGCGACGGCCCTTGTCGTCGTAGACGGCCTTGACCTTCTCGAAGGTCATGCCCACGAGCTTGCCATTCTCGTGCTGGACGCTCTTGGGCACGAGGAAGTTGAGGATGGGGATGCCTTCGTGCTGGGCGTCCTCTTTTTCCCAGGGCGAGGCTTTCATTTCATCGAAGCCCGAACGCACGATCACCTTGACGTCGGTGCCGCCCAGGCGGCGGGCCGAACGGCAGCAGTCCATCGCGGTATTGCCACCGCCGAGCACGATCACGCGCTTGCCGATCTTCTCGATGTGGCCGAAAGAGACCGAGGACAGCCAGTCGATGCCGACATGGATGTTGGCCGCCGCTTCCTTGCGGCCGGGTACGTCGAGGTCGCGGCCACGCGGGGCGCCGCAACCGACGAAGACGGCATCGTAGCCCTCATCGAGCACCGCCTTGAGCGAGTCGATGCGCTGGCCGGCGCGGAAGGTGACGCCCAGGTTCAGCACATAGCCGGTCTCCTCGTCGATGACCGACTCGGGCAGGCGGAAGCGCGGAATCTGGGAGCGGATGAAGCCGCCCGCCTTCTTCTCGCCATCGAAGACCGTGATGTCGTAGCCCAGCGGCGCCAGGTCGCGCGCGACCGTCAACGAGGCCGGACCGGCACCGATGCAGGCGATGCGCTTGCCGTTCTTCCTGGCAGCCGGCTTGGGCATGCGGTCATCGACCGAGCCCTTGAAGTCGGCGGTGACGCGTTTGAGGCGGCAGATCGCGACCGGCTCGGGCTGCGCACCGCTCATGCCGATATTGTTCTCCTCGACGCGGCCGCGACGGCAGGCCGGCTCGCAGGGCCGGTCGCAGGTGCGGCCGAGAATGCCGGGGAAAACATTGGATTTCCAGTTGACCATGTACGCATCGGCGTAACGGCCGTCCGCAATCATGCGGATGTATTCGGGAACCGGGGTGTGGGCAGGACATGCCCATTGACAGTCCACCACCTTGTGGAAATAGGCAGAAGACCCAAGATCAGTCGCGTTCAAAAGCTCCTCCAGACGGGCTACGCGGAAAACCGCGTAAGTCTACGACAACGCAGGTTGCCGGCCCCGGATTCTGCCCGAAAACGGGAATGCCGGATGTGAACGCGCGGCACCCGCTTGGGCGGGACGCGGCGCCCGCCTGGGCGGGGCGCCGCGCCAGCCTCAGGACTTCAGTTTCAGGTCGCTGGCCGGGAACTCACGCGGCAGCTTGCCGGTGGCGGCAAAAACAGCGTTGAGCACCGCCGGTGCGGCAACCATGATGGTCGGCTCGCCCACCCCGCCCCAGAAGCCGCCACTGGGCACCAGCACGGTCTCGATGCGTTTGGGGAAGTTGGCCAGACGCATGATGTTGTAGCTGTTCAGGTTCTCTTCCTGGACGGCACCGTCCTTGATGGTGATGTTTTCCAGGAAGTTGCCCGACAGGCCATAGGCGACCGAACCGACGATCTGGGCATTGACCTGGTCAGGGTTGACCACGTGGCCGGAATCGGTGCCCACCACCAGGCGATGCACCGTCACCTCGTTGCCATTGACCGAGACCTCGGCCGCCGCCCCCACATAGCTGCCAAAACCCATCTGCTGGGAATAGCCACGGAAGCGTCCGGCCGGTGCCGGACCGGCGTCGGCGATCTTGGCCGCCACCGCATTGAGCACCGCCAGATGCTTGGGGCTCTTTTGAAGCAGGCCGCGACGGAACTCGAGCGGATCCTTGCCGGCCGCCTTGGCGACCTCATCGATGAAGCACTCGATGTACAGGCAGTTCTGGTTGTTGTTGACACCACGCCAGAAACCCGGACGCACATGGAAGTTGCGCATCGCGAATTCGATGCTCAGGTTGGGCACGGTGTAGCCAAAGCCGCCTTCAGCCGCATACTTGCCACCGGCCGGCCACAGGCCTTGCAGGGCGATCCAGTCGTTGCCCTCTTCCATGCGGTTGGGGGCCACCGTGTTCAGGATCGAGGGTCCGGCGATGCGCATGTACAGCGATTCGAGGTTGCCCTGGGCATCCAGGCCGGCCTCCAGCTTGGCCGAGCTCATCGGACGGAACCAGCCCTGACGCTGGTCCTCATCACGGCTCCACAGCAGCTTGACCGGCACGCCGGGCAACTGCTTGGCCAGCAGCACCGCCTTTTCAACGAAGTCCTGCTTGCCACGCCGGCCGAAGCCACCGCCCAGGTGGATCTTGTAGACCTCGCAATTGGCAATCGGCAGGCCGGCGGCCTGCGCCGCCACGGCAAGGGAGGCATCGCCATTCTGCGTCGGTACCCAGACCTCGCATTTCTCGGGGGTCCACTTGGCGGTGCAGTTCATCGGCTCCATCGTGGTGTGATGGATGTACTGGGTATGGAAGGTCGAGGTGACCTTCTTGGCCGCCTTGGGCATGTTGGCGGCCACATCCCCGTTCTTGTTGCCGTAGTAGATGCCCTCGTTGGAATCGAGCGCCCGCACGATGGTGGCGCGCATGGCGGCCGTGTCGACCTTGGCATTGGCGTTGTCTTCATACTCGACCGCGACCGTGCGCAGGGCCGAATCGGCCTGCCACCAGGTGTCGGCTACGACCGCCACCGCACCGGCGCCCACCTGCAGCACATGGCGCACGCCAGGCATGGCCTTGGCCTTGGAAGCGTCGAAGGACTTGATCTTGCCGCCGTGCACCGGCGTGTCCTTGATCGAGGCGTTGAGCATGCCGGGCAGCTTCAGGTCGATGCCGTAGACCTGCTTGCCGGTGAGCTTGTCGACGGTATCCAGACGCTTGACCGACTTGCCGGCAATCTTCCAGTCCTTGGCATCCTTGAGCTTCATGCTCTTGAGCTCAGGCACCGGCAGTTTGGCCGCCTCGGCAACCAGCTTGCCATAGGACAGGCTGCGCTTGCTGGCGGCATGCACCACCTTGCCCGGTGTCGTGCTGCATTCCTCGGCCGGCACGTTCCAGGTGTTGGCGGCGGCCTGGATGAGCATCTGGCGGGCAGCGGCGCCGCCCTGGCGGACATAGTCGTGCGAGCCGCGGATGCCGCGGCTGCCACCGGTGGACATGTCGCCCCAAACCCGCTTGCGGGCCAGGTTGGCGCCCGGGGTGGGGTATTCCCACTTGACCTTCTTCCAGTCGGCGTCCAGTTCCTCGGCCACCAGCTGGGCCAGTCCGGTCAGCGTGCCCTGGCCCATTTCGGAGCGGGCAATGCGGATCACCGTGTCATCGTTGGGATGCAGCACCACCCAGGCGCCGATCTCCTGGCCGGCGGCCTGGGCCTGCGCATCGCGGGCCGGCGCCGAGAAGCCCAGCGCCAGCACGCCACCGGCACTGGCCTGGATCACGAAACTGCCGGCCGCGCCCTTCAGGAAGCGGCGCCGGGCAGGCCTGGCCGGCGCAGCGGCTGGCGCAGCGGCCTGCATGTCGGCATAGGCAGCCACGACATCTTCGGCGGCAAAATTGCCGACCATGGTGTTGTCGGTACGGGATTTGTCCATGGGGTCGACTCCTTAACCGGTGATGCCGGCCGCGCGCTTGATGCCGGCGCGGATACGGTTGTAGGTGCCACAACGGCAGATGTTGGTCATCGCTTCATCGATGTCCTTGTCGCTGGGCTTCTTGGTCTTCTTGAGCAGAGCCACGGCCGCCATGATCTGGCCTGTCTGGCAGTAGCCGCACTGGGCCACTTCGAGTTCCTGCCAGGCCTTCTGGACCGGATGGCTGCCGTCCTTGGAAATGCCTTCGATGGTGGTGACCTTGTCGCTGGCCTTGATCGCGGAGACCGGGATCACGCACGAGCGGGTCACTTCGCCATTGATGTGGATCGAGCAGGCGCCGCACTGGGCCACGCCGCATCCGTACTTGGTGCCGGTCATGCCGAGTTGTTCGCGGATCACCCAGAGCAAGGGCGTGGCAGGGTCGGCCTGGACCTCCACGTTCTTTCCATTGATATTCAGTCGGGCCATGATGTCTCCTGAGAGGGCAAGCGACCGGCACACGCGCGGTCAGGGCGCATTCTACTGAGCAAAGGCCACCAGGGCGCAGCCTGCGGTCTTTAACTGGACCGCTGCCGTGCCGGTCCCCGGCCTGGCGAGGTGCTGGACGATGTCGCATCGGCACACCACACTGGAGGCCCACCAACTGCGAGACAATACGGATATCGCCCGCCGCACCCCAATGCGCCGGTGCCCCGACCCACCAACGCCAGCAGGGAACACGCATGAGCGGGCCGCACCAGGATGGAACGCCCTTCGACCAGGTCATCATCGGTGCCGGCATCGCCGGCGCGTCGCTGGCCTGGTGGCTGGCCCCCCACGGCCGGGTCCTGATGATCGAACGCGAGGCCCAGCCCGGCATGCACAGCACCGGGCGCAGTGCCGCCATGTTCATGGAGTCCTATGGCTCGCCCCAGGCCCGTGCCCTGACACGCGCCAGTCGCGACTTCTACAGCCAGCCGCCGGCCGGCTTTGCCAGCGTGCCGATCCTGACGCCGCGGGGCGTCCTGTATGTGGGCTGGCAGGGACAGGAAGCGGCGCTCGATGCGCTGCAGGCGGACCTGGAAGGTGCCGCCGGTCCCGCGGCAGCACCGATCAGCCGGCTCGATGCCCAGCAAGCCCTGGCGCAGGCGCCGGTGCTGGTTCCCGGCGGACTGCTCGGCGGCATTGCCGAACCCGACGCCATGGATATCGATGTCGATGCCCTTCACCAGGGCTTCCTGCGCGGCGCAAAGGCGGCCGGCGCGGCCCTCTGGACCGGCGCCGAACTGCTCGCCGCCCAGCGCGAGGAGGATCTGTGGCACCTGCGCCTGGCCGATGGCCGCCAATGCCAGGCCCGTTGCCTGGTCAACGCTGCCGGCGCCTGGGCCGACGAGGCCGCCCGGCGCTGCCAGGCCGATGCGCTCGGGGTCCAGCCCAAGCGGCGCAGCGCCTTCATCTTCGAGGCACAGCTGGACACCGGCGAGGTCCTGCCAGCCGATCAGACCCGCCACTGGCCCTCCATCGTCAGCGTGGACGAGACCTGGTACTTCAAGCCCGATGCCGGTGCCCTGCTGGGCTCGCCTGCCAATGCCGATCCGGTTGCGGCCCATGATGTGCAGCCCGAAGAACTCGACATCGCGCAGGCCATCGACCGCATCCAGACCCATACCCGCCTGCGCATCCGCCGCCCGCGCCGCACCTGGGCCGGCCTGCGCACTTTCGCGCCCGATGGCGAATTGCTGATCGGCTGGGATGCGCGTCGCAGCGGCTTTTTCTGGCTCGCCGGTCAGGGCGGCTATGGCATCCAGAGCGCCGCCGCCGCCGGAGAGACCGCCGCCTTGCTGCTGCGCGGCCTGCCGGTGGACGGGCGCCTGCGCAGCCATGGCGTGGACGCAATCGCGCTCAGCCCCAGCCGCCTGAGCCCGCCATGAACCCCTTGTCTGAACCGGGTGATATCTGCCCTGGCGGGCGTACGACCGAGGGCCTCGTCCGATCGAACCCCTTCGGGGCGAAGTGAAATGAGGGCGACTGCCGCGTTGCGAACCCGTGCCGACAGCCCCGCTATCGGCCCGCAACCGCGCCTTGCATTCACCCTCATTGCACTTCGTCACTAGATAAGTTATTTACGGCACATCACACCAGAGCCTGCACCATGTCCAGATCCAACACTTCCCCATCCGGCCAGCCCGCGCCAACGCAATCGCCCCTTGCCCGACGCAGCGCCCTGGCGGCCAGCCTGAGTGGCCTGCTGGGCCGAGGGCTGGGCAGCCGGGTCGCGAAAGTAGCGAGTACGGCCAGCGCGACGATGGCCGCCGATTCCGCCCTCGCCCAATCCGGCAATGGCCGGATCATTGTCGGATTCTCGGCCGGGGGCGCCCTCGACCTGCTGGCGCGACAGGTGGCCGAGGGTTTCGGGCAGCGGCTGGGCAAGCCCTACATTGTCGAGAACAAGCTGGGTGCGGCCGGCCGCATCGCCATCGATGCGGGGCGCAGCGCCAAGCCTGACGGTGACACCTTGCTGATCTGCCCGCAAGGCCCGCTGACGCTGTTTCCCCATGTCTTCAACAACCTGCGCTACGACCCCTCGCGCGACCTGAGCCTGATCGCCCGCCTGACCGTCTTCGATGTCGCGATCGGCATAGGCCCGGCGTCCGGGACCGACAGCCTGGCGCGCTTTCTGGCCTGGGCCAGGGCCAATCCCTCGAAAGCCAACTACGGCAGCTCGGGGGCCGGCACACTGCTGCACTTCTCGGGCGTGGCCCTGGCACAAGGCAGCGGCATCCCGATGACCCACGTCCCCTACAAGGGGGCCGCGCCCGCAGTGGCGGATCTGATGGCCGGGGCGGTGCCGATGGTGGTGGCGCCGATGTCCGACATGCTGGAAAACCACCGCGCCGGACGCCTCAAGATCGTGGCCATCTGCAGCGCCCAGCGCACGCCCCTGGCACCCGAGGTGCCCACCCTGAAGGAAGCCGGCATCGATGTCGAGGTACCGGGCTGGTATGCCCTGTGTGGCCCGGCCGGCATGACGCCCGCGCTGCAAAAAACGATCCACCAGGCCGCTGCCCACTTGATGGACCAGCCAGCGGTCAAGGACCGCATGTTGCGCCTGGGCATGCAATCGGCGGTGCTCGATCCGCAGCAGACGGCGCAGGCCCAGCAGCGCGAGCTGCGCATGTGGGCACCGATGGTCAAGGCCTCGGGATTCACGCCCGAGGATTGAGGCGGGCCTTCCGACCTCGTGTGGTGTGCAGCAATGCGGCACACCACACTAGAACAATTCGGCCTGCGCCTGAACTGGGCGGTCCGACGACGGGCGCAGCGGGGCCGGATCGAAGCGCGAGGTATCCAGGGCAAAGGGCTTGCGGGACAGGCCCAGACGTCGTGCTGCCTGCTCGAACCGCATCCGGATCAGTTGCGCCCACAGGCCCTCGCCCTTCATGCGGCTGCCAAAGCGCGGGTCGTTGTCCTTGCCACCGCGCATGTCCTGCAGCCGATGCATCACGCGATCGGCCCGGTCGGGGAAATGGCGCTGCAGCCAGTCGTGAAACAGAGGCCGCACCTCCCAGGGCAGGCGCAGCACGATGTAATGGGCCGCACAGGCCCCGGCCTCGCGGCAGGCCTTGAGGATGTGCTCGATCTCGGGTTCGTTGATGAAGGGGATCACGGGTGCCAGCGAGACACTGACCGGCACGCCGGCCTGGGTCAGGCGGCGGATGGTTTCGAGGCGCCGCCAGGGCGCGGCGGCTCGCGGTTCCATGATCCGGGAGAGCCCTGCATCGAGCGACGTGACCGACAGGTAGACCATCACCAGACGGCGCTCGGCCATGCGGGCGAGCAGATCGATGTCGCGCTCGACCAGCCAGGACTTGGTGACGATGGAGACCGGATGACTGCTGGCCTCGAGGACCTCGAGCACCTGGCGGGTGATGGCCAGATCGCGATCGGCGGGCTGATAGGCATCCGTGGAGGAGCCCAGGTTGACGGGGGCGCAGCGATAACCGGGGCGCAGCAATTCCCGACGCAGCTGGCTGGCGGCCTCGGCCTTGGCAAAGATGCGGGTCTCGAAATCGAGCCCGGGCGACAGCCCGATGTAGGCATGATTGGGACGGGCATAGCAATAGATGCAGCCATGCTCACAGCCGCGATAGGGGTTGATCGAGCGATCAAAGCCCAGATCCGGTGACTGGTTGTAGACCAGGGTCGAGCGCACCGGTTCGATACGCACCACGGTACGGCCCGGCACCGGCGCATCTGCTTCGGGAGACCAGCCATCGTCGAAGGCTTCGCGGGCTTCGGTCTCGAAACGCCCCTGCAGGTTCAGACCGGCCCCACGACCCTTGTGATCCCCGCTGGGGCGAAGCGCCAGCACGCCAGCCGCCGGCCCGGCGCTGAATGCTCGGCGCGCAGACCGTGACAGGTCCCGGGAAGGCTTGTTGAGAAGGCTCGCCATGATACTGTACAAATTACCAGTACTTGATGGCAAAGGCAAGCCCGGCAGGGCCTGCAGGAGAATTATCGGGTGGCGCGGGGCAGATCCCGGTCCAGGGCATCGAGCCGGGCACTCAGGGAAGCCAGGCGCTCATCAAGGGCCTGCAGGCCCTCGCGCACGGCCAGGGGCGCCTCCTGATGCTGGCGCAACAGGTCGTATTGCGCCTTGAGTGCCTGGGCGCCATCCTGCGATGCGAGACGGGCATCCTCGACCAGACGCCCGGTGCGGCGGGCGGCGACATCGCCCACCACGCGGGACAGATCGTCCTCGAAGTCCCAGCGCGCCTGACTGGCGATCTCGCCCAGGGCGGCGGCCAGCAGCACGTCGCCCTCGATCTTCATGTGGCGCAGCAGGCCCTGGGGGCCATTGCGCGAGAAATCGCCCAAGGCCTGGAGACCGGGCTTGAGCAGCATTTCAACCGAGGGATTCTCGATCACCTGCTCGCTCGGGGGCAAGGCCTCGAGCAGCCCCTGCCCGCCGATACGGGCGTCGATGTGCGGAGCAGGCAGAAAAGGCAGGCGCGGCAGCTTGTCTGTCTGCAGGCCAATGCGCACCGAGCGCCCCGCAAACTGGGTCAGCTTGTCGCGGGCCCAGGCATGCTGGCCCAGTACATGATTCAGGGCACCCAGCACCAGCCGCTGGGCGCCCTGTCCGAGGGCATCGGCCGCCATGGCCGCTTACTGGAGCTGCTGGATGCCAGCCAGGACCCAGCCGCCCTGACCCTGCAGGGGCTTGGTCAGGTTCCAGACCTCGTCGATACGCTCGGGGGCAGCGCCCTCGCTCTCGCGCAGCATCCCCTGGAAGCGGACGCTGGCCATGTGCTCGACACTGTTGCTGTGCACGCCCAGCAGTTCGGCATCGAGTTGCAGGATCTCAGTCTTGTTCAGAGCACCCTTGCGCTCCTGGATCTCGAGTTGCAACTCGGCAAACATCTCCGGCGAGGTGAATTCACGCAAGTCCTCGACGTTCGCAGCGTCGAAGGAGGCCTGCAGCCGGATGAAGTGGACCTTGGCATGACGCACGAAGCCTTCGGCATCAAAGCCGGCAGGAACCGCCAGGGGCGCCGCAGCCGCAGCGACGCCCGCACCACCCCCGAGGACCGGGCTGGCGACAGGCTCGGGCGGCAGGGCCGGGGTCTGGAAGCGCTGCACGGTGGCCTCGGCCCCGACCTGCGAGTTGGCATAGGCACCGGCATAGGCGGGACGCAGCGGCGTGGCCGGCTGACGACGGGACATGAACCAGCGGATCGCAAACACGGCGATCATGGCCAGCAGGATCATCATCATCATCGAACCGAATTGCTCACCAAAGCCCAGATGGCTGGCCAGCGCCGCCAGCCCAAGACCTGCGGCGAGACCTGCGATGGGGCCGAGCCAGCGGTTGCGCTGGGGTTGGGTGGCCGCGCCCATGGCTCCGGCCTGGGAGGCAGGTGCACCAGCCTGCGCGGGCGCTGCGTTCGGTTGCGCCGCCGGGGCCGGACTGGCCTGGCGCTGCGTAACCTGTTCAGATTGCTTGCCGACGGAACGTCCGCCGCCCAGCCGCTTGGCCAGGGCATCGCTCGAGACCGCCGTCAGACCCATCGCGACCACGGTAGTGATCACGGCAAACAAGGACATCAGTTTTTTCACTATTGCTCTCCAAGCATGAGGCGACATGATCTCATCGCCAGTTCCCAATGTAAGGCCAGCGCCCCAAAAAGCAATATTGGCCTGACCCGATGACGGGCATTTGACGCAGCCAGGTGCCCGGAACTGACAAAAGGACGAAAAAGACCCCCGAAAATCCCCCGCTGGGATGAGCCCCGCGCCAGCGCCGGCGGCCCACGGGGATGGGAGGGGCGCGGCCTTTAGGAAGGTCCGCAAAACCTCTCGCGGGCACGACAGGTTTTGCGGACCTTCCTTAGAGCGCGTAACCCTCATGCAGCGCCACGATGCCGGCCGACAGGTTGAAATACTGGCAACGGGAAAACCCGGCCGTCTTCATCATGCCCAGCAGGGTTTCCTGGTCCGGATGCATGCGGATCGACTCGGCCAGATACTGATAGCTGGCCGCATCACCGGCGACCTTCTCGCCCAGCCGCGGCAGGATCTTGAACGAGTACAGGTCGTAGGGCTTTTCGAGCGGCTTCCACACCTTCGAGAACTCGAGCACGAGCAGCTTGCCGCCCGGCTTGAGTACGCGGCGGAATTCGGCCAGGGCAAGATCCTTATGGGTCATGTTGCGCAGGCCGAAGGCCACCGAAACCCGGTCGAAGAAGGCATCCGGGAAGGGCAGCTTCTCGGCATCGCATTGCACGGCCGGTTGCAGCAGGCCTTCGTCCTGCATCCGGTCGCGACCCACCGTCAGCATCGAGGCATTGATATCGGTCAGCCAGACCTGGCCATCGACGCGGCCATCGACCTTCATGCGCCGGGCGAAGGCGCGCGCCAGATCGGCCGTGCCGCCGGCCACATCGAGCACGCGCATGCCCGGGCGGATCGCCGCCTGGCGCACGGTGAAGGCCTTCCAGGCGCGGTGCAGGCCCAGCGACATCAGGTCATTCATGGTGTCGTAGCGTGAGGCCACCGAATGAAAGACGGCGGCCACATGCTGGGCCTTGTCCTGCTCGGCGACACGCTTGAAGCCGAAGTGGGTGCTCTTGCTGTCAGACATGGCAGAGGACCTACTTGGGGCGGCTGACGGCCTTGAAGCCGGTGCCTGGCGCGGGGGCCGCGGCCGAAGCAGAGGGCGAGGCAGCAGGGGGCGCATGCGCCGCATCGGCTGCGTCGCCGGCCCTTGAGGCCCCGGCCGCCGCCAGGCGCTGCAGGTAGTCCAGCCACAGCTTGTCCTGCTGGTCACCCAGCCAGTACAGATAGTCCCAGGAATAGATGCCGCTGCTGTGCTGGTCGCTGAAGGTGGGCTGCAGCGCATAGTTGCCCACCGGCTCGATCGACAGCAGGTCGATGTCCTGCTTGCCGACCTGCAGCACTTCCTGACCGGGTCCGTGACCGCGCACCTCGGCCGAGGGCGAGTACACGCGCAGCAGTTCGAAGGGCAGACGGAAGGTCTTGCCGTTGGAGAACCCGACCTCGAGCACACGCGAGCGCTGGTGCACGGTGATCGAAGTGGGAGAAGGGGTGTTTGCGTCCAGTCCAGCCATGACGGGAGTTTAAGCCATGCCCGCCCGGACACCGCAACAGCCCCGTCCGGACCGGGGCTGAAGGGCGCAGCGTCCGGCCGGATCAGGACTTGAGCTGAAGCTCGAAGCGCTCGAACATGCGGCCGTTGTCCATCACCTCGCCCAGCACGGCCTGGCGATCGGCGCTGTGGTCGCGCAGGGTGACCTCCATGCCGGTGCGCAGCAGCCCGCGCCGCGCCACCAGGCTGTGGCGAACCTTGGACAGGGGCTGACGGTCGAGCAAGAAGGCGTCATAGAACAGGATGCTCCCTTCCTCACGGACCCCGACCGGGAAGGTCGGCGTCTCGAAGGTCTGGATGCTGACCCGGTGCGTGGACAGGCCCTTGGTCTGACTGGTCAGCTGTTCGACGGCCACCACCTGGCCCAGCATCAACGCCTGCTCGCGGGCGGCCGTTTCGGTGCTGACCGGGTTGCCCTCGTTCTCGGGAACCGGCATGACCGTGGCCAGCGAGCCGAGCAGCGCCGAGGGCGTCACCAGGTGGCGCTCGATCACCAGCAAGCGGCCGTCAACCCTCACCCACTGGGCCGATTCACTCTCGGTCATGAACAGGTCCGATGCACTGCGGCCGTGCTGCCCGCCGCCCAGCGCCTTGCGCACCACCGTATTTCCCTCCCAGCCAGCATAGGCGCCGGGAACGCCGGGTGCCGGGGGCGTCAGCGTGGCATCGCCACTGGCCGTTTCCTGACCATACAGGCGCGGCAGGCCGAAGCGCAGGCGCACCAGCCGCTGCGGTGCCGGCGATCCGCCCTGGGGCTTGAAATCGGCGCTCCACAGACGTTCCAGATCAGCCATCAGGCTGGCCAGCTCGTCCCGGGTGAAGGGCGCGATGCGCTTGCCCGAGACATCGGACAGCCAGTCGACCTTGCGCTCATTCAAGCTCTTGAGCAGGCGCACCGTGTCCAGCCGAACCGAGTAGTCGGAGGACAGCTCGATGCTCGGTCCGTGCGGCTGGCTGCTCAGGTCGGGTGGCGTGTCGATGCGCAAACCGACCCGCGCCGACCAGCGCGTGGCCAGCTTGTCGATGAGCAGCAACTGGTTGGTGTTGCGGGCCGGAAGGTTGGCCAGCCGCAGCAGGATCGGGTAGACAAAGGTGGCCCGTGCCGTGCAGGGCTTGAGCAGCCCCACCGGATCGATCAGCACCTCATCCAGGAAGGTACTCTGGCGCATGTAGCGCCCGAGCAGACACAGCGCATCCCAGTACAGGGGATCGACCTCGACACGAAGCTTGAGCAGCAGGGCGATCATCCGTGCCTGGGTGTCGAGGGCCCGGGCCAGCGGCATCACCACGCGCAGGGCATTGGCGGCACCGGGGATCACCGAGCGGGTGTCCAGGGCTTCGGATTCGATCATCCGGGTATAGCAACGCCGGTACAGCTGGTGCAGCATGTCCAGCGCCTTGCGGATCTGCTCCAGCGCCGACAGATGCGAGGGCTGCAGGGGCAGGGACATCTGCTGCAGGGGCTTGACCGCGCTGGCGACCTCGGCCAGCAGCGTCATGCGCGCCTGCTCCAGGATCTCGAAGGTCGGATCGGCCGGCAAGGGCTGGCGCCCGAGGTGGGCAAACAGCGCCTGCATGCGCTCGAGACGCTCAAAAGGCCCGCCCGCCATCTTGTCGAGCCATTGCCGGCAGGACTGGGCATCGCGCACACGGGACAGGTCCGTCGAGGATCCTAGGGTCATAAATCGTTCACCTTGCTGTTCTGGGTCGGTCCGGCAATGCCCCCGCCGGACGCTTGTCATGTCACCTTTCCTGACACCCGCAAGTGTGCTGTCTGACCCGACGGGACTGGCGGAAAAACGTCACAGCCGTGCCCAAACTTCCCTGGCCCCGCAGGACCGGCCCGGCGGCGCGCGGGACCTTTTTCACGGGACTTGCGATAATGGCGGTCTATGAGCAAGTTCCGCACCGAAAAAGTCACCTGGGTCCAGCACTACACCGACAAGCTGTTCAGCTTCCGCACCACGCGCGATCCGAGCTTCCGTTTTGAGAACGGCCAGTTCGCGATGATCGGCCTGATGGTCGAGGGCAAACCCCTGCTGCGCGCCTATTCCATGGTCAGCGCCAACCACGAGGATTTCCTCGAGTTCTACAGCATCAAGGTGCCCAACGGGCCCCTCACCTCACGCCTGCAGCACCTGAAGGTGGGCGACGACCTGGTGGTGGGCAACAAGCCGACCGGGACCCTGGTCCTGGACTCGCTGGAAAACGGCCCGCGCCTGTGGCTGCTGTCGACCGGCACTGGCCTGGCAGCCTTCCTGAGCATCCTCAAGGACCCGAACCTGTACGAGAAATTCGACAAGGTCATCCTGGTGCATGGCTGCCGCGAAGTGGCCGAGCTGACCTACGAGGACTTCATCACCCGCGAATTGCCAGAGCACGAGTTTCTCGGCGAACTGGCCCGCGAAAAGCTCCTGTATTACCCGACCGTGACCCGCGAGCCGTTCCGCAACCAGGGCCGCATCACCGACCTGATCGACACTCACAAGCTGGAGGCCGATCTCGGCTTTCCGCCGATCACGCCGGCCAATGACCGTTTCATGCTCTGCGGCAGCGAAGCCATGCTGCGCGACCTGAAGAAAATGCTCGAGGACCGTCAGTTCAAGGAAGGCTCCCTCGAGGACCCCGGCCAGTTCGTGGTCGAGAAAGCCTTCGCAGAGCGCTGAGCGCCCGGCGCAGGGCGCGGCAGGCCGCACCTGCCCGATCCTGCGACCGCGGTGCGTCGCCAGGGCTGGTTGCGGGTGCGGGCTCAGACCTTTCAGGCCCGGGGCCTTTAGAACCAAATCGTCTGAAAACGTCGATTTTTGATCGTTCAGGTTTTTAAGCCGCTCTTGCATGATGCGCGTCCGAGGAGCGCATGCATGTACCAATACGATGAAATCGACCAGCAACTGGTCAATGAGCGGGTGGCCCAGTTCAGGGACCAGACGCGCCGCTTCCTGGCGGGCGAACTAAGCGAAGACCAGTTCCGTCCCCTGCGGCTGCAAAACGGCTTGTACGTGCAGCGCCACGCCCCGATGCTGCGGGTGGCGATCCCCTATGGCCTGCTCTCGGCCCGCCAGTTGCGCAAGCTGGCGCACATCGCCCGAACCTATGACCGTGGCTACGGCCACTTCTCGACGCGCCAGAACATCCAGTTCAACTGGCCCGCGCTGGAAACCGTGCCCGACATCCTGGCCGAACTGGCCACCGTGCAGATGCATGCGATCCAGACCAGCGGCAACTGCATCCGCAACATCACCGTCGATCACTTCGCCGGCCTGGCCCCTGATGAACTGGTCAATCCGCTGGCCTGGGCCGAACTGCTGCGCCAGTGGTCGACCTTCCATCCCGAGTTTGCCTTCCTGCCGCGCAAGTTCAAGATCGCCATCAGCGGCGCCACCCAGGACCGCGCCGCCCTGCTGCTGCACGACATCGGCCTGCAGGCAGTCAAGGCACCGGATGGCGCCATCGGCTTCCAGGTCTTCGTCGGTGGCGGCATGGGCCGCACCCCGATCATCGGTCAGGAGATCGAGCCCTTCGTCGAGGCCCGCGACCTGCTCAACTATCTGGAAGCCATCCTGCGGGTCTACAACCTGTTCGGCCGCCGCGACAACAAGTACAAGGCGCGCATCAAGATCCTGGTACGCGAGTTGGGCCTGAACGAGTTCCGCAGCCGCGTCGAAGAAGAATTCGAGCGCATGCAGGCCACCCACCCGGCCCTGCCAGATGCCGAGATCGCGCGCATCGAATCACGCTTCATCCGGCCAGCCCACAAGACCCTGTTCAACCTGGACCTGGCCGGCCTCGAGGCGGCCCCCGGCTTTGCGGGCTGGAGCAAGCGCAACGTGCATGCCCATCGGCAGTCCGGCTATGCCGCGGTGTCGATCTCGCTCAAGCGCAATGGCGTGCCCCCGGGCGATGTCACCGATGCCGAGATGGAGGCCATTGCCGACATCGCCGAGCGCTACAGCTTCGGCCTGCTGCGGGTCACGCATGAACAGAACCTGGTGCTGCCTGATGTCGAACAGAACCAGTTGCCCGCCCTGTACGCCGAGCTCAAGGCCCTGCGCCTGGCCGAACCCAACATCGGCCTGATCACCAACATGATCGCCTGCCCCGGCGGCGATTTCTGCTCGCTGGCCAATGCCGTCTCGTTGCCGATTGCCCAGGACCTGTTCGAACGCTTCGACCGGCTCGACTACCAGCATGAGATCGGCGAACTCGACCTGAACATCTCGGGCTGCATCAACTCCTGCGGTCACCATCACGTCGGCCATATCGGCATCCTGGGCGTCGACAAGGCCGGCGAGTGCTGGTACCAGATCACCATCGGTGGCAATCAGGGCTCGCCCGCCAGCGTCGGCAAGATCATCGGCCCGTCCTTCAAGCAGGAAGAGGTGGCCGGCGTCGTCGAGCAACTGGTCAAGACCTATCTCAAGCTGCGCGAGTCGGAAGCCGAGCGCTTCGTCGATGTCGTGCGCCGCACCGGAATCACCCCATTCAAGGAAGCCGTCTATGCCGACTCTCATTAACCGTCAGGGCGCGATCGTCGCCGACAATCCCTGGGTGCGTTTCAATGGCGATGCCTCGGCGTCGGCCGGTGCCACCCACCTGCTGCTGCCGCTCGATGCGCTCAAGGAAAACAGCGCGCTGTGGTTCGATGTGGCTGCCCGCCAGGGCACGCAGCTGGGCGCGGTACTCAATGCCGCCGATGATGTGCAGGCGCTGCTGCCCTTCCTGGACAAGCTGACCCTGATCGTGATCGATTTTGCGCAGTTCACCGACGGGCGCGGCTTTTCCCAGGCGCGCCTGGTACGCGGCCTGCTGGGCTGGAAGAAAGAGCTGCGTGCCACCGGCGACCTGTTGCGCGACCAGCTGTTTTTCCTGGCCCGCTGCGGCTTCGACAGCTTTGAGCTGGCCCCCGGCCAGCAGCTGGAAAACGCGGCAGCCGAGTTCAAGACCTTCAGCGAGACCTATCAGGCAGCGCAGGACCGCGAGGCCTTGTTCGCAAGGCGGGCGGCACTGGCGGCCTGAAGTCTTTCAGCGCAGGGCCGAATACACCAGGGTGCGCAACTGGCGCCGCACCGGGTAGGTGCTCGAGGGCATCAGTTGCGTCATGAAGATCGCAAACAGGTCCTCCTTGCGATCGAGCCAGAAGGCAGTGCTGGCCATGCCGCCCCAGGCGGCCTCGCCGACACTGCCCGGCATCATCGTCAGGGCCGGGTCACGCACCACCGAAAAGCCCAGGCCAAAGCCCACACCATTGAACACCGATTCGGAGAACATCGACAGCGAAACCTCGGGCAGGTCCTTGCCCCCCGGGATATGGTTGCTCTGCATCAGGTCGATGGTCTTGCGGCCCAGATAGCGCCGACCCTCCAGTTCACCGTTCTGGTTCATCATCTTGCAGAAGCGGAAGTAGTCGGCCGTGGTCGAGATCAGGCCGCCGCCGCCAGACATCATGCGGTCGGGCACCAGATACGCGCTCTTTTCGGCACCATCGGCCAGTTTCAGGCCGCCTTCGGGCGTGGCGGCATAGCAATGGGTCATGCGCGCCACCTTGCTGGCGGGCAGCGTGAAATGGGTATCGACCATGCCCAGCGGATCGAGCAGGCGGGTCTGCAGGAACTGGTCAAAGGGCATGCCCGAGATCTTGCCCACCAGGTAGCCGACGACATCGGTACTGACACTGTAGTTCCAGGCCGTGCCGGGCGAAAATTCGAGCGGGATGGTGGCCAGCTTCTCGATGGTCTCCTGCAGGGTGCCGGTGCGGCTGACCCCGACCACATCGAGGGCGCGATAAGCGGCATCGACCTCGGTGCGCATCTGGAATCCGTAGGTCAGGCCCGAGGTGTGGCGCAGCAGGTCGATCACCTGCATCGGACGCTGCAAGGGCTTGGTCCTGAAGTCGCCCAGCTTGCCGCCGTCGTAGACCGCCAGGTTCCTGAATTCAGGGATGTAGCGCGTCACCGGGTCATCGAGGGCGACCTTGCCCTCCTCGAGCAGCATCATCAAGGCAACCGAGGTCAGCGGCTTGGTCATCGAGTAGATGCGAAAGATCGCGTCCTCGCGCAGCGGCTTTTTCTCCTCGATCCCCATGTAGCCCAGCGTGCACTGGTAGGCGATCTCGCCCTTGCGGGCCACCAGGACCTGGGCATTGGGCAGCCGGCCGGCATCGATGTAGGCCGATTGCAGGAAGGGCGCGATGCGCGCCAGGCGCTGGCCATCGAAGCCGAGCATGTCGGCATGGGGGGTGACGTGGGCATTCAGGGTCATGGGCTTGCCTGGTGGTAGGGCCGGCGGAGTCCGGCAAACCACGATTCTATAAGGCAAGGGGCCCCTCGCGTGCCCGCCATGACCATCAGCGGCCCTGCTGTCAGGCGCGTGCTGCCGCTGCGGCCCGCCGCCGGGACCGGCAGGGTTCAGGAAAGGGTGGGTGCCGTCGTGATGGCGTGTGCGGCCGGCAGCGCGAGCGGCGCAGCGCCGGCCAGCGCCCAACCGATCAGCACCGTCACCGGCCCGGCAATGCGCGAGGGCACCTGATCGAGCGTGCCCGACCAGACCTCGCTGTCCAGGCCCGAGATGTTGCGCACCGCACGCACCGGCGTCTGGGGTGACCAGCCGCGGGCGATCAGACGACGGGCACAGGCACCGAAATCGCCGCCCGACATGTACAGGCAGAGCGTGGCCGAGGGGTCGGCACAGGCCCAGTCGGAGCCCCCTGCCTCGCCCACCCCTACGGCCGGGGTGGCCAGGGTGACACTGCGCGCGAGGCCCCGTTCAGTCAGCGAGACCCCCAGTTGCGCCGCAGCCGCCAGGGCCGAGGTGATGCCGGGCACCACCTCATGCGCAATGCCGGCGCGCTGCAGGGCATCGAGTTCCTCGCGCAGCCGGCCGAACACGGCCGGGTCGCCCCCCTTCAGGCGCACCACGGTGCGATGGGTGATGGCCGCATCGACCAGCAACAGGTTGATGGCCGCCTGGGGCATGCTGCGCCGGCCGCAGCGCTTGCCCACATTGATGCGCCGCGCCCGGGTCGCCACGGCCAGCACCTCTTCGCTGACCAGGGCGTCATGCAGCACGACGTCGGCCTGCGCCAGCAGGCGCGCCGCCCGCAGCGTGAGAAGGTCGACGGCGCCAGGGCCGGCGCCCACCAGAAATACTTTGCCCAGAGTGTCCATGGGTCAGCATCCTGCCAAAGACTGTTAATATCCAAAAGCACTAAAAATGAATATCTAATAATCTTTTGGTTATTTACAGCCTCCGCCTGGCCCCGTAGCATCCGGCCCATCATGAAACTGCAGCAGCTCCGATTCCTGCGCGAGGTCGCAGAACGCAACCTGAACATCACCGAGGCGGCCGAAGCCCTGCATACGGCGCAACCAGGGGTGTCCAAGCAGATCCGCCTGCTCGAGGAAGAACTGGGCATCACCATCTTCGTGCGGGCCGGCAAGCGCATCGTCAGTGTCACCGAGCCGGGCCAGCAGGTGATCCGGATGGCCCGACAGGTGCTCGATGCGGCTGAGAACCTCAAGCGTGCCAGCAAGGACTTCACCTCGCGCGATTCGGGCCAGTTGACCATCGCGACCACGCACACCCAGGCCAGCTACGTGCTGCCGCCGATCGTGACCCAGTTTGCCCGCCGCTACCCCAAGGTACGCCTGTCCCTGAAGCAGGGCAACCCGAACCAGGTGGCCGAAATGGTGCTGGCCGGGCAGGCCGACATGGGCATCGCCACCGAGAGCCTGGGCGGCTACTCGGACCTCGTCAGCCTGCCCTGTTATGAGTGGAACCGCTCGGTCGTGGCACCCGTGGGCCATCCCCTGCTCAAGATGCGCAAGCTCAGCCTGGAGCGACTGGCACAAGAGCCGATCATCACCTACGACGCCCATTTCACCGGCCGCTCACGGATCGACCAGGCCTTTGCTGCGGCGGGCATCGAACCGAACATCGTGCTCAGCGCCCTGGACTCGGACGTGATCAAGCGCTATGTGGCCATCGGCCTGGGCGTGGGCATCATTGCCAGCATGGCCTATGACCAGAACTGGGACCAGCAATTGCGTGCCATCGATGCCTCGCACCTGTTCGACCCGAGCGTGACCCGGATCGCCTTTCGCCGCAACGGTTTCCTGCGCCTGTTCCACTACGATTTCGTCGAAATGTTCGCCCCGCAACTGACCCGTGCGGCGGTGGAGAAGGCTTTCGAGCAGTAGGGCCTGAGGCCCCGCGGGTGGTCGCTTATTCGCAGCGCAGCCGGTTTGGCCTTACCATCGCGGGATGTCTTCCAAGGATGCGTCCATGCTGTTTCCCACCACGCTCGCCGGCAGCCTGCCCAAGCCAGGCTGGCTCTCCGAAACCCAGAAACTGTGGCCCCAGTGGCGCCTGCAAGGTCCGGCTTTGGAAGAAGGCAAGGACGATGCCACCCTGCTGTGGCTCAAGGAGCAGGAAGATGCCGGCATCGACATCGCGACTGACGGCGAGCAGTCGCGGCAACATTTCGTGCACGGTTTTCTCGAATTCGTCGAAGGCATCGACTTCGAGCACAAGGTCGAGATGGGCATCCGCAACGACCGCTACAAGGCGATGGTGCCGGTGGTGGTCGGCCCCCTGAAGCTGCGCGGCCGGGTCCACGAACGCGAGGCGGCGCTGCTGCGTGCCCATGCCCGCGGCAAGATCAAGATCACGATGCCTGGCCCGATGACGATCATCGACACCCTGGCCGATCGTCACTACGGTGACAAGGTCAAACTGGCGATGGCCTTTGCCGACCTGCTCAACCAGGAGGCACGCGCCCTGCAGGCCCAGGGGGTGGACGTGATCCAGTTCGACGAGCCCGCCTTCAATGTGTACATGGACGACGTCCGCACCTGGGGCATCGAGGCGCTGCACCGCTGCATCGAGGGCCTGACCTGCAAGACCGCCGTCCATATTTGCTATGGCTATGGCATCAAGGCCAACCTGGACTGGAAGGCCACACTGGGCAGTGAATGGCGCCAGTACGAAGCCATCTTCCCGGCCCTGGCGGCCAGCCGCATCGACCAGATTTCGCTGGAGTGCGCCAATGCCAAGGTGCCGATGGACCTGATGGCCTTGCTCAAGGGCAAGGAAATCATGGTCGGGGTGATCGATGTGGCCAGCGACGTGGTGGAAACACCCGAACAGGTCGCCGACACCATCGGCCGGGCCCTGCAGTTCGTGGCCCGCGACAAGCTGATGCCGTGCACCAATTGCGGCATGGCGCCGATGGCGCGCGAGACTGCCCAGGCCAAGCTCAAGGCGCTGGTCGAGGGCGCGCGCATCGCCCGTCAACGTTACGCCTGAAGCGGAGTTGTCCGACATGAACCCCACCACCTTGCAAATGATTGCGGCCGCGCTGTTTGCGCTGGCCATCCTGCATACCTTCGCCACCAAATACTTCGAGAAGATTGCGCATAGCCGCCCCCGTCACGCCGGCCTGTGGCATCTGCTTGGCGAGATCGAGGTGGTGTTCGGCTTCTGGGCCCTGGTGCTCACCGTCGTGATGTTCGCGCTGAGCGGCAAGAAGGCGACCCTCGAGTACCTCGAGACGCGCAGCTTCACCGAACCGCTGTTCGTCTTCGCCATCATGGTGATTGCCGCCACCCGCCCGATCCTGCAGGTTGCGATGCGTCTGGCCACGGGCATCGCCGGCCTGCTGCCCCTGCCGGGCACCACGGCATTCTTTTTCACCTGCCTGTTCTTCGTTCCCCTGCTCGGCTCCTTCATCACCGAACCGGCGGCCATGACGCTTGCGGCGCTGATGCTGCGCGACCGCCTGCTGGTGATGGGTCCGTCGAACCGGCTCAAGTACGCCACCCTGGGCGTGCTTTTCGTGAACATCTCCATCGGCGGCACGCTGACCCCCTTTGCCGCGCCACCGGTGCTGATGGTGGCCGCCCCCTGGCAATGGGACCTGGCCTTCATGATGAAGACCTTCGGCTGGAAGGCGGCGCTGGCCGTGGCTGTCAATGCGATTGCGATCACGGTCTTTTTCCGCCATGAACTCGGCCGCCTGGGCGCCCCGGCGGCCACTGCCGATGCAGCCCGCCCGGTGCCGATGCCCCTGGTGATCGTGCATCTGCTGTTCCTCACCGGGGTCGTCGTGTTCGCCCACTACCCGGTCGTGTTCATGGGACTGCTGCTGTTTTTCCTGGGCATCGCCGATGCCTACGAGCGCCACCAGGACCGCATCATCCTGCGCGAGGCCTTGCTGGTCGCCTTCTTCCTGGCCGGGCTGGTCGTGATCGGTGGCCTGCAGCAATGGTGGCTGCAACCCCTGCTGCTGAGCCTTTCACGTGACATGGTCTTCTTCGGCACGGTGGCGCTGACCGCCTTCACCGACAACGCCGCGCTGACCTATCTGGGCTCGCTCGTGGAAGGCCTTTCCGATGCCTTCAAGTACGCGCTGGTCGCCGGTGCGGTCACCGGTGGTGGCCTGACCATCATTGCCAACGCGCCCAATCCGGCCGGCGTGGCAATTCTCAAGGACCAGTTTCCCGAGCAGTCGGTGCATCCGGGCGGGCTGCTGCTGGCCGCACTGCCCCCGACCATTGTCGCGGCAATGGCCTTCCTGCTCTTGTAAGGACCCTCTGCACCCGCTGCAGGGCCTGGTGCCGGGCCTTGCGTGAAACCGCCACGCCCTGCCGATACTGCCCCAACATGAACACGTCCGCCCTCGTCCACGATCCCCGGCAGCAACAGTTCAGCCTGCAGGTACAGGGCGCCACCTGCGTCGTGAACTACCAGATGCGCGGTGACACGATGTATCTGGTGCACTCCGAGGTGCCGGTCGCCCTGCGCGGCCAGGGCGCGGGGCGCGAACTGGTCGAGAAGACCTTCGAGCATCTCGAGGCGCAGGGCATCAAGGCGGTGGCGGTCTGCTCCTACATACGGGCCGTTGCGCAGCGCAGCCCGAAGTGGAGCCGCATCATCGGCTGAGTTCAGCGTCGCCGGCGACGCCAAAGCAGCACCCCCGCGCACAGGGCGAGGAGCAGGTAATTGGCCACCAGCCAGCGCGGCTCGTTCCAGGCCAGGCCGTCAAAGCCTCGCATCGATATCGGATACCACAGCGGCGAGGGATAGAAGTCGGCCGAGTGGGTGAAGACATCGATCAGGATGTGGCCATACCAGCCCAGCAGCGGCCACCAGAAACGTCGCCGCCAGAGCATCAGCAGCGCGGTGAAAACAGCGGCCATCACGACGCTGTGCATGATGCAATGAAGGTGGTGCGTCCCAAGCCGGATCCAGGCAGGTGACGCCGGTTCGCTGCCCGGCACTGCCACCATGTAGGCCCATACGGTGGACCAGCCAGGGCCCTCGGTCAGCGACCAGGCCAGCATCGGCAACAGGTGCAGCAGGTCGGGAAGAACGGCCAGGACCAACGTCGGAAGCACCAGGCTGGTCGCAAACGGACGCGCCGGCCTGCGGGCCGCCACGGCGGTGAGTACCAGGCCAGTCCACAACCCATGGGCCAGGATGTCCATGAGACTTCAGCGCCGCAGGATCATGAACAGGCGACGGAACGGGAACAGGGTCTTGCCGTCGGCCCGCACCGGATAGGCCTGCGCCACGCGCTGCGCATAGGCCTGCTCAAAGTGGCCGCGCATGGGTTCCTCGAGGGCATCGAGGAAGGTCTTGAGCCAGGTGCCCTTGGTCCATTCCTTGACCGGGTCGGGTCCTTCCAGCACCTGCAGGTACTCGGTCTCCCAGATGTCCAACTGGCTCGACAGCGGTGCCAGCAGGTCGTAGTACCAGGCCGGCTCAGCCACGGGCGGTGGCGCCAGCAAGGGCTCGAGCACGGACCGCCAGGGCCCCTCGAGCGCCGTCTGGGCGATCGCGGTGTGCGAGGGCGCCAAAAAATTGCGCGGCATCTGCACCGCCAGCACGCCCTGCGGCCGCAACTGCCCGACCAGATGGGTGAACAGGCGCGCATGATCGGGCAGCCAGTGCAGCGTGGCATTGGAGTAGATCAGGTCGCAGGGGCTGGGCGCCGACCAGTGGGCCAGATCCTGACGCTGCCACACGATATTGGGCAGGGCGGCGTCGGCACGCCCCAGCATGTCGGGCGAATCGTCCAGGCCGGTGATGCTCGAGCGCGGCCAGCGCTCGGCCATCAGGCGGGTGATCTGCCCCATGCCGCAACCCAGGTCAAAGACGCTCGACGGCGCATCGATGGCGATGCGGGCAAACAGGTCCAGCGCCGGGCGCAGGCGCGGCTGCGCAAACTTGAGATACTGTTCGGGATCCCAGGCCATCAACGTACGCTGAACGGTGACTGATAAGGCCTGCCGAAGGCAACCCCGGCGATCACGGCCCCCTGCGCCTTCAGGTACATCTTGCCCTCACGCTTGTTGTTGCGCGTATCGACGAAGGACACCGGCCCCTCGACGACATCGAGCAGGGTCATGTCCGCAGGTGCCCCGATCTGCAGCGTGCCATGCCTGGGGATGCGGTTGATGATCCTGGCGGGAACGGACGTGGCCATGCTGACGACGTCGGCCAGCGGGAAGCCCATGCCGATCATCTTGCTCATCACCCAGGGCAGGTAGGGCATGCCCGGCGTATTGCCCGAGAACACGTGCACATCGGATGAGATGGTATCGGGCGGGCATCCCTGGGCGATCGCGGCCTCGGCAATGGTGTAGTCGAAGCTGCCGCCGCCATGACCGATATCGAAGATGACGCCACGCTTCTTGGCTGCCAGTGCCGCCGGCAGCAGCTTGCCGTCCTGGACGATGTTGGTGCCATCGCCGGCATTGTTGGGCGCACCGGAATAGCAGTGGGTCAGGATGTCGCCCGGTCGCAGCAGGTCGAGGATCTGCGACATCAGGGCACGTTCCGAAACGCCCCCGATATGCACCATCAGCCGCGCCGGCACGCCGGACATCTCGCAGGCCCGCAGGGCGCGCCGCAGGGGCTCCATGCCATGACGCGCGATCACGTTCTCGCTCATCCGGATCTTCACGCCCAGGACCAGGTCGCTGTTCTCGGCCAGCGTGCGCGCCGCCACTTCGGGCTGGGCATAGTCGACATTGAAAAGCTCGGGCACCGGGAAGCCGGCCAGACCAGCCACGGCAATGTGTACGAAAGCGAACTGGCGGGCCCGCGAACCGGGCACTATGAAGCGCCGGAAGGCCGCCATGTTGTTGCCGCCGGCATCACCGGCCGACACCACGGTGGTGGTACCTTGCTGCGCGACCAACTCGTCGGCAGGAATGCCGATCGCCGAGCCATAGGGGTAAGAGTGGCAATGCAGATCGATCAGGCCCGGCGTGACCAGCTTGCCGCCCGCATCCATCACGCGCTGGGCCCGCTCCGGGGCGATGCGCTCCGCGACAGACTCGATCAGGCCATAGCGGATACCGATATCGCGCATGCCGGACAGGCCCTGGCTGGGATCAAGCACCTTGCAATTGCGCACCAGCAGGTCGAATTTGTCATTCGGCCCCATGGCGGCACGCACCGCACCCGGAACAGCGGCCAGGGCTGCGGCACCGGCACCAGCGCCGAGGAATTGACGTCGGGGGAAATGCTGCATTCAGGTCTCCTTGCCGGCACCAGCCGGTCTGCTAGTGAAAGGACGGGTGGGAGCGATCGCAAGCCTAGCCGGCCAGGATGCCGCGCTTCTTGATGAGGGCACCCCAGCGTTTGAACTCGCTGTCGATCAGTGCCTGGAAACGGGGCGCCGGCAGATCGAGGATCTCGGCATCCATCGCCTCGTACTTGGCACGGGTCTCGGGCAGGGCCAGGGCCTTGGCGAAGCGATCACTGAGGAACTGCACCACGGCCGCTGGCGTGCGGGCCGGCGCCGCAATGCCGTACCAGGGCAGCACCAGCACCTCGGGAAAACCCGCCTCGGCCACGGTGGGCACATCGGGCAGGGAACGGGTGCGGCGACTGGTGTTGGAGGCCAGCGGCCGCAACTTGCCACTGCGGATCAGGGGCAGGGCCAGGTTCTGGGCGAGCAGCCCGAAGTGGGTATGTCCTTGCGCGATATCCGCCAGCGAGGGCGGCTGGCCCTTGTAGGCAATGTTGGTCACCCGGATGCCGGTGACATCGAACAGCAGTTCCTGACCCAGGTGGTTGGAGCTGCCCGAGCCCGGATTGGCCACATTGATCTCGCCAGGCTTGCTGGCCGCCAGCGCAACGAATTCCTTGAGGGTCTTGACCGGCAGACCGGGCGAGACGCAGAACACGGCGGGTGGCGCGGCCACGCCGTAGACGCCGACAAACTCCTGGGCCTTGCCCTTCATGTCGGCCATCATGTGCTCGCCCGTGGCGATCAGGGGCGTGGCCGAGAGCAGGGTGTAACCGTCGGCCGGCGACTTGGCCACGGCCTCCAGGCCGATGCGGCCGTCAGCACCGGTGCGGTTCTCGACCAGGATTCGGTTGGCCATGAGGCCGGAGACCGGTTCGCTGATGGCGCGCATCACCACATCGACCACCCCGCCGGCCGGATACGGGACCACCAGCTTGACCAGCCGGTCCGGGTAGCCGCCCGGCCCGCGGGCCTCGTCCGTCTGCGCCCGGACAACCGAGAGCGGCGCACCGGCCAGTGCCAGCAGCGATGCCGAGCCCATGTGATGGTTGAACGTTCTGCGCTTCATGCTGTCTCCTGATGATGCCGGCATGGTACGCCGAAAGACGGTCTCGCATGGGCGGGATTTCCGCCTGCCGCGACGCGGGTGCACCGCAAGCCTGACAAACGCGCCCGGGCACCGTCCATCGGACATCGGGACTGTTGTGAAGGTCTGCCTTGACCGCAACCGGACCGATGCGAACAATGAGGCCCCTTATGCCGAATCCCACCCTACTGAAATTCCACAGGACGGCCATCCCGCGCACCGGAACATCCGTCACAATGCACCCCCGCATGACGCCACCAGTACCCGATCGAATGCTTCCTCGCCTCTCAAGCCTGTGCCTGGCTGCGACCCTCGCTGGCGCCGCATGGCTCTCACCGGCCCAGGCCGGCGTCAACCCGCGCAATGGCAACTTCTTCATCACCTACTCACTGACGGGTGATGCCTCGCCCACCATCACCTACAACTCCAAGGCGGTCGACCGGGGCTGGTATGGCTATGGCTGGGGCAGCCTTTTCGAGACGCGCCTGATCGTGATGGGCGACGGCTCGGCAGTGGTGCTGGAAAACGGCACCGGCCGGCAGACCGCCTACGGACGACGCAATGGCGGCTCGCCCGAACAGCAGCTGGTGCAGCACATCCTGGATGATGTGCAGAGCGTCGAAAAGCTCGATCCCGGCGAGGTCGAGGCCTTGCGCCGCACCCTCGGGGATACCGATGCCCGCGTCAGCAAAGTCAAGGCCTACGGGCTGAGCCGCAGCATGGCCGACGGTGCCAGCCTCAAGGGCGAGGCCTGCGACGAGTCCTTGCTGCGCAAGATCGGCCAGCAGTACGAGCGCCGCGATTGCAGCGGCGCACTGGACATCTTCAATGAGCAGGGCTGGCTGGTCAGCCACCGCGGCGCGAACGGTCAGCTCAGTCGCGCCGAGTACGGACGCAGCCCCTTCCCGGTGGCCTGGATCGAACCCGATGGCACGCGCGTCAGCCTGCGCTGGAACGACCGCGGCCAGATCATCGACCAGTCACGCACCGCTGCGGATGGCAAGACCGGGAGCGTTAATTTTTCCTACGACGTCGGTGGCAACCTGGTGCGCATGGCCTATACGCCCGGCATCGACTATCGCTTCACCTACGACGACCGGCATAACCTGACCGAGATCACCTATGCCGACAACTCGACCATGCGCATGGCCTACGATGCCCATGATGCGGTGGTCTCGGTCACCGAGCGCAGCGGCCAGCAGACCCGCTATGAGTACGCCACCGACCCGGCCAGCGGCGAAGACAGCACCATCATCATCAGCACCGGCAGCGATGGCCAGGAAAAGCGCCGCAGCCTTCGCTACGCGCGCGACGGCCTGCCGCTGCGCACCGAGGACGTGCCCGGGCGCTGGACCGAGTATCGTTATCACCCGGTGCTGCGCAAGGTGACCTGGATGCGCAGCCCCGGCAGCGAGCGCCGCTTCGAATACGACGACAAGGGTCAGGTGACCTTTGCCATCGACGAGACCAGCAAGCGCTCGGCACGCTTCACCTATGACGGGCAGGGCCGCATCACACGGCTGCTCAGTCGCGAGGGCGACGGCGATGCCAAGGACATGGGTTTCCGCTACAACGATCAGGGCAAGCCCGTCCAGATCAGCCTGAAGGGCATCGGCCATATCGATGTGCGCTACCGGGCGGACGGCGAGATCGAGTCGGTCCACTCGCCCCAGGGTGCCAGCATCTCCCTGGCGGTCACGCAGGCCTTCCAGTCGATGCTGTCCATCGTTCGCATGTCGGGAGCAAGCCTTGGCTTTTGAACTCAAACCCCGCGCATTGATCGCACTGCTGTGCGCCACCGCCCTGGGCGGCCCGCTGCTGACCGCGCAGGCGCAGGTCGTGCCCGAGGCGCCCCCCGTCCGATCCAGCGCGCTCTCTGCTGCGGAGCAGGACGCCCGCCAGGCGATGAGCAGCGCAAAGGCCCACCAGAAAGCAGGCCGCCTGGACGAAGCGCTGGCGGCCTATACCCGGGCCCGCGACCTGCGTCGCCAGGACCCGGCGGCAAGGGCAGCCCTGGCGGTCAGCGAATACCGGATTGCCGAGGTGCTGGAGTCGCAACTGCGCTACGGCGAGGCCCTGGCCGCCTCGCAAAGGGCGCTGGCCCTGGATGAGGCCACGCTGGGCAACCGTCATCTCCAGGTCGCCATCGACCTGCTGCAGCAGGCGCAACTACAGCGCCAGCTGGGACGCTTCGATGAGGCCCTGGCCAGCCGGCGCCGCGCCCTCGAGATCCGCAAGGAGCGACTGGGCGAGGACCATCCGGCCGTCGCTGATGCCCTGGACAGCCTGAGCTGGCATTTGCAGGAGATGGGGCGCTACGGCGAAGCCCTGCCTCTGGCACAGCGCTCGCTTGCAATCCGCGAGGCCCGCTATGGTGCTGCCCACAGCAAGGTCGCCGAGAGCCTGAACAGCATCGCCGCGATCTACAACATGCTCGGCCGTCACCAGGAGGCCTTGTCGCTGGAGGAGCGGGTCCTTGCCCTGCGCGAAATGCAGTATGGCGAGAAAAACCGGTGGACGATCTCCGCCTTGAACAACCTGGCCGGGACGCTCGATGACCTGGGTCGGCGCGACGAATCGATTGCCATGTATCGGCGTGCCCTGGCCCTGACCGAGGCCATGACCTCGCCACTCGATCCCGAACTGGCACAGCGGCTGAACAACCTGGGCTATGCGCTGCGCGAGGCGGGGCGGCCGGCCGAGGCCCTGCCCCTGTTTCTGCGCAGCCTGAAGATCCGCGAGCAGGTGCTGGGCGCCGCCCATCCCGAAGTGGCCCGTTCGCTGCGCCATATCGGCGCCACCTATCTGGCCCTGGACCAGCCCCGCCAGGCAGGCCCGTACCTCGAGCGTGCCATGCGCGTGCTGGCCCTGCAGGAGCTGGCCCATCCGGTGCTCACCGCCAGCGCGCAGCAAAGCCTGGCCGACTATTTCCAGCGCATCGGCCAGCCCAACCTGGCCATCCTGTATGGCAAGCTGGCGATCAACACGGTGCAGGGCCTGCGACGCGGCTTGCTGTCGCTGGACGAGGAGTCGCAACGCAGCTTTCTGGACCGGCATGCCGCCGCCTACCAGAAGGTGGCGGGCTGGCTGATCGATGCGGGTCGCCTGTCGGAGGCCCAGCAGATCATGTCCATCCTCAAGGAGGAGGAGTATCACGACTACATCCGGCGTGACGCCAGCGCCGATGGCCGCAACACGGCCGCGACCCTGACGACGCAGGAGCGGCAATGGGCCGAGCAGTTCCAGAAGCTCGGAGGCGAGTTGTTCGCGCTGGCCGAGCAGCAGCGCCTGCTCAAGAAAAGACAGGACAGCGGCGAGGCGCTGAGTGCGGCCGATGAGCAGGGCCTGAAGGACCTCGAGCAACGCCTGGATGCCGCCGACCGCAGCTTTGCCCAGGCGATGGACGAGTTGCGCAAGAACCTGCGCTCGCTCGATGCCGATGCGCGCGCCGAGCAGGAGCGGCGCACCATGGATGAGAGCCTGCGCGGGGTGCTGACCGAACTGGGCGACAAGGTGATGCTGCTGCACACCATCACCCTGCCCGATCATGTCCGCCTCCTGCTCACCCACGCCGAGGCGCGCAAGGCCTACCGGGTGACGATCAGCCGCAGCGAGCTGAACCAGCGCATCCAGCAACTGCTGGCGGCGCTCAAGAATCCCGGTGTCGATCCGCGCCCGGCCGCCGCCGGGCTTTACGAGGTCCTGATCAAGCCGATCGAGGCCGATCTGGCACAGGCCGGCACGCGCCACCTGATGCTCTCGCTCGATGGGGCCCTGCGCTATGTGCCGATGGCCGTGCTCTGGGACGGCAGGCAATACCTGGCCGAGCGCCTGGCACTGAGCCTGTACATCGATGCCTCGCGCGACCGCATGAAGGATGCGCCCCGCGCAGTCTGGTCGGTGGCTGGCCTGGGCGTCAGCCAGGCGCACACGGTGGGCCCCAATGCCTTCATCGCGCTGCCCAGCGTGCCAGCCGAACTGGCCAGCATCGTGCGTACCGCCGACAATCCCGAGGGGGCCCTGCAAGGCACGGCCCTGCTCGATGGCCAGTTCTCGGCCGACAGCCTGCGCGGCGTTCTGGCCCGCAATCCGGCCGTGGTGCACATCGCCAGCCATTTCAAGTTCAGCCCGGGCACCGAGCAGGACAGCTTCCTGCTGCTGGGCGATGGCAAGCCGCTGAGCCTGTTCGAATTGCGCACCGGTCGTTACGACCTGCAACGCGTCGACCTGCTCACCCTGTCGGCCTGCGAAACCGGTGTCGATGGCTCGGGTCAGGGCAACGAGGTCGAAGGACTGGCTGTCACGGCCCAGAGAAAAGGGGCCAAGGCGGTATTGGCCAGCCTGTGGCCGGTCGAGGACAGCAGCACCAGCGCGCTGATGAAGCGCTTTTACCAATTGCGCGAGCAGAAGATGAGCAAGGCCGAGGCCCTGCGCCGGGCGCAGCTGGAATTGCTGAATGGCAGCCTGAAAGCGCCGCTGCTGGCCAAGGGTGATACCCGCGGCGCCCGCAACAGCGCGCAGGCTGCCGGCGCCCGGCCGTTTCAGGCCAGTGCCGACAAACCCTATGCCCATCCCTACTTCTGGGCACCCTTCGTGCTGATGGGCAACTGGCTTTGAGCGAGGCTGCGGACCGCATGCCGGACCCGGCCCGGGCGCAGGCCTGCGCCGAGCGCTTTCTCGCGGGCTACCCCCAGGACTTGCGGGACCAGATCAGCCAGATGATCGCCTCGGGCAAGCTCGGGTCCTGGCTGCTCGAGCGGCATGGCGGCGCCCATGTCCACCGCAGCGAGGCCGCCTTGTACGACCATGTGATGGGGATCAAGCAGCGGCATCTGCGCAGCTCCGACCCGATCGCCAAGGTGGCCTGGGATCCGCGCCTGCAGATCATCGGTCAGGCGCTGGGCATGCACACCACGGCCAGCCGCGTCCAGGGCTCACGCCTGAAAGCCAAACGTGAAATCCGCATCTCGACGCTGTTCCGGGATGCACCGCTGGCCTTTCTCGACATGATCTGCGTCCACGAACTGGCCCACCTGAAGGTGCGCGAGCACGACAAGGCCTTCTACCAGTTGTGCATCCACATGGCGCCGCAGTATCACCAGCATGAATTCGAGCTGCGCACCTACCTGGCCTGGCTCGATGCCGGCGGCCCCCCGCTTTGGGGCGGGACCGCGAAAAGCTGAGCCAGGGCCAGGCCTCCCAAGAAGGCCTCAGGCCGCCTTGGCAGTGGCTGGCATCACCACATCCAGCGCGGCGCGCAGATGGGCCACGGTGCGCTCGACGTTGTGCCACTTCTCGAGACCGAACAGGCCGATCCGGAAGGTCATGAAATCGGCCGGCTCATCGCACTGCAAGGGCACGCCCGCAGCGGTCTGCAAGCCCTGGCCGAGAAATTTCCTGCTCGACTGGATCTCGGGATCCTCGGTGTAGCTGACCACCACGCAAGGGGCCTTGAAACCCTCCGCCGCCACGCTCTTGATGCCACGGCTCTCGAACAGGGCGCGCACCTGGGTGCCCAGGGCGATCTGCTCATTGCGCACCTTCTCGAAACCATAGGCCTGCGTTTCCTTCATCACCGCACACAGACGGGTCAGGGCATCGGTAGGCATGGTGGTGTGATACGCATGGCCACCCGCTTCATAGGTCTCCATGATCTGCAGCCATTTCTTCAGGTCGCAGGCAAAGCTGGTGCTGGTGGTGGCGTCGATGGCCTTGCGGGCACGCTCGGAGAGCATCACCATGGCACAGCACGGCGAACTGCTCCAGCCCTTTTGCGGCGCGCTGACCAGTACGTCGACGCCGGTTGACTGCATGTCGACCCACAGGGCCCCGGAGGCGATGCAGTCCAGGGCAAACAGGCCGCCGACTTCATGGACCGCATCGGCGACCGCCTTGAGGTAGTCATCCGGCAGGACCATGCCGGCCGAGGTTTCCACATGAGGCGCAAAGACGATGGCCGGCTTGTGGCTGCGGATCGCGGCCACCACTTCGTCGATCGGTGCAGGGACCCAGGGCGACTGCTTGCCGGTGCCGCTGCGTCGCGCCTTGAGCACCAGCGACTGGTCGGTAATGCGTCCCATCTCGATGATCTGCGTCCAGCGATAGCTGAACCAGCCGTTGCGGATGATCAGCACCCGCTGGTCATTGGCAAACTGGCGCGCCACAGATTCCATGCCGAAGGTGCCGCTGCCCGGCACCAGCACCGCCGAGTGCGCGTGGTAGACCGACTTGAGGATGCCGGAGATGTCCTTCATCACGCCCTGGAAGCTGCGCGACATGTGGTTCAGGGCACGGTCGGTATAGACCACCGAAAATTCGAGCAGGCCGTCGGGATCGACGTCGGGAAGCAGACCAGGCATGGATGACCTCGGGGGATGAGACGCAGGGAAGGGGCAGGCGCAAGGGCTGCGCCCCGGGCGCAGGAGGGACCTGCGCAGGTCACGGGATTATCCGGCAAACCGGCCGCGCCGTCTGCAATGCCCCGCCGGCCGGCGCTCCGTTCCTACTCTGCGGCCACCCCGGCCGCCTTGAGCGTCGCCTTCCAGCGCGCCACATCGCTGCGCAGGAAGCCGCGCAGGGCCTCCGGTGACATCTGGTCGGGCGCCACGATCATGGCGCTCATCTCCTGGTATTTCTGGACCAGGGCCGGATCCCGCAAGGCCTGGCGCAAGGCCTCAGCCAGGCGCTCCACGACTGGCCGCGGCGTGCCCTTCGGGGCCCACAGACCGTGCCATACCGCCAACTCGAACGAGGCCAGACCCGATTCCTGGAAGGTGGGAACCTCCGGCAGGATGCGAAGCCGGCTGCGTGTGGCCACCGCGATCGGCTTGAGGCTGCCGGCCTTCAAGTGGCCCAGGGTGCTGGCCGGCTGGTCGCAGATCAGGTCCACCTGGCCGCCGAGCAGGTCGGACAGGGCCGGCCCGGTGCCCTTGTAGGGCACCGAGGTCCATTTGGCACCCGTGGCCGAGGCCAGCAAGGCCTCACACAACTGCGAGGTGGCGCCGGTGCCGGCATTGGCGAAATTGAGCTTGCCGGGGTTGGCGCGCGCCTGGGCCAGCAAGGCCTGCAGGTTGTCGACCGGCAGGTCCTTGCGGGCCACCAGGATCATCGGCACATCGGCCACCCGCCCGACTGGCTCGAAATCGCTGACCGGGTCGTAGCTCAGACGCGGATAGAAATACGGCGCGCTGGCCTGGGCCATGTTGTTGAACAGGAGGGTGTAGCCATCGGCGCTGGCCCGAGACACACGCGCCGCGCCAATCGTGCCGCCTGCCCCGCCGGTGTTTTCGACCACGACCGACTGGCCCAGCACCTTGGACAGGCTCTGCGACAGCACCCGTCCCATGACATCGGTCGAGCCGGCCGGCGGAAACGGTACGACCAGGGTGATGGCCCGGTTCGGATAATCGGCCTGGGCCTGCGCCACGCCAGTGCCTGACAGCAGGGCCAGGGGCAGGAGCATGGCGACGAGGGCCGGGCAGGCAGCACTGGAGACAAGGCGGCGGATCATTGCGGTTTCCTCGGATGGAGCATCAGACCGGGTCGGCCAGCGAGACGATCTCGAGACCGGCCGGACCGCTGGGCTTGTACATCTGCCGCGTCAGCGGGTCGTGCCCGGCAATGATGTGATCGGGCGAGTCCGCCAGGCGCTCGACGGTTTCATAACCACGCAGCATCTCGGCCACATCGACCACAATCGGAAACGGCGAGCGCTTGCGAAGATTCTCGAGGTAATGGGTGGCATCGGAGGCCAGCACGATCCAGCCCCGACGGGTATGTACCCGCACCACCTGCAGGCCGCGGGTGTGGCCGCCGACCCAATGCACCGTGATGCCATTGCGCAGTTCGTAATCGCCGTCGTGGAAGCCGACGCGTTCCTCAAAGTTGGCATACACCAGGTCGCAGACATCGTGCGGGTCGTAGGCATGGCGGCAGAACATGTGCCGCATTTCCTTGCCGGTGCAGTAGTTCATCTCGCGCTCCTGCATGTGAAAGCAGGTGTGCTTGAGCTTGCGGGTGTTGCCCGCATGGTCATAGTGCACATGGGTGATGATGGTGTCGCGGATGTCAGACAGCGCGATGCCGGCTGCCGACAGTGAATCGATCGGACAGCGCAGCAGGTTGCGCTGGCGCTCGCGGGCCGCATCGGCCCCGAAGCCGGTATCGACCAGGATGGTTTCATCGCCACTGCGCAGGAACCACACGAAATAGTCCATGTCGATCGGCGAGTCATGCGGATCGTTCGCGATGAACACCTGGTTGCGGGTGCGCGGCAAGGTGGCGTAGCGCATCGCATAGGCTTCCCAGATTTTCGTGGCCATCATTGCCCCTTGATGAATTTGAACATGGCGGTGTGGTCGGCCCCGGGGCCGAGGGCCTGCTCGGCCCGCACCCAGGTGTCGAGGCATTCCTCCGCGAAATCGCCAGCCGTGCCCATGCGCTCGATGAAGGCGCGCGCCGTCTGCAGGTCCTTGCGCATCAGGGCCAGCGCAAAGCCTGATCCGAAGCTGCCCGAGAGCATGAAGTTCTCGACCTTGTGCTCGGTGGTGTTGTTCTTGCCGGTCGAAGCATTGAACACCTGGTTGACCCGATGCGGATCGACCCCGAATTTCTCGGCAGCCACCAAGGCCTCACAAGTGGCCACCAGGCCACTGGCCGAGACATAGTTGTTGAGGGCCTTGACCGCGTGGCCGGCACCGGCCTGACCGACATGGACGAGGGTGCGGCCCATCGCTTCGAGCACCGGCATGGCGCGCGCCACATCGTCGCCCGCACCACCGATCATGATCGCCAGACTGCCATCGACCGCGCGCTTGACGCCCCCCGAGACGGGCGCATCGACGAAGGCCACGCCCTGCGCCTGCAGGCGCGCCGCGTTGTCGCGGGAGCGTACCGGGTCGGACGACCCCATGTCGATCAGCAGCGTGCCCGCTGCCAGGTGCGCCGCCAGGCCATCCGGTGCCTGCCACAGCAGCTGATCGACGACCGCACTGTCGGGCAGCATCAGGATGATGATGGCGTGGCGGCGCGCGGCCGCCAGGGCCGAGGCTGCGAGATGGAACCCCGACTCGCCGGCAAAGGCCGATGCGGCCTGCGGGTTCAGGTCAAACCCCTCGACGGCGTGTCCGGCCCGCAGCAGGTTGAGCGCCATCGGCACGCCCATCTTGCCCAGGCCGATGAAGGCGATGCCCGGCTTGCTCATTCAGATCCCCATGTCCTTGAAGACTTCCTTGGCGCTGCGGAAGGCATCGATGGCGGCCGGAACGCCGCAGTAGATCGCCGTCTGCAGGAACAGTTCCTGGATCTCGTCCTTGGACAGGCCGTTGTTGATCGCGCCACGCACATGCAGCTTGAGCTCATGCGGACGGTTCAGCGCCACCAGCATCGACAGGTTGATGATGCTGCGGGTGCGCCGGTCCAGCCCGGGGCGGTTCCAGATCTCGTTCCAGCAGTATTCGGTGACCAGCTCCTGCATCGGCTGGTTGAAGGCGTCGGCGTTCTTGATGGCGGCATCGACATACTCGGGGCCGAGCACCTCACGGCGCGTCTTCAGGCCTTTTTCGAAGGCGTCACGGTTCATGGGGCGGATCCTTTCGCGCAAGAGGGGAAACCCCCAATGCTAGGGACTCCGCGCGGCCTGCGCCTCCACGGTTCCGGAATGCGGTCCTGCCGGCGAGCAGCTGGCGCCGCCGCAACCCGTGATCGCTTGCTCGGGCAGTGCTGCGGGGTTGCGCACCCGCCCGGTCACCGGATCGAAATCGACACTGCGCAGATGAAAGGACAGCGCGGCGTCCATGGACTGGGCATGTTCCGGGAACCAGAGCGCGAGCTCGTCCGCAATCTGGCGCACGATGGCCACATCACCCTCCCGGCCACGACGCAGGACTTCACGCATCACCTGCAGCACCACCTGATGCTGCATCGCGTGGCAGTTGCCGGTGGCATAGGCCGTCTGCTGCATCCAGGCATCCTCGCGGTCGAAATGTTCCTGGGTGTGCTCAACCAGCTGCGACCAGCAGGCGACGATGCCCTCGTCGTTGGCATGGTGCACCAGGGCCAGCAGATCAACGAATTCGCGATGGGTGTCATCCATCGCCGGCATGTCCAGCGACAAGGCATCGGACCAGAGAAGTTCGCGCACGGGGGCTCCAGCAAAGTGGGCAGGCCGGGCCTGCCTGCCAAAGCTGTCAGCTTAGGATCGGCCAGGCCGCTCCGTGTTGCGCCAGATCAAGAAACGGCGGCGTTCAGCCGGCGAGCCAGCAAGGCCCCCTCGGCCGGTCCTGCCAGGGGGATCCAGACCAGCAGGGGACTGCCGGGCGCCACCTGCAGGGGTTCGCCCTGATCGCCCTTCATCTCGGACAATTGCATCACCCGGTTTCCGGCCGGATGGATCACCTCCAGCGTGTCGCCGACCTGGAAGCGGTTCTTGGTTTCGACCTGCGCCCAGCCATCACGGACCGCCTTGACCTGCCCCACGAACTGGCTGACCTGCGAGCTGGAATGGCCGCGCTCGTAGTTCTGATAGTCCTGGCTCGGTCGACGCTCGAGAAAGCCGGCGGTATAGCCCCGGTTGGCCAGACCCTCGAGTTCGCTGATCAGGGCCGGGTTGAAGGGACGCCCCGCCACCGCATCATCGATGGCGCGCCGATACACCTGGGCGGTGCGCGAGACATAGTACTGGCTCTTGGTACGCCCTTCGATCTTGAGCGAATCGACCCCCATCTGCACCAGACGCGCCACATGCTCGACGGCCCGCAAATCCTTGCTGTTGAGAATGTAGGTGCCATGCTCGTCTTCCATCACCGGCATCAGCTCGCCCGGTCGCTCCCGTTCCTCGAGCAGGTAGACCTGGTCGGCAGCCGGGTGCCGCGCCACATCGCCGCAGGCCGAAAAGCCCTGCTCGGCCTGGCGCTGCGCCTGCTGGAAACTGAAGTCCCCTTCCAGCCGCAGGGGCTGGACTTCGCCAGCATCGTTGAGCTCGCTGGCGGCACTGGGCGTGTAGTTCCAGCGGCAGGCATTGGTGCAGGTGCCCTGGTTGGGGTCGCGATGATTGAAATAGCCCGACAACAGGCAGCGCCCCGAGTAGGCGATGCACAGCGCCCCGTGCACGAACACCTCGAGTTCGATGTCAGGGCACTCCTGGCGGATCTTCTCGATCTCATCCAGGCTCAGTTCGCGCGACAGGATGATGCGCCGGATGCCGACCTTCTGCCAGAACTTCACCGACGCCCAGTTGAGGGTATTGGCCTGTACCGACAGGTGGATCGCGGTATCGGGCCATTTCTCCAGCACCATCGAGATCAGGCCGGGATCGGCCATGATGAGGGCATCGGGCCTCATGGCGATGACCGGCTCGATGTCGCGCAGATAGGTACGCACCTTGTCGTTGTGCGGCAGCAGGTTCGAGGTGACAAAGAACTTGCGGCCACGGGCATGAGCCTCCGCGATGCCCTGCCCGATCTGCTCGAGACGGAACTCGTTGTTGCGGGCGCGCAGGGAGTAGCGCGGCTGGCCCGCATAGACGGCGTCGGCGCCGTAGTCGAAGGCGGCGCGCATGCGCGCCAGGGAGCCGGCGGGCAGCAGCAGTTCGGGGGCTTTGGGCATCATGGGGGCAAGGATACGCCAGCCCGGGGACAGCCCCCCGCTGCACCTGACGCGGGCAGGCGCCGTCAGCGGCCCAGGTAGCGGTCGAAGAACCGGGCGATATCGGTGAAGGCCTCGCGGGTCTCGGGAGCGTCCGGGTTGAACCCATACTGGGCATGCGACTGCCCCTCGTACACGTTCAGGTCTGCAACGACGCCGGCACGACGCAGCTTGCGGTGGGTGCGCACCGTATTGGACAGGAAAAGGTCGCGCGTCCCGGAGGTGAGGATGGTCGGGGGAAATCCTGAAAAGTCTCCGTAGATCGGGGACAGCTGCGGATCCTTCAGGTCGCGGCCATTGGCGTACAGCAGCGCCGCGCGACCCAGCCAGCCATCCCAGGTGACCAGCACGTTGTCGATCCATTCGTTGGTCTTGTAGGTATCGCCAATCTTGTCGATATCGGACCAGGGGGTGCCCGGCGCAATCGCAGCGGGCAGGGGCACGCCTTCGGCCTTGGCACGCAGCACCAGGGCCAGCGTCATCGCGCCCCCGGTGGACGTGCCGAATACGGCCATGTTGGCCGCCTTGTGGGTCTTGAGCAGTTCGCGCCACACCGCCATGGCATCGTCCATCGCGGCCGGGTAGGGGAAATCCGGCGGCATGCGATAGTCCACCGACACCACCTTGTAGCCGCCGAAGCTGGCCAGCAGGATCGCTTCAGGCAGGGCCGACTCGCCCGGACCGAAGACGTAGCCACCGCCATGGATATGCATCAGGAGCCGGTTGGCATTTTCCGGCCGCAGCGCCTGTGGCGTCACGATGAAGGCTTTCACACCGCCCAGGGTGACGGACTCGACGCTCACCCCCATCTTGGCCTTCAGGCCGGGCAGGGCATTGATCGTGACCTGGGCGCGCTGGTTGATCAGGTCCTTCCAGGCCTGCGCATCCTTGGGCGCGGCATTGAAGTGCGGCGGGTACGGCCCTCCGATCAGGCCTTGCATCTGCGGGCTGACCTCGACCGTGGGGACCGGGCTGGTCTGGGACGGCGAGTGGCGCGCACCGGGACGGGCATTGGCCTGGGCCTGGGCCGCGGCCAGGTCATCGTAAGAGCGGGCCGGCTGCGCCTGTACACATGACAGGCCCGACAGCGTCGCCGCGAAAATGCAAAGAGCAAGGCGTTTCATCGATCCTCCGGGGTAGATGTCCGGCGAGCCCGCAAGCGCGCGGCAGGCCGGCCACGAAAAGTCCATGTTAATTCCGACGGGCACCAGGGGCGCGGCATGGTTTCGCAGCCGGCCCTGCCCGGCACCGTGATTGCAGCGACGGGCGTATGCTGCCTCATCACCCCATCCCCATCTTCACGGAGCTCCCCATGTCCTTGTTCGATCTGAAAGGCAAAGTCTGCATCGTCACCGGTTCCAGCAAGGGCATCGGCAAGGCCATCGCCATCCGGATGGCCGAGCACGGCGCCAAGGTGGTGGTCTCAAGCCGCAAGGCGGACGCCTGCGAACTGGTGGCCAAGGAGATCCGCGATGCCGGCGGCGAGGCGATCGTCATCCCCTGCAACATCTCCGACAAGGCGGCGCTGAAGAACCTAGTCGACAAGACCGTGGCTACCTGGGGAACGATCGATGTGCTGGTCTGCAATGCCGCCGTCAATCCCTACTTCGGACCGGCCGCCGACTGTCCTGACGAAGCCTATGACCGGATCATGGGCGCCAACGTGCGCAGCAATTTCTGGCTCAGCAACATGGCGATCCCGCACATGGTCGACAAGGGTGACGCCTCGGTGATCGTGGTGTCCTCGATAGGTGGCCTGCGCGGCTCGCCCACACTTGGCGTATACGGCCTGTCCAAGGCCGCCGACATGCAACTGGTGCGCAACATCGCGGTGGAATGGGGACCGCGCGGCATCCGTGCCAACTGCATTGCACCGGGTCTGGTCAAGACCGATTTCGCCAAGGCCCTGTGGAGCAACCCGGCCATGCTCAAGAAGCGCACCAAGGACTCCCCGCTGCAGCGCATCGGCGAGCCCGACGAGATTGCCGGCACCGCGATCTATATGGCTTCGCGTGCGGGCAGCTTCCTGACCGGTCAGACGATCGTCGTCGACGGTGGCGTGACCGTCGGCACCCCGGCCAAGGCGCTCGAAGAAGAATGACCACGCAAAAGTGTCGGCCACGGTTCACTTGCTGAAAAGCGGCCTTGCTGGTGCACAGGGCATGAATTAGTCTTGGCCCCGCATGGGCCCGAAGAGGTTTCATCACAACAATGACCGAGGAGCCACCAGTGAACACCAACACCCCGCGCCGGCCGGCCCGGCGCCGCGCGGCGACCCGTCTGGCCAGTCTGCCCCTGCTCGGGCTTGCCGTGGGCCAGGCGCCGGTTGCCGCACAGAGCCCGAAACGCGGCGGCTCGCTGAGCATCGCGCTGGAAGTCGATGTCGCCGGCATCGATCCCCTGGCCATCGCCTCGTTCAATGACAAGCAGGCCGGCATCACCGTCTTTGACACCCTGCTCGACATCGATGCCAAGGGCAAGCTGCAACCGCACCTGGCCGAGAAATTCGAGGCTGCTCCCGATGCCACCTGGTTCAAGCTGAGCCTGCGCAAGGGCGTGAAGTTCCACGATGACACGCCCTGCGACGCGCAGGCGGTGATCGAGCACTTCAAGCGGCTGATGGATCCGAAGTCGCGCTACCGCTGGGCCTCCGACCTGGCCGGCATTGCCGCCATCGAAGCCAATGGCAGTCACGACCTGACCTTCCGCATGAAAGCGCCCTCGGCACAGTTCCTGGCGGTGCTGGCCGACACCTCGGGCATGATCGTCTCGCCCACGGCCGTCAAGAAACACGGCGAGCAATTCATGGCCAATCCGGTGGGCACCGGACCGTTTGTCTTCAAGGAATGGCGGCGCGGCTCGCAAGTGGTGTTCACGCGCAACAGCAGTTACTGGAAAGGGCCGGTGCACCTGGATGAGGTGGTGCTGCGCCCCATGCCCGACGAACAGACCCGCATCGCCAGCCTGAAGGCCGGCAATCTGGACATCGCCATGAATTCGCCGGCCAAGGAAGTGGTCGAGGCGCGCAGCAACAAGAAGCTGGTGATCCACGACCCGGGCAGTCTGGGCACGACCTTCCTGATGATCAACCTGGACCAGCCCGATGTCTCGGACCCGCGGGTGCGTCAGGCCATGGCCCATGCACTGGATCGTGACGCGCTGAGCAAGGTGCTGAGCAAGGGGATCGCCAAGGTCGCGAACACGCCGTTCGGCTCGGGTCTGGCGGCCCACGAACAGGTCGATGGCTACCCGAAATACGATCCGGCCCGCGCCAAGAAGCTGCTGGCCGAGTACGGCAAGCCGGTCAAGCTCAAGTTCGCCTCCGATTCGCGTCCGCTGTCGCAATTGTCCGCACAGCTGGTGCAGCAGATGTGGAAAAAGGTCGGCATCGAAACCGAGATCACGCCCTACGAGGGCGTGCAGCTGGTGCGGACCGCCGGATTGCGCCAGTACCAGGTGATGGGCTATCGCTGGCAGGGCGGCATCGATCCGGACCGCTGCGTCTACATGTTCTTCCACTCCAAGGGCAGCTCAAACCGCACCGGCTACAACAATGCCGAGATGGATCGCCTGCTCGATGCCGGCCGCGCCACCATGGATCCGGCCGAGCGCGTCAAGATCTATCGACAGGTGAGCAACCTGCTGGCGCGCGACCTGCCCTATCTGTTCACGTCCTATTTCAACAACTACAGCCTGATGGGCGCCAACATCCGCGGCGTTGAAACCGTGCCCGACGGTCTGATCCGGGTGCGCTCCGTCTGGAAAGAGCGCTGAGCCGATGGGCCTGTCATCCTGGCTGAGGCGGCTGGGCCGCCAGGTGCTGACCCTGGTGGCGGTGCTGCTGGCCGCCACCGCCCTGACCTTCGCCATCACCGGCATCCTGCCCGGCGATGCGGCGGTGGCCATCCTGGGCGAGAGCGCCACCCAGGAAGATCTGGCGGCCCTGCGGACCGAACTGGGCCTGGACCGCCCGGTCCATGTGCGCTACCTCGACTGGCTGGGCAAGGCGATGCAGGGCGATCTGGGGCGCTCCTACAAGACCCGCGAGAGCATTGCCCTGATGATCGGGCAACGCCTGCCGGTGACCATCGAGCTGATCCTGATCACCCAATGCCTGGCCTTGATGATGGCTGTGCCCGCCGGCATCTACGCCGCCTATCGAAGCCACAGCAAGGCCGATTCGCTGCTCGGTGCCCTCTCGATCGGCCTGCTGTCGCTGCCTGCCTTCGTCAAGGGCATCGTGCTGATCTACCTGTTCTCGGTGGCCCTGGGCTGGTTTCCAGCCTCGGGCTATCAGCCGGTGAGCGAAGGGCTGTGGGGCAACCTGCACGCCATGATGCTGCCGGCGATGACCATGGCCCTGGCCGAATTTCCGGTGTACATGCGACTGCTGCGCGCCGACATGATCGCCACGCTGCAACAGGACTTCATCCTGGTGGCTCGGGCCAAGGGCCTGGCGGTGCGCGACATCCTCTTCGGCCATGCGCTGCGACCGTCCTCGCTGTCCCTGGTCACCGTGGTCGGCATCAACCTGGGGCGGCTGGTCGGCGGTGCCGTCATCATCGAAACCCTGTTCGCCATCCCGGGCATCGGACAAATGCTCGTCAATGCGGTCTACCAGCATGACCAGTTCGTGATCCAGGGCGTGGTGCTGGTGATCGCCGTGGCCTTCGTGCTGATCAATCTGGCGGTCGACCTGGTCTATGTGCTGATCGATCCGCGCGCGAGGGTGGCCGATGCGTCGTGAACACCGCTTCGGCCTGTGGCTGGCACTGGCCTGGCTGGCGCTGCTGGTCGTGCTGGCCATTGCCGCCCCCTGGCTGGGACTGCCGGCCCCCGAGGACGGCGACCTGCTGGCCGTGCTCGCCGCGCCCGGCACCGAACACTGGTTGGGCACCGACTCGCTCGGCCGCAGCGTGCTCTCTCGCCTGATCTGGGGCACCCGCGTGTCGCTGACCGTGGCCCTGGGCAGCGTCACGATCGGCCTGCTGGCCGGCGGTGCCCTCGGGCTGGTGGCCGGCTTTTTCGGGCGCTGGAGCGACCGCCTCATCATGGGTGTGATGACGGTGATGCTGTGCTTTCCGGGCATCATCCTGGCGATCGCGCTGGTCTCCAGTCTCGGGCCCAGCGTGACCAACGTGACCCTGGCGATCGGCGTCATCTTCATTCCCGCCTTTGCGCGCATTGCAAGGGCCAACACCCTGACCCTGCGCCAGCGCGAATTCGTGCTGGCGGCACAGGTGCTGGGGGCTCCGACGCTGCGCGTGCTGTGGCGCGAGGTGCTGCCCAACCTGATGCCCGCCCTGCTCTCTTACGCGGTGGTGATGCTGGGCGTGGCCGTGCTCGCCGAGGCGGCACTTGGTTTTCTGGGCCTGTCGGTGCGTCCGCCCGCACCCAGCTGGGGCGGCATGATCGCCACCGAGCGGCCCAACCTGATCGAGGCGCCACTGGCGGTCTTCATCCCCGCGCTGTGGATGTTCAGCGCCTCCCTGGCGATCAATTACATCGGCGAGGCCATGCGCCGCCTGTTCGACATCAAGGCCCAGACGCTGTGAGCGCCGCCCAATCCCCGCTGCCCTCGCTGCTGCAGGTGCGCGACCTGAGCGTGCGCTTTGCGACGGCGCGTGGCCAGGTGCAGGCGGTCAACCAGGTGAGCCTGGATCTGGCCCCGGGCCGGACGCTGGCCATCGTCGGCGAGTCGGGCTCGGGCAAGAGCGTGCTGTCGCGCTCGCTGCTGCGCCTGCTGCCGGCGGCCACGACCACCCAGCAAGGGCAACTGAATTTCGATGGACGCGATCTGGCGACACTCGATGAGACCGCCATGCGCCAGGTACGGGGCCGTGACATCGCGATGATCTTCCAGGATCCGATGTCCTCGCTCAACCCGGTGCTCACCATCGCCCGCCAGATCGGCGAGGTGCTGGGCAAGCATCTGGGCCTGGATGCAGCGGCCCAACGCCTGCGCAGCCTCGAGCTGCTGCGCTCGGTGGGCATTGCCAGTGCCGAGCAACGCCTGGACGAGTATCCCCACCAATTGTCCGGCGGCATGCGCCAGCGCGTGATGATCGCCATGGCGCTGGCCTGCCGGCCGAAGCTGCTGATCGCCGACGAACCGACCACGGCACTGGATGTCACCATCCAGATGCAGATCCTGGTGCTGCTCAAGCGCCAGCAACGCGAGACCGGCATGGCGATGATCTTCATCAGCCATGACCTGGCGGCCGTCAGCGGCGTGGCCGATGATGTCGCGGTCATGTATGGCGGCCGCATCGTCGAGCAGGCGCCGGTGGCCGACTTCTTTGCCCATCGCCGGATGCCCTATGCCCAGGCCCTGCTGCAGGCGCGGCCCGATCCCCTGGGCAGCGGCGGTCATCGCCTGGCGGCGATCCCCGGTCGCCCCCCCGATCTGGTGGCCCTGCCGCCTGGCTGCGCCTTTGCCCCGCGCTGCGCCAGGCGTCAGCCCGATTGCGAACAGCAGGTGCCCGCCCTGGTGCAGGAAGGGCTGCGCCGCCACGCCTGCCTGCATCCGCTGGTGCCGGGTCAGCCCCTGGATGAATTGCCCAACGGCGGGACCTCCCGATCATGAGCACAAACATCGCAAGCGCCACTGTTGCGGCACCGGCGACCCAGCCCGCGGCTGCGCTCGAGGCACGCGCCCTGGTGCGCCGCTTCAAGGGACGCAGCGGTGCGTGGCTGACGGCGGTCGACCATGTCAACCTGCATCTGGCGCCCGGTGAGACCCTGGGCCTGGTCGGCGAGTCGGGCTGCGGCAAGTCCACCCTGGCCAAGGCCCTGCTGCAACTGCCGCCGCCCGACGAAGGCGAGGTGCTGCTGGGTGGCCGCAAGCTGTCCGGCCTGTCGGGGGGAGCGCTGCGCGAGGCCCGTCAGGGCTTGCAGATGGTTTTCCAGGACCCCGTGTCCTCCCTCAATCCGCGCCGCCGTGTGATCGACATCGTCAGCGAGCCCCTGCGCATCTGGGCGGCCCGCATGGCCCTCGACGAGGCCATGATCCTGCGCAAGGCGCAGGCGGTGCTGGGCGAAGTCGGTTTCGATCCGGAGGCCATCGGTGCCCGCCGGCCGCACGAGTTGTCCGGTGGCCAGTGCCAGCGCGTGGCCATCGCCAGGGCCCTGATGCTCGAACCCCGGGTGCTGGTGCTCGATGAGCCAGTGTCCGCCCTGGACGTGTCGGTCCAGGCGCAGATCCTGAACCTGTTGATGGACCTGCGTGAACGCCGGCAACTGAGCATGCTGTTCGTCAGCCATGACCTGGCCGTGATCCGCAATATCTGCGACCGCGTCGCGGTGATGTACCTGGGACGCATCGTGGAGGTGGGTCGCAGCCAAGAGATCTTCAGCGCACCGCGTCACCCCTACACCCGGGCCCTGCTCGATTCGATGCTCGTGCCGGGCAAGCCCCTGCCCGAACAGGAGGTGATCACGGGAGACCTGCCATCGCTGCACGCGCCGCCAAGCGGCTGCCACTTCCGCACCCGTTGCCGGCAGGCACAGGCGCGCTGTGCCGAACAGGTGCCGCCCCTGGTGCAGGGCCCTGAAGGCCAGACCGCCTGCGCCTGCTTCTTTCCGCTGTCCCAGGCCGGCCATGCACAGGCGGCCGCGACAGGCGATCAGGGCAGCGCAGCGACCCGCCCGATCTGACCCTGCATCACCCGGACTGACGTTGCATCACCCGGCCCTGAGCGGCCACTTGGGGCGCCGGATCTTGCGATAGTCCAGCGTATTCAGATCGATCGTCACGGCCCCGGGGGCAGCCGCGTAGATCACGTGGCGGGCAATCGTCGCGTACGAGGCATAAAAGTGCTGCGAGGACTTGACCACGATGATCTTCTGGGCGGCCAGCTCGCAGCCGAGCTGGGTGAACATGTCGATGCCCATCGCCTGGTTGCGCAGGGTGATCAGGCAGACCTGCACACCACGGCCGGGTTCTCCGATCTCGACCAGGGCGCAATCGCCCATGGCCACCGGCGCGCCCGACAGGCCGGTCATGATCAGCTCCGGCTTGAGCGCCTTGACGGTACACATCAGGTCGATCGGATCGCCCGAGAGCGGGCTGATTTTGCCACCCAGCCGAAGCATCAGCCGTGCCCCCACGCCGGCATCGAAGGCGATGCGTACGGCCCCCGGATCCCAGAGCGGTCCAAGCGCCGCCGGCCCGATGCCGCGCTCGATCAGGCGGCGCAGGAAGAAGGTGGAATCGCCCGCCGCACCGCCGCCGGGATTGTCGGCGCCATCGGAGATCACGACAGGTCCGCCGTCAAAGGCCAGGGCCTGGTCCAGGGCCTGCTCGATGTCCGGATAGGGCGCACTGATCTGCTCACGCAGGCCGATCAGTTCGCTGGCCAACTGGCGGGCCAGCGCCATCGCCTGCAACTGGGCCTGCGGCGCATGACGGCCATCGGTATAGACCAGCAACTTGGTGCCCATCTCGGCCACATCCCCCCAGGGGAAGCCATGGGTGAGGGACACGCTGAGCACGCCGTTCTTGCCCTCGAGCGACTGCATGCGATCGACGAAACCGCGTGCCGGCTGGCGCGAGGTGTGGATGGTCAGGATCATGTCGCAATCGGCCACCGCCGCCACCGGCTTGATGCGCCCCTCGTGCTGGGCCACGCACAGGTCCACCAGCTCGAGTCCGCGCTCGAGCACATCGGTATGGGGATACTCCTTGAAGTTGATGATCAGGTCCGCCTTTGCAACCATCAGCGGGGTCAGGTGATTGTGCAGGTCGAGTTCGACGCCCACCACCGTGTCCTGGCCCACCAGCTCACGCACCCGCTCGAGCAGATCGCCTTCGCAATCATCGTAACCCTCGGCCACCATCGCGCCATGCAGGCCCAGCAGCACGATGTCCACTGGCAGGGCTGCGCGCAGGTCGCCCAGCAACTCGTCACGCAGGGTCTCATAGGCCAGCCGCGTCGTGATGCCGCTGGGCTGGGCGCCCGCCACCATGCCTTCGATCAGCACCCAGCCTTTCTCCGGCTGCTCGCGGGCCCGCTGCCGCGCAGCCCACAGGGGCGCTGCGAAAAAGCTCAGGTGGTCCGGGTGCTGCCCGGCCTTGTAATAGCCGCGGTCGCGAAACGACGACAGCCCGGTGGGCATCGGCGCAAAGGTATTGGTTTCGGTGGCCAGGGAACCGCTGAAGACGCGCATGGATTACCTCAAGGATCGTTGGGCCGGGCCCGTCACCGCATGCTACATGAGCGCGGCACGCGCCTGAGACGCGATCACGCCGCTTTGGCACTGCCTGCTTACACTGGGCCATGAGCACGCCAACGACCCCATCCCCCGCACCGTCCCCGCCGCTTGAACCCGTCCTGCGCTGGGAGGACCTGGCCAGCCGGCGCCATTGGCCAAGCCTGTCCCTCACGCTGGACGATGCACTGATCCGCGACTACTGCATGGCCAGTGGCGAGGACCATCCCGCCTTCGGCCAGACGGGCCCGGCCGCAGGTTTTGCACCTGCGCTGGCGACCACCTTCGTGCGCTTTGCCAAGGCATCGCTGGGAGGCCGCTGGCCCACCGGTACCCTGCAGATGACGCAGGCGGTGCAGAGCTTCCGGGCCCTGCGCCGGGGCGAGACACTCGCCCTGGGCCTCGAAGTAGCCCACCGGACCGGTGACAGTGGACGCCAGGTGTTCGAATTGCTGACCACCTTGCGCGATGCCCAGGGCCTGCGCGTGGGGACCCAGTCCGCAGCCCTGATCTGGTGGCGCCCGGACGAGTTCGATCGCGTGGCCCGGGTGCAGCGCGGCACGCCTTCGCAGGTCAGCGCAGCAGCGCAGGCGGCGCCGGCCGCGCAGGAAGGCGCGGTCCTGCTCGGCCCGCTCAGCGACTCGTTCAGCCTGCAGCGCCTGCAGGCCTATGGCGCCCTGGCCGGGGCGCGTGATCCGATCCATGTCGATCCCGATTTCGCGGCCTCGACCCCGTCTGGTGCCAACATCGCGCAGGGCAAGCTGATCGTGACGCCGGTGGCGCGCCTGATGCATGCACAGCTGGGCCAGGACTGGCTCGAGCGCGGCGGCTTCAACCTGCGCCTGCGCCGGCCGGTCAAGGCGGGTGAAACCGTGCGCGCCTGGGCCCGTGAACGCGCGCCCGGCCAGTGGCAGGTGTGGTGCGACAAGCCCGATGGCGAGCGCGTCATCGAGGGCGAAGCCGTCCTGCTCGAGGCCGGACAGGCGCAGGCGGCCCAGCGCGATGCCTGAGCTCTGGTCACTGGTCGGCATCGCGGTGTCGGCACTGCTGATCGGCATGGCCGTCGGTGGCACCGGTATCGGTGGCTTCCTGATGATTCCGGCGATGATGTTCTTTGGCGGCGTCCCGGTCCGGGCAGCCATGGGCACGGCCCTGATCTGCGGCGCAGTGATGGGCCTGTGGACCGGCTGGCTGTATCTGCGCAAGGGTCATATCGATGTCCGCCTGGCCCTGCCGCTGGCGGCGGGCGCGCTGGTGTTCTCGGCCCTCGCAGCCCAGATCAATGACCGCCTTCCGGTGACCTGGGTGGTGGTGGCACTGGCCCTGATCGTGATCCTGGGCAGCTTCAGTTCGCTGTACCGGCCTGCGGCGCGCAGCCTTGTCGCCGTGCCAGACCGGACCCTGGTGCAAACCCTGCTGCTGGTGCTGGTGGGCATCGCGGCCGGCATCGCCTCGGGCCTGACCGGGGCCGGCGGCCCGCTGGTGGCGGTCCCCTTGCTGGCCCTTCTGGGCTTTCCCCTGCTGCCGGTGATCGGCGCCAGCCAGGCGCTGCAACTGGCGGCCAGCCTGTCGGGGGCCTCGGCCTTCATTGCCCTGGGCCACTGGTCCCTGCCGGCCCTGCTGAGCCTGCTGCCCGGTCTGCTGGCCGGGTCCACCCTGGGCGCGCGCTGGGCCCATCGGGTCGACCCGGAAAAGGCGCGCCGCGCCGCCGCCCTCATCGGTCTGGTGGCCGGCATCGGCCTGCTGCTGGCCGCGCTGCAACCCTTTTCCGGTCACAAGCCCTGAGCAGGCAAGGCCTGGCAGCGCGCGGGGTGTTCACCGCTTGGCGTATGCTTGCGCCCGTTTTCAACCGATTGCACGGGAGTCCTGCATGCAACTGCTCATCAAATCCTCCTTGCTGGCCCTGGCACTGACCACTGCCAGCGCCTTCGCCCAGACCCAGGTCACGGTCAAGGAAGCCTGGGTACGCGCCACGGCGGCCCAGCAGAAAGCCACGGGTGCCTTCATGACCCTGACAGCGGCCAGCGAGGCCCGGCTGGTCGCCGCCCAATCACCGGCCGCAGGCACGGTGGAGATCCATGAAAGCAAGACCGAAAACAATGTCATGAAGATGCGCGCCGTCAATGCCGTCGCCCTGCCCGCCGGCAAGCCCGTCGAGCTCAAGCCCGGTGGCTTCCATGTCATGTTGATGGACCTGAAGGCACCCGCCAAGGAAGGCGAGAGCATTGCACTGACCCTGACCATCGAGGGCAAGGACGGCAAGCGCGAGCAGGTCGAGGTCAAGGCGCAGGTGCGTGCCCTGACGGCTGCGGCCAAAGGCCATGATCACGGGCACATGAAGCACTGAGCTTCACAAACCTGTCACCTTGCATCGGTAGCCTCGTAGGGGCGCCGTATCCCCTCGGCGTTTTCAAGACTGAATCCGCCAAGGAATACCGATGCCCATCCTCAGACCCCTTGCCCTGGCCCTTGCCTGCCTGTGCTTCACCCCCGCGCATGCCGCGGTCGAATTGATCGCCATCGGCTCGCTGAACGGCACCACTGACCTGTCCGGCCTGAGCGGCTCTCTCGAAAACGGCCTGGCCGGCAACAGTCTGGGCGGCATCGGTTCAGGCCTGGCGTGGGCTGGCGGCAATACCTTCCTGGCCCTGCCCGACCGAGGGCCCAATGCCACTGCATACAGCGGCGGCACGGCAGTGGACAACACCACCTCGTACATCAGTCGCTTCCAGACGGTGACGATGAGCCTGACACCCAATGCCAGCGGCTCGGCCCTGCCCTTCAGCCTGACCCCGACCCTCACCGGTACCACCCTGCTGTCTAGCCCGACGCCGCTGACCTATGGCAGCACGGCGGGCCTGCCGAGCGCAATTCCGCCCGGCAACACGGCCAACCAGTACTTCTTCACCGGTCGCTCCGACGGTTTCGGAGCGGGGGTTTCGACCAATCCGGCCAATGCGCGTCTGGACCCGGAGGCGATCCGCGTCGCCAACGATGGCAAGAGCGTCTTCGTGGCTGATGAGTACGGCCCCTATGTGCGTCAGTTCGATCGCAGCACCGGACAATTGATGCGCACCTTCAGCCTGCCTGCCAATTTCGCGGTCAGCAACCAGAATGCAGTCGGCGCACTGGAAATTTCCGGCAACACGGTCGGACGGGTCACCAACAAGGGCATGGAGGGGCTGGCGATCACACCCGATGGCAAGACGCTGGTGGGCTTCATGCAAAGTCCGCTGGCCCAGGACGGCGGCGACGGCGGGCGCTACAACCGCATCATCACCATCGATATTGCGAGCGGCGCCACCAAGCAGTTCGCCTTCGACAACCAGGTCAACTCGAAGAACTACAACAGCAGCGAGATCCTGGCGATCAACGATCACCAGTTCCTCGTGCTCGAGCGCGATGGCAAGGGCCTTGGCGATGGCAGTTCGGCGCTGCTCAAGCAGCTGCGTCTGGTCGATATCAGCGGCGGCACCGATGTCTCATCGGTTACTGGTGCAGCCAACCTGGCCAGCCTGGCCTTGAAGCCTTCCCTTTTCCTGGACCTGCGCGCGATGCTCAATGCCATGGGCATTACCGACGACCAGATTCCTGCCAAGCTCGAGGGCCTGGCCTTCGGGCAGGACATCATCGTGGGCGGCCAGGTGCGCCACACCCTGTGGCTTGCCAATGACAATGATTTCGTTGCCGCAGTGGCCGGTCCGAACCGCTTCTTCGCCTTCAGCTTCACGGATGCGGACCTGCCCGGCTTCGTCGCCCAGAGCCTGACCGAGGTACCGCTGCCGCCCAGCCTGGCCCTGCTCGGGGTCGGTGCGATCGGCTTGGCGGCACTGCGGCGACGCGCCAAGACGCTCAGTGCCGTGACTGCCCTGCCGCACTGACCGGCTCACCGCGATGCCAGGCCAGCAATTGCCGGAAGGCATCGCCCAGGTAGTGCTCATAGGTGCCGCGCTCGACGAACCCCAGGTGCGGTGTGCACAGCACGTTGGGTCGGCCCAGGAGGGCATCAGAGGGCTTTTGCCCGGGCGCGAAAAAGATGGGTTCCTCGTCGAAGACATCGATGGCCGCATAGCCTGGTCGTCCGGCATCCAGGGCCGCGACCAGTGCGCCCGGCTCGATCAGGGTCGACCTGGCCGTGTTGATGAAGTGGGCCTGCGGCTTCATCAGCAGCAGGTCTTCACGCCGGACAAAACCCTGGGTCTGGGCATTGAGCCGCAGATGCAGCGAGACGATATCGGCCTGTGAAAAAAAGGCGCGCCGGTCTTCGATCACCGTCAGTCCGTCGCCCCGGGCCCGCTCGATGGTGGTGGGCCGGTGACCCAGCACATTGACCTGCATGCCAAACAGGCGCCCGAAGGCCGCCACCCGCTGGGCAATCGCCCCATAGCCGATCAGGCCGAGCGTCTGTCCGGCCACGCTGCGCCCCAGCTCGCCCTGCCACAGGCCTTGCTGCAAGCGCTGCGCCTCCGGAACGAGCCGCCGCACCGAGGCCAGGATCATGGCCCAGGTCAGTTCGGCCGCGGAGTGAGGCAGCGACGTGCCGGCGACGCAGACGGTGACGCCATGATCGGCGCAGGCCTTCAGATCGATGTGCGCCGCGCCACCGCCGCCCTGGCTGATCACCTTCAGGCCGGGCAGGCGTTCGAGCAGCGCCCTCGTGATCGGGGTGCGGTCGCGAATGATGACGATCGCTTCGGCATCGCTGAAGCGGGCCACCTGCTCGTCGATGGACTTGACGGTGTCGCGATGAATGCTGACCTCGTGACCGGCCAGCAGCGAAAAGCAGTCGAGGTTGCGGACGCAGTCCTGGTAATCATCGGAGATGACGATGCGCATGGGCAGGCTCCTGTATTTGGCGCGAACGATGCTCAGGCCTGGGCCGGGCAGGCATGCGCGACCAGGGCCGCCACGTTCGGCGCCTGCGCCAGCGACCAGCAATCATCGAGCAGGCGGGTGCAGGCCTGCTGACCGAGCACCGGCACCACCAGGTCGTTGAACTTGGCCTCGAGCTGCGCCTTGCTCATCGGCTTTTCCAGGCTGCCCACGGCATGCTCGACAAACACCTTGACCTGTCGGCCATCCTTGAGGGTGGCGACCAGATCGACCGAGGCTTCATCGATGCTGTTGTCCACCACCGCATGGACCCGCGCGCGCAGCGCCACCATGTCGGGACGCGTGACGATCGCATCGCTGAATTCGGCCTCGCCGGCCTTGCCGAACATCAGGCCGCTGGCGCAGCCATGATAGACACTGAACTTGCTTTCCAGGCCATCCTTGGGGGTCTTCTTGCCGGTCAGCTCCAGCACCAGCGAGTGCACCCGCAGGTCGATGCGCTCGACCTGGTCGGCCGCCACGCCATGCACCTGGCGCAACTGGGCGCAGGCATCGATGCTCGGGTGGATGACGATGCCGCAGGCAAAGGGCTTGTAGGTGTTGAACCCGATCTCGAAACGCTGTCCCAGTTCGCCGGTGACCTCGTCCCAGTCGTACTTGGTCGAGACCACCTGGGCAAAGCCGCGCGGTGCCTCCAGGGCCCGACGCGAGCCGGTGAAGCCATGCTTGGCCAGCAGCGCCGACATCGGGCCGGCGCGCGCCGCGCCACCGGGGTGAAAGGGCTTGGTCATGGTGCCGAACTGTTCGCGCAGGCCGACCGGCTGCGAAGCCGCAATCGCCAGGGCCATCTGGGTGCGATCGGCGTCGAGCCCGAGCAGGCGCGAGCATCCAGCCGCGGCCCCCAGGGTGCCGGTGGACCCGGTGATGTGCCAACCACGGTCGTAGTGATGCGGATACATCATGTTGCCCAGGCGACAGGCCACGTCGATGCCCAGCACCAGGGCATCGAGCAGCTCACGGCCGCTGGCACCGGTCTTTTCCGCCAGGGCCAGCAGCGCCGAAGCCACCGGACCGGCCGGATGGATGATGGTCTTGAGATGGGTGTCATCGAAATCGAAGGTGTGCGAGGCGATGCCATTGATCAGCGCCGCATTGGCGATGTCGACCCGCTCGCGCCGACCCAGCAGGGTGGCCTGCGGCGCCGGTGACAACTCCTGCACCGCCGCCAGCGAGGAGAGCACCGACTCGTGACCGGCCGCGCCGATGGCGCAGCCAAGCCAGTTCATGAAGGTGCGATGGGCCTGGGCATCGATCTCGTCGCTCCAGCCCCGCGAGGGGTGGCCGGCAACGAACTCGGCCAGCAGGCGGGTGATCGGCGGGGCATTGTGGTCAGCGGTGACCTGGGTATTGGTGGCCATGAAAAGTCCGTCAGTCAGTGAAGTCGAAAAAAGGGGGCAGGATCGCTTGCAATCGGTGCGTGAAGGTCGGCCGCTAGTCCAGGCGGATGCCGCGGGCCACGCCCACCTTGGCCCAGCGCGCGATGTCCTGGGCCATGAAGCTGCCAAACTGCACCGGCGTCATCGGCATCGGGGTCAGGGCCTCGGCTGACAGCTTGTCGCGGATCTCCTTGCCCGCGATGATCCGGTTGATCTCGGCATTGAGCCGCCTGACCACCTCGGGCGGCAGGCGTGCCGGGCCGACGATGCCGTACCACTGCACCCCGTCGAAACCGCGCAGGCCGTTTTCCTCGAAGGTGGGCACCTGCGGTACCAGGGCATGGCGCTGGGCGCCGGTGATCACGATGGGACGCAGCTTGCCGGCCTTGATGTGCGGCAGGGCAGCGGCCAGACCGGGCGCCGCCAGGGGCACCTGGCCGCCCAGCACATCGATCAGGGCCGGGCCGATGCCCTTGTAAGGGACATGCACCGCATTGGATCCGATCGCGCCCTTGAACTGCTCCATCACAAGGTGCGTGAGGGTACCGGGTCCCGAGGAGGCATAGCTCAGCTTGTCGCCATCACGCTTCATCCAGTCGGCCAGTTCCTTGAACTGGTTCACTGGCAGCGAGGGATGCACGACGATCACATTGGGCGTGCCGCCGACCATCGCGATCGGCGTGAAATCAGTCAGCGCGTCGTAGTTGAGCTTGCGCAGTGCAGGGTTGGTACCGTGCGTGCCCACATACCCGACCATCAGCGTGTAGCCGTCGGGCGTAGCGCGCGCCGTCTGCAGAGCGCCGATCGAGCCCCAGCCACCGCCGATGTTCTCGACAAAGATGGACTGGCCCAGGGCCTTGGACAATTGTTCAGCGACCAGCCGGCCCACCAGATCGACCCCGCCACCGGGTCCGACAGGGACGATCAGCCGGATCGGCTTGGCAGGCCAACCGGGCTGCGCCCATGCCGGCGTGGCCAGGGCACTCAGGGTACTCAGGGCGGGCCAGGCTGCACCGCGAATAAGCTGGCGGCGTGCAAGGGTGGGGTTTTTCATTTTCGGGCTCCATGGCGGGCAAGGGCCGGAAGTTCCGGCACGGCATCGGAATCGGGCACGGGATCGGGGCCAGGGCTGGCGCGCCGACCGGCTGCCAGCACATGCTCGCTGGCCAGTTGCCAGGCATCGTCGGTCCGCCCCTGGCGCAAGGCGCGCAGCAAGGCCAGGTGTTCGCGCTGCGAGCGCTTGATGCCGCTCGTGGTCGACAGGTTGGTGAGCCGGGCCAGGTGCAGCTTTTGTACCAGACCCTGATAGGTCTCGGCCATCTGGTCATTGCCGGCCGCCTGAACGATGGCCCAGTGGAAAGCCAGATTGCCGTTGTAATAGCCCGCCAGGTCCTGCAGGCTGGCTGCACGTTCCATCCCCTCCAGGATGACCGCCAGATGCTCGACCAGGGCCTCATCGCGACGACCGGCGGCAACCCGCGCACAGTGGCCTTCGAGCAAGGCGCGCAGTTCGTAGAGGTCGCGGGTCTCGGCCGCCGACAACTTGCGCACGAACACACCGGTGTGTTTGCGCGACTCGAGCAGACCGGCCGATTCGAGCTCGCGCATGGCCTCTCGCACCGGCACCCGTGACACCTTCAGACGTTCGGCCAGTTCGGGCTCGGTGATACGGTCGCCGGGCGCGAATTCGCCAGCCACGATCGACTGCAGCAAGGCTTCCCGCACCTGTCGGGCCAGAGGCTGCGCAGGCAGGGTCTCGGTCTTTCGCGCACGCACCGTCGTTCGCGTCGACTTGGGGGACCAGGGCATCACCAGCATGACTGATTTCGTATACGATTCCTTGCGGGAGGCAGATCGTATACGAAAATCCGGATGCCGGCAATGAACCGAACAGGTCCCGCCCTCGAGCGCATGCCCCACAATGGCACTCCCGCCCTCCAAGGGCCTGTTCACTGAAGGAGACGACATGACTGCTCTGGTCGCCCGCCTCAGGGCTGGCAGCAGCTTCCTGCGCCTGACCCTGGCCACCCTTGCCCTGACCCTCACCGGCTGCGCCGCCATCACCGCCGGCGATGCGCCGGTCACGCGCCGCGCCGGCACCGCCAACCCGCCCCACTCCTTCCTGTATGTGGGCAACAGCTTCATGTACTACAACAACAGCATGCACGGCCATGTCGGGCTGCTGGCGCGCGCCGCCACCGACAAGGCACGCGCCGAGCACCGTGGCGTCTCGATCACGATCAGCGGTTCGGGCATGGACTGGCATGACGTGGGCTCTTATTTCCGACCCAATGCCGTCGGCCGCTATTCCTTTGTCGGCAACAACGAAGTGCGCTTCAATCCGGCCGGGCGTCAGTTCGATGCCGCGATCCTGATGGACTGCAGCCAGTGCCCAGTGCATCCGACCCTGCGGCCGGTATTTTTCGAGTTCGCCAAGAAGCACAGCGACACGGTCCGTGCCCACGGCGCAGAGCCGATCTTCCTGATGACCTGGGCCTATGCCGACAAGCCCGAGATGACGCAGGGCCTGGCCGAGGCCTATAGCGAGGCGGGGCGACTGAACAAGGCGCATGTGATTCCTGCCGGCCTGGCCTTTGCCCGCTCGATCGCCATCAAGCCCGAGCTGAACCTGTACGTGCCGGACAAGCGCCATCCAAGCCTGGCCGGGACCTACCTGGCGGCCTGCACCGTGCTGGCGTCGGTCAATGGCATCAATCCGGTGGGCAACAGCTATACCGCAGGGCTTGACGCCGCCACCGCACGCCACCTGCAGCAGGTCGCCTGGGACACGGTACAGGCGTATCGCCAGCCGGCCCCCTGATCGCGCGCCCTTCAGCCGGCGCTGAAGGGGATCACGTTGCTGCGCGCGGCGGCCTGTCGCGGGTCTGCCGCGGCTTCAGGCGCGGGTTGCGACGCAGGTTGCGAGCCGGGCTGCGACGCCGATTCCGACGCAGGCGCAGCAGCCTCGCCCTGCGACGCGGCAACTTCGAGGATGTCGCGCGGATCGAAGCGATCGGCATCGGCCTGGGCACGCTCACGCGCACGGCGGGTGCGATCGGCCTTGAGCAACTCGGTCATGTGCTCGACCGTCACCGGTTTGCTGAAGTAGTAGCCCTGCAGTTGCTGGCAGCCCCAACCGGCCAGCACCTCGGCCTGCGTGGCGGTCTCGACGCCCTCGGCCACCACCGACAGGCCCAGGCTGTGGGCCAGCATGATGATCGAATGGGCGATCTCGGCCACGTTCTGCTCATCCGACAAGGTCTTGACGAAGGAGCGATCGATCTTCAGGCACTGCACCGGGAAACGGTGCAGGTAGGACAGCGATGAATAGCCGGTGCCAAAGTCATCGATCGCGACCGATACGCCAATGCTGCGCAGGGACTGCAGGACCTCGACGGCATTGTCGACATCGCTGATCAGCTGCCCCTCGGTCAGCTCGAGTTCGAGCTCATGGGCCCTCATCTGGGTGGCGCCGAGCACCTCGCACACCGTCTGCACAAAGCTGCTGTGGCGGAACTGGCGTGGCGCCACATTCACCGAAACCGTCGGCCGGCTCAGTCCCATCTCGCGCCAGGCCATCACCTGGCGGCAGGCCTCGAGCATCACCCACCGTCCGACCTCGACGATCAGGGGACTGTCTTCCAGGGCAGCGATGAACTTGTCGGGGTAGAGCAGCCCTTTCTCGGGGTGCTGCCAGCGGATCAGGGCCTCGACCGACTCGATTTCGGCGGTCACCGAATTGACGCGGGGCTGGTAATGCAGCACGAACTCACCACGCGCCAGGGCCAGCTGCAAATGGGCCATCAGGTGGGCACGGGCCTCGACCTCCTGGCGCATCTGCGGCAGGAATTGCGCGATCGGGCGGGTACGCGAGCCCTTGGCCACCGCCAGGGCCATGTCGGCGCATCGGACTGCAAGCTCCAGACTGGGATGATCCTCCGGCCAGCGCGCAATGCCGACACTGCCCGAGACGTAGACATGACTGCCATCCAGATCCACCGGCGGCTGGATCACCGTGATCAGGTCCTGCGCGAGCGCCTGCAATTCGCGTTCACCCACTCCCCGGTGCAGCACCACGAAGTCGTCCCCACCGACCCGGTACAGCTGGTCGCCCATGCCCAGAACGGCGCGCATGCGCCGCGCCAGCTCCTGCAGCACATGATTGGCCGCCTCATGGCCGATCATGTCATTGATGCTCTTGAAGCGGTCAAGGTCAAGGGACAGGACGCCGAGACCGCCCGGCATGTCGCCCTGGGCAGCCTTCTCAAGCCGCTCGACGAACCAGGCATGGTTGGGCAGTCCGGTCAGGCGATCGAGATACGCCAGGTCATGGATGCGCTGCTCATGCGCCAGTCGCGCCTTGGCGTCCTCGGCCATCCGGTGGGCATGGCGACGGCTGACCAGGAAGATGACGCTGCCGATGACGGCGGTCACCAGGATCACGCCGAGCGCGAACACCATGCGTCCGAAGCGATAGCGCGCCATCATCTCGCTGACATCACTGTGCAGCTCGACGATCAGGGCATCCCGTTGGGTCGCCCCCGGATAGCCCGCTGGATGAATCAGGAAGGCACTGTGGGCGATATCGCGGTTCAGCACCCCGCCCTGCAGGCCGCTGAACTCGGCGATGCGGGCGATCGAGACCTGCGGCTCATCGCTGCCTGCGGCCAGCAGGGCAGGCGTCTGGGGAGCCAACTCGGCGGCCATCCCGGGCAAGGTGGAATACAGGATCTTGCGCGACACCGGATCGATGATCTGCACCCGCAGCACCGGCAGGCCGCGCACGGTGGCGCGTACCGTGTCTTCCATGGCGCGTTGCTGCGGACTGCTGTCCAGCACCGGCTTGGAGACCCGCGGCGCGTGCTCGAAGAAACTGGCAAACTGCTGGTTCAGCACATTGCCCAGGGTCTGCGCCAATTGACGGTCGGCCTGCCTGCGGGCATCGATCAATTCGGTCCGGCTGACCTTCTCGTCGATGCCCACCAGCAAGCCAATGGTCAACAGGGTGGCCCCTGCGCAGGACCACCAGAAATGCTTTCCGGACAGGTTCATCCTGCGATGCTCACGGGCATGGCAAGGTGGGTCAATCATCCACCCGGATGATCCAGAGTGAGCGGCCGCTTGCGCCTGACCAACGGCCCTTCTGAACAAGGCCGGCGGCCCGGGGTTGTTCCATTCGGCCATCGCCGCCGCGCCGGCGGTCGGGGGCCTGGACCTAAGATGGGGTCACAAGAGCAGGGGCGCAAGACGGCGACACCCGCCCAAACCCAGGAGACCCCCATGAACACCCCAGTCCACCAACGTCGGGCCCTGCTGGCCCTGGCCGCCCTCGCCCCAGCCCTGTCGGGCGCCCTGCTGCCCCGCCCCGCCCGGGCCCAGGGCAAGCCCGAGCGCATCACCATCCGCTACGGCTACCTGCCGGTGCCCACGGTGCCGCTGTTTGCCGGCATCGCGCACCAGTTGTTCGAGCGCGAGAACATCGATCTGCAGATGATCAAGTTCACCTCCGGCCCGGCCGCCTTCCAGGCCTTGCAGGCCGGCAGCATCGATGCGGCCCAGGGTGGCATGCCCACCTATTACATGGGCACCACGCGCGGCCTGGATGTGCGCTGGGTCTATACCTATGGTGACTACTCCCCCATTGAAGGCCTGGTCGTGGCCAAGGGCAGCACTGCCAAGACCTTCAAGGACCTGAAAGGCAAGCGCGTCGCCCTGCCCAGCGGCTCGATGATGCACCTGGCTCACCTGCACGAATTGCAGCGCGAGGGCATGGGCATCAAGGACATGGAGATCGTGCCCCTGCAACCGCCGCAGGCGGTGGCCGCGGTGGCCGGTGGCGATGTCGATGCCGCCTGGTTCTGGGACCCGAACCTCACGCAGGCCATCGAGAAGGGCGCCACCCGCATCATCAACAACCGCCAGATCGGCTTTCTCGATCCCTTCGGCTTTGCGATGACCACCAAGTTCCTGTCCGAGCGCAAGAACGTCGAAGGCGTGGGCCGCATGCTGCGCGTGCTGGCCGAGGGCCAGAAGATGTACGCCAAGGATCCCGAGCCCACTCTCAATGCGATCAAGACGATCGCCGGCGTCGAGCGTCCGCTGGCCACCCAGATCATCAAGGGCGTCGAGTGGTACACCCTCGAGAACCAGCTCGAGCCCGACTTCCTGGTCAGCCTGGCCGATCCGGCCAACCATGCCAAGGGTGCCGCAGCGCTGCTCAAGAGCAAGGTCGAAGGGCCGGCGATGTGGGGCAAGGTGATCGAGAAGACCGGCAACATCACCCAATTCATCGACAACCGTCCGGCGCGTTTCGCGCTCGGCAAGTAAGGTCGCCGCGCAGCGCCTGATGAGCCAGGACCTGATCATTGCCACCGGGCTGGGCAAGGCCTACCCCGGGCGGCTGGCCACGGACGCGCCCACTGTGGCGCTGGAAGGCTTCGACCTGCGAGTGGCCGAGCACGAGGTGGCCTGCATCGTCGGCCCCAGCGGCTGCGGCAAGACCACCTTGCTCAACATGATCGCGGGCTTTGAAAAGCCCAGCGCGGGGCAACTGACCGTGCGCGGCGTGCCGGTCACCGGCCCCAGCCCCGAGCGCTCGGTGGTGTTCCAGCAGCCGGCGCTGTTCCCCTGGCTGACCGTCTGGGACAACGTGATCATGGGCCCCAAGCTGCGCGGCGCCGAGCCCGCAGCGCTGCACGAGAAGGCGCGCCAGGTGCTCGACAGTGTCGGCCTGGCCGGCTTCAACGATCACTACCCCTATCAGCTCTCGGGCGGCATGCGCCAGCGTGTGCAGATCGCCCGGGTGCTGGTGGCCAGCCCCGATGTGATCCTGATGGACGAGCCCTTCGGTGCCCTCGATGCCCAGACCCGTGTGGTGATGCACGAGGTGGTGCTCAAGGTCTGGGCCGAATACAAACCCACCCTGTTCTTCATCACCCATGATGTCGAGGAGGCGCTGATCCTGGCCGACCGCATCTATGTGATGACGCGCCGGCCCGGACGCATCAAGGCCACCATCGAGGTGCCCTTCCCCCGGCCGCGCAACTACACGCTGATCGGTGACCCCGCCTTTGCCGCCCTGCGCGCGCAGGTCGTGGGCATGCTGCGCGAGGAGTGGCAGGCATGAGCCAGGCCGCACGACTGCGCTGGATCAGCCTGGCCTCGGTGATCGTCTTCATCATCGTGTGGGCGGTGGTGGCCAGCTCCGGCTGGGTGCGCGAGGACGCCCTGCCCAGCCCCGCCAAGCTGCTGGCCACCCTCAAGACCATGCTGGCCGAAGGCTACAGCGGCTCGCCGCTGTGGAAGCATGTCGGCATGAGCGTGATGCGGGCCGTGTGCGGCTTCCTGGCAGCCGTCATCCTGGGCGTGCCCTTCGGCATCCTGGTCGGCCGCCATGAAGTGCTCGGTGCCGTGGTGGCCCCGATCATCGGCTTTTTCCGTCCGATTCCGCCGATTGCCTTCCTGACCCTGTTCGTCTTCTACTTTGGTATTGGCGAGTCATCGAAGATCGGGCTGATCTTCATGGCTGCCTTCTGGTACGTGGTGCTCAACTGCGCCGATGGCGTGCGCTCGGTGCCACAGATGCTGATCCGCGCCGGCGAGAGCATGGGCCTGAATGCCCGTCAGCTGTTCTTCAAGGTGGTGATCCCGGCGGCCATGCCCTCGATCATGACGGCGCTGCGTGCGGCCTCTGCGATCAGCTGGACGCTGGTGGTGGCCTCGGAACTGCTCGGTGCGCAGGCCGGGCTGGGCTTCATCATTCTGGATTCGGCGCAGTACTTCAACATCCCGGCGACCTTCATCGGGATCATTCTGATCGGGATGATCGGGTTGTTGTGGGAGTTGACGCTGTCTGCGGTGCAGCGGCGGGTGTTGCATTGGCAGGGGCGGGGACCCATTGTCTCCGTCCGGCGGCTGCAAGAAGGGCTGGTGAGGCGTGGCGCACCAGGTCTCACCACGAGGCCTTTCGCCGATCAAGGCCGATGAGCCACATCAAAGCGCCGCGCAAGGACGGCAAGCCGCCGGTCTAGCGTCCAAAGCCTGGCGCCAGAAGTAATGATCGTCGATGCGAGCAGGAGCATGTCGACAAGCCCGCATCCCAGTCCCGCAAGCCCTTCGTCTTCCACAAACCGAATGACTTCCTCGATGCTGGCCTGATGGGCGGGCCGAAGCGATGCGAGATCTGCCATAGTCTGGGCGCGGTTTGGCGGTGTCCCGCAGGCCAGTTCACCGATCACCAGGGGGTGACAGAGCACCTGATCGGTCAACAGCAATTCGACCAGTCTGGCATTTCCAGTCCTGAAGTGATCCACCCATACGGATGTATCCACCAATATGCCGCTCAAGCCCGAGGTTCCTGTCGACGACGCGCAATCGGCTGCATGTCCGCCCCTTTGCCCGCAAGGCTGGACAGCCGCCTGGCCGCCTGAACGCGCACAAAGGTCTTGATCGCCTCGCGAAAAAGGTCTGCACGATCCATCGACGGGTCAGCGACTTCAAGCGCTCGTGCGTACAACTCGTCGTCTATGGTTACTGTGGTTCGCATTGGAACAATGGATAGCATCAATTAACGCTTCATACTGCATCAATATTGATGCAATTGCAAGCCTCAATTCTTCAAGGTGGTGATCCCCGCGGCCATGCCCTCGATCATGACGGCGCTGCGCGCGGCCTCTGCCATCAGCTGGAAGCTGGTCGTGGCCTCGGAACTGCTCGGTGCACAGGCGGGGCTGGACTTCATCATTCTGGACTGGGCGCAGTACTTCAAAATCCCGGCGTCCTTCATCGG
>JAPOKJ010000014.1 GCA_029977705.1 Burkholderiales bacterium | reverse complement strand
GTTGGCCAGCGTGAACGCGAGCTGCGTGATCGTATTGGCGCCGGCCTCGGCGATGTGATAGCCGCTGATCGAGACCGAGTAGAAGTTGCGCACATTGTGGGCGATGAAGTACTGGGCAATGTCGCCCATCACCTTGAGCGAGAACTCGGTGGAGAACAGGCAGGTGTTCTGGCCCTGGTCTTCCTTGAGGATGTCGGCCTGTACCGTGCCGCGCACCGTGGACAGGGTGCGGCTCTTGATCTGCGCGTATTCCTCGGCGCTGGGGGCGCGGCCTTTTTCAGCCTGGAAGGCCTCGACCTGCTGGTCGATGGCGGTATTCATGAACATGGCCAGCGTGGTCGGGGCCGGGCCATTGATGGTCATCGACACCGAGGTGCTCGGTGCGCACAGGTCGAAGCCCGAGTACAGCACCTTCATGTCATCGAGGGTGGCAATGCTCACCCCCGAGTTGCCGATCTTGCCGTAGATGTCCGGACGGATGGCCGGGTCCTGGCCATACAGGGTGACCGAGTCAAAGGCGGTGGACAGGCGCTTGGCCGGCATGCCCTCGGAGAGCATCCGGAAGCGCTTGTTGGTGCGGAAGGGGTCGCCCTCGCCGGCGAACATGCGGGTGGGGTCCTCGCCCTCGCGCTTGAAGGCGAACACACCACCGGTGTATGGATAGCTGCCGGGCACGTTTTCCATCATCAGCCAGTGCAGCAGCTGGCCCTGGTCGTCCCAACGCGGCAGGGCGACCTTGCGCACCTTGGTGCCGGACAGCGAGGTGCGGATCAGGGACGAGCGCACTTCCTTGTCGCGCACCTTGACCACCAGCTCGTCGGCGCTGTACTGCTCGCGCAGGCCAGGCCAGGCGGCCAGCAGTTCGCGGCTCTCGGCGGACAGCCGGGCCTCGCGCAGGGCGGCCTGTTCTTCCAGCGCCTCGAGAGCGCGATGCTTGTGCGGATTGGCCGAGCGCAGCATGCGCTGCGACTCGCGCAGCTGCTGCACTTCGCGGGCGATCCGGGCCTGCTCGAGCGCGCGCCGGTGGTGACCGCGCACGCACTCGGCGATCTCGGCCAGGTAACGCACCCGGGTGGCGGGCACGATGGCCTGGGCGCTGCTGCTGGAGCGAACCGAGACGGGTGCCAGCTTGCCGACCTTCAGGTTCAGGCCGAACTCGACCAGTCGCGGGGTCATCGCCTGATACAGCGCGGTCACGCCGTCGTCGTTGAAGCGGGAGGCCTGGGTGCCGAACACCGGCATCTGGTCCGGCATCACGGTGAAGGCCTCACGGTTGCGCTGCACCTGCTTGGCGACATCGCGCAAGGCATCCTGGGCGCCCTTGCGGTCGAACTTGTTGATGGCGACGAAGTCGGCGAAGTCGAGCATGTCGATCTTCTCGAGCTGGCTGGCGGCGCCGAACTCGGGTGTCATCACATACAGCGAGCAATCGACCAGCGGCACGATGGCGGCGTCGCCCTGGCCGATGCCGGAGGTCTCGACGATGATCAGGTCGAAGCCAGCTACCTTGCAGGCGGCCAGCACATCGGGCAGGGCCTGCGAGATCTCGCTGCCGGCTTCGCGGGTCGCCAGCGAGCGCATGAAGATGCGGTTCCCGTTCTGCCAGGGGTTGATGGCATTCATGCGGATGCGGTCGCCCAGCAGGGCGCCGCCCGACTTGCGTCGCGAGGGATCGATCGACAGCACCGCGATGTTCAGCTGGTCGTCCTGGTCCAGGCGCAGGCGCCGGATCAGCTCGTCGGTAAGGCTCGACTTGCCGGCGCCGCCGGTGCCGGTGATGCCCAGCGTCGGCACCCTGGTCAGGTCGGCCGCATGCTTCATCGCCTGGTGCAACTCGGGATCGGCCTTGCCGTTTTCCAGGGCGGTCAGCAACTGCGACAGCTCGCGGCTGCCCAGCTGGCCCTGCACCTTGGCCAGGCTGGTGGGGGCGTAGGGCGTCAGGTCGACGTCGCACAGCATCAGCATCTCGCCGATCATGCCCTGCAGTCCCATGCGCTGACCATCCTCGGGCGAGTAGATGCGGGTCACGCCATAGGCCTGCAGTTCGCGGATCTCGGCCGGCACGATCACGCCGCCACCGCCTCCAAATACCTTGATGTGTTCGCCACCGCGCTCGCGCAGCAGGTCGATCATGTACTTGAAGTATTCGACATGACCCCCCTGGTAGGAGCTGATCGCGATGCCCTGGGCATCTTCCTGCAGTGCGCAGGTCACGATTTCCTCGACCGAGCGGTTGTGGCCCAGGTGGATCACCTCGGCGCCCATGCCTTGCAGGATGCGCCGCATGATGTTGATCGAGGCATCGTGGCCGTCGAACAGCGAGGCGGCGGTCACGAAGCGGACCTTGTGGGTGGGTCGGTACTGCGCCAGTTGCCTGGCGTTGGACAAGTCGGTCATGGTGGGTCTCGGTGGCGAGGGCCTGGGGAGTAGCCGAAGCGATTTTACGCCGGCCAGGGGGCCGCGGACTGTCCATGCAAAGACAGTGCGGAATCTGGCACAGGTGGCCGTCGGCCAGGGCACAGTGCCGCCGTGTACCGTCCTTCGGGGCATTGGCTAAGATCCGCTTGTCTTCCTGCCACCGCCCGCTGCCATGCCCGAGAATCCGCCCGCCCTCCAGCTCGAACCCCTGCCCGCCTGGCGTGAGTACCCGCCCGAGCAGATGCTGCAGCGGGCACGCGACTTTCATGAGGACATCCGGCGCCGTCGTTCGGTGCGTGATTTCGACAGCCGTCCGGTGCCGCGCGAGGTGATCGAGCAGGCCCTGCGGGCGGCCGGGACCGCCCCTTCGGGGGCCAACCAGCAGCCCTGGCACTTTTCGGTGATCCAGGACCCGGCCCTGAAAAGACGCATCCGCGAGGAGGCCGAGATCGAGGAACGCGCCTTCTATGAGGGCAAGGCGCCCCAGGAATGGCTCGATGCGCTGGCGCCACTGGGAACCGATGCCGACAAGCCGTTCCTGGAAACTGCTCCGCTGCTGATCGCGATCTTCGCCCAGAAGTATGGGGTCACTCCCTCTGGAAAGAAGATCAAGCATTACTATGTTCCCGAATCAGTGGGGATTGCCACCGGCTTTTTATTGGCCGCGCTGCACCATGCCGGTCTGGTGACCCTGACCCATACGCCCAGTCCGATGGGCTTCTTGAACGAGATCTGCCAGCGCCCTGTCAATGAAAAGCCGATGATCCTGCTGGTGGTGGGCTATCCCCGCCCGGGTTGTCAGGTGCCGGTGCACGGCGGCATCAAGAAGCCGCTGCTGGCTTTCACGTCCTGGCGGTAGCGGCGCTTGTGACCGTTCTCCAGGCCCTTGTGAGACAAGCCCTGCGAGCCGCCCGGGCGCCCCGGGTATAGTCCGCCGCAGGCGCCTCCAGCGCTATCGACCTTCCGTGCGCCGTTGGCGCCATCAACACTTCGGGCGCCAAGGGCGCCGCGACTTTTTTGCGAGGCAATTTGTCCATGGCCATTTCGATGTACAGCGCCAGCGTGCCGGTCTGTATCCGCACCCTGACCAATCTGAGCCATTTCCTGGATCGGGCAGAGGCTTTTTGCACCGCCCGCAAGATCGAGCCCTCGGTGCTGATCAATGCCCGCCTGGCACCGGACATGCTGCCTTTTTCCAAGCAGATCCAGATCGCCTGCGATGCGGCCAAGCTGGGCATCTCGCGCATCACCGGCGTCGAGGCGCCCAAGTTCGATGACAGCGAGGTGACGCTGGCGCAGTTTCGCGAGCGCATCGCCGCCACCATCGCCTTCCTGAAGACGATCAAGCCCGAGCAGCTCGATGGCAGCGAGGACAAGGACGTCACCATCACCCTGCGCAGCGGCCCGGTGACCTACAAGGCCGAGACCTATCTGAAGCATTTCGCGATGGCCAACATGTGGTTCCACACCACCACGGCCTACGCCATCCTGCGCCACAACGGCGTGGAACTGGGCAAGATGGACTTCATCGGCAACCTGGCCCAGCCGGTCTGAGACCCGCAGGGCGGGCACCTGCCTGCCGCCCTCTTGCCCCGCCCTCCCCGGGCCCTTTTTTTCCGGAACCTGAACGACCATGACAGCCACCACGATCTATAGCGCCCGCAGCATCCTGACCATGAATCCGGCCCAGCCGCGTGCCAGCCATGTGGCGGTGCGTGACGGCCGGATCCTGGGGGTGGGCAGCCTCGAGTCGCTCAAGGGCTGGGGGCCGGCCACGCTCGATACCCGCTTCGCGGACAAGGTGCTGATGCCGGGTCTGGTCGAGGGCCATGCCCACCTGATCGAGGGCGTGCTGTGGCGCTTCGTGTACTGCGGCTACTTCGACCGCATGGCGCCCGATGGCAAGGTCTGGCCCGGTTGCAAGAGTCTCGATGCGGTGGTCGAGCGGCTGTCCGAGGCGGCGCGCGCCACGCAGGATGAAAAACTGGTGGGCTGGGGCTTTGATCCGATCTACTTTGGCGGCGCCCGCTGTCAGCGTGGCGACCTGGACCGGATCACCGGTGGCAAGGCGGTGGGCCTGTGGCATGCCAGCCTGCACATCATCAACGCCAACACCGAAGCCCTGCGCCGCTCCGGCCTGCTTCGCACCGGCATCGATCATCCCGGGGTGCCGCTGGGCAGCGATGGCATGCCCACTGGCGAGATGAAAGGTCCTGAGGCGATGTACATGGTGCAAAAGGCGCTGGGCATCGACCGCGAGGTGTATGCCGGCGACGAGCGCGGCCTGCGCGACTATGCCCGCCTGGCCGTACGCACTGGCACCACCACCTCGACCGATCTGGCCAATCCGATGCCCGACGAGGCGGTGAGCATGATGCGGCGGGTCTGTGGCGAAGAGGGCTTTCCGCTGCGCGTGGTCTCGCTGCTGCGCTTTCTGACGCAGCCGGCGCCCGAGCTGATCGCGCGCGCACTCGAGCTCAAGGCCTTGTCCACGGACCGGCTGCGCCTGGGCATCATCAAGGCGGTGGCCGACGGCTCGATCCAGGGATTTTCAGCGCGCCTCAAATGGCCCGGCTATTACAACGGCGCGGCCAATGGCCTTTGGTACACCGCACCGGAGCAGTTGCGCCAGGCCTATCTGCTGGCCCTTCAAAAGGGTGTGCATATCCATACCCACACCAATGGCGACGAGGCCAGCGAGATGGCCATCGATGCGCTCGAATGGGCACTGGGCCAGCAACCGGTGGGCGATCATCGCTTCACGCTGCAGCATGGCCAGATGATCAATGCGGCCCAGTTCCGGCGCATGAAGGCGCTGGGCATGGCGGTCAACCTGTTCCCCAACCATCACTTCTACTGGGGCGATGCCCATTACACGCTCACGCTCGGCCCGGAGCGGGCGCTGCGCATGAATGCCTGTGCCACGGCGCTGGCAGAGGGCGTGCCCCTGGCGATCCACTCCGATGCACCGGTGACACCACTGGGGCCGCTGTTCACCGCCTGGTGCGCGGTCAATCGCAAGACCGCATCCGGCCGCACCCAGGGCGATGCCGAAAAGATATCGGTGGCCCAGGCCCTGCATGCCATCACGCTGGGGCCGGCCTACACCCTCAAGCTGGATCACGAGATCGGTTCGATCGAGTGCGGCAAGCAGGCCGACTTTGCGGTGCTCGGGCAGGATCCCTTCGAGGTCGCACCCGATGCGCTGAAGGACATTCCGGTCTGGGGCACGGTACAGGCCGGGCGCGTGTTCCAGGCGGACTGACACCGGTGCAAATGCCCGCGATCCCGGTCACCGTGATCGGCGGCTACCTGGGCGCCGGCAAGACCACGCTCATCAATGCCTGCCTGCGCACGCGCGGCGAACGGCGCATCGCGATCCTGGTCAACGATTTCGGCGACATCAACATCGATGCGGCGCTGATCGAGTCGCAGGGCGACACGGTGATGAACCTGGCCGGCGGCTGCGTCTGCTGCAGCATCGGCAGTGATTTCATGGAGGCCTTGTTCCAGATCGCCGCGCTGGGCGAGGCGCCCGGTGCCCGGCCTTTCGACCACCTGCTGGTCGAGACCAGTGGCGTCGCACTGCCCCGCCCGCTGGCGCAGTCGATCACCCTGACCCAGCAGTTCCGCATCGCCTCGATCCTGGTGCTGGCCGACGCAGCGGACATCCTGCAGCGACTGGCCGACCGCCATGTCGGCGAGACCGTGCGCGAGCAATTGCAGCAGGCCGACTGGTTGCTGTTGACCAAGACCGATGCGCCCGCTGCGATCGATGGGGCACAGATGCAGGCGCTTGTGCCGGGCAAGCCGGTCCTGGCCCTGTCACGGCAGGCCTATGACTGCGACTGGTTGCTGGGCGAGACGGACCGTCACCCCTCGCCTGCCCATGGCGGGGCGGGCCTGCTGCGGCCCGACGGTGATGGCCGCTGGCGGCCGGTACCGCAGCGCCTGCAGCAGGGGCTGGTTTCCACGCAGGCCAGTCTGCCGGGACCCTCCGGTGCCACCGGTGACGCGCTCTTCGATCGCCTGTCGATCGAACTCGAGGCCCCGGTGGACCTGATGGCCGTGCGCCAGGCCTTGCAGGCCATGGCCCGGGCCGAGCCTGCCCTGGTGCGTGCCAAGGGGTTCCTGCGCGATCAGCAGGCGCCACAGGAGCGCCTGCTGCTGCAGCAGGTCGGGCAGCGCTGCGCGGTGGAGCCCCTGAGTGCAGTCATCGGCGAGGCCAGGCTGGTCGGACCGGATGCCCTGGTGCTGATCGGCCTGAAGGGAGCCTTAGAGCCGGACAGTGCGGCTCTTTCCGCCCTGCTGGCGGCGCTGGCCGGTCGCTAGGGAACGTCCTTCTGCGCCTCGCAATCCCTCGCTTTCAGGCCCCGGGCCTCAAAGCAGCGGCTTGTGCGCCGGCCCCAGCCGCGCAAACTGCGCGGCGTCGTGCCCGAACAGCAAGGTGGTGCCCGCCTGCTCGCCCCACCGGCGCAGCCGCTGCATCGACTCGCGCATCGTGTCCGCCTGCCAGACCGCGCCGGGCAGCAGGTCGCGCTGCAGGTGTTCTTCCGAGTAGCAGGCATCGGCGGTCGCGATGAAGCAGGCATCGCGCGCCACCTGCACCCGCATCGACTGATGCCCCGGGGTGTGGCCGGGCGTGGGCAGCAACAGCACCGTGCCGTCGCCAAACACATCGTGTTCGCCCTCGATCAGCTGATAGTCCAGTGCATGGTCCCAGGCGCGTGCCGGATAGACGCGCGGGGCGGCGCGTGCCGCCACCATCTCGGCGCGCTGCACCAGAAAGCGCGCCCGGGTGAACAGGGCATTGCAGCCGCAATGGTCAAAGTGCAGGTGCGAATTGACCACGTGGGTGATGTCCTCGGGCCGCAGGCCGAGCAGGGCCAGCTGGTCGACAGGGTTCTCGTGGGCCGCGCCAGCCATGGCAAAGGTGCTGCTGATGCCCTTGCCAAGCACGCCGACCGGATCGGCGGCAGCGGCGCACTCGATGCCGGTGTCGAACAGCAGGATGCCCTTGGGATGACGTACCAGCCAGGCCGGTACCGGCACGGTGGCCAGCGCGCCGGGCGCTTCTCCCGGAAAGAACACGCTGCGGTCAAAGCGCAGCCGGCCGCAGCACAGTGCATGAAGGTCAGGCATGGAAACTCCTGGTGGGCAGAGGGGCGCTTGCGATGCCGGGCACACGGCAGGCTTGCGCAGCCCCCCGAAACACCCGTTCCCAAGCATGCCACGGGTGCGACCTGTCGGGGGCGCCGCTACACTGTCCGCCGGATTGACCCTCGCCCTTGCTGGCGGGCCTGGCGGCATTACCCGCCCGGCCGCGCGAGCGGCGCCGTCTGCCCCCCAGGAGCCCCCATGCGCCGCCTCGACTGGTACTTCGATTTCATTTCCCCCTATGCCTGGCTGCAGAGCACGCGCCTGGAGCACTTTGCCGGGCAGGCCGAGCTGCACTGCAAGCCGATCCTGTTTGCCGGCCTGCTCAGGCACTGGGGCCAGAAGGGTCCGGCCGAGATGGAGACCAAGCGCACCTGGACCTACCAGCAGATCGCCTGGCTGGCCCACCAGGAGGGGCTCAAGCTGACCTGGCCGCCGCGCCATCCCTTCAACCCGCTGCCGCTGCTGCGCCTGTGTGCGTTGCTGGGCAGCACCCGGCCGGTGATCCATCGCCTCTATGCCTGGGTCTGGGAGGAAGGCCACCTGCCGGACGAGCCCGGACCGTGGGCCGCGCTGCTGGCTGAATACGGCGTCAGTCCCGAGGCGCTCGAGGCCCCGGCGGTCAAGGACATCATCCGGCGCAATACCGATGAGGCCCTGGCGCGTGGCCTGTTCGGCGTGCCCAGTGCCCTCGTCACGACTCCGGCGCAGGACGGTGCCCCCGAGGCGGTCAGTCCGATCTTCTGGGGCTTCGATGCCACCCCGATGCTGCAGGCCTGGCTGGCGGGCCATTCGTTCTTCCAGTCGGCCGCCTGGCAGGGAGCCAGCAACGTAGGGGCGGGGGTCGTGAGAAAATCAAGCCCATGAGTGCTTCCTACATCCTTCTGCTGTCCTGCCCCGACCAGCGCGGCATCGTCCATGCCGTTACCGGTTTCCTGATGGAGCAGGGCGGCAACATCGTCGAGGCCGCCCAGTTCGACGACAAGACCACCGGCCTGTTCTTCATGCGGGTGCAGTTCGACATGCCCGGGGGTACGGCGGTGGCCCTCGATGCCATGGCCCAGGCCTTCGAGCCGGTACGTGCCCGCTTTGCCATGAAGGCGCAGTGGTTCGATGCGGCCCGCCCGACGCCCACTGTGCTGATGGTGAGCAAGCATGGCCAATGCCTGAATCACCTGCTGTTTCGCAACAGCTCGGGCTTGCTGAACCTGGACATCCGCGCGATCGTCTCCAACCATCGCGATTTCTATCAGCTCGCCGCCTCCTACAACATTCCCTTCCACCATGTACCGGTGACCGCGGCGACCAAGCCGCAGGCCGAAAGCCGCCTGTTGGAGATCTTCCGCGCCGAAGGGGCGGAACTGCTGGTGCTGGCCCGCTACATGCAGGTGCTCTCCGATGACCTGTGCCGCCAGCTCGAGGGCAAGGCGATCAACATCCACCACTCCTTCCTGCCCAGCTTCAAGGGCGCCAAGCCCTACCAGCAGGCGCATGACCGCGGCGTCAAGCTGATCGGTGCCACCGCGCACTACGTGACCGCTGCCCTCGATGAGGGCCCGATCATCGAGCAGGACGTGGCCCGTGTCGACCACACCATGAACACCGACACGCTGACCTCGCTGGGCGGTGATACCGAATGCCTGGTGCTCGCCCGTGCCGTCAAGTGGCACGCCGAACACCGCATCCTGCTCAACGGCCACAAGACGGTGGTGTTCAAGTAGGCTTGCACACTCAGCCCAAGCCCAGGTAGGCCTTGCGGATCTCGGGCCGACCGAGCAATTCATCGGCCGCGCCCTGTGCAACGATGCGGCCTTCCTCGAGCACGTAAGCGCGCTCGGCCAGTTGCAGGGCGACACTGACATTCTGTTCCACCAGCAGCACCGCGGTGCCCTGGGCATGGATGTCGCGGATGACGCGGAACATCTCCTCGACGATCAGCGGTGCCAGCCCCAGTGAGGGCTCATCGAGCAGCAGCAGGCGCGGCCGGGCCATCAGTGCGCGGCCGATCGCGACCATCTGCTGCTGGCCGCCGGAGAGCGACCCTGCCGGCTGCTGCAGCTTGGGCTTGAGGGCCGGGAAACGGCTCAAGACCTCCTCGAGGCTGGCGGCGCGTCGGGCCCGTGCCGTGCCGATGAAGCTGCCCAGTTCGAGGTTCTCGAGCACCGACATCTGCACGAACAGGCGCCGGCCTTCCGGCACCAGGGCGATGCCGGCTTCGCAGAAACGGTGGCTGGGCAGGTCAAAGATGTCCTGTCCCTGGAAGCGCAGATGGCCGGCATGGGCCTTGTGCAGGCCGGCAATGGCATTGATGAGTGTCGACTTGCCCGCGCCGTTGGGGCCGACCACGCAGACCAGCTCGCCATCCCCGACATCGAGATCCAGGCCCCACAGGGCCGGCGCGGCGCCGTAGCGTACCTGCAGGTTGCGGACCTCAAGCATGCTCACTCCCGTCGATCAGCTGGCCGCCCAGGTAGGCCTTGACCACCGCCGGGTCGGCCATCACGCTGCGCGGCTCGCCCTCGGCCAGCAGTTGGCCATGATGCAGCACCACGATGCGATCGACCAGGGCCATCACCGCATGCATCACATGCTCGACGAAGACGATGGTGGTGCCCTGGTCGCGGATGCGCCGGATCAGGGCAATGGCCTCATTGATCTCGCTCGGCGTCAGGCCCGAGAGCACTTCATCGAGCAGCACCAGCTTCGGGCGTGCGGCCAGGGCACGGGCCAGTTCAAGAAACTTGCGCTGGTGCAGGTTGAGCGCCTCGGGCAGCTCGTGCGCCTTGTCGGCCAGGCCGGTGAAGTGCAGCCAGCGCCAGGCGTCTTCGGTGGCCTGGGCCTGGCCCGGTGCGCGCAATCCGAACATCGCCACGAGCGCGACATTTTGCAGCACCGTCATGTGGGCAAAGGGCCGGGGAATCTGGTAGGTGCGGGCGATGCCGGCATGGGCCACGCGGTGGGGCGGCAGTTGCGTCAGTTCACGGCCCTCGAAGAGAACCGAACCCGAGGTGGCAGGAAAATGACCGCTGACCACATTGATGAAGGTCGACTTGCCGGACCCATTGGGGCCCAGCAGGCCGAGGATCTCGCCGGGGTAGACCGACAGCGTCACGCCATCGAGCGCGCGCACGCCGGTGAAGGACTTGGCCAGGTCGCGGGCCTGCAGCAGGGGCTTGCTGCGGTCGATGACGGGGCGGGTGGCCGGGCGGCTGGTCCGGACCTCGGCGCCCTCGACGAGCGCCGCCTCGTGCCTGGCCTCGTGCCCGGCCCCATGCCCAGCTTCATGCGCCTCGGTGGGCGCCTGGCCGGTGCGGGTTGCGGCGGCGCCCGCCTTGCCGCGCCAGCGCTGCCACATGGCCAGCACCCCCTCGGGCATGAACAGGATTACGATCACCAGCACCGCACCGAAGGCCGCCCGCCCCAGCACCGCCGAATTGCCGGCCGTGAAGGCATACAGCAACAGCGTGATGAACACGGCCCCGACGATCGGCCCGGCCCAGAAGCGCGAACCGCCGAGCACGCTCATCAGGACCACGGTCAGCGGCACGGTGATGTTGAAGGTCTCGCCCACCGTCACATAGTTGATGAAGAGTGCGTGGATGGCGCCGGCCAGGCCGGCAAAGCTGCATGACAGGGCCAGCGCGACCAGCTTGTAGCGCAGCGTGGGCACCCCCATCACCTCGGCCACGTCCTCGTCGTCATGAATCGCGAACAGGCCCTGACCGAGCTTGGCCCCGTGGACCTTGCAGGCCACCAGGGCGGTCAGTACCGCACCGGCCAGGGCCATCAGGTAGATCGAGGAGGCGGCATCGGGCCCCAGCTTCGGAATCGCCACCCCGGCCAGCGAGATGCCGGGTCCGCCGTCGATGCGGGTGTTGAGCACGATGGTGGCAATCACGAAGGTGACCGCCAGGGTGAGCAGGGCAAACAGTTCGCCGCGCACCGATCGGACCCGGAATACCACCGCCCCGAGCAGCACCCCGAGCAGGCCCGCGATCAGCATCGCCGCGGGCAGCGTCGCCAGGAAGGGCCAGTTCAGGTGGGCTGACAGCCCGGCCGCGGCATACACGCCGACGCCGAAAAAGGCGCCGTGGCCGAAGGAGAAATAGCCCGAATAGCCGGACAGGATGTTCCAGGACAGGGCCAGGATGCACCAGTGACAGATCAGGTAGAGCAGCGACTGATAGAAGGCCGGAAGGCCGAACCAGGGCACGGCAGCAAGGGCGGCGCCGGCGGCCAGGATGCCCCACAGGTTCTTTTGCATGCGGGCCTGTCCGGTGGACCTTGGATCAGGCGATGCGCCGGTCGGGGCGGACCAGCAGCATCACGATCAGCAGGGAAAAGGACACGATCGGTGCCCAGGCCGGCGCCGCCACCGCCATGGTGACCGCTTCGCTGACACCGATCAGGATGCCGGCTGCCAGCGGACCGAGCGCCGAGCCCAGGCCGCCCAGCATCACGGCGGCAAACACCACCCCCACCCAGGCAAAGATCTGTGAGGGCGTGAGGGTGAAGATCAGGGCCAGGCACACGCCGGCCACCGCCGCCAGCGTGGCGCACAGGCCGGCGAGCAGCAAGGACAGGCGGCGCTGGTTGATGCCGAAGGCGGTGGCCATGCCGGCGTCCTGGGCCATGGCCCGCAAGGCCTTGCCCCAGTCGGTATGGCGCATGACCGCCCACACCCCGAAGCACAGCACCAGGGCGATGCCCAGCGTGATCAGTTCGGGCACCGGAAAGTACAGGCCGGCGATGACGAACTTCTGGTCGTTGTAGTGGCTTTCCAGGCGCCGGAAGTCGGCGGTCCAAAGGCCCTGGACCAGGCTCTCGATCATCACCGTGACGCCGAAGGTGACCAGCAGCGAATTGAAGGGCGTGATCGCAAAGCGCGCCAGCAGCCACTGCATCATCACGCCCAGGCCGAAGAACAGGGGCGGCAGGATCAGCAGGGTGAGCAGCGGGTCGATCTTCCACACGCTGGCCATGTGATAACTGCAATAGGCCGACAGGAATACGAAGCCGAAATGCGCCAGGTTGATCTGGCGCAGCAGTCCCCAGGTCAGGCCCAGCCCCAGGCCGATCAGGCCATACAGGCTGCCCATGAAGATGCCCGAGAGCACCGATTGCAGCAGCAGGTTCAGGCTGGGCATCGTCATGGGCGGCGGGCGTGGTTCGCGATCATTCGGGCGGCAGGATCACTGCGCCTGCAGTCGCGTGCCCGGGGGCGCGAATTTCTGCGGCCACACCACGACCCATTTGCCGTTTTGCACCTGCTTGACCTTCATCAGGTCGTCACCATAGTTGCCCAGTCCGTTGAAGCGCAGCTGGCCATGGATGGTGTCGACCTTGTTGGCCTTCAGGAAGGCGGCGATCGCCTTGTCGTCAAGGCTCTTGGCCCCGACGACGCCGGCCTCCAGGATCTGCCAGGCCGAGTACGAGGCGGCGGCCTGCACCTCGACCGTGGTGTCGGGCAGGTTGGCCTTGGCGGCGCGCTCGTTGAAGATCTTGACGAAGTTGCGGGCGGTGGTGCCATCGGTGAACGGGGCATGCTCCTCGAAGATCGTCAGCGAGACCGCATGCTTTGCATCGGCCGACTTGGTCATCGGGCCGGGTGCCGGATAGGTGTGGAAGTGCAGCGGCGGGGTGTAGTCGATCTTCTTCATCGCGTCGAGCAGCATGTTGCCCTCCAGTCCGATGTCGCCCATCCAGACCAGGTCGGGCTTGGCGTCCTTGATGCGGGCAGCGATCGGGCCGAAGTCGCGGTTGCCGAATTCCCACTCCAGGAACAGGACTTCCTGCAGGCCACGCTTTTTCGCCACCTCGCGGGCACCGAGCGACATGAAATGGATCGAGGGGAACTTGCTGGTGACGATGGCGATGGTCCTGGGCGGCCTGGACAGGGACGCGAAGGCATCGAAGACCGTGGTCGGGACCGTGTTGCCCGGGTCCGAGCCCAGCGACCAGGCCGGGAAAGCCATCTCGTACTTGGCCAGCGAGGGGATGCCGAAGGTGTGATGCACCAGCACCTTGTTGTAGCGCTGGGCCACGCCCATCGCCGACAGGATGGCACCGGTGGCATACGGCCCCATCAGCAGGTCCACCTTGTCGGCGGTGATCAACTGCTCGTACAGCGTGCGGGCCAGCTCCGGCTTGGACTGGTCATCCTTGAGCACCCACTCGACCTTGCGCCCGAGCAGGCCGCCGCGGGCATTGAGCTGCTCGACATAGATCTCGCCCACCAGCTTGTGGGTCAGGCCGGTGGCGGCCAGCGGACCGGTCAGTGCCAGCGTGCCACCGATCCGGATCGGGCCGGTTTGTGCACGCGCAGCGGCGGGCAGCAGGGCGGACAGGCTGAGGGCGGCACCGGCGCGGGCGATATGGCGTTTGGATGGGTTCATGGGGTCTCCTCGCGTTGTTCTTGTGGCAGGGGAATCAGACAGGGGCCAGCCGGAAATCGTATTCGGCATGGGCCCAGGGGCCGGTCATGACCCGGCCATCGGGCGCGGTGCCCGCAGGCTTTTGCTTGAACTCGACGATCAGGCTGTTGCGCACGCCGAACACGGCGTCCGAATCCAGGTACTGGCTGTCACCGACAAAGATATGGGTGACCAGGGTGTGATGCCCGGGGGCCCGCAGCATGGTGTGCATGTGACCGGGGCGGAAAGGGTGGCGTCCCATGCGGGTGAGCATCTTGCCCACCGGCCCGTCGACCGGCACCGGGTACAGCGAGGGCTTGAGCGACCAGTAGTGGTAGCGGCCGTCCTGGTCGGTACGGAACTGGGCGCGCAGGTCCATCGGCGCATTCTCGCCCTTTTGCAGGTCGTACAGGCCATGGTCATCGCCTGACCAGACGTCGAGCACGCAACCGGCGATCGGCTTGCCATAGGTGTCGGTGACCTTGCCCGAGTACAGGGTGGGCACGGTGTCCTTGCCCTCGGCCAGGTCGGCGCCGAGCGGCAGCTTGGGGGCGCCCTCCCAGAAGAAGGGGCCCTGCACGGTGGCCTCGGTGGGCATGCTGGCGCCGGGCGAATCCTTCAGGCGCGCCGCGGCCCGGGCCTGGTCCAGGGCCACCACCAGCATTGACAGGCCCAGCGTGTCGGACAGCAGGATGAACTCCTGGCGCTTCTCGTCGCACATCTGGCCGGTGGCCGTCAGGAACTGGATGCCGGTCATCCACTCCTCGGGGGTCAGGTCGACCTCGCGCGCGAAGGCGTGCAGGTGCTTGATCAGGCTGGTCATGATCTGCTTGAAGCGCGCATCCTTGCAGTCGCTCATGCGGTCGATGACGCCCTGGGCGATGTCGACGGCGTCGTATTCAATCATGGGGTTCTCCGGAGGCTGGGGTGCTGGGGTTCTGGGAAGAATTCGGGGGATCTGGCTTGCGTGGGCCCGTGCGATCAGCGATAGCGTTCGCGCAGCCTTGCAGCCGCGGCCACCATGGCCCTCATCTTGCCATCGGCCGAGGCGCGCGGCAGATATTTCATGCCACAGTCCGGCGCCAGGATGACCTGCTCGGGGCGCACATGGGCCAGGGCCTTCTCGATGCGCGCCACCACGGTGTCGACGCTTTCGACCGTCTCGTCGGACAGGTCGATGCAGCCGACCATCAGGCGCTTGTCGCCCAGGGTGCCCAGCACCGAGCAGTCCAGATTCGGCTGGGCGGTTTCCATCGACACCTGGCGGCAGCGGCAGCCGCGCAGCTCGGACAGGAAGGAGTAGCCGCTGGGCTTGGCATTCATGACCGCGGCATAGCCGAAGCAGATGTGCACCGCGGTCTCGCCTTCGATGCCCTCGAGCGCCGCATTGAGCGCCTTCAGGCCGTACTGGCGGGCCTTGTCGGGCCGCGACTGCATCCAGGGCTCGTCGATCTGCACGATGTCGGCGCCGGCCGCGAACAGGTCGGCGATTTCCTCGCGCACCGCCCGCGCATAGGCCATGGCGACCGCCTCGCCGTCATGGTAGTGGTCGTCCTGCGCCTGCTCGCTCATCGTGAAGGGGCCGGGCACGGTGATCTTGACGCGCCGGTCGGTGTGGGCGCGCAGGAATTTCAGGTCTTCAACCTCGACCGGCCGCAGGCGCCGGATCGGTCCAACGATGCGCGGCACCGGCACCGGCAGCCCGTTGCGGTTGATGACCGTGCCGGGGTTGTCCAGGTCGACGCCATCGAGCGCGGTCGCAAACCGGTTCGAGTAGCTCTCGCGGCGGATCTCGCCGTCGCTGATGATGTCGAGGCCGGCGTCCTCCTGGGCGCGGATGGCCAGCAAGGTGGCGTCGTCCCAGGCCTGCTCGAGGAATTCGGGGGCCACCCGCCACAATTCGCGGGCCCGCACCCGCGGCGGAAACTGGCCCGCCAGCTTCTCGCGGTTGATCAACCAGTCAGGCTGGGGGAAACTGCCCACCAGTGTGGTCGGAAACAGCATCAGGCATCCTTGGGTTCAGGCAAGCACCGATGTTCCCACACTTGGGGTGACGCGATGCAGCGAACAGACGCAGCGGTGGGACCCTTCGGCACGCGGCCCGGCTGGGCGCGCTGCGGCGGCCGCCTGGCCTGGCCAGGAATCAGATCTGCTCGCCGCCCAGGGCATCGAGCAGGTCCGGAATCATCCGGCCCAGCTCGGCGGTGGTGATGGTCACATCGCTGTCGAACTGCTCGTCGGCATCGGCCGCATCTTCCGCATCGAAGACACCCTCCAGGTACTTGAGCCGCTTGATCTGCATCTTGTCGGTCAGCACGAAGGAAATGCGTTCGTTCCAGGTCAGGGCCAGCCGGGTCGGCACCTTGCCGCCTTCGACATGGGCGCGTACCTCGTCGATGTCCAGGGCGTGCTTGGCGTAGCGCACGGCGGCCTGGCTGTCATCGCGGGCCTTCAGTTCGGTATCGCGATCAACGGTAAAGCCTGCCGGCCCCTCCATTTCGGTGAGCCAGGCGGACATGCAGGCGGCCGGCGAGGCCTGGGTCTGCATTCTCTGCATGCCCAGGGCATCGAAACACTTGTTGAGCAGGATCACGACCTCGTCAGCGCGGGCATCGGTGCCGGCATCGAGCACCAGCAGGCGTGCCTTGGGATCGATCCAGACCCAGGTGGTGCTGCGCTTGCTGAAGGCTTGCGGCAGCAGCGACAGGCGCGTCTCGTCGCGCAGGTCCTTCATCTCCTTGCGCCCCGGTGTGCGGCCCTCGCTTTGCTGGATCTGGGCGGCGCGCTCGTCGGCCAGGCGTCGCACCAGGGCACCGGGTACCGCCTTGGTCTCGATCATCAGGCGCAGCATCCACTGGCCGCCCACCGACTCGATCAGGGCGCCGTCTTCATGGCCGCGCGGCGGGACCCAGCCGATCGACTTGTCCTGCGAGGGTGAACACTCGAGAAAGCGCAGCGGCTCGAGCTGCTGCTCGACCTTCTTGATCGTGGTGGACCAGTCGGGCGAGAGGCGAAAGAGAACGAGATTCTTGAACACGGCGGACCTTCGGGCAGCGGGCCGCGAGTTTAGCAGCAGTACCGGACCAGGGTCGCCGTGCCGGCCGCCTGGACAGGTGGTCCTGCCGCGGCCGATCCGTCACCGGGCTTTGCGATCGCCGTCAGGCGACGGTGCCCTCGACATAGAAAAGCGTGCAGTACAGGTAGACGTCCGGATCGTTGAGGCGGTCGATCACCCGGTCGGTGAATGCGCGCGCCGCCTTTTCACCGCCGAACACCTGGACGCTGAACGGAAAGGCGCTGTTGAACTGCATTTCCCAGTTCCAGCGTTTTTCAGGATCGCCCCCGAAGCCGGAAAAGGCGCGGTCCGGAATGAAATTTACCTTGATGTCCTGCAGGCCGAGGGCCTTGAACAGGTGCGGCAGCTTCCGGCCCAGGTCGTTGTCAAAGCCAAAGGCCTTGTGGGCCGCGGCAAACCACTGCTCGAGCTCGCCCTGGGTACGCTCATCCACAGGGTACTGGGACAGACAGAAGCGGTCGAAGTTGCAGCACACGATGCGGCCGCCCTTGCGGGTGACGCGCTTGAATTCGGCCAGGGCCTGCTCGCGCTGGGCGACCCATTGCAGCAGGTGCTTGGACCAGACGACATCGAAGCGGCCGTTCTCGAAGGGCAGACGGGTGACATCGCCCACCTCGAAGCGGGCATTGCCGAGTCCCTCCGAGCGCGCCTGACGGTTGGCGTATTCGATGTAGCGGGCTTCGCGGTCCACCCCCGTGACACTGCACCCGGGCTGATGGCGGGCGATGCTGCGACTGATGCTGCCCGAGCCGCAGCCGGCATCCAGCAGGTGCTCGCCGCTGGCGGGACGCAGGTGCTGCAGATCGTCCTGCGATCCGTAGATGGCCGCCTGCCGGTCGAGCCGGCGCGGCTCCTCGTCGCTGTGGATCACATAGTCGGGGTTGAAGGCGTCGTCGCTCATGTCAGGAACCTCAATGGTGCTGGAGGGGTCGTGACCGAAGCTCGTCTTCAGGGATCAGCGGGTCACGGTCGCCATCCCTGCCACCACACTGGCCACCGCCTCGGTCAGCTTCTTCACATACGGAATGTGCAGGAACTCGTTGGGGCCATGGGCATTGGACTTGGGGCCGAGCACCCCGGTGATCAGGAACTGGGCCTGCGGAAAGCTCTCGCCCAGCATGTTCATGAAGGGAATCGTGCCGCCTTCGCCCATGAAGGCGACCGGCTTGCCGAAATGCTTTTGGGAGGCATCGGCCAGCAGGCGCGACAGCCAGGGCGCGGTGGCCGGTGCATTCCAGCCGGTGGCGGCCCAGTCGGCCTTGAAGCTGACACGGGCCTGATAGGGCGGGTTCTCTTCGAGCAACTGTTTCAGGTGGGCACTGGCCTTGTCGCCATCGACGGTGGGCGGCAGGCGCATCGACAGTTTCAGGGCGGTGCGCGGGCGCAGCACGTTGCCGGCCGCATCCGGTTGCGGCAGGCCTGCCGCACCAGTGACGGACAAGGCGGGTCGCCAGGTGCGGTTGAGCAGGACTTCGACCGGATCGGTGCTGGTGGGCATGGCATGCAGCGCGGCGGTGTTCTCGCCGTGCATCGGCTGGCCGGCCTTGCCGCCCGGGCCGATGGGTTCATGCGAGCAGCCCACCCAGGGGAAGGCCTTCCAGGTGGCATCGCCCAGGATCGCCCCGGTCTCGCGCACCTGTTGCAGGCGCTCTTGCGGAATCGGGGCATGAAACACCTCGGAGAGCACGCGGCCGCTGTCGACATCGTCGATGCGGTTGAGCAGCTTGCGGGCGATCCGGAATGACGAGGGCACGATGCCGCTGGCCATGCCCGAGTGCACGCCCTCATCGAGGATCTCGACCGAGAGCACGCCACCGACCAGGCCGCGCAGCGAGGTGGTCACCCAGAGCTGGTCGTAGTTGCCGCAGCCCGAGTCCAGGCCGATCACCAGGCGCACATCGCCCAGCCGCGGCTTGACCAGGTCCAGGTAGGCGGGCAGGTCGAAGCTGCCGCTCTCTTCGCAGGTCTCGATCAGGCCGACACAGCGCGGCCGCGCCGCACCTTGCAGGTCGACCGCCGCCAGGGCGGTCAGGGCCGAGAACAGGGCATAGCCGTCATCGGCGCCGCCGCGGCCGTACAGCTTGTCATCCTCGATCACTGGAATCCAGGGGCCCAGGCCTTCGCGCCAGCCGCTCATCTCGGGCTGCTTGTCCAGGTGACCATAGAACATCACGGTCTGCGCGCTGCCCAGCCCTTGCGTGGCCGGCAGGTCGAAGAAGATGCAGGGCGTCTTGCCCTCGATGTGGACCACTTCGAGGGTCAAGCCGCCGAGCACCTGCTGGCCACCCAGCTTGCCCGGCAGGCTGGTGGCCCAGTCCCGGGCCAGCGCGATCACGGCGGCCAGATGGCCGTGCTCGGCCCAGCTGGCATCGAAGGCCGGCGACTTGGCCGGGATCTTCACATACTCGACCAGGCGCGGCAGGATGTCCTGATCCCATTGCTGTCGGATGAAGTGGTTCAGTTCGCTCAGGTTCACGGCGGGCCTATTCAGAGAAAGTGGGTGGGGTACGGTGAAAGGGTCAATGGGAGAATGCGCGACCGGATCGAAGAGCAGATTAGCTTATATTGCCGGCATCCGTCCGATTTCGGGAACCCCCATTTTAAGGATGACCGTCATGGCAGCACTCTCTTTCGCCGAGATCCAGCAGTATCGGGATCAGGGTTATGTCGTCCCCGCATTCCGCCTGTCGCAGGCGCGCACCGATGCGCTGCGCGAATCGCTCGAGCAGTTGCTGCGCGACAACCCGGGGGTGCGCCCCGAGAAACTGGTCAGCGCCCACATCGAGGGGCGCAACGATGAAGGCGTCAAGGGCAGCCGGGACTTTCTCGCCCTGGCACAGGACCCGGAAATTCTCGATCTCGTGGAACAGGTGATCGGGCCGGACATCATCCTGTGGGGCTGTCATGTCTTTTGCAAGCCGGCCGGCACCGGCTACGAGACCCCCTGGCATCAGGACGGCCACTACTGGCCGATCCGGCCGCTGGCCACCTGCACCGTCTGGGTGGCGCTCGAAGAGTCGGTGATCGAGAATGGCTGCCTGCGTGTGATCCCCGGCTCGCACAAGGGCCAGCACCTGCACCCGCATCTGCATGAGGACCGCGAGGACTTGACCCTGAACCAGCGCATGGCCGAGGGCAGCTTCAACGAGTCGGACGCCGTCGACCTGCAGCTGCAGCCGGGCCAGATGTCGATGCATGATGTGTTCATGATCCATGGCGCAGCGGCCAACACCTCGGGCAAGCGCCGCACCGGTGTCGCGCTGCGCTACATGCCGGGCACGTCGCAACTGGTGCGCGACTGGACGCCCTCGGCGGGCAAGACCGGTGTCGGCGTCAACTGGGCGACGCGCCCGCTGTGGTTGCTGCGTGGCCAGGACCGCAGCGGACAGAACGATTTCAAGGTCGGCCATCGCGGCTGATCCAGGAGCATGGTGTTGAAGTTTTCCTCGCGTGCGGCCCCGGGCCGCGATGCTGCAAGCGGCTCCCCGCTGTTGAACGCCGAAGCCGGCACCGCTGCGGCCTTCCCCTCGGCCACTCCCCTGGACACTGCCCTGGTAGCCCCCCCGGCCGTCCCCCAGGCGCGGCGCCCGTCCCGTCGCCACTGGCTCAAGGCCCCGCTGGCCGGTGCGGCGTTGCTGGCGGCCTCTGGTTGCAAGGGCTGGGTCCCCGGCCCGCCGCCGCTCCAGCCCGTGGTGCAGGATCTGGACGTGCCCTTTGTCACCACGCCCGACAATGTCGTGCTCAAGATCCTCGAGATGGCCCAGGTCACCGACAAGGATTTCCTGCTCGACCTGGGCTCGGGCGATGGCCGTATCCCGATCACCGCAGCCCTGCGCCACGGTGCCCGTGGCAAGGGGGTCGAGATCGATCCGCAACTGGTGGCGCGCAGCCGCGACAATGCCCGGGCGGCCAAGGTCGATCATCTGGTCGAGTTTGCGATCCAGGACCTGTTCGATACCGACCTGACCCAGGCCAGCGTCATCACCCTGTACCTGCTGCCCGATGTCAACCTCAAGCTGCGCCCCGCGCTGCAGCGCCTGAAGCCTGGCACCCGCATCGTGTCGCATGACTGGGACATGGGCGACTGGTGGCCGGACCAGACCGTCGTGCTGCCGGCCCCCGACAAGAAGGTGGGCCTGCGCAAGGAAAGCAAGCTGATGCTGTGGGTGGTGCGCTGAACGTGCGCGGCCCGTCCCTGCGCCCGCTGCCTGCCGTCACGCGGTGCGCCCACCCCACCTGGAGTGCCTGAGTGGTCTTTTCCTCGCACGCCTTCCTGGTCTTCCTGGTGCTGGTGCTGGCCGGCTACGGGCTGATCGCGCGCTGGCGCGAGCCCTGGGCCAAGCACTTCCTGACCGCCGCCTCGCTGGTGTTCTACGGCTTCTGGATCCCGGCCTACCTGCTGCTGCTGATGGGTTCGGTGCTGGTCAACTATGCGCTGGCCGGCCGTATCCGCCATCACCTTCCGGCTGACCCTGCGGCACCGGCCGCGAAGGCCTGGCGCTGGATGGCGCTGGGCGTGGCCCTGAACCTGGGCCTGATCGGCTATTACAAGTACCTGGACTTCTTCATCACCAGCCTGAACTGGGGGCTGGGGCTGAAGCTGCCCCTGCAGCACATCCTGCTGCCCATTGGCATCTCCTTCATCACCTTCCAGAAGATCAGCTTTCTGGTCGATACCTATCACCGCAAGGTCGGGCAGGTGCCCTTTGCCGACTTCCTGTTCTTCATCGCCTTCTTCCCTCAGTTGATCGCCGGCCCGATCGTGACCCAGGCCGATTTCCTGCCCCAGATGCGCGAGCGGCGCAGTGCACAGCGGCCCGAGGGCCGGTCCTGGCGCCTGGATCCCTGGCATGTGGCGATCGGCCTGGCGATCTTCTCGGCGGGCCTGTTCAAGAAGACCATCCTGGCCGACCAGGTCGCCCCGTATGCAGACCATGTCTTCAACACCGCGGCGCAGGGCCTGCCCCTGGGCCTGCTCGATGCCTGGGTCGGGGCCACCTCGTACAGCTTCCAGATCTATTTCGATTTCTCGGGCTACTCGGACATGGCGATCGGCCTGGCCTTCCTGTTCGGCTTTCGCCTGCCGATCAACTTTTTTTCGCCCTACAAGGCGGCCAGCATCCGCGAGTTCTGGCGTCGCTGGCATATCAGCCTGTCCAGCTTCCTGCGCGATTACCTGTACATCAGTCTGGGCGGCAGCCGCCATGGCTGGTGGCGCACCCTGCTGGCGCTGATGGCGACGATGACCCTGGGCGGCCTGTGGCATGGCGCAAACATCACCTTCGTGGTCTGGGGCATGCTCCACGGGGCCTTGCTGGTGGTCAACCATGCCTGGGCCAAGGCCGGGATCGATGTCTCGGCCTGGCTGGGTGGCCGTTCCTGGCTGGCGCGCAGCCTGCGCCACCTGATCGCCGTGGTCATCACCTGGGTGCTGGTCACCTTCATCTGGGTGTTCTTCCGGGCCAATGACCTGGCCACGGCGCTGGGCATCGTCAAGGCGATGCTCGGGCTGACGACCCATGTCTCGTTCACGCCCACCACCTATGGCGTGGTCACCTTCATCTGGCTGTACTTCTTGCTGGCCTGGTTGCTGCCCAACACGGCGCAGATCTTCCAGCGCTTTGATGCCTACCTGCATGCCGGGCGCTACATCGGCGGCCCGGTGGGTGGCCAGGTGGGTGGCCAGGTGGGTGGCCAGGTGGGTGGCGCGGTGGGCGGCCCGGATTCGGCCAGCGCAGCCCGTGCACCGGGCTGGGCCTACAAGCTCAATGCCGGCTGGGCCGTGCTGGCGGCCCTGAGCTTTTCGATCGCCTGGTTCGCCCTGTCGAACCTGAGCCCCTTCATCTACTTCCAGTTCTGAGCCCGTGATGTCGCCTGCTCCCCAAGCGCTCGCGCAACGCCAACTGGGCTGGCGCCACCTGCGCGTCTTCGGGCTGACCACGGCCCTGCTGTTTGCCGTCGTGGCCGGCGTCAACCGTCACCTGCTCGATGTGATTGCCTCGCCGCAGAACCAGCGCATCCTGCAGAACAACGTCGGCTGGGAGCGTACCTACAAGCCGATCCTGTTCGACCGGCTGCGTCCACGGGTGGCGGCCTTTGGCGCCTCCTGGGCCCGTGATGCCTTTGATTACGAGGAAGTATCCACCTACTTCGGACGGGAATTCTTCAACTTTGCCGCCTCCGGTGCCCAGCCCTACGAGAATTTCCGCTTCCTGCAGTCGGCGCTGGCGCTGGGCACCCTCGATACCGTCCTGCTGAATCTGGATTCCTTTTCCACCCATCAGCGGCGCCCGCCGACGCAATACGGTTTCAACGAGGACATCCTGAGCGTGCGCGCCGATGGCCAGCCGACGCCCCTGAGGGACTGGCACCGTTTCTTTGCGACCACCCTGTCCGGCGCCGCGATTGCCTCCAATGTGTCCTCGCTCAAGATGATGGAACAGGCGCGCGAGGGCCGCCCCAAGCAAAGCCTGCTGCGCGCCTATGATCGCGCCCAGTATGCCCCCCATGCCGCATCCCTGGCCATGATGAAGGCACAGATCCTGCCCACGGGTCAGGCCCTGGCGATCGATGCCGCACTGCCCGACGCGGCCGCCGGCGACGAGGACATCGCGGCGCAACAGGAGAACCTGGGCTGGCTGCGGCAGGCCTTGCAGGCGGTCTGCACGCGGCCGCTGCAGGTCCATGCGTACTACACGCCGCACCACGCCAGCAGCTTCTGGACCGAGAAGGGACATCGCAAGATCCTGGCCCGCAAGCTGGCCACCCTGGCCTTGTTCCAGCAGGCGCGCCAGGGCTGCAGGGCCAAATTGCACCTGCATGACTTTTTCTATCCGAATGCGGTCGTGCTCGAAGGGATCCTGCGACCGGCCGTCCAGGGCCACTGGTACCGAAGCGACTTCCATCCGCGGCCCACGGTGGGCCTGAAGATGCTCGACGTGATGACCGGCAAGGCCCCGGCGGCCGAGGATTTCGGCCCGGACCTGCTGGCGATGGAGGGCTCCGGCGCCGGCGCCTGGCTGGTCATCCGCCACGCCCGCTGGTTCGGTCGCTGGCAGCGGGAGGATCGCTCGGCACTGGAATCATCGGCCGCCTTGCCCGCCCCGGCACCCTGAGCCCCCAAAGAAAAACGGCCGACCCTTTTGGGGTCAGCCGTTTTGCAGCTCGTGAACCGAAGCACTGCCCGCAAGAAGCGGGCTGGCTTCAAGCCATCGGCAGCCCGGCGTCAGCCGGCTGCCTTCAAGCCTCAGGCCTGACGCAGTTTCTCAGGCGTCATCGGCAGGGTGCGGACACGCTTGCCGATCAGTCGGGACACCGCATTGGCAACCGCAGCCACCGACACGGCCGTACCGGGTTCGCCGATACCGCCGGGCTTCTCGGTGCTGGCCACGACCACGCTGTCGATCACCGGTGCTTCGTTCATGCGCATCACACGGTAATTGTCGAAGTTGGTCTGTTGCACGCGACCCTTGTCGAAGGTGATCTCGTTGTACAGCGCCGAACTCAGACCGTAGATGATGCTGGACATGATCTGGGCATCGACCGTATCGGGGTTCACCACACGGCCCATGTCGGAGACCGAGGTCACCTTGTGGACACGGATCTCGCCATCGCTGCCACGCGACACTTCGGCCACCATGGCCATGTAGGTGTCATAGCCTTCCATCAGGGCCACGCCCTGGGCACGGCCGGCGGCCAGGGGCTTGCCCCAGCCTGCACGGTCGGCTGCCTGGCGCAGGACGTTGGCAAAGCGCGGCTTGCCCTTCAGCATGTCGAGACGGAACGCGACCGGGTCCTTGCCAGCGGCCTGGGCCAGTTCATCCACAAAGCCTTCGTTGGCAAAGCAGTTGAAGTAGTGGCTCACGCAGCGCCAGTAGCCCACCCGCTGCCCGGTGTCATGCATGACCAGGCTGTGGTTGGTATTGGCGATCTCGTAAGGCGCCACCGCAGCTTCGAGCATGAACGGGTCGGCGATGTCCTTGGGCAGGCCGAAGGCACGCTGGGTGATCGACTGCGAGGTCACCTGGTGGGCCATGGCCACCACCTTGCCGTTGCTGTCCATGCCGGCACGCAGGCGGTTGAGCGCCAGCGGACGGTAGAAGTCATGGGTCATGTCGTCTTCGCGCGTCCACAGCACCTTGACCGGGCGGCCAACGGCCTTCGAGGTCAGGGCGGCCTGGAGCACGAAGTCCAGCTCCAGGCGACGGCCGAAACCGCCACCCAGGAAGGTGGTCTCGACGGTGATGTCCTCAGGCTTGATGCCGAGCACGGCGGCGATGGCACCGGCCACGCCCTGCTGGAACTGGGTCGGTCCGATCAGGCGGATCTTGCCGTTCTTGAAGTCGGCCGTAAAGTTCATCGGCTCGAGCGGTGCGTGCGCCAGATTGGGCACGGTGTAGTCCGAGGTGAGGACCTTGGCGGCACCGCCTACGGCGGACTCGTAATTGCCGCTGCTGTTGACGTGGAACAGCTTGCCGTTCTGGGCAGCATCGCGCAGGCCCTGCCACATGCCAGCGGTGGACAGCGACCCGCCGGGGCCGTCATCCCATTGCACCGAAACCTGGTCGCGGGCCTTGCGGGCACGCCAGTAGGTATCGGCGACCACCGCCACGCCATCGGGCAGGCCGACCACGTCGATCACGCCGGGCATGGCCTTGGCCTTGCTGCCGTCGAAGGACTTGGGCTTGCCGCCGATGACCGGGCTTTGCAGCACCGAGGCATACACCATGCCGGGCAGCTTGACGTCGATGCCGAACTGGGCGGTGCCGTTGACCTTCATCGGGGTGTCGAGGCGGGTGGCCTTCTTGCCGACGATGCGGAAGTCTTTCGGATCGCGCAGGGCGACCTTGTCGGGCACCTTCAGCTTGGCGGCATCACCGGCCAGCGAACCGTAGGTGGCGCTCTGGCCGGCCGGGCCGGTCAGCATGCCGCCTTCGGCCTTGACCTGGGCCATCGGCACATTCCACTTCTTGGCAGCGGCTTCACGCAGCATCTCGCGCACCTGGGCACCGCCGACGCGCAGCTTTTCCCAGCCCTCGCGCACCGAGGTCGAGCCGCCGGTGATCTGGGCGCCCAGCATGGCGTTGACGTAGGCCGCACCCGGGGGGGCGATGGCGACGCGCACGCTGGACAGCGGCACGTTCAGTTCCTCGGCGATCAGCATCGGCATCGAGGTGTACACGCCCTGGCCCATCTCTGAGCGGGCCGAGATCAGGGTGATGATGTTGTCATCGGAGATGTGCACCCAGGCATTCGGGGTGTACACGGTACCTGCCGCCTGGGCCACCTTGGGACCCATCTGCAGGCTGACGCCCAGCATCAGGCCGCCGGTGGCGACGGAGCTGGTCTTGACGAATTCGCGACGATTCATGGTCATGGTGCTTTTCTCCTTAACCACGCATCTCGGCCGCAGCATCCTTGATGGCGGCTGCGATACGACCGTAGGTCCCACAACGGCACAGGTTGCCGCTCATGGCTTCTTCGATGTCCTTGTCGGACGGGTTCTTGTTCTTGGCGAGCAGGGCGCTGGCCGCCATCAGCTGGCCGGACTGGCAGTAACCGCACTGGGGCACGTCATGCTTGATCCATGCTTTTTGCAGCGGATGCGTGTTGGTGCTGCCCAGGGACTCGATCGTGGCGATCGACTGGCCGGCGATGGCCGAGACCGGCGTGACGCAGGCGCGGCCGGGCTGGCCGTTGACATGAACGGTACAGGCGCCGCACAGGGCCGCGCCGCAGCCGAACTTGGTGCCGGTCAGGCCCAGTTCGTCGCGAATCACCCACAGCAGGGGCGTGTCCGCGTCAGAGTTGGCTGAAACGGGACGCCCGTTCAGCGTGAAATTCGTGGCCATGAAGTCTCCTCTTGTTGGATGTCACGTCGACCCGCCTGGCATTGCAGGGTCGGCGCCCGAGCTATTCGGGACTCGCAACAATAGCACCTTGTGACCCTACGCGAAAGTCGGGTTTGCCCGGCAGTTGGGCGCGGGCACCGAAATCGTCGCGACGCCCTGGAGCGGGCAGGCATTCGGGGCCCGGTGACATGACGGGGGCGTGGTTCAATACGGGCCTGACGCGTGCTGGGCGCGCGGGTATCGCGGGGATTTCTTGATGAGCACTCTGTCCTACATCCACCTGCTGACGCCTCAGATGGCGGCCATGCAGGCCTTCTATCAGCAACAGGTCGGCCTGGGCGAGGTGCTGCCGATGGATCCGGACCAGGTACCGGCCCACTTCCCGGTGGTCGAGCAGCGCTTCGAGGCCGAGCGTGCCGTGTTGCTGCGCGGGCCGGGCCGCCAGGTGCTGCTCTCGCCGTCGAACACGGCGGCGCTCGGCGAGATCGGCATCGAGGTGTTTGCCCGGCGCTGGCGCGCGGCCTGCGCCCTGCTCGAGCGCATGGGGGCCCGCCGCCTGGACTGGCATCCGGTATTTCTCGAGGCCCTGGCCCTGGATGATCCGGAAGGCAACCGGCTGGTGTTTGGCCGCGGCCAGCGGCACCGGGCGGTCGCGCCGAGGGCGGGCATCCTGCCGGCACGACTGCAGCACTTCGGGCTGGGCTCCGCCAGGATCGGCGAGCTCAGCGCCTTCTATCAGAACCAGCTTGGCTTCGCCCTGTCGGACTATGTCACCGGGGACGATCGCAAGCTGCGCTCGGTCTTCCTGCGCACCACCGATGAGCACCACCTGCTGGCCTTGTTTGCCAACGGCCGGCCGGGTCTGGATCATTTCAGCTTCGAGGCCCCGGACTGGAACGGGATTCGCGACTGGGGCGATCACTTTGCCCGCTTCGGCACCAAGATCTTCTGGGGGGCAGGCCGCCACGGGGTGGGCAACAACCTGTTCATCTTCGTGAACGATCCGGATGGCCGCATGGTGGAGATCTCGGCCGAACTCGAGTCGGTCCCCTTCGGCCGTGCGCCCGGGCACTGGCGCTTCGACTACAAGGCCTTCAACCTTTGGGGAGCGGCGGCGATCCGGGTCTAGGGAAGGTCCGCAAAGACTCCGCCGCGGGCGCGAGAGGTTTTGCGGACCTTCCCTAGCTCTTGACGGCGCCCGCCGTCAGGCCCGAGACCATGTACTTCTTGAAGGCGTAGTAGATCGCCGCGGGCGGCAGCGCATACAGGAAGCCGGTGGTCATCAGCAGTTCCCAGGGCGAGTCGTCGGCCGCCATGAACAGGCCCAGCGCCACCGACAGGGTCACTTCCTTCTCGTTGGACATGAGCAGGAAGGCGTACAGGTACTCGTTCCAGGCCAGCAGCACGGCATAGGTGCCGATTGCCACCAGGCTGGGCACCATCAGCGGCAGGTAGACCAGGCGGAACAGTTGCCAGGCACTGGCCCCGTCCATGATGGCCGCTTCGTCGAGTTCCGCTGGCAGGCGGTCCGAGGCCTGCTTGAGCACCCAGATGGCATAGGGCGAGGCCAGGGTGACCATGGCCAGGATCATCGCGGCGCGGCTGTTGAGCAGCCCGTACATGCCCATCGCCTTGTACATCGGCACGGCCAGGAAGGCGGCCGGAATGAAATAGGTGAACAGGGCAAAGTTCATGATCCAGCGCCCGCCACGAAGCTTCAGGCGGCTGATGGCAAAGGCCGTGCCGGTGGCAATGGCCAGGGTGAGCAGGCCGGTCATGAAGGCGATCAGCACCGAGCTGCCCAGCTGGCTCCAGAAGTGGTTCAGGTAGTGGTGCTGTTCGCGGAACACCAGGCCGAAGTTGCGCAGCGTCGGCTCATCGGGCCACAGCTTGCCGGCAAAGGCGCTGTCCTTCTTGGAGATTGCGAACAGCAGCATGTGGTAGATCGGGATCAGCGTCCACAGCAGCACCGGAATCGCGATCAGCCACAGCCCGGCCTCTTCGCGCAGCCCGCGCCAGTTGAAAGGCTTTGCAGAAGCTGCGCTGCTCATGAGCGGTCCTGGCACGGCAGCGGCTGGATTCTTGCCTGGTGCATGGTCGGGTTCATGGGTTCAGGTTTCGTCCGGTGCCTTGGACAGGCGCTTCATCATGAAGTAGACCAGCGGCAGGATCAGGGGCATGGCCACGACGATGGTGGCCATCGCCATGTCGACCTGGTCCAGGCGCAGGTAGCGGATGCCCAGCGTGGCCAGCACATGGGTCAGGTCAGAGGGGCCGCCGCCGGTGAGCAGGTAGACGGAGTTGAAGTCTCCCAGGGTCCAGATCATGGACAGGATGGTGCAGGTCAGGTACAGGCTGGCGATCGAGGGCCAGGTGATATGCACGAACTGCTGCCAGCGCGTGGCGCCGTCGACCGATGCGGCCTCATACAGGTCCTTGGAGATGGCCAGGCGACCGGTCAACAGGATCAGGGTCCAGAAGGGCAGCGACTTCCAGATGTGGACCAGGCCGGCCATCGAGAAGGCGATCCAGCGGTCATTCAGCCAGTTCGGGCCGTCCGCACCGGTGAGCTTGAAGATGATCGAATTGATGATCCCCCACTCCGGATTGAGCATGAAGCGGAAGGACAGGATGGTGGGGATCGAGGGCACGGCCCAGGGCAGGATGAAGAGCAGCGAGACCCATCGGATCCAGCGCTTTTCGTGGGTGAAGAAGCCGGACAGGAAAAGCGCGATGATGAACTTGAGGTTCACCACCACCAGCAGGAACAGCACCGAGTTGATGACCGCGTTCGCGAAGATCGGGTCGGCCCACAGCTTGACGTAGCTCTCGGGGTGGCGGGCCAGGAAGAAGCCGTAGGTGACCGGATAGACCACGAACAGCGCGAACACCAGCAGATAGGGCGTGACCATCAGCCAGCCCACCCGGTTCCAGGAGGCTGGCCGATAGGGTCCGCTGCGTGCGCTGGCGGCGCCGGGCTGCGCAGGGGCAGCCGGCGCCTTTGCCGCTTCCAGGGTGGCGGCGCTCATGCGCTGCGCACCCGTGGCATGGCTTGCGTCAAGGTCACGTTCAGCTCAGGCGTGCAGCAGCCTTACTTGGCCGCCACTTCCTTGATACGTGCCACCAGCTCGTCGGCTGCCTTCTCCGGCGTCCACTTGTCGTTGACGATGCGGCTCACACCCTTGGCCCAGACGTTCTCGTTGTTCAGGCTGGTGAAGCGCCAGTTGTAGACGAAGGGGAACACCGAGGTGCCGGCGCGGAACTGGGTATCCACCGAACGGCGATGCGGATCAGCCTTCCAGAAGTCGCGGTCCATGCCTGCCTTGCTGACCGGATACCAGCGGCCCAGCGAGCCTTCGGTGTACGGGATCAGGTTGGCGTCTTCCATCATGAATTCGAGGAAGTGGCGGGCCCGGGCCTCGTTCTTGGCGCCCTTGAAGGCCACCACCAGCTTGACCGCCTGCAGGTAGTTCATCGGCTTGCCGTCGGGCTTGTTCGGCCACGGGGTGGTGGCGATCTGCTCCTCGTAGGCCTTCTTGCCGGCGGCGCGCTCCTCGGGCTTGAGCGAGGCATTGTTGGCGTCATCGAGCCACTTGGCCGCCACCGAGATGGTCGCGTTGTGGGTCATGATGGTGGTGCGGTTGTGGAAGGCGACGTTGTTGTCGGGATCCTTCCAGCTGGTCGAGGAGGGCGGGGTGCAGCCCTTGGTGTAGATCGCCGAGTAGTCGCGCAGCGAGTTGGCCAGGCCAGCCTTGTTCTTGGGGTCGTCGACCAGCACCTTGCCGCTGTCATCGACCAGCTTCACGTTGTAGGCCAGCATGAACTGGTGGAAGCTGTAGAACGAGTCGGTGGAGTCGACGCCCATCGGATGGCCGATCGCAAACATGCGCTTGCCGGTCTTCTGGCGATAGGCCGGCTGGACCTTGTCGCACCAGAAGTTCCAGTACTCGTTCCAGCCCTTGGGGATATCGCTGTCCTTGAAGCCGGCCTCGGCCAGCATGTCCTTCCAGTAATTGACGTGGATGGTTTGGCGGTACACCGGCAGCGCGTAATGCGCCTTCTTGCCGTCCGGGCCGATCAGGTTGGCGGTGGCCAGGGTGTCGGCCGTGATGCGGTCCTTGATCTTGGTGGCGATGCTGTCCAGGTTCTGCAGCTTGCCCTCGCTGGCCCACTTGCCGGCGGTCTGGAAGTCATAGGTCACGCCGAAGGACACGTCGGGCGGCGATTTGGAATCGAGCGCGGCGACGGTCTTGGGAATGATGTCCTGGGTCGCGTAGAGCGAGAGTTCGACCTTGACGCCGGTCTTTTGCTCATAGCGGTAGATCATCGTGTTCAGGGCGGCATCCTCGGCGGGATAGAAGCCCTTGGTGAACCAGACGACGAGCTTTTCCTGCGCACTGGCAGGGGCGGTGAAGCCGGCGAGGGAACAGGCGGCCACAGCCGCGGCGATCAGCGATCGCTTGACGGAATGTCTCAAGATGTCTTCTCCAATTATTGCTGTACAGGCCTGGCTTTTGAGAAAAGCCCGGCCCTTGGCGGCAAGTGTAGCGGAATCGGGCCCGCCGCGGCGGCTTCAGCGCGGCTTGAGCAGGCCCAGGCTTTCCAGCAGTCCGCGCGCGGCCTGGGACTCTGCACCAAGAAAGCGCGCCATCTCCGCCGAGCCCATGAAGTTGCCACGCCAGTGCTGGCGCACCAGGAATTGCTGCCACTCCGGGCTGTCGTTGAGTTGCCGCAGGGCACCCTCCCAAAAGCCGATCTGCTCGGGGCTCAGCCCCTTCGGGCCCAGCACCCCTTGCACCGAGGTGTAGCTGGCGGGCACGCCGAGCTCGCGCCAGGTCGGGATCGCCGCCAGGGGCCCGCCCAGGCGTTGGGCGGCGGCGGTCGCCAGCACGCGGATGCGGCCCCCGCCCAGAGGGGTGACGACATTCGGCGCCGAGGCCGAAACGATCGCGATATGTCCCCCCAGCAGGGCCGTCATCGATTCGGCCGAGGACTTGAAGGGCACCACGGTCAGCTTGCTGACGTCCACGCCGGCCGCCTTCAGGGGCAGGGCGATCGCGGCATGGATGTGATTGCCCACCGAGGTGGCCACGCCGATCGGGTAGGCGCCGGGATTTTTCTTCAGGCGTGCGACCAGATCGCGCGCATCGCCGATCTCGGCCTCGGTACGCACCGCCACCACCATCGCCTCCTCGAACAGCACCGCGATCGGGGTCAGGTCGCGCCAGCTGACGCTGGCCTCCCCGATCAGGGCATGGTTGAGCATGGAATGGGTGTAGGTGGTCAGGTAATGGCCGTCACCATTGTGTTGCAGCAGCGTGTTGATGGCGATCGTGCCCGAGCCGCCCGGGCGGTTGGTGACCAGCAGGTTGCTGCCGATCCACTGGCGGCGCTCGAGGATCTCCTTCATCTGGCGGGCCGCGCCGTCGAGCGCCGCACCCGGGCCGGCCGGCACGATGTACTCGATGTTGCGGTTCGGCTTCCAGCCGGGCTGGGCCCGGGCGGCCGGGGCCAGCGCCAGGCCTGCGGCGGCGGCCAGCAAGTGGCGGCGGGTCATGAGTGAGCGGACCGGGCTGAGGTTCATGTGCGCTGCGCCCGGTCGGTTTCCAGCAACTCGCGCGCATCCTCGATCCAGTCGCACAGCAGGGCGCGGGTCTCGCGCGGATCGATGATGTCGAGCACGCTGAAATGCTCGGCCGTCCGGAAAGGCGAGCCCAGCCGGTTGTAATAGGCCTCCAGTTCGGCCTGCTTGTCGGCTGGCGATTCGGCGGCGGCAATTTCCTTGCGATAGGCGGCTGCAACGCCGCCTTCCACGGGAATGGAGCCCCAGCGGGCGCTGGGCCAGGCAAAGCGCAGGTTCAGGGACGGAAAGTGCTTGGGCGCATGCAGGCCGCCGGCCAGGCCGAAAGCGCGCCGCATGATGATCGACACCCAGGGCACTCGGGCCTCCTCGATGGTCATCAGCACGCGCAGGGCACCGAGCAGCGTGCCGGCCAGCTCGGCCTCGGGACCGGTGGCATTGCCGGGTTGGTCCACCAGGTTGATCACCGGCAGGCCGAATTGATGGCACAGCTGCACATGGCGCTCCATCTTCCAGGCGGCGTTCAGGGTCATGGCGCCACCGGAAATCTTGGGGTCGCTGCACAGCACACCGACCGGCCAGCCGTTCAGGCGCGCCAGCGCCGTGATGATGGCGCCGCCCTGCCAGCGGCCGATCTCGAACACCGAGCCCTGGTCGAAGATGCTGGCGATGATCTTGCGCGGGTCATAGACCTTGCGCCGGTCGCGCGGGATGGCGTTCTTGAGCCAGTCGTCGGCGCGATCGGGGGCATCGCCCGTCTCGCCCCGCTCGGGCAGGCGCCAGGCATTGCGCGGCAGGTAGGACAGGAAGCGCCGCGCCTGGGCAAAGGCGTCCTGCTCGTCCACCGCCTCGTTGTGCACCAGGGCATTGCGCCGATGTACATCCGAGCCGCCCAGGTCGTTCTTGTCGATGGTGATGCCATAGGCCTGCTTGACCACCGGCGGGCCGGCGGCAAACACCTGCGCCTGGTCGCGCACCATCACTGAAAAATGCGAGGCCAGCACCTTCATCGCGCCCAGGCCGGCACAGGCGCCCAGCGCAATGCCAACCACCGGCACGCTGCGCATCAGCGAGACCACCGGCCAGTTGGGATAGCCCGGGATCTTGGCGTGGCCATTTTTCTCGAGCAGCTTGACGCTGCCGCCGGCGGTGTCGACCAGGCGGATCAGGGGCAGGCGCAATTGCTCGGCCATGCGCTCGGCATAGACCCACTTGTCGGAGATGGTCGACTCGGACGAGCCGGCGCGCAGCGTGAAGTCATCGGCCGAGATCACCACCTTGCGCTGGTCGATGCGCCCGGTGCCGATGATGGCATTGACCGGATCGAGCGACTTGAAGTGGCCGTCCTGGTCGTAATGGCCCTTGCCGGTGATGCGGCCGACTTCGCGAAACGTGCCCTCATCGAGCAGCGCGTCGATGCGCTCGCGCACGTTCATGCGACCCGAGGCCTTGTGTCGGGCGAGTGCCTCGGGTCCGCCCATGGCGGCGGCCTGCTGGCGGCGCAGGCGCAACTCGGCCAGCTCGAGGGCCCATTCGCCGTCGTCGGGGTTGGGGCTGGCTTCGGGGGGAAGGGCGGCGTTCATGGGGTTCCAGTGGGTTTGCCCAGGACGCCCTGGTGGCGCAATTGCGCGAGGCGCTCGGGACTGAGCCCGGCCTGCTCGGCCAGGACGGTGTCGGTGTTGGCACCCAGATCGGGGCCGCTGTGGCGGATGCTGCCGGGTGTGCGCGACAGGCGCGGCACGATGCCGATCTGCCGGGTGCTGCCCAACTGGGCATGGGGCACGTCGCGGATCATGTCGCGGGCCGCAAAGTGCGGATCCTGGAAGATCTCGGTCAGGGTGTTGACGCGCGAGGTCGGCACCTCGGCCTGGCGCACCCTTTCCTCGAGCTCGGTGGCATCGAACTGGCGCGTCCACTGCGCGATGATCTCGTCCAGCGCCCGCATGTTTTCCTTGACGCCCCGGCTGCGGATGCTGGCAAAGCGCTCGTCCTGCAGCAGATCGGTGCGGCCCATCACCTGCAGCAGGCGCAGGAAGGTGGGGTTGCTGTTGGCGGCGATCAGTACCCAGGCCCCATCACGGGTGGGATACAGGCTGTTGGGCGCCATCGATGGCAGGTTGGGCCCCTCGCGGCTGGGAACGATGCCCAGCTTGTCATAGGCCGGCACATAGGCCTCCATCTGTGAAAAGGCGGCCTCGTACAGGGCCACATCCACCACCTGGCCCAGGCCGCTGCGCTCGCGCTCGCGCAAGGCGGCCAGGGTGCCGAAGGCGGCGTAGACCGAGGTCAGGTAGTCGGTGGTGGCCAGCGCCACGCGATCGGGCGGGCGATCGGGATGGCCGGTCATGTGGCGCACGCCGCCGACCGCCTCGCAGATCGCCCCGTAGCCGGGGCGCGCCGCGTAGGGACCGCTCTGGCCATAGCCGCTGATGCGCGTCATGACCAGGCCAGGATTGACCTTGGACAAGGCGTCGTAGCCCAACCCCAGCCGCTCGAGCACGCCGGGCCGGTTGTTCTCGACCAGCACATCGGCCTTGCTGGCCAGTGCAAAGGCCAGCTCGCGTCCTTCAGGCGTCTTCAGGTCGAGGGTGACCGAACGCTTGTTGCGCAGGATGGTCGCGGCGTACAGCGAGATGTCGCCGACATGGCGACCCATCTGGCGCACGCCATCGCCCTCGGGCGGTTCGATCTTGATGACATCGGCGCCGAAGTCGCCCAGCAGGCGCGCGCAGGCCGGCCCGGCGATGGTGCTGCACAACTCGAGCACCAGGAGGCCTTGCAGGGGTCCGCTCATCCGTGTTTTCCCTTGGGTTTGAGGGGCGGGCAGTAGCGCCCCGGGTCGGCCTCGATCAGGCGCATGGCTTCCTCGCCCGAGGCGGCGATGCGCTGACGGGTGAGCTGCAGGTAGCGCTCGGCTTCGCCGCGCTCCAGGGCGCGGCAGCTTTGCTGCCACAGCAGCACTGATTTCTGGCGCCGTTCGCGCGAGGCCAGGCCGAGCTTGGAGTAGCGCAGCGTCTGCAGGGACAGTGCGCACAGCATGCGATACAGGCGATCGTTGCCACACATCCGGGCTGCGATCAGCACCAGCCGGTAAGTGGTTTCGGCGTAGCGGCCGCCGTCATCCCGCAGCTGGGCCAGCTTCTCGAGCCGGGCGACACCGGCCCGGTAGACCGCCAGCAGTTCCGGATTGCGCTGGGCAATGGTGCGTCGCGCGACCAGTTCGTGCAGTCCGCCGCGGATCTCGAAGAGTTCGCGCACTTCCTGCGCGCTCAGCCCGGTGACGATGGCGCCGCGCCGCGCCAGGATCGTGACCAGCTGCTCGCGCTCGAGGATGCGCAGGGCATCGCGAACCGGACCACGGCTGACCTTGAATTCGTCGGCCAGTTCCTGCTCGAGAATGCGCTCGCCCGGGGCCAGCCTTGCATCGAGGATGCGCTCGCCGATGCTGGCGGCGATCTGCTCGGGCACGGTGAGGGTGGGTTCACGGCGGTCCGCAAACAGGCGGAAGGCCACCGCACCCTCATGCTGGCTGTACAGGCTTTCGTCGCCCTCGAGCAGTTTCATGGCGGATCCTGTGGCCGGACCGGTTTCAGCCGATCACGGCCACGACCAGGCCCTCGGCGATGGCCTCGCCCTCGGCCACACGGATCTCCTTGATGACGCCGCTGCGCGTGGCCTCGACCGGGATCTCCATCTTCATCGACTCGACGATGATCAGGGTGTCTCCCTCGGAGACGGTGTCGCCGACGGCGGAGGTGATCTTCCACACATTGCCGGCCACTTCGGAGCGCACTTCTTTCATGGGAAATCCTGTAGACATGTAAATTGTTGACAATTGAACCTGCGGATGGGACGGACAATAGGCCGGCCGGCAATGCGGGTCAAGCCAGGTTCCATTTCATGTCGCCGCCGGCAAGCCCCCGGAACACCGTCCGGCCGCTTGCGGTATGCTTTGGGTTGCCGGGCGCCCCGGCCGCAAGCTGACAGATCCTGTTTGCGCAGGTCCGGTCTCGATCCAATCAAGACCGGCGCGGCTTTGCACACTCCAATTTTTAAAGCTCCCCCGACCGGAGGATTGCATCCTTGCCACAGGTTGCCGTCCGGGCGTTTTTTTTGTTCGCAGGCCTTTGAATTCTGGTCTGCGGGGATAACATGACGCCTTCGTCCGGAAATCAAAAAACCCTTCACGCTCAAACAGATGCAACGCGAACCTGCCAACAAGAATCTGGTGGTGATGGCTGCCCAGACCATCAGTCTCGATGTCCTTCGGGAAAAGTACCTCAAGGACGGTGAAAGCACCGTCGAGGACCTCTATCGACGGGTCGCCCGCAGCCTGGCTTCGGTCGAGGCCGAGGCCGACCGTGAACGCATCGAGGCCTTGTTCCTGCAGAACCTGCACGATGGCGCGATCGGCGCCGGCCGCATCATGAGCGCGGCGGGCACCGGCATCCAGGCCACCCTGATCAACTGCTTCGTGCAGCCGGTCGGTGACTGCATCCAGGGGGTGGATGACGAGGGCAATCCGGGCATCTATGAAGCCCTGCGCGAAGCCGCCGAGACGATGCGTCGTGGCGGTGGCGTGGGTTACGATTTTTCCCGCATCCGGCCGCGTGGCGCCGAGGTCAAGGCCACGGCCTCTCTGGCCTCCGGGCCTTGCAGCTACATCAATGTCTTCGATCAGTCCTGTTCGACGGTCGAGAGCGCCGGTTCGCGGCGCGGCGCCCAGATGGGCGTGCTGCGCATCGATCATCCGGATGTGATGGAGTTCATCACCGCCAAGCGCACGCCGGGCCGCTGGAACAACTTCAATGTCTCGCTGGGCGTGAGCGATGTGTTCATGCAGGCCCTGGCCCATGATGCCGATTGGGACCTGGTGCACCCGGCCCGGCCGGGCCCGGAGATCATCGCCAAGGGCGCCCGTCAGCGCGCCGATGGCCAATGGGTATATCGCAGCCTGAAGGCGCGCGAGCTGTGGGACACGGTGATGCGTTCCACCTATGACTTCGCCGAGCCCGGGATCCTGTTCCTGGACCAGATCAACCGAGACAACAATCTCAACTATTGCGAGCGGATCAGCGCCACCAATCCCTGCGGCGAGCAACCCCTGCCCCCTTACGGCTGCTGCGACCTCGGGCCGATCGTGCTGCCGCGCTTCGTGCGCCATGCCTTCGGCTTCGGTGGCGTGCCCTCGTTCGATTTCGAGGCCTTCGAAAAGTCTGTCGCGATCCAGGTGCGGATGCTGGACAACGTGCTCGATGTCACCGTCTGGCCGCTCGAGCAGCAGCGTGCCGAGGCCGCCGCCAAGCGTCGCATCGGGCTGGGCTTTACCGGACTGGGCAATACGCTGAGCATGCTGTGCCTGCGCTATGACCAGGCGGAAGGGCGCGAGATGGCCGCCCGCATCGCCGAGCGCATGCGCGATGCCGCCTATGCGGCCTCGGTCGAGCTGGCCCGCCTCAAGGGCGCCTTCCCGATGTTCGATGCCCAGGGCTACCTGGCGCCGGGGACCTTTGCCAGCCGCCTGCCGGCCGCCCTGCGCGAGCAGATCCGCAGCCATGGCATCCGCAACAGCCACCTGCTCTCGATCGCGCCCACCGGCACGGTCAGCCTGGCCTTTGCCGACAATGCCTCCAACGGCATCGAGCCGGCCTTCTCCTGGACGTATCGCCGCAAGAAGCGTGAGGCCGATGGCAGCACCAGCGAGTACGCGGTCGAGGACCATGCCTGGCGCCTGTATCGCGAACTGGGCGGCGATGTCGAACAACTGCCACCGTATTTTGTGTCCGCCCTCGAGATGTCGGCGGGCGACCATATCGCGATGATGGAGGCGGTGCAGCCCTTCGTCGATACCGCCATCTCCAAGACGGTCAATGTGCCGGCCGATTATCCCTATGATGACTTCAAGGGTTTGTATCAGGCGGCCTGGCGCTCGCGCCTGAAGGGGCTGGCCACCTACCGGCCCAACAGCATCCTGGGATCGGTGCTGTCCACCAGCACCGAGAGCAAGCCCGCGCCGGCCGCGGTCCCGGTGCAGGACCCGATGAAGACGGTGATCGAGAGCCGTCCCAAAGGGGCCTTGTCGGCAGTGGCCGAGAAGGTCGACTACTGGACCCAGGAAGGCCAGAAGACCTTGTACCTGCTGGTCTCGTTCCTGCCGATGCCGGTGGCTGCCGGTGCGGCGCCGATCGAGCGCGCCATTGAGTTTTTCATGCCGGTGGGCCAGAGCGGCGAGTCGCAGCAGTGGATCACCTCGAGCATGCGGCTGTTGTCGCTGGCGGCACGCGGGGGCTTTCTCGAGCGTGCCCTGTCCGACATGCGCAAGGTGGCCTGGGATCGCGGCCCGGTGCGCCTGGGGACCTACACCAAGGCCGACGGCACCCAGGTACCGATGTGGCACGACTCGGAAGTGGCGGCTGTGGCCTATGCCATCCAGAACATCATTGCCCAGCGCGCCAAGTCCGCGCCAGAACCGGTTGCCCTGGCAGCGCCCGTCGCGGCCGCGCCGGTGGCCGGCGTCATGGCGGGCAAGAAGTGCCCCGAGTGCGGGGCCCACGCGATGATCCGCAAGGACGGCTGCGACTATTGCACCTCCTGCGGGCATCTGGGCAGCTGCGGCTGAGGCTTTGCGGCCGGCCCGGCCTGATCAGGCGATAATCGCGTCCTCTCGAACTTCACCATGCGCGGCCCGGCCGCGCCAGGAGCCATGGCCCAATACGTTTTCACCATGAACCGCGTCGGCAAGATCGTGCCGCCGAAGCGTCAGATCCTCAAGGACATCTCGCTGTCCTTCTTTCCCGGCGCCAAGATCGGGGTGCTCGGCCTCAATGGTGCCGGCAAGTCGACCCTGCTCAAGATCATGGCGGGTCTGGACAAGGAGATCGAGGGCGAGGCCACCCCCATGCCCGGTCTCAAGATCGGCTACCTGCCGCAGGAGCCCCAGCTCGATCCGACCCAGACCGTCAAGGAAGCGGTCGAGGAAGGCCTGGGCGATGTGATGTCGGCCCAGAAAAAGCTCGACGAGATCTATGCGGCCTATGCCGAACCGGATGCCGACTTCGATGCCCTGGCGGCCGAGCAGGCCAAGTACGAGGCGATCATCGCCACCGGCGGCAGTGATACCGGCCACCAGATGGAGATCGCGGCCGATGCGCTGCGCCTGCCGCCCTGGGAGGCACAGATCGCGCACCTCTCCGGCGGCGAGAAGCGCCGTGTCGCGCTATGCCGCATGCTGCTGTCCAAGCCCGACATGCTGCTGCTTGACGAACCCACCAACCACCTCGATGCCGAAAGCGTCGAATGGCTGGAGCAGTTCCTGGCCAAGTTCTCGGGCACGGTCGTGGCGATTACCCACGACCGTTATTTCCTGGACAACGCCGCCGAATGGATCCTCGAGCTGGACCGCGGGGCCGGCATTCCCTGGAAGGGCAATTACTCTTCCTGGCTGGAGCAGAAAGGCGAGCGCCTGAAGCAGGAAGAGTCGGCCGAGTCGGCGCGCCAGAAGGCCCTGGCCAAGGAGCTGGAGTGGGTGCGCCAGAACCCCAAGGGCCGTCAGGCCAAGAGCAAGGCGCGCCTGCAGCGCTTCGAGGAGCTGAGCTCCTACGAGTATCAGAAGCGAAACGAGACCTCCGAGATCTTCATCCCGGTGGCCGATCGCCTGGGCGACCAGGTGATCGAGTTCAAGCATGTCAGCAAGGGCTTTGGCGACCGCCTGCTCATCGATGACCTGAGTTTCCAGATTCCGCCCGGGGCGATCGTTGGCATCATCGGTCCCAACGGCGCTGGCAAGTCGACGCTGTTCAAGATGATCCGCGGCATCGAAAAGCCCGACAAGGGCGAGGTGGTGATCGGCGCGACCGTCAAGATGGCCTTCGTCGACCAGTCCCGTGATGCCCTGCAAGGGGATCACTCGGTGTGGCAGGAAATTTCGGGCGGTGCCGACATCATCACCGTGGGGCGGCACGAGGTGTCCTCGCGCGCCTACATCGGCCGCTTCAACTTCAAGGGCTCGGACCAGCAAAAGCAGGTCGGCTCCCTCTCGGGAGGCGAGCGCGGACGACTGCACCTGGCCAAGACCTTGCTGGTGGGCGGCAATGTGCTGCTGCTGGACGAGCCGTCCAACGACCTCGATGTGGAAACCCTGCGTGCACTGGAAGACGCCTTGCTGGAATTTGCCGGCTGTGCGCTGGTGATCTCGCACGATCGCTGGTTCCTGGACAAGATCGCCACCCACATCATGGCCTTCGAGGGCAACTCGCAGGTCACCTTCTTTGCCGGCAACTACCAGGAATACGAGGCCGACAAGAAAAAGCGCCTGGGTGAGGAAGGCGCCAAGCCCAAGCGCATCCGCTACAAGCCGCTGGCTGGCTGAGCCGGCGCTACCCTCAAGCCGTCGGCCGCGAACCGGCGCGACGGCCCCTGCGCCAGAACAGCGCCCGGGACAGGGCCCCGTCCAGCCCGCGCTGCCAGAACGGGCGGGTGCGCGAGAACAGCACCGACAGCAGCAGGCATGTGGCGATGATGAGGGCGGCCAGCGCCGGCGAGCGCCAGCCACTGCGCTGGGCCGGTGCGATCAGGGCGGCGCAGAACTGGATCAGGGTGTAGTGCAGCAGGTACAGGCCGAAGGTATGCGGCGCCAGCCAGGCCAGCCCCCTGTGGAGCCGGCTGTTGCGCGGCGGCCCGCCCTGGCAGGCCAGCAGCAGGGCCAGGGCAAACAGCAGCGCGATCAGGTAGTCGGCCAGGAACCAGCGGGCATAGTCCAGGCGCAGGGTCTTGTGGCTGAAGGCCTGCAGGGCCTCGTCCACCTGCCGCGACCAGTGGATCAGGCCGGCATCGATGCCGCTGGCCAGGCTGCCGGCGCCTGCGAGGATGAAGCCCAGGCAGGCCAGCGGACGGGCGGCGCGCCGCCAGCGCGGCAGGCTGCCCGGCCCGGCAGCGGTCGCCACATTCATGGCTGAGGCGAGTGTCACGCGAAACACCACCACGCCCAGCAGCCAGCAGGGCAGCAGGGCCCAGAGGTGCGGGCCCATGATCAGCAGCACCACGCCCAGCGCCAGCCAGCGCCAGTGCGCGCTGCGCAGCATCGAGGCGGCCAGCAGCGCGTAGTACCAGAACTCGTAGGCCAGCGACCAGTACGGAATGATCGAGAAAGGCCGAAGGGTGAAGTGCCAGGACTCGCCCAGAAAGAGCAGGTGAAAGCCCAGGTGCAGCCACCATTTCGGGTATTGCCAGGTGGGATACAGGTCGCTGCGGCCGATCCCCGCGATCTCATCGAGCACCAGGGCCAGCAACAGGGCCGGCACCACGACGCTGTACAGGCGCGACCAGCGTGCCACCAGGAACTCGAGCGGCTGGTGCCCTGCGCGATGCGCCGCGCTGGCAACGCTGTAGCCCGAGATCACGAAAAAGACGATGACGCCCAGATGGGCCAGCCGATAGAAGCTAGGCACGTCCTGCGGCCAGAATTGCTGCTGCTGGAAATGCAGGGCCAGCACGCAGGCCGCAGCCAGCACTCGCCACAGATCCAGAAACGGGAAGGCCGCCAGGACAGTGTCAGGCAGGGAGTGAGCAGTCGCCTTCAATGACTTGGCCAGCACCCGTGATCAGCTGCCCGAGGGTAATTGTTCGACCCGGTCCAGCCAGACGCCCAGCGCATCGAGCAGGTCGCGCTGGCTGAAGGAGCAGCTTTCCTCGCTGAACGAGGCCCCGGATTCGAGGCGCTGCAGGATGTTCTCGAGGGCCGCCGGATAGCGCGGCGGCAGCGCCGCAAGCCATTGCGTCTGGCCGCGCCACAGGGCTGCCAGACGGTTGGCATCGAGCGGGACAGCATGCAGGCTGTCGCGCAGGGAGGCTGGCACCTGCATCGCGGACGGGATCCGGTCGGCCTGGCCGGGGTCAGCCGCGCGCCACGAAGGGCATCTTGGTGGCCATGATGGTCATGGTCAGGATGTTGCTTTCGAGCGGCAGGCTGGCCATCTGCAGCACGGCCTGGCCGACATGATCGACATCCATCACCGGTTCGACGCGGGTCGAGCCATCAGGCTGGAGGATGCCTTTTTTCATGCGCTCGGTCATGTCGGTGCCGGCATTGCCGATGTCGATCTGGCCGACCGCGATGTTGTAGGCGCGGCCGTCGAGCGAACTGGCCTTGGTCAGGCCGGTGACGGCATGTTTGGTGGCGGTGTAGGGCGAGGAGAAGGGGCGCGGCGCGTGGGCCGAGATCGAGCCGTTGTTGATGATGCGGCCGCCCTGCGGGTTCTGTTCCTTCATGATCTTGAAGGCCTGCTGGGTGCACAGGAACACGCCCGTCAGGTTGGCATTGACCACGGTCATCCACTGCTCGTAGCTCAGCTCCTCCAGGGGCAGGGGCGGTGCGCCGGTCCCGGCGTTGTTGAACAGCACGTCCAGGCGCCCGTAGGTCTGCCGGGTGAGCGCGAACAGGTTCTTCACCGAATCCGGGTTGCCTACGTCAGTGGGCACGGCCAGGGTGCGCGCCGCCAGGTCGCCCAGCTTGTCCTGTGCCTGCTTGAGGGCGTCGGCACGGCGTCCCGCCATGACCACGGTGAAACCGGCGCCGGTCAGCGCCTTGGTCGATGCAAAGCCGATGCCGGTGGCGGCGCCGGTGATGATGGCGATCTTGCCTTGATGCGGGAGACTCATGATGTTCGCAAGGTTGGGTGGGTCGAAGGCTGTGGCGGCGAGGGCCGGGTGCAGCGGCAGGGGTCGAGTCTAGCAAGAGCGGCGTCCTGCCCCTGCCAGCCAACCCCGCCAGCGGGATTGCGCTCAAGGGTTCCGTGCCGCCGCCAGGGCCAGGGGCAGTTGCGCTTCCAGCACGGCCAGGTCGGCCGCGGTACCCGCCGAGATGCGGATGGCCCGGTTGAGCGGGGCGACCCCGGGCATGCGAACGAAGACGTCCCGCTCGATCAGGCCATCGAGCACCCGCTTGGCAAAGACGCCGTCGCGGCCGCAGTCCACGGTCAGGAAATTGGTGGCCGAAGGCAGGGGCTCGAGACCGTTTTGCCGTGCGATGTCGGCGATGCGCTCGAGCGAGGCCCGAACGCGCTGCACGGTGTCCTCGAGATGGTGGGGGTCCTGCAGGCTGGCCAGCGCGCCGGCCTGGGCGATGCGGTTGACCGAGAAATGGTTGCGGATCTTGTCGAAGCTGCGCGCCACGCCCTCTTCGGCAATCGCATAGCCGATGCGGGCACCGGCCATGCCCCAGGCCTTCGAGAAGGTGCGGAAGCGGATCACCGCCGGGTTGTCGACATCGAGCGCCGGCAGGCTGCCGGGTGGTGCGAATTCACTGTAGGCCTCATCGAGCACCAGGACCGTGCCGGCCGGCAGATGGTCGATCAGGGCCTGCACATCGGCCGCCGGCCACCACGAGCCCATCGGGTTGTCGGGGTTGGCAAAGTAGATCAGCTTGGGCGGCAGGCCGGCGCTGTCGGCCAGCCCCTTGCCCTGCGCTGCATCGAGCAGGGATTGCGGATCCTCGCGATCGTTCACATAGGGCACGGTCACCAGACGCCCGCCAAAGCCGTGGACATGGAAGTTGAAGGTGGGATAGGCACCCAGCGACGTCACCACCGCATCGCCCGGTTCGACGAACAGGCGCACCGTGTAGCCGAACAGCGAATCGATGCCCTCGCCGATCACGATGTTGGCGGGCTTGACGCCCAGGCGCGCGGCCAGGGCCCCCTTGAGTTCATGGTTTTCGGGATCACCGTACATCCAGGCCTGGGTCGCCGCCTCGCGCATGGCGGCGATTGCCAGCGGCGAGGGGCCGAAGACATTTTCATTGGCGCCGATGCGCGCCTTGAACGGGCGGCCGCGCAGGCGCTCCTGTGCTTCTGGGCCGACAAAGGGAACGGTGGAGGGCAGGGGTGCAACGATGCGGGTATAGCGGGGGGACATGGCGGTGGGGGCGTCGGTGGGTCAAAGGGTTTGCAGGGTCTGTCCGGCCTGCCAGCATGCGCCCGGGGCCAGCCACACCGGTGCATCGATGCGGGCGGCCTCGACACACAGCATGTGACGATAGCCGTCGGCCGGCATGTCGGCCAGGCCCGCGCACAAGGCTGCGCCAGGATTCCAGACCACGGTTTCGGTCAGTTCGGCGCCCTGCGACAGGGCCAGGGCATGATCGGGCTGGCGCAGGGTGGTGGCTGCGGCGCTGCGATACACCCGGTCGAACTCACCCTCGATCGTCAGGCCGGGCTGACGTTCCTGTTCGATATGTGCGGGGTTCTGCGGATGCGCCACGGCATCCCAGTAACCGGCCCCTTGCAGGCCCTCGAGCCGGGTCTGCCCGATGTCCCCGACCCGCAGGTAGGTGTGCAGGGCGAGCGCGAAGGGCAGGGGCTGGTCGCCGGTGTTGACCAGCTCGAATGCAACGTCCAGTTGCCGCGCCGTCAGCGTCACCGAGACGCGCGCCTCGAAGTCGAAGGGCCAGGCCTGGCGCAGGGCGGGGGTCAGTTGCGCCGGGGTCAGCCGCAGCACCGCCTGGTCGTGCCCGGCCGGGCCAGGCGCCTGCTCCACCACTTGCCAGGGCAGCAGGCGCGCAAAGCCATGCTTGGGCAGCTTGCGGCCTTCGATGACGCGCTGGTTGAACTGGGGAAAGCACAGCGGAATGCCGCCACGGATGGCGCCCTGGCCGTCCAGCTGTGCCCGCGGACTCAGGTACAGGTGCTCGCGGCCATCGGCGCTCACCCAGGACAGGACCTGGGCCCCGTGCAGGGCAATCAGGGCGCGATTTCCGGCGGGGCGTTGCAGCAGGATGCAGGGCAGACCCTTGAAATTCACGGTGCCCGGGGCAGTGGGGGACGTCATGAGGCGATGCGGGTGAAACGGACGGCCTGAATCATCGCACGGGCTGCCTTCTTGCCGACCTGCTTTTTGCCTATGATGGGGGCCATGAGCACCCCACACACTCCGCCCGGCCCCGACTATCACCTGCAAGCCCTCGACGATGGGCTGGTCTTCACCATCTGCCGGCCGCAGCGGCTCAATGCGCTGACCCGGCCGGTGCTGGACGGCCTGGGCGCGGCCATCGACCAGCTCGAAGCCGAGGGCAAGCCGCTGCTGATCATCGTCGGCGAGGGGGAGAAGGCCTTTTGTGCCGGCACCGACCTGGCCGAGCTGTCCACCCTCGATGCGGCCCAGAGTGAAGCCAAGACGCTGATGGCCCGGCAACTGCTGGTGCGGTTGTGGCGTTCCCGGCTGATCAGCGTGGCGGCCATCAATGGCCTGGCCTATGGGGGCGGGCTGGAACTGGCGATGGCCTGCACCTTTCGGGTGGCCGCGGCCCATGCGCGGTTGTCCTTGCCCGAGATCAAGCTGGGCGTGCTGCCGGCGTACGGGGGGACCCAATTCCTGCCCGCCCTGGTGGGACGGGCGCGCGCGCTCGAGATGATGCTGGTGGGCGAACCCGTCGATGCGCAGCAGGCGCTGGCCATGGGTCTGGTCCATCGCGTGATCACGCCCGAGCCCGGCAGCGCGCAGCGTCAGAGCTGCGAGGCGGCGCTGGCGATGGCGCGTTCGGTCACCCGCTTCAGCCCGCTGGCGATCGATGCGATCCGCCAGTGTGTGGATGCGGCCGGCGAACAGCTCGGCGATGCCGGCCTGCGCGTCGAGGATGAACAGGTGCGGCGGGTATTCGTCAGCGAGGACGCCCGCGAAGGCGTGGCCGCCTTCCTGGAAAAGCGGACGGCGGTGTTTCGCGGGCGCTGAAGCGCGCCCGCCCGTCCTCGATCAGGCGCCCAGCTCCCGGCGCAGCTCGGCGGCACACAGCGCCACCGCGCTGTTGGCCTCCTCGAGCACCCGCCCCATGGTGATGAAGCCATGGATCTGGCGCGAAAAGCACACATAGCTGGCCCGGTTGCCGGCTGCGCTCAGGGCATCGGCATAGGCCTGTCCCTCGTCGAGCAGTGGATCGAAGCCGGCGGTGAGCACCAGCGCCGGCGGCAAGTTCCTCAGTGACGCGGCGCGCAGGGGCGAGGCGCGCCAATCCAGGTCATCGGCCTTGTCCACGATGTAGTGGTCGTGGAAATACTTCATCGTGTCGGCAGTGAGCAGGTAGCCCTGGCCGTTGCTGGTGCGCGAGGCGTAGTCGGGCACCTGGTCGGTGGCCGGATAGATCAGCAACTGGAAGCGGATCGGCAATGTGCCGGCATCGCGTGCAGCGATGCATACGGCCGCCGCCAGATTGCCACCGGCGCTGTCGCCGCCGACCGCCAGGCGATCGGCATCGATTGCGAGCTCGGCCGCATGGGCACGGATCCACTGGGTGGCGGCCAGGCTGTCATCGAAGGCGGCCGGAAAGCGATGTTCCGGGGCCAGGCGATAGTCGACCGCGATCACGCTGACGCCGGCCGCGTTGCACAGCTGGCGGCACAGCACATCGTGGGTGTCCAGGTCACCGATCACCCAGCCGCCGCCGTGGTAGTAGACCAGCGCCGGCAGGACCTCGCCGGCCCGGCTGCCGGCCGGGCGGTACAGGCGCAGGGCGATCGGCCCCTGCGGACCATCGGCCTGCAGGTTTCGCACTTCACCCATCTCGGGCGCGGCCGGCTGGCTGAAGAAGCGGCGCTCCAGGTACATCTTGCGCGCCGCCTCCGGTGCCAGGGTGTGAGTGGGCGGCATCTTGTTGTCTTCGATCAGCTTGAGCATGGCGCGTGCCTGGGGATGCAGCATGGCGTGGTGTCCTTGTAAGTTCGGGGCCGGGCGTGGCGACGTGAAAGCAGTTCCATGGCTGCCGGGCGCCGTCGAGAATACCCCAGGCATCGGCAGGGTCGGTTCCAGCCGATTCATGGAATGATGACGTCTCACCCACAGAAAGCATGCCCATGAACATTCGCTCCCTGCCCTGGCCCCGGTTCTTCCTGCGCGCCTGCCGTCGCCTTGCCGGGCTCGTCGCGTTGGCCGGCCTGCTGGCCGTGCAGGCCTGCACCACGGTGCAACCCGAGGACTACCGCTCGGAAAAGCCGGCGCTGGTCCTGGAGGATTATTTCAACGGCACGCTCGATGCCTGGGGCATGTTCCAGGACCGCTCCGGCAAGGTCATCAAACGCTTCACCGTGGTGATGCGCTGTCAATGGCAGGGAGATACCGGCACCCTCGATGAAGACTTCACCTACTCGGACGGCAGCCGTGAAAAGCGCGTCTGGACCCTGAAGCGGATCGCCCCTGGCCGCTATGCCGGCACGGCCGCCGATGTGGTCGGCACCGCCCAGGGCGTGGTCAGTGGCAATGCCCTGAACTGGCAGTACACGATGGCCCTGCCGGTCGATGGCAAGACCTACCATGTGCAATTCGATGACTGGATGTACCTGATGGATGGCCGGGTCATGCTGAACAGGGCGGTGATGAGCAAGTTCGGCATCCGCCTGGGCGAGGTGACCCTCAGCTTCCAGAAGCGCTGAGCAGCCCCACCTGATGGAACCCCTGTCCGGCGCCCCGCCGGCACAGGCATAGAATCGCGTCACCCTGATCGATAGGCCGGCCCCATGTCGCTTGCATCCTCCGCATCGTCTTTCTCCCGCCGCCGTGTCACAGGTATGGCGGCGCTGTGCCTGGCGCTGTGCTGCGGGCTGCCCGGTACAGCGGCACAGGCCCAGACCGGATATCCGGTGCGCGCGGTGCGCATCATCGTGCCGCAGACCCCCGGTGGAGCCTCGGATGCCCTGGCACGCATCGTGGCGGCGCGGCTGTCCGAAAAATGGGGCCAGCCGGTGGTGGTCGAGAACCGTGCCGGCGCGGGCGGCAACATCGGCATGGATGCGGTGGCCAAGTCGGCTGGTGATGGCTACACCTTGCTGATGTCCTATGTCGGCTCGCATGCGATCAATCCGAGCATCTACAAGAAGCTGCCCTTCGATCCTGAAGCTGATTTCACAGCGGTGGCCACCCTGGCCAACGTGCCTTTCGTGGCCATCGTCAATCCCAAGGTGCCGGTGGCCAACATGAAGGAGCTGGCAGCCTGGGCGGCCAGGAACCCGGTGTCGTTCGGCTCGGCGGGCAATGGCTCGGTCAATCACCTGCTCGGCGAGATGTTCAATGCCTACAACCCCGGTGCAGCCAACCGCATGCAGCACATCCCCTACAAGGGGGCGGCGCCGGCCCTGACCGACCTGATCTCGGGCCAGATCCAGTTGGTGTTCACCAGCCTGCCGTCGGTGGCCCAGCACATCCGTACCGGCAGTGTGCGGGCCCTGGCGGTGACCGGCTCCAGGCGTGCGGCCGCCTTCAGGGACCTGCCCACCATTGCCGAGTCTGGCTACCCCGGCTTCGTCATCAATCCCTGGTTCGGCCTGTTCGGCCCCAAGGGCATGCCGCCTGCCGTGGTGCGCCAGATCAATGGCGACATCAAGGCGATACTGGCCGAGCCGGCCATCCTCGAGAAATTTGCCGGCCTCGGCGCGGAAGCCTTCGAGTCCAGTCCCCAGGACCTGGCGGCGATGCTCAAGTCTGACATCGCGAAATGGGCCGAGGTGGTCAAGGCCTCCGGTGCCACCGCCGATTGAGAGGTGATGGCGTGGCGATGGCGTGGCGCTCGAGTGGCGGTGGGGTATCGAGCGGGCGTCGAACAAGCGCTGGCGGCCAGGGGCATGGCCGCTGCGGCCCGGCACGAGCCGCAAGGAGCAGCACATGAAGGTCAAGAAACTGGCCGGTGCCCTGGGCGCCGAAATCGGCGGCGTGGACCTGTCCAAGGGGGTGTCACCCGATTTGGCCGCCGAGATCCGCGCCGTGTTCCTCGAGCACCTGGTGATCTTCTTTCGCGACCAGACGCTTACCCCGGCGCAATTCATGGCCTTTGCGCGCAGCATGGGCCAGCCCGTGGAGTATCCCTTCGTCAAGGGCATCGAGGGCTTTCCCGAGATCATCGAGGTCAAGAAGCTCGAACATGAAACCGTGAACTTCGGCGGCATCTGGCACTCGGACACCCCCTACCTGCCGATTCCGCCGATGGGCTCGATGCTGCTGGCGCGTGAGGTGCCGCCCTATGGCGGCGACACCTTGTTTGCCAACCAGTACCTGGCCTATGACAGCCTGTCCGACACGATGAAACGCCTGCTCGAGGGCCTCAAGGGCATCAGCACCTCGGCCAAGGCCGATGTGTCCAAGACCCGTGAGGACCGGCTGCGCAGCGACGGCAAGGCCGACGCGCCGCAGTCCTACGTGAACGCACATCCGCTGGTGCGCACCCATCCCGAGACCGGCCGCAAGGCCTTGTTCGTCAATGTTGCCCACACCGCCGGCATCGAGGGCATGAAGGATGAGGAAAGTGCAGGCCTGCTCCAGTACCTGTTCGCCCATCAGGTACGCGTCGAGTTCACCTGCCGTTTCCAGTGGGCCGTGGGTTCGATCGCCTTCTGGGACAACCGCTGCGCCCAGCACAACCCGATCAACGATTATCACGGGTATCGCCGCGTGCTGCAGCGGATCACGCTGGCCGGCGACAAGCCGTTCTGATGCGGGGCGCTTCAACACTGGCCGGCGGTGCGCCATGAAGGATCTGGGCCTGCGTGGCCACCGCTTTGCGCCACTGACCTGGGAGCAGATGAGCCCGGCCCAGCGCCAGATGACCGAACAGGTGCTCGCCGGCCAACGCGGCTCGATGCAAGGGCCCTACAACGTGTTGTTGCGCAGCCCCGAGCTGGGCGACCTGGCCCAGCGCTTCGGGGCCCACACCCGTTTTCATTCATCGTTGCCGCTGGCGCTCAACGAGCTGGCCATCCTGATGGCGGCGCGCTTCTGGCGCTGCCGCTTCGTCTGGTGGGCGCATCGGCGCATCGCGCTTGAAGCCGGTCTTCCCGAATCGGTGATCCTGGCGGTGGCAACCCGTACCGCCCTGCCAACCGGCGGCCTGTCCGGCAACGAACAGGACAAAGACATTCGCAGCCTGCACGCCTTCTGCCAGCAACTGCTGGACCAAGGCCGTGTCGATGATGCCACCCATGCGGCGATGAAGGCCCGCTTCGGCGAGCAGGGCATCGTCGATGCGATGGGGGCGATGAGCTACTACACGCTGGTGTCGATGTGCCTGAATGTCGACCAGTATCCGCTGCCCGACGGCGCATCGGTCGAGTTTGATGAGCCGGGCCCTCCGGCCCCCTGATTACAACTGCTTACAAATCTTTCAGCTCCAGGGTCTGCAATCCGGCGCGCTCATGCGTCAATAGCCATACCCACAACACAATGGAGAAGATCATGGGCAGCAGCAACTGGATCAAGTCGGTGAAACTCGGTGCCGTGGCGGCCGTGGCCAGCCTGGGACTGATGCAAAGTGCACATGCAGGGGGCGATGCCGTGTTCGGCGCGGTCATCGGTGCCGGTGCCGGTTCGATGATCGGCGGCCAGATCGGTGGCCGTGATGGCGCCATCGTGGGGGCTGCGATCGGTGCCGTGGTCGGCACGGCTGCGGCCACCCAGTACCATCGCCCGGGCGTCGTGGTGGCACCGGCCCCGCTGGTGCGCCCGCCGGCCTACTACCCGGCCGCTCCGGTGGTCTATCCTGCGCCGCCGGCCTATTACCCCGCGCCCCAGGCCCATTACCCGGCCCCGCCGGTGTATCCGCAGGCCTATGGCGGCTACCGCCCGGCGCCGGTTTATGTCGCTCCCCAGGTGGTGGTACCGGTTCGTCCCTACGGCTGGGGTCATCATCATCATCATCATCACCATCATGACCACGGCTACCGCTACTGAAGCGGCGGCAAGCTGGAAAAGAAACGGGCCCGCACCCCCGAAAGGGGCCGGGCCCGTCGCTTGTCCGTTCGTGCCTGCGGCCTGATGGTGGCCGGCGTACCGTTCTCAGCGGGTGATCAGAACTCGATGCTCTGGCCTTCGCTGAGGCCGACGATGCGGATGTCACTGCCTTGCATTGCAGCGCGGAACTCGGCCAGCGTGCCGGGAGTGAGCGGGTTGGAGTTGTAATGCATCGGCATCACCGCCTTGGGCTTGATCCAGTTGCGGATCGCGTAGGCGGCATCTTCGGGCGCCATGGTGAAATTGCCGCCGATCGGGATCAGCACCAGGTCGGGCTTGTAGTACTCGGCGATGAATTTCATGTCGCTGAACAGGCCGGTGTCACCCATGTGCCAGATCTTGAAGCCGTTCTCCAGCTGGATGATGTAGCCCACGGCTTCGCCGGCCGGATGCGATTCGAGCTTGTCGGTGGCGGGGTTCTTCCACACCAGCAGCGAGGAATGCTCAGCCGCCACGGCAGTGACCTTGATGCCCGTGACCGGCGTCACGCTGCCGGTCTTGTTGAAACGGTGGCCCAGCTCGGCCGGGATCAGGCCGAGCGTGATCAGGGGCGTGACCATGTCGGCCGGCCCATACAGCTTGGTGTTGTTCAGCTTGGCAATGGCCGGTGCATCGCCGATGTGATCGACGTGGGCATGGGTGACCAGCAGCACATCGACCTTGCCCAGGGCGCCCAGGTCGGTCTTGTAGGGCGCCGGGGTCTTGGGACCCCCGCTCAGCCAGGGATCGACGACGATGGTCTTGCCGCCGGGCGATTTGATCTTGAAGCTGGCCTGGCCGAGCCACAGCAGTTCGGTCTTGCCGGCGGGTTGGGCCTGCAGCGACAGTGCGCCCAGGCCGAGGAGGGCCGACAGGCCCAGCCCGGCAGCGATTTTGAGGGGTCTGTTCAGCATGGCGATCTCCTGGGAGGTGATGTGGGGATGGGCGGTCGCACAACGGGGGCGAGGGCAGGCGTCGAGTGTAGGCGTGCAGGGGCCGTGATGGGCCCCTGGGATGCGAATCCCGGCCTCGTGGTTTACCCTGAATGTCGCGCCGCTGTCCCTGTCCGCCGGGGTGGGTGGCATCGTCCGTCAACCCATGGATTCAGGAAACCCTCCCATGTCCTTTTTCTCCCAGGCCTTTGATGGCGCCAGCGAGGCTGCCCTTGTCACCGGTGCCGGCAACGGCATTGGCCGCGCCATTGCCCAGGCCCTGGTGGCTGAGGGTGTGCGCACCGTATTTGCCGACATCAAGGCCGAGACCGTCCAGGCGGCGATCGCTGCCTCGGGGGCGCCAGGCCTTTGTACCGCCTGGGTCGGGGACCTGGCCGAACGCAGCGAATGTGACCGGCTGCTGCGCGAGGCAGGGGCTGCCTTGGGCACGATCACCCATTTCGTGCACAGCGCCTCGCCTCCGCGGCGCGAGGCCGACCATGCCATGGCGGTCAGCGACGAGACCTGGCTGCGCATGCGCGCGGTCAATGTCGATGCCGGCTTTCACCTGGGGCGCGAACTGTCGCGCGCGCTGATCGCGGCCAAGCGGCCCGGCAGCCTGATGTACCTGACCTCGCTGCATGCCGGCACGCCGCGCAACCTGCCGCACTATTCCACCTCGAAGGCGGCGATGGCCATGATGGTCAAGGAATTCGCCAAGACGCTTGGCCCCTACCAGATCCGCGTCAATGCCCTGGTTCCCGGCGCCATCCTGGCCGGCGGCTTTGTTGCCGATCCGGCGCTGTCGCGTCATGTGCCCCTGGGGCGGCTCGGCCAGGCCCAGGACCTGGCACCCCTGGCGCTGGCCGTGCTCTCCAACCGCATTTCGGGCTATGTCACCGGCGCGGCCATCGTGATCGATGGCGGCCTGTCCCTGACCAACTGGTTTGATGCGCCGCAGCTGGACCTGTAGGGAAGGTCCGCAACACCTCTCGCGCCCGCAAAGGCCCGCGGGCACGAAAGGTTTTTCGAACCTTGCCTGGCAGCAGCTTGCTTCGGGAGGGCTCTGCCGGGCTGCCGCGGGAATGTGCGGCTCAGAGGTTGCCGCCGCGCTCGATCACGACTTCGGCATCGAGCAGGCTTTGCGAGTGGTTCAGGTCGGACTGGCTGATCAGCACTGACAGGCCGCTGCCGCGCAGGCCGCCCACCACCTCGGACAGCCGTTGCGACAGTGCCGGCGCCACGCCTTCGAAGGGTTCGTCGAGCAGCAGGACCTTGGTGCCCACGCTCAGCGCACGGGCCATGGCGACCAGCTTCTGCTGGCCACCGGAGAGCAGCATCGCCTTGCGTGACTTCATCGCTACCAGCTCGGGCAGGACGCCGTACACGAAGGCCAGGCGTTCCTGCAGCGGCAGCGAGGGCGAGACCCACAGTGGCAGGCAGATGTTTTCCTCGACGGTCAGCTCGGGCACGAGACCGCGGTCCTCGGGCATGTAGCCGATGCCCAGGGCGGCACGCTGGTGCGGTGCCAGGGCGGCCAGGTCGGTGTCGCCAAAGCGCAGTTGCCCCCCGAGCAGCTTGAGGTGGCCCATGATGGTACGCATCACCGAGGTCTTGCCGGCGCCGTTGCGGCCGATCAGGCCGACCATGGTGCCGGGCTTCAGTTCAAGGCTGAACTGGCGCAGCACCTCGACATTCTGGATCTCGACGCGGGCCGATTCGAGGCGGATCATGCCTTGCTCCCTGCATGCACCGGGGCATGGCCGGTGACATGGCGCTGCACCTCGGGATCGCCCAGCACCTTTTCGGCACTGCCATCGGCCAGTACCCGGCCGCTGTAGAAGGCCGCCACGCGGCTGGCATAGCGCTGCACGATGTCCATGTCGTGCTCGATGAACAGCACCGCCACCGGATGCTGCTCGCCGTGGTCGGCCACCGCCTGCATCACTGTGTCCATGGTGGCGAACTTCTCGTCGGCGCTGACGCCGCTGGTGGGCTCATCGAGCAGCAGCAGGCGCGGCTGGCCGGTCAGCGCCATCGCGATGTCGAGCAGCTTGCGGATGCCGCCGGGCAGCTCCAGCACGGCACGGTCCTGATGGGTCTCGAGGCCGAACTTGCGCAACAGGCCCTGGCACTGGTCGATCGAGGCACTGTCGCGCGCACTGCGCAGGAAGTGCGCATGGCCCCGGTTGCAGTGCAGGGCGGTCAGCATGTTCTCGAGCACCGTCATGTGCAGGCACAGCTGGGGGATCTGGAACGAGCGGGCCACGCCCTTGCGGTTGATCTGGCGAGGCGACAGCCCCGTGATGTCTTCGCCGCCGAGCAGGATCCGGCCGGTCTCGGGCTTGAGATAGCCGGTGATCATGTTCACGAAGGTGGTCTTGCCTGCGCCATTGCTGCCGATCAGGCACAGACGTTCGCCGGCCCGAAGATCGATGCTGACATCTTCGGCGGCCACCACGGCGCCGAACTTGCGTGCCAGGGCCTGTGCCGACAGCACCGGCTGGCCCGCCTGCGAAGCCTTGGGCTGGGCACTCATCGCGACACTCCGGCAGAGGAGCCTTCGCGGCGGCCGGTCAGGCGCGCCTGCAGCGAGCCCAGGCCATCGGGCAGGAAGCGGATCACCAGCAGCAGGAAGATGCCCAGCGCCAGCTGCCAGGTGTTGGGGAAGTAGGCGCTGGAGAACGAGCGCACCAGCTCCAGGATGAAGGACGACGCCAGGATCGCCACCACGCTGTGATGGCCGGCCAGGATGGCCACGAATACGAATTCGCCCGAGGTGGTCCAGTAGCTGAACTGGGGATCGATGTGGCCCAGGGCCAGCACGCTCAGGGCCCCGCCCATGCCGCCCAGGAAGCCGGCCAGCAGGTAGTTCCAGCTCACCAGGTTGGGTACCGAGGTGCCCAGGTATTCCACGCGCAATTCGTTTTCGCGCACCGCCATCGACAGCAGGCCGCGGGTTGAATTGCAGTACAGGCGCACCAGCGCCGCCATGAGGCAGGCCAGCGTTGCGGTGACCGACCAGAGCAGCACCTGCACCCATTCATCGGCCGCCTTCATGCCGAACAGGCTGGCGCGGGTGACATTGAAGCCGTCCGAGCCGCCCAGCACCTCGGTCTTGACCAGGATGCCGTAGAACACCATCGACAGGGCCAGGGTGAGCATGGCGAAGAAGATGCCGCGATAACGGGCCAGCAGCGGGGCGAAGGGCGCGGCCAGCAGGAAGGCGGCCACGCCGCCCAGCAGGGCCAGGCCGAGCATGTCGGTAAAGCCCAGCTTGTTGAAGATGATCGCGGCTGCATAGCCGCCGGCGGCAAACACCAGGCCCTGGCCGAAGGGGACGACGCCACAGCGCATCATGATGAGGATGCCCAGTGACACCAGGCCATTGGCCATGGCCATGGTCCCCAGGGATACCAGCCATTTGGGGGCGACAGCACCAAGGGCGAGCAGCGCCAGGATGCTGGCGGCAGCGGCCAGCAGCACGCGTCGGGAAGCGGGGCTCATGCGGGCCTCGCCAGCAGGAAACGCTGCGCTGCAGGCGCATGGCCGGGGCAATGGGCATTCATGAGGCGGTCCATCAGATCTTGCGTGCCTGCACGCGCTGGAACAGGCCCTCGGGCCGGAACATCAGGATGACGGCCATCACCACATAGATGCTGAACAACTCGGCGGGGGGCCACAGGTGCACCGAGGCGGCACGCGCCAGTCCCACCACCAGGGCGCCGATGGCGGCCCCTTCGATGCTGCCCAGCCCGCCGATGATCACCACCGCGAAGCTGACGATGATCACGCCGACGCTCAGGCCGGGTTGCACCGAGATCATCGGTGCGGTCAGGGCTCCGCCCAGCGCGGCCAGGAACACGCCGGCCAGGAAGGCCCAGGTGTAGATGCGTGAAACGTTGACGCCCATGCTGGCCGCCACCTCGGGACTGTGGATGACGGCGGTCACGATCTTGCCCTTGCGGGTGCGGTTGAGTACCCACCACGAAAGGCCGCCACAGACGATGGCCATGCCCACCAGCATCACGTCGTAGCCCACATAGCTGAGCGAGCCCAGCTGCAGGTTGCCGAAGGCCTGGTAGGTCTCGGAGGCGTAGTAGGGATTGACGCCCCAGATCAGCTTGGTGATGTCCTCGAGCATCAGGAACAGCGCATAGGTGATCAGGACCAGCAAGACTTCGTCACGGCCATAGAACATGCGCAGCAGGCCACGCTCGGTCAGTGGCGCCAGCACCGCGGCCACGCCGATGGCCGCCGCCACCAGGGCCACCACGCCCCACATCGGTCCCATCTTCAGCGTGGCAACCCAGGCCGCCAGGCTGGCGCCGGCATAGGCCCCCACGGCATAGAAGCTGCCGTGGGCGATGTTCAGGATCTTGAGCACCCCGAACACCAGGGTCAGCCCGAGCGCGACGATGAACAGCCAGGAGGCATAGGTGATGCCGTCAAACAGGATGGTCAGCAGCACGGCAAGGCCTCGCGGCGGTGGGGATCGGTGTGCAAGGGCTTGGGTGACATGCGCGGGTCAGGGTCAATGCCGCCGGTTTACTGGCACTTGGCGCCAGGAAAGCCTGCCTTGATCCAGTCCTCGCTCTTCATGTTGGCCGGCGGGTTGACGCATTCGGCAGCAAAGCGCTGGATGTCACGGATGACGACCATCTTCTTGGCGGCGTCCCAGTGGGTGCGTCCGATCGCGGTGTCCTGGATGGCCTGATGGCCACCGCCCAGGGTCATCTTGATCGTGCCGGCCGGCGAGGCCCAGCTCAGGCCGCGCAGGGCCGAGGCCAGTTGCTCGGGCGTGGGCTTCTTGCCACCGTTGGCAGCCATCGCCTTCTCGACCGTGGCCTTCAGGCCGAGCATGGCCTGCACCATCCGGTACGGGGCCTGCACCGGATAGACGCCATAGGCCTTGGAGTAAAGGTCGAACCACCAGTCATTGAGCGGCGAGGGCGGCGACATCAGGCCGTAGGCGCCGCGTGCGCCGATGATCGCGCCCTCGGGGAATTTCTCGCCCAGGCTGGGCAGCACATGGTCGGCGGCCGAGAACACCGGCAGCTGCTTGGTGAACAGGCCGCGGGCGCCCGCCTGCAGCACGAAGGCCTGCAGGTCGCCGCCCCACAGGCTGGAGTTGACGACGTCGACCGGCTTGGCCAGCAGCGCCGAGATTTCGGTGCCGTACTGGCCGGCGCCGAACTTGGGCAGCATGTCGGCCTCATGCTTGGAGCCCTTGTAGAACTGCTCCATGCTCAGGATGAAGTCCTTCTTGCTGTCCTGCCCCCAGGCATAGTCCTGGTGGATGGTGTTGAACTTGTCGATCTTGATGTTGCGCGACTTCAGGTAGCGCACCAGCGACACGTTGTCCATGGTGGCATGGGCGGCGGTGCGGAACACGTAGTTGTACTTGCCGTCCTCGAAGATGCGCGGTGTGCCGCAGTCATAGAGGATCAGGAATTTTTTCATTTCCTCGGCGACCGGGGCCACGGCCAGGCAGTCACCCGAGCCCACATAGCCGATCACCGCGTCGACCTTGTCGCGGTCGTACAGGTTGCGCAGCTCCTGCACCTGCTTGGTGGCGCCGCCATTCTCGTCGACATAGACCGCCTCGATCTTCATGCCGCCGAAGCCGGGCTTGTTGTAGGGGGCGGGTGCTGCACCCTTGTTGAAGGCATCGACCAGCACCTTGGCGCCGTTGACCGCCGGTACCCCGAAGCTCTCGGCCGCCTGGCCGGACAGGAAACTGACGATGCCGACCTTGAAGGTCTGCTGCTGGGCGCTGGCGGGCGCGGCCACCAGCGTGGTCAGTGCGGCAATGGCAGCGGCAAGGGCGCTGCGCAGCAGGCGCGGGCGGGCTTGGGTGTCCTGGCGATGGAACGGGGTCATGGCGTCTCTCCTCATGTAATGGGCCCGATGATAGGCGATCCGCGGGCGCAGCGGATTTTGTCACGACCGTGCCCCTTGCGATTCAAACAACTGTTTGATATTGTTCGCCCCTCTTTCAAACAAGTGTTTGAATTTGTATGCTCAGCAAGCTTGTCGGCCACCTGTGTCCCTCCGACCCGCGCGAATCGCGCGGGCAGGCCACCCGTGCGCGCCTGCTCGAGGCAGCGATCCTGCTGTTCGGTGAGAAGGGCTTCAAGGCGGTGTCGGTGCGCGAGATCGCCGATCAGGCGCAAACCAATGTGGCGGCCATCTCGTATCACTTTGGCGACAAGGCCGGCCTGTACCGCGAGGCTTTCAATGCGCCGGTGCAGCAGATGCTGGCGATGCATGCGCAACTGGATCAGGCCGAGCCTGCCTTCGAGGCCTTCGTGCGGGGCTTGTATCGCGGCTTTCTCGAGCCCCTGGCCCGCGATGGCCAGCGGGCCCGAGCGGTCATGAAGATGCATCAGCGTGAACTGGTCGAGCCCAGCGGCGAGCTGGAGAGTTTCCTGCGCAACACCGCCGGGCCGATGCACAAGGCGGTGCTGGCGCGGGTCCAGCGCGAGATCGATCCGGCCGCCCATGCGCGCGGCGCCAGGCCCGACATGGCCATGCAACGGCTGACCTTCATCCTGTTCGGGCTGGGCACCGACTTTTGCACCCACAGCGCGTATGTCCAGGCGCTGGCGCCCGACCTGATGACGGGGCCGCAAGCCCTCGATGAATGGATCGAAACCCTGGTGCGTTCCGCCTGTGCCGTGGTGCAGGCCGAAAAAAACCTGCGCCGTCCGGCGAACCGAAAATCATGAAAATGGCTCCCCCGTCCCACCTTGCCTTGCCTCCGCTGCGGTCCTGCGCGCGATCCTTGCTGCGGTCATCTTTGCGGCCAACGTTGCGGCCATTGCTGCAGCCTGTGCGGCTGGCCTCGGCGCTGTCGATGCTGGCGCTGCTCGCTGCCTGCGCCCTGCCGGCCGTGCCGGACAGTCGCCAGGCCACTGCGGCGGTCGCGCAGGCGCTCGAGCCGGCCTGGCAGGCGCCCCTGCCGCATGACGGCCAGGCGGTGCAGATGCAGCAGTGGTGGCAGCGCTGGAACGATCCGGTGCTGACCCGCCTGCAGGCCCTGGCCCAGGAACGTCACCCGGGCCTGGCCCAGGCCGTGGCGCGCATCGAGCAGGCTCGGGCCAGCCTGGCGGCGGCCGGTGCCGCCGAAGCGCCTTCGGTGGATATGAACAACCGTCTGCGCCGCTCGGCGCTTGGCGTGCCGCCCTTCGGTGCACCCAATACCTCGCTCGGCAGCAGCCTGGATGCCAGTTGGGAGGTCGACCTGTTTGGCATCGTGGCGCGAGGCAAGGATGCGGCGGTACAGCGCTTTCGGGCCCGGGGCATCGACTGGCACGAGGCCCGCGTGAGTCTTTCTGCGGAGGTCGCCAACACCTACCTGGGCTGGCGCACCTGCCTCGAACAGGTGGCGCGACTGGACGAGGACGTTCAGGCCCTGGCCAGTACGGTCCAGCTCACCGGGCTCAAGGTCAAGGCCGGCTTTGCTGCCCCCGCCGATGCCGCCTTGCTGCGTGCCAGCCTGGCCAACCAGCGCAATCAGGTCCTGGCCCAGCGCACCGAGTGTGCCCTGCTGGTCAAGGGGCTGGCGATGCTGACCGAGCAAAGCGATGCACAGGTGCTGGACCTGCTGGCGCCCGCGGCGGCCAGGACAGCGACCGATGTGCCCGCTTTCGTGCTGACCCGGGTACCGGCCCAGGCGCTGGCCCAGCGCCCCGACCTGGCCTCGCTCGAGCACGAACTGGCGGCCCTGGCGGCCGATGCCGGGGTGGCCGAGGCCAACCGGCTGCCGCGCCTGACCCTGAGCGGCAACATCGGCTGGAGCGTCCTGCGCTACAACGGGGTCAATGGCATGGAGACGGCCTCGGGTCTGGCCTGGGGCTTCGGCCCGGCGCTGAGCCTGCCGATCTTCGATGCCGGACGCCGCAAGGCCGGTGCCGAGGCTGCCCGTGCACGCTACCAGGAAGTCAGTGCCCTGTATCGCCAGAAGGCGCGCCAGGCGGTGCGTGAGGTCGAAGAGGCCTTGCTGCGCCTGAACGCCGCCGATCAGCGCTATCGCGAAGCCGAAGGCGCCAGCCGCGACTTCGCCGCCTTCTTTGCAGCGGCGCAAAGCCGTTACCAGGTCGGCGTGGGCAACCTGATCGAGTTGCAGGAGGCGCATCGCCAGACGATCGCGGCCCAGCTCAACCTGATCCAGTTGCGCCGCGAGCGTGCCGCGCAGTGGATCGCCCTGTACAAGGCCCTCGGCGGCGGATGGGAGGACAAGGCCTCATGAACCCGTCCCTCCCCGCACCGACCAAGCGTACCGCCCGGCGCACCGGCCGGCCCCTTTTCCCGAAGCTGCCCAAGGCAACTGTGATGAACGTCGAATCCTCCGCTCTTTTCCAGGCCCGCTCCGGTCCTGTCTCTGTCCCCGTCGCCAGCCTTGCGCGCAGCCTGCGGGCCTGGCCGGTCGCGCTCGGTCTGGCCCTGGCCCTTGCCGCCTGTGGTGACAAGGGCACCGGCGGCGAGCACAAGGCCGGTTCTGAGGCGGCAAAGTCCGGTCCCGAGGCGGCAAAGTCCGGCGCGGCCCCGGCGGGCGCGCCGCTGGCGGCGCGCGATGCGGCGGCCAAGGGCCCCAAGCCGGCGCTGACCGTGAGCATCGAGCGGCCCCGTGCGATGACCCTGGGCCGCAGCCTGTCGGCCAACGGTGTGATGGCCCCCTGGCAGGAGGCCAGCATCGGGGCCGAGGTGGGTGGCCTGAAGCTGACCGCAGTCAACGTCAATGTCGGCGATACAGTACGCAAGGGTCAGGTGCTGGCCACGCTCTCGCCCACTGCGGTGCAGATCGACATGATGAACCTGAAGGCGCAGATTGCCGAGGCCGAGGCCACGCTGGCCGATGCCCGCGCCAATGCCGAGCGCGCCCGCCAGCTGGACCAGACCGGTGCCATCAGCGCCCAGCAGATCGCCCAGTTCGTGACCGCCGAAAAGACCGCGCAGGCGCGTCTGGAGGCCGCCCGTGCCCGACTGCAGTCCGAGGAACTGCGGCTGGCCAATACCCGCATCCTGGCCTCTGATGCCGGCGTCATTTCGGCGCGCACGGCGACCCTGGGCGCAGTGGTCCAGCCCGGTCAGGAACTGTTCCGGATGATCCGTCAAGGGCGGCTGGAATGGCGTGGCGAGGTCACAGGCGCCGAATTGCCGCGTATCCGTATCGGCCAGGCGGTGGCGCTGGAGGCGCCCGATGGCAGTGCCGTCAGGGGCAAGGTGCGCATGCTCGCACCGGTGGTCGATGCCCAGACGCGCAATGCCCTGGTCTATGTCGATGTCCCCTCAGGCAGCAGCCTGAAGGCCGGCATGCTGGTCAAGGGCGCCTTCGATCTGGGTCAGGGTCAGGCACTGACCGTGCCGCAGAGCGCGCTGTTGCGTCGTGACGGCTTCAGCTACCTGTACCTGCTCGAAGGGGCCGATCGGGTCCGGCTCGTCAAGGTCGAGACCGGCCAGCGCAGCGGCGATCGCATCGAGATCAGCAAGGGCCTGGCACCCGAGGCCGGCTTTGTCAGATCCGGGGTCGGGTTCCTCAATGACGGCGATCTGGTGAGGGTGGTCGACACCCCCGCCAAGCCCTGAGCGGCGAGGGCATGAACATGGGTTCCTTCAATTTCTCGACCTGGTCCATCCGCAGTCCGATTCCCTCGATCCTGCTCTTCGTGCTGCTCACTGGCATGGGCTGGATGAGTTTCAAGGCGATGAAGATCCAGAACTTTCCGGACATCGACCTGCCCACCGTGACCGTCACCGCCAGCCTGCCGGGTGCGGCGCCAGCCCAGCTCGAGAGCGAGGTGGCGCGAAAGATTGAGAATTCGATCGCCTCGCTGTCGCTGATCAAGCATATCTACACCCGCATCCAGGACGGGGTGGTGTTTGTCACCGCCGAGTTCAAGCTCGAAAAATCGGTGTCCGATGCGACCAATGATGTGCGTGATGCCGTCAGCCGCATCCGCTCCGACCTGCCGGCCGACTTGCGCGATCCGATCATCTCCAAGATCGACATGGCGGGCTCGCCGATCCTCAGCTTCTCGGTGACCAATCCGCGCATGGACGAGGAGGCCCTGTCCTGGCTGGTCGACAACGAGATCAGCAAGGGCGTGCTGGCGGTCAAGGGCGTGGGCCGCGTTGCCCGTGTCGGCGGCGTGACCCGCGAGGTGCGCGTCGAACTCGATCCGGCCCGGCTGGCCGCACTCAATGTCACGGTGGCCGAGATCTCGCGCCAGCTTCGGCGCGTGCAGGGCGAGGCCTCGGGTGGCCGCGTCGATGTCGGCGGCAGCGAGCAAAGCCTGCGCACCATCAATGCGGTCGGCTCAGCGGCTGAACTGGCGCAGATGGAGATCCCGCTCAACGACGGCCGCAAGCTGCGCCTGGACAAGCTGGCCACGGTGCAGGACACGGTCGCGGAGCGCCGCTCCGGCGCCTACCTGGACGGCAAGCCGGTGGTCGGCTTCGAGGTGATCCGCAGCCGAGGCGCCTCGGAACTGGAAGTCAATGCCGGGGTGATGAAGGCCCTGGCCCAGCTCAAGGACGCACACCCGGGCGTGGACTTCGTCGAGTCCTTCAACTTCGTCGAGCCGGTGCGCGAGGGCTTTACCGGGTCGATGTACCTGCTGTTCGAAGGGGCACTGCTGGCCGTGATCGTGGTCTGGCTGTTCCTGCGCGACTGGCGCGCCACCTTCGTGTCGGCAGTGGCCCTGCCGCTGTCGGTGATCCCGACCTTCATCGGCATGCATTACCTGGATTTCACCCTGAATGTGGTGACCTTGCTGTCGCTGGCCCTGGTGGTGGGCATCCTGGTCGATGATGCGATCGTCGAGATCGAGAACATCGTGCGTCACCTGGGCGATGGCAAGACGCCGCAGGTGGCCGCCATGGAGGCGGTCGAGGAGATCGGCCTGGCGGTGATCGCCACCACCTTCACCCTGGTCGCCGTCTTCCTGCCCACCGCCTTCATGTCCGGCATCGCCGGCAAGTTCTTCAAGCAGTTCGGCTGGACGGCGGCGATCGCCGTCTTCATGAGCCTGGTGGTGGCGCGCCTGCTCACGCCGATGATGGCCGCCTACCTGTTGCGGCCCCAGCCGCACCCCAAGGGGGAAGGCCGGCTGATGCGTGCCTATCTGGCGATGGTGCGCTGGTGCCTGAACCATCGCTGGATCACGGCGGTGCTGGCGATTTTCTTTTTCGTCGGATCCCTGCAGCTGATCCCGCTGCTGCCCAAGGGCTTCATCCCGCCGGATGATTTTGCGCAGACCCAGGTCACGCTCGAATTGCCGCCTGGTTCGACCTTCGAGCAGACCCTGGCCACGGCCGAGGCGGCGCGCCGCATCGTCAGTGCCGACAAGGATGTCAAGCTCGTCTACACCACCATCGGGGGCGGTTCGGCCGGCGCCGATCCCTTCGCGCCCAGTGGTGCCCCCGAGGCGCGCAAGGCGTCGATGCAATTGAAGCTGACCCATCGTGACCAGCGCACCTACAAGAAGCAGGACATCGAAGCCCGCCTGCGCGATGCTTTGGCGGCGCTGCCCGGCGCCCGCAGCACGGTCGGATTCGGCGGTGCCGGCGAGAAGCTGGTCATTGCGCTGGCCAGCGATGACGGCGCCCTGCTGATCAAGACGGCGCAGCAACTGGAGCGCGAAATGCGCGGCATCCCGGGCATCGGCAACGTGATCTCCAGCGCCAGCCTGCAGCGGCCCGAGCTGATCATCCATCCCGACGCCTCGAAGGCGGCCGACCTGGGCGTGACCATGGTCTCGATCGCCGACACCTTGCGCATCGCCACCACCGGCGACTATGACCAGGGCCTGGCCAAGATGAACCTGGCGCAGCGTCAGGTGCCGATCGTGGTGCGCCTGCCCAGATCGGCGCGCGAGGACCTGGCCCTGCTCGAGAGACTGGCGGTGCCGGGCAGGCCCGGCCTCAATGGCGGCACGGGCAATGTGATGCTGGGCAGTGTCGCCTCGCTGGGCATCGACACCGGGCCGGCCCAGATCGATCGCTATGACCGCAGCCGCAATGTGCAGATGGAGATCGAGCTCAATGGCCAGGAGCTGGGCGAGGTGCTGGCCAAGGTCGACAAGCTGCCGACCATGACCAGCCTGCCGCCCGGCGTCAAGCGCGCCGAGCTGGGTGACGTCGAGGGCATGAACGAGCTGTTCGAAAGCTTTGGCCTGGCGATGCTCACCGGGGTGTTCTGCATCTACGCGGTGCTGGTGCTGCTGTTCAAGGACTTCGTCCAGCCCTTCTCGATCCTGGCGGCCCTGCCCCTGTCGCTTGGCGGTGCTTTCGCGGCGCTGCTGGTGGCCGGCAAGGCCTTCTCGATGCCTTCGCTGATCGGGCTGATCATGCTGATGGGCATTGCCACCAAAAACTCCATCCTGCTGGTCGAGTACGCGATCATGGCGCGTCGCGAGCATGGCATGAGCCGCTTTGAGGCGATGGTCGATGCCTGCCGCAAGCGCGCACGGCCGATCATCATGACCACCATTGCGATGGGGGCTGGCATGCTGCCGATCGCGCTGGGCATTGGCGTCGACCCGAGTTTTCGCTCCCCGATGGCGGTGGCGGTGATCGGTGGCCTGATCACCTCGACCTTCCTGTCCCTGCTGGTGGTGCCCGCGGTCTACACCATCGTCGATGACCTGCACGGACTGCTGGCACGCCTGTTCCGGCGCCGCGCAGGCAAGGCGTCGAAGGCGGGCCTGGCGCAGCCCTGATCCGATCCGGCAGTTGCGCTGCGGCGCCGCCGGCGCGCCGGCTTCGGTGTATCGTCCCTGGCAACAAGACGAGGAGACTGATGATGAAGGATCGCCATTCCCAAGGCACCGGCTTGCCACGGCGCCGGCCCCTGCGCCTGGCCCTTGGCCTGGGGCTTGCCGTCGCCGCACCAAGCCTCCGTGCGCAGGCCGCGGCGACCTTTCCGAGCCGGCCGGTGCGCATCGTGGTCCAGGGTCCGCCGGGCGGCTTCACCGACATCATCGCCCGCAGCCTGGCCGAGAAGATGGCACCCCTGCTGGGCCAGCAGGTGCTGGTCGACAACCGGCCCGGCGCCGGTGGCATGCTGGCGGGCGAGCAGACGGCGCGCGCCACACCGGACGGCCACGCCCTCATGTTCGCGCTGGGTGGTGTCATCGTCCAGAACCAGGCCATGTACAAGAAGCTGCCCTACGATCCGCACAAGGACTTCACCCATCTGGGCGGCGGCGGATCGGGCTGGACGATCTGTGTGGTGCCCAAGGCGCTGCCGGTCAGCAACCTGAAGGAGCTGGCCGCCTATGCCGCCAGCAACCCCTGCACCTGGGGCACCTGGGGGCCGGGCAGTTCCTCGCACCTGTACTGCGAGGCCTTCAACCGCCAGCACAAGACCCGGATCGCACCCGTGCATTACAAGGGTGAGGCACCGATCATGCAGGACCTGGTCGGCAACCAGATCCAGGTCGGCATGGGCAGCCTCATCGGTGGCCGCGCCTTCATCAAGCGCGGCGACCTGCGGCTGATTGCCGTCACCGGCTCGCGGCGCTACCCCGGTTATCCCGACACGGCCACCTTCGTCGAGCAGGGGGCCTCCGACGCCTTGTTCCAGCTCGAAGGCTGGAACGGCTTCATCGGTCCGGCCGGCATCCCGGCCGAGATCGTGCAAAAGCTCAATGCCGCCCTCAAGCGGGCGGCGGCCAGTCCGGACCTGGTCCAGAAGATGGCGGGACTGGGCTACAACCTGACGGTCACCTCCCCGGAGGAATCCCTGGCCCAGGTGCGTCGCGAGGAGCCGCTCTGGCTCAAGGCGATCCGCGACGCTGGTATCCAGCCCGAGTAGGCCCGCGGCTGGTGGCCGGACCTGTTCGGCTCAGTGGTCGTAGATCCAGGCCATCATCTCGCGCGTGAGGCGGGTGGGCATCAGGCCGAGCGTGAGGTTGCGCCCCCAGCGCAGCGGCCCGCTGGCGTGATAAACGCGGGCCAGGCGACGTGTGGTGCGAACCATGCGCGCGGCCCTGGCATGGCGCTGCTCGGCGAGCCGGGTGAAGGCGGCCTGCGGGGTGCCCGCCCCTAGCGGATCGGCCAGCAATTGCGCCAGCGCCACCGCATCCTCAAGTGCCAGGCAGGCGCCCTGGGCAAGGTATTGCAGGCTCGGGTGCGCGGCATCGCCGATCAGGCCCACCCGGCCGCGCGACCAGTGCCGCACCGGATCGCGATCGAGCAGGGGCCAGGCGGTCCAGCCGGGCACCTGCTGCAGCAGTGCCGACAATTCGGAATGTTGCCCCTGGAAGCGCTCCAGCGTCTGTTGCGGCGCGGGGGTCTCCCAGCCGCGCAACCCGCCTCCCGACGGGTATTGGCTGATGGCCACCAGGTTCAGGAAGGCCCCGCGACGCACCGGGTAGGCCACCACATGCAGGTGCGGCCCCATCCACAGTGTGACCTCCCGGGCCTGCATGTCGTTGGCGATCAGGGCCCGCAGCGCGACATCGCCTGAAAAGCGCGGCGCCTGGTCATCGATGACATGGGCGCGCACCCGCGACCACAGGCCGTCGGCACCGATCAGGGCCTCGCCTTCATGCGGCCTGCCGTGCTGGTCGGTCACCCGCACCCGGTCGCCCGCCTCGCTGATCGTCTCGACGCGCAGGTTGTTGCGCAGATCGATCTGCAGCGGCCGTTCGCGGCAGGCCTGCAGCAGCAGGCTGAGCAGGTCGGCGCGGTGGATGGTGGCATAGCCCTCGCGGTAACGCTGACGAAAGTCGGCATCGAGCGGCAGCCGGTTCAGTACCTTGCCGCTCAGGGCATCGCGCATCAGTACCTGCTGCGGCCAGCTCACCACGGCCTCGACCTGATCGCGCAGCCCCAGGGCCGTCAGCCGGCGCAGGGCATTGGGCCCGAGCTGAACGCCCGCGCCGATCTCGCGGAAGCTGGCGGCCTGCTCCAGGACCACGCTGGACCGGCCCTGCCGCGCCAGTGCCAGGGCCGCGGCCAGTCCGGCAATGCCGCCACCTGCGATCAGCATGGATGCGTCCTCATGCACGGGTGACCAGGCCGCCGGAAAGACCGCGCAAGTCCATGCAGCGATTCCCAAATCGGCGAAAGCTCGGATAAGCTTGCGGCATACAAGAGGAGACAACCATGAGCGACAACGTTCCTTTTTCGGCCGAAGACCTGCCCCTGCAGAAACTGTATCACTGGGCCAAGACCTGTCCGGACAAGATCTACCTGACCCAACCGCTGGGCGGCGGGGCCACCCGCGACTACACCTGGGCACAGGTGCTGGACGAGAGCTCGCGGATGGCGGCCCATCTTCAGTCGCTGGGCTTTCCTGCCGGCAGCAAGATCGCCATGATGTCCAAGAACAGCGCCCAGTGGATCATGACCGATGTGGCGATCTGGATGGCCGGCTACGTGTCGGTGCCCCTGTACCCCACCCTGGCGGCCGAGACGGTGCGCCAGATCCTGACCCACAGCGAGGCCGCGCTCTGCTTTGTTGGCAAGCTCGATGACTGGGAGATGATGCGCCCCGGCATTCCGCCCGGCCTTCCCTGCATCGCCCATGACCTGGCTCCGGAAAGCGCCCGCAAGGCCTACCCCAACTGGTCCGACATCGTTGCTCGGCAGGCGCCCCTGGGCCAGCTGCCGCTGCGCGGGGTCGACGAGCTGGCGACCCTGATCTACACCTCGGGCACCACCGGCATGCCCAAGGGCGTGATGCACTCGTTCCGTACGCTCAGCTGGGGCTCCAAGTCGGCCCTGGTACGCCTCGAGTTGCCCAAGACGCCGCGCATGCTCTCCTACCTGCCCCTGGCCCATGTGGCCGAGCGCATCTGCATCGAGTTCCTCTCCTTCAGCCTGTGCGGCCATGTCTTTTTTGCCGAGAGCCTGGACACCTTCGTCAAGGACATCCAGCGGGCTCGTCCGCAGCTGTTCTTCTCGGTGCCGCGCCTGTGGGTCAAGTTCCAGCAGGGCGTCAATGCCAAGATGCCGGCGGAAAAGCTCAACCTGTTGTTGCGCATCCCGATCCTGAGCGGCATCGTCAAGAAGAAGATCCTCACCCAGCTGGGCCTGGACCAGTGCCAGGTGGCCGTCGGCGGTGCCGCACCGATGCCGCCCGCGCTGCTGCGCTGGTACGACCGCCTCGGCCTGCCGATCATGGAAGGCTATGGCATGACCGAGAACGGCGCCATCTCGCATGCCACCTTCCCTGGCGTGCTGCGCCCCGGAACGGTGGGCAAACCCTATCCGGGCGTCGATGCCCGCATCGATCCCGACAGCGGCGAGATCCAGATGCGCGGCCCCTGCGTGATGCTGGGCTACTACAAGGAGCCCGAGCTCACCAAGCAGGCCATGACCGCCGACGGCTGGCTGCGCACCGGCGACAAGGGTGCGCTCGATGCCGAGGGCAACCTGAAGATCACCGGCCGCGTCAAGGACTTGTTCAAGACCTCCAAGGGCAAGTATGTGGCGCCGGCGCCGATCGAGGACGCCCTGGTGATGCACCCGGCCATCGAGGCCTGTGCCGTGGTCGGTGCCAACCTGGGTCAGCCGCTGGGTCTGGTGATGCTCTCGGAAAACGGCATCAAGGAAGCCCAGGGCGAGAAGGACAAGCTGGCCAGCGAACTGGCGGCCCACATGAACGGCATCAACGAAAAGCTCGACCCGCACGAGCAGCTCGATCACATCATCGTGGTCAAGTCCGCCTGGACGGTCGACAATGGCTTTGTCACGCCCACCTTCAAGATCAAGCGCAACAAGATCGAGGATGCCTACGGCACCCACTTCGAGAACTGGTCGCGCACCAAGACGCCGGTGATCTGGGAGTAAGGGCGCCTGGGGCCGCAGGGCCTCGCGCCAGGCTGCCAGGGCTTCAGGGATGTGGGCGCAACCCGTCCGCATCCAGCACGCTCAGGTACTCGGCCGGCGAGGGCCGGGGCTTGTAGGGGCGCCGGCTGGCGGCGCTGCCGATGCTCAGGAAGCACAAGGCCTGTTCGCCTGCGGCCAGGCCGAACAGCTGCCGCAGCCCGGCATCGTGCAAGGCCTTGCCCGTGGTCAAGGACGAGGCAAAGCCCAGCGCCGTGGCCATCAGCATCATGTTCTGCAGGGCGCAGCCGGCAGAGAGCACGCGCTCGTTCAGGCTGATCTGGGCATCGCCCTTGGTGGCATCGACCACGGCCAGCAGGAGCAGGGGAGAGCGCAAGGCCTTGTCGCGCGCCTGCGCCTGTTCGATATCGCTGGCCTGCGC
>JAPOKJ010000042.1 GCA_029977705.1 Burkholderiales bacterium | reverse complement strand
CCAGACCATTGCCCGTCAGACCTTCGCCTTCCTGCGCAAGGAGCTGACCATGAGCTGGAGCGAGGCGCAGATGCTGGACAAGCTCTCGGCCACGCTGGCCGTCTTCGAGCACCGGCAACTGGTGCAGAAGGTCACCCTGGGCGGTCTGACCCAGTACTCGCCGGTACGTGCCAACCTGTCCGGCTCGATGGGCCTGGAGGCCCTGGCCTCGATCTTGCGCCATACGCTGCAGCGCTACTTCATCGTGGCGCGCACCCTCGCCCTGCTGCCGGCGGGTGCCTACAGCGCCCAATCCCTCGAGGATCGCTGCGTGCTGCTGGCCCAGCGCGTGCAATACCTGCACGAGGCGGTCGGCCCGGACTTTGCCGATCGGGCCTCGTTTGGCGCGATCGTGGCCTCGCTGCTCGAGACCGACCTGGCCGAGACCCGCGACAACAAGATCTTCGCCACCGACATGCTGGAGCAGGCGGCCGACAACGCTGACCTCCTGCTGCCGCCGGATGTCGATCAGGCGATCCGGCAACTGGCCTCGCTCAGTGGCGACGAGCTGAGCAAGGCGAGGGATTTGCTGCCGGCCGTGGGGGCTTGAGGCCGGGACTGTCGCGCTTCGCCATCCGGCCGAAGCCGTCTCCGGCGCTCAGCGCGGATTCTCGAAAAAGACGTAATTCGTCCCGTAGTCGCTGATCTCGAAATACACCCGCTTCTCGCCCGCATCGATCTGGAAGTTCAGGTTCTCATCGAGCACGCCATAGCCATAGCGATACGGCCGCGGCCTGTTGTCATCGGTTCCCAGCGCCGTGCTGATCTTGTCGATCTTGAGAAAGCGCCTGACCAGCTTGTCGCCGGCATACACCTCGAGCACACCATTGGTGCCGGTCCAGTTCTGGATGTCGCGGCTGATCTTGTTCTGTTGCTCCTGGGTGCAGCCGGCAAGCCCGAGCAGGGCCGCCAGTGCCAGGGCAAGGGGCAGACGGCGCGGATGCAGGGCTGGCCCGGGACGGACGCAGACAGAGGAGGTCATAGGGTTTTCCTTGCCGGTATCGCGCCACCTGCGCGCTGCTCAGACGATACGCTGGCGGGTGATCAGTGACAGGGCGGCACCGAGCAGCACCAGCAGTGTACCCAGTGCAACGAACAGGCCGGTGATCTCGGTCTTCTTGGGCTTTTCGAGTGTCAGTCGTGCCTGCAAGGTCTTGAAGATGCTGGCCAGGTCGGCAGGACGGCCGATCTCGAAGTACTCGGCCTGGGTGGCCTTGGCGATCTCCTGCAAGGCCGCTTCCTCGAGCTTGACGCGCAGGTTCATGCCGTCGACCTTCAGGGTGGTACCCTGGGCCGTGCCGACACCCACGGTGTAGACGCGGATGCCCAGGTCGCCGGCCAGCTTGGCGGCCTGCTTGGGGTCGGGGCCGAGGGTGGGCTTGCCGTCGCTGACCAGGATCACGGCCATGTTGCGATTGCTGCCGGGCTCGACCGGTTCGGGGGCCTTCTGGTCGGGCTTGCTGGGGTCCCTGTACCACTGGCGCGAGCTCCTGCCGGTGGTCATGCGCTCGACATCGATGTCGGCATCCGGTCGCAGGGTGGACAGTGCGATGACGATGCCGCTGCCCAGGGCTGTGCCGCGCTGGGCCTCGAGCCGCTCGATGGCCTGGCGCATGGCCTCGCGATCCTTGGTGGGCGACTGCGCCAGCGAGGCGGTGGCCGCCACCGACACCAGGCCCATGCGGACATGGTTGGGCAACTGGTCGACGAACTGGCGGGCCAGCGCCTGGGCGGCGGCCAGGCGGTTGGGGGCAATATCGGTGGCGCGCATGCTGCTCGACGTGTCGATGGCCAGCATCAGGTCGAGCTGGCGCTGTGGCAAGGCAAGCAGGGCCTGGGGTCGGGCCATCGCTGCGAGCAGGGTGGTCAGGCCCAGGCCAAAGAGGAGGGGTACCAGCACCGCCATCAGCCGCTGCGAGCGGGCCGGTGCTGCCAGGGGGCGCAGGCCCGGGTAGCGCTGCTCGGCCTGCGGTTCGCGCAGGCGCAGGCGCCAGTACACCCAGCCAAAGGGCAGCAGCAGGAGCAGGGCCCACAGCAGCAGGGGCCACTGGAATTCGAGGCCGCGCAACTCAAGCATGGCGGCGCCTGCGCTTGCGCATCTGCACCAGGCGCAGCAGGGCCTGGGCGAGGTCTTCATCGGTGGACAGGGCCAGGCAGTCGACGCCGGCCTCGAGCATGGCGGCGGTCAGGGCCTGCTCGCGCCCGGCGGCCAGTGCCGCGAAGCGTTCGCGCAGGCGGGCGTCGGAGCAGGCCACATGCGACTGCTCGCCGGTCTCCGGGTCGACCAGGGTGACCTGCCCGATGTCGGGCAGTTGCCGCTCCACCGGATCATGCAGGCGCACCGCCAGCACCTCGTGGCGTTGCGCCAGCAGGGCCAGGGCGCGTTCCCAGCCGCTTCGGGTGATGAAGTCGGAGACGACGATCACCATCGAGCGGCGCTTGATCGCCCCCCGAGAGGCATCGATCATCTGGCTCAGGTCGGTGATGTCCTGCCACAGGGGCGGCGCGGACGACGTGGCGGCAACAGCGCCAGGGGCGCCTGCGTCCAGGCCGGCCGGTGCGGCGGCATGCGCAGCGCCGGCCGCCCTGCCCACCTGCTGGATGCGGTCGATCAGGGTGAGTACCTGACGCCGGCCATGGCGTGGCGGGACCACGGCATCGAGCAGGTGCAGCTTGCTGCCGCGCGGTGCCCCTGGAGCGCTTGCGGCGGCCTGGGTGTACAGCACGGCGCCGACCTGGTTGCCGTGGCGGGTCAGCATGCGCGAGAGCACGGCCACCACGCGTGCGGCCAGGTCGCGCTTGGTCTGCAACTGTGAGCCGAAGTCGACCGAGGCGCTCAGATCGACCAGGAACCAGCAGGTGATCTCGCGGTCTTCCTTGAACTCGCGTACATAGGGGGTGTCCATGCGCGCGGTGACATTCCAGTCGATGAAGCGCACATCGTCATTGGCCTGGTACTCGCGCAGGTCGGCCAGGTCCAGGCCGAAGCCCCGGAACAGCGAGCGGTAGTCACCCTGCAGCAGGCCGTCCAGGCGCCGGATCACGCTCCATTCGAGCCGCTGCAGCACCTCTTCGGCATTGCCCGGACCTGTTGGCGCAAGGGGCTGCGATGCCTGAGTGTCACCAGTGTCCGGTGCTGCCGGATCGGGTGCGCCTGCATCGCCAGGGGCGGTGCGGGCGAACCAGGCCCTCAGGCGTTGCGCCAGGCCGGCAGGGGTTGCTTGGGGCTGCTGCATGAGCAGGGAGAGTGGGCGGGACCGGAGTGGACTTTCAGGCCACGCGCACGTGGGCGTGCAGCGGTGTGTCGGGTGCGCGCACCGCCGACAGGATCTTGCCGATCAGTTCGTCGGCGCTGACGCCATGCGACAGCGCTTCGTAGGACAGGACGACGCGGTGGCGCAGGACATCGGGCACCAGGTCGATGATGTCCTGGGGCAGGACATAGTCGCGGCCGCGCAGCATGGCCAGCGCCCTTGAACCTTCGATCAGGTTGATGGTGGCCCGCGGGCTGGCACCGAAGGTGATCAGCCGGTTCATGTCCTTGATGCCGTAGCGGGCGGGGTCGCGGGTGGCGGCCACCAGCTTGACCACGTACTGCATCAGCGAGGGATCGACATACACCTTGCGGCAATGGGCCTGCAGCGCCGCCAGGTCGGCGGTGTCCATCACGGCGGCCACTTCGACCGCAGCGCCGGTGACGCGCTCGGCGATGACGAATTCCTCTTCCTCGCTGGGGTAGCCCACCACCACCTTCATCATGAAGCGGTCGACCTGGGCCTCGGGCAGGGGATAGGTGCCTTCAGTCTCGATCGGGTTCTGGGTAGCCATCACCAGGAAGGGTTCGGCGACGCGATGGGTTTCGCCGGCAATCGTGACCTGGCGCTCCTGCATCACTTCGAGCAGGGCGCTCTGCACCTTGGCCGGCGCACGGTTGATCTCGTCGGCCAGCAGCAGGTTGGTGAATACCGGTCCGAGCGAGGTGCTGAACTCACCGGTGCGCTGGTTGTACATGCGGGTGCCGACCAGATCGGCCGGCACCAGGTCGGGCGTGAACTGGATGCGCTTGAAGTTGCCGTTGATGGTGCGCGCCAGCGTCTTGACGGTGAGCGTCTTGGCCAGGCCGGGGACACCCTCGACGAGCAGATGGCCCTGCGCCAGTACCGCGACCAGGATGCGCTCGAGAAAGTGGTCCTGCCCGACGACGATGCGCTTGACCTCGTAGAGCACGCGCTCCATCTGCTCCTTGACGGGCGCCTCGCGCAGCATGCCGGGGACGGCGGATCCGGAAGGTGCGGGGTTGGGAATGGATGCCATGTGAGCTCGCGACGGAAAGGGTTCGGGAAGAAAAGAATCGCTACAGCGGCGGAATGCCGACGGCGTTGCCGGCCGCTTCCATGGTGACGGCAAAGCCGATGCCGATGAAGGTGCGTCCGCCACTGGGGTTGAAGATCGCGGTGACGATGCCGACCACTTCGCCAGCCATGTTGACGAGCGGTCCACCCGAGTTGCCGGGATTGGCCGCCGCATCGAACTGGATCAGGCCGCTCAGGGCGCGCTCGCCATCGGGGGAGCGGAACTCGCGGTTCAGGCCCGATACCACCCCGGCCGAGACCGAGGGCCCCATGCCGAAGGGAAAGCCCACCGCCACCACCTCGTCGCCCGGCTTGAGCCCGCCGCTGCCGCCCAGGGTGGCCGGTTCGATGTCGTCGGGCAGGCGTTTGGCCTTGATGATGGCCAGGTCGTTTTCAGGGCGCAGGCCGACCACGATGGCCTCGCTCTCGAAGCCGTCGAAGAAGGTGACTTTCAGGCGCTTGGCCCCCGCCACCACGTGCAGGTTGGTCAGGATGATGCCGGCGTCGGAGATCAGCACGCCACTGCCCACGCTGCGTTCCTGGTCCTTGTCGGCCTCGCCGGGCTTGTCGCCGCCGCCCGGCGGGCGCGGCAGTTCGGGTCGCTTCGCCTGCTCGCGCTTGCGATCCTGCGCCGGCCTGTCGGCTGTGGCCGGCTTGCGCGGCTTGGCGGGGGCGATGCCCGGTGCGGGCGGTTTGCCTGTGGGCTTGTCCGGGGCCGCTGCGTCGGCGCTGTCATCGTCAAAGCCACGCACGCGCACCACCGCAGTGCGAATCTTTTCGGCCGCCAGCGCGGTACGCGAGGGCAGGGGCTCGGTTTCGATGGCCTTGACCAGTGCGGCAGTGATGTCGTCCTGGGTGATGCGCAGCGGCTTGGGCTGACGCTCGAGCACCAGGCTGGTGGCCAGCACCGACACGAGGGCGCTGATGACCGCAGCCGGCACCCAGCGCGTCGCCCAGACTCGCTTGATCAACCGGCCGGCTCTGGCGAACATGTCACGACCCTTCTCGTCACGCAGTGGGTTTTACCTTAGCATGGAATGGCGCTGGCGCGCCTCAAGTCCTTGCCTGGGCGGGAGGGGATGCGGCCGGCGCGCGGGCAGGGTAGACTGGCTGCGCAGACGCTTGGGCGTTCTGCCTCTTTTTCGTCCTCTTGCCCGTGGGATCGTCTGCACCATGCGTTTTGAATGGCCGAATTTTCTCTGGCTGCTGGCCCTGCTGCCAGTGCTGGCGCTGTGCTACGTGCAGGCGATGCGCCGCCGCCGCAAGGATGCCATCGGCTACTCGAGCCTGTCCCTGATCAAGGCGGCGCTCGGGCCTGGCCAGCGCTGGCGCCGTCATTTGCCGGCGGCCTTGCTGGGGCTGGCCCTGATCCCGCTGGTGCTGGCCATGGCCCGTCCGAGCACCACCTTTACCCTGCCCTCGGACCAGGTCACCATCGTGATGGCGATGGATGTGTCGCTGAGCATGCGGGCCACCGACATGAAGCCGAACCGTATCGCCGCGGCCAAGGAAGCGGCCAAGGCCTTCGTGGCGGACCTGCCGCGCAGCATCCGCGTGGGCATCGTCGCCTTTGCCGGCACCGCGACCGTGGTGCAGACCCCGACCGACAATCGCGACGAATTGATGGCTGCCATCGATGCCTTTCAGTTGCAGCGTGGTACCGCCACGGGCAGCGCCCTGCTGGTGGCGCTGAACCTGTTGTTGCCGGATTCGGGCGTGGATCTGGAATCGGCCCTGTTCGGGCGTGATTTCCGGCGTGATCCTGGCGCTGGCGCGGCCGGCGCGCGGCCGGGCAGCGAGGAGATCGGTCGCAAGGCCGCTCCGGCCAAGGCCTTCACGCCGGTGGCGCCAGGCTCGTTCACCAACGGGGCCATCATCCTGCTCAGTGACGGACGCAGGACCACCGGTGTCGACCCGGTGGTCGCCGCCAAGCAGGCGGCCGATCGCGGCGTCAAGGTCTACACCGTCGGCTTTGGCAGCAAGGACCCGAATGCCAACTCGGCGGACGAGTGGTCGTTCTACCTGCGTCTGGACGAGGAAGCCCTGAAACAGATGGCGGCCATCACCACCGGCGAGTATCAGCATGCCGGCTCCTCGTCCGACCTGCGCAAGGTCTATGAAGGCTTCAACACGAAATTTTCGATGGAGCGCAAGGAAACCGAGGTCGGCGCCCTGCTCAGCGGGGGAGCGGCGCTGATCATTGCGCTGGCCGCCTTCCTGTCGATGCGCTGGCTCAGGGGACGATGAGCCCGGCTCGCCGCGTCTGGATCGCCTCGATGGCTGTGCTGGCCCTGGCTGCGCCGCTGCCTGCCCAAGCGCAATGGTCGTGGTGGTTCAAGGGGCCGAAGGATTTCGCCGAGGTCCATCAGGTGATTGCCACCCGCTATCCCCAGGTCGAGCAGATCAGCACGGCGGAACTTGCCAGCCTGCTGGCCCGAGGCGAGGCGCCGCTGCTGCTCGACAACCGCACCCGCGCCGAGTACGACATCAGCCACCTGCCCGGTGCCATCTGGGTCAAGGACCTGGCCGCCACGCGTGCCGAGATTGCCCGCGCCCGCTCGATGCAGCCGCAGCGCAAGGTGGTGATGTATTGCTCGGTGGGCTATCGTTCCTCGGTCCTCATCGATCAACTGCTCCAGCAACCTGATCGCGGCTTTTCCAACGGCTTGTACAACCTGAAGGGCTCGATCTTCCAGTGGGCCAACGAAGGGCGGCCGATGGTGAGCAAGGGCAGCAATGGCGACCAGCCGGCGCAGCAGGTGCATCCCTACGATGCGCGCTGGGCGCCGCTGCTTCGACCGTCGCTGCGGGCGGCGGTGCACTGAGCGACGGGGTGCCCCGGGCACCCAGCCCTCAGCGGCCCTGCACCCGGAAGGGCAGCACCTGCATCTGGGTGCGGCCGGGCAATTGCGCCTTGCCGCCGCGGGTGACCGGTGCCGAAGGGTCATCCCCGAAGCCGGCAGCGCGGAACAGTGCCCCGGTATCGTCTTCACCCTCACCGCGGGTGCGCTCCACCTTGGCCTGCTGCATGAAGCTGAAGTCGTAATTGACCGAGCCGGCGCGGGCCTCGACACCGATCAGCACCATCCGCTCCAGGCCGGTGGTGTCGTCATGGATGTCGATCTTGAAGCTGAGCGTGGCGCCCGCTTCCAGACGATTGACGATGCCCGACTGGTAGGGATAGAGCACCGAGATGCCATAGTCGGCGTCGATGTACAGCGCGGTGATGTCGGTGGCGGCGCGGCCCTTGTTGCGCAGCGTCACCTCGATGACATCACCGTCCACAAAGCTCATCGCTGCACTGGCGGTCAGGGGCATCGGTGGCTTGCCCTTGCGGTTCAGTGTCAGGCCCACCTCGAGGGTGCCGCCCGTGGCACCGGCTGCCGCGCCCAGCGTCGAGGACAGGCGCAGCAGGTTCACGGCCTTGCCGATGGCCTGCAGGTTGCCTTGCACCTTGGCCTCGAACTCCCCCTGGTTGATGGCCACCGACGGGGTCTTGTTGGGGCCATCGGCATAGAACTGGCCCGAAGGCGAGACCATCCACAGCTTGCCGTCCTCGACGATCAGGCGCAGGTCGTGCTCCTGGCCGGCAGGCACCAGGCGCACCTCGACACCGGCCGGCTTGTTTTTCTGAATCGCATCGAGCAAGGCCATGACCTTGTTGTAATCAGCGCTGGAGAACTGGGCACCGGGGCGGGCCGCCGCCTTGTTCGGTGCCAGCACGCGCAGCGTGAAGCTGACCTGCGGATCGATCAGGCGCGCCTGGGCACCGGCAGGAATCGCCGTGGCGCTCAGCACGGGCTTGCCCTTGTAGTCGGTTGGCACCAGGGTGGCGGACAGCACCTCGGCCTTGTCCACACGCAGGTAGCCGATCGCGTCCTCGTTCCTGGACAAGGCGCCGGGCACGACGGCCAGCATCGAGCCTTCGCTCACCTGGTTGAGGATGCCCGCCTGGATCGTGATGCCCTTGCTGGTGTCGATCGGCCATTGGCGGATCAGGGTGCCGCCACTGCTGCCGAAAATCGGCGCATCCAGATGCGTTCCGGAGAAGGCCGGCGTCGGCGCATTCATGTTCATCGCGGCATAGCGCTGCAGCACATGCTGGCTGAGCTGGCGATAGGACACGCCATCGACACTCGAAAGCGCCTCGGCCAGCGTGAAGCCGAACAGGCCATAGGGCTTGCGATCGGGGTGGCCGGCGGGCAGACGCATCTCGGGCGTGGTCTCGGTGGTCTGTGCGGCATAGAAGGCGACGAAGCCGCCATTGCCGGTGGGCTTGCCACGTTCGGTCACTTCGAGGGCGACCGGCGCTGCGCTGTCGGTGCCGCGCGTCTTGAGGGCATCGGCCTCGGCCGCGTCCAGGCGCGCCTTGGGAATGCCCAGTGCATCCGGTTGCAGATGGCGATAGCGCACCTCGGGATCACCGGCGCTGCGCATCAGGGTGGCCGAATGGCAGGCATCGAAGATCGCCCACACGAACACGCCCTTGCTGGTGAGCGCATCGAGCCGGTCGACCAGTTCATGGTTGGCAATCGCGTTCTGGACCACGCCGACCTTGTCGTCCCACTTGCCCACGTCACGGGGCAGGAAGATCTCGTGCAGGCCGTCAGTCTCGCGCCTGCCCTGCGGGGTATTGCGATCGGCTGGCATTTGCGAGCCATGGCCGGCAAAGTAGATGAACACGAAGTCGCCGGCGCGGGCCTTGGCCACCAGCTGGTCCATCGCGCCCAGCACGGCGTTGCGCGAGGGGTCGCGGGCACCGGCCACACCATCGGCCAGCACCTGCATGTCGTCGGCCTTGAAGCCGCGTCGCTCGAGCACCGAGCGGATCAGCGGAATGTCGTTCCTGGGGCCTTCCAGTTGCAGCTTGGCATCGAGCGCGGGGTAGTTGGACACACCGACCAGCAGGGCCAGCCTTGCAGCCTGCGCCGCTTGCATCGGCAGGACACAGACCAGCACGGCAAGCAGCAGGGCCAACACCAGGGGCAAGGGCTTGCGCAGGCCCGGCAAGGCTTTTGCAGGGGCGTCCTGGCGCAGGGGGAGGGCGAGGGCGGGAGCAATGATCATGGCGTGCGGATCTCGATACGGGCTTGCCCGATGCTGTCTTTCAAGCCCAGGGCCTGCAGGGTAGGCGCTGCGGCCTCGAGCTTTTCGGCGACAAGGTCCGTATCGACGAAAAAGGTTTTTCCGGATTGATAAAGACGGGCGCTCAGGCCCGCCGCCTTGAGCTGGGCGGCGATCGCTTCGGCCCGCTCCTTGGGTGCCTTGTCGCGCAGCTGCACCGTCTGGATCTGGCCCCGCATCGTTGGCGGCTCATCGAATGAGACGGCCACCTGGCCGTTTTGCAAGGCCTGCAGGGCCAGGAAGCCGACCAGTACCGAGGCCGCCAGGGCACTGGGCACCATCCAGACCGGCTTCTTGCGGGCCACGGGTGCCGTCTCGGCCTGGATCAGGCCTTCGCGGCGCAGCGCAAACAGCAGGCGCTGGGCGCCAGCCTCGGCGGCGGCCGTTTCGGCGGCCTCGTCCGCGGCAGGGGTTGCCGAATCGGCCTCCTGCAGGATGGCCGAGCGCAGGGCATCGGCTTCCTTCAGGGCCTCGGCATCACTGGCCGGAGCAAGGCGGCCTTGAAGGCGGTCGAACCATTGCTGGTCGGAACTGTCGAAGGTGTCGGGGGAGGGCGGCGGGTTCATGGTCCTGGTGCTTGGTTGGGGATGCGCTCGGGCGGCAGGGGTCGCTCAGGCGGCCATGAATTCGCGGCAAGGCTCGAGAAAGCTTTTGAACTTCTTGCGGCACTGTGACAGGTATTCGCGGGTCGCGCCGGGGGTACGGCCAATGAACTCGGCGACCTGCTCGACCGACCAGCCCTCCAGGGTCAGCCGGCGCAAGGCCTCGGCGCGGTCAGGGGCCTGGCGCGCAAAGTGCTGGAAGGCCCGCGACACGCATTCATCGATATGGTGGGGGGTGGCCTCGGGTTCGGACTCGTCGATGACGCTGGCCTCGACCGCGGCCCAACCTTCCTCATCGAGCGTGACCTCGGGCCGGTTGACGCGGGCATGATCGATCAGCTTGTTGCGGGCGATGGTCCAGAGCCAGGTCGAGATCTGGGACTCGGCGCGAAAGTCGCCGGCCCGCCGCGCCACATTGATGAACACCTCCTGCAACAAGTCCTCGGCCTGGCCCGGATCCATGCGGTTGCGCTGGAAGTAGGCCAGGAAGGGGCGCCGGTAGGTCTTGTACAGCTCGCTGATGCCTTCATTCAGGCTGCGGCCACCGGCCTGGATCTTGGCCATGCTGCTGCGGTCTTTGTCGGCTTGAAGGGGGGGGCTGGCACTGGCGGTCATGAAGGCTCGGTGGATCGGGACAGGTCGCCCATTCTATAGGGCCAGGGGGCCCGCAGCGGTCCGGCAGGAAGGGCCGGCGGTCCACCCTGACGCTGTTCAAGACGATGCGTCTGTTCCGGCGTCAGGCGTGCCTGTGCCGACCCGTTCGGCGGCCGCACCGACCGCTCCCGCCACATTTTTCGGAAAGGTTCATCATGATCAGTCCCACCAAGCCCCTTCGACTGCTGCGTGGCATCTGCTGCGCGCTGGTGCTGGCCGGCACGCCCCTGCTCGCGCCGGCCCAGACGGCACCGGCCCTCGCCCTGGCCGGCTTCCCGTCGCTGGCGCCGATGGTGGCCCGTGTCACCCCGGCAGTGGTCGGGATCTCCACCGCCCGGGCCCGGGAGCAGGACAATCCGCTCTCCGGCGGGCCGGGCCCGCGCGAGGAGGACGAAGCCCGGGCCCGGCCGGCGCCGCGTGCCCCGGCCGGCGCGGTGACGCCCGCGGTGCGTCCTTCCGGCTCGGGGGTGGTGATTGACGCCCGCGAGGGCTGGGTGCTGACCAATCACCACGTGATCCAGGGCGCCAGCCGCGTCGTGGTGGTGCTCAAGGATCGCCGCGAGCTGGAGGCCCGGGTGATCGGATCGGATGCCGGGGTCGACATCGCCCTGCTCAGGATTCCGGCCCAGAACCTGACCCAGATCGCCGTTGGTGACTCGGACCGTCTTCAGGTGGGCGACTTCGTGGTGGCCGTGGGCAACCCTTTCGGGATCGGCCAGACGGTCACCTCGGGCATCGTCTCGGCGCTGAGCCGGGGCATCTCGCCGGAAGGCTATGAGGACTATGTGCAGACCGATGCCGCAATCAACCCCGGCAATTCCGGGGGCGCCCTGCTCAACCTGTCGGGCGAGCTGATCGGCATCAATACCGCCATCCTCGGCTCGCGCGGGGCCGGGGGTGGTCAGGCCGGCAACATCGGCATCGGCTTTGCCGTGCCCTCGCGGATGGCGCTGGCCGTGGTCGAGCAGCTCAAGCGCCATGGCGAGGTGCGGCGGGGCCGCATCGGCCTCCAGAGTGCCGACCTGACGCCGGCCCTGGCCCAGCAACGCGGGCTGGCCATCAGCGAGGGGGCCCTGGTCGAGGCGGTCGATCCCCACTCACCGGCGGCCCTGGCCGGTGTGCGGCCGGGCGATGTCGTCACCCGCATCAATGCCCGTCCGGTGCGCTCGATGTCGGACCTGCGCAACCAGGTGGCGCTGATCGCAGTGGGCGACAGTCTCGAGCTGGGGCTTTTGCGGGGCGGCCAGTCCCTGTCGGCGCGCCTGGCCGTGGCACCGGTGTCCAGCGCCGCGCGGGTGGCCGGCGGCGGGCCGGCGGCGGGCAGTGCCGATCCGGCACCCGGGCCCGCGCAGTCGGGCGAGGGGCTGCTGGCCGGCGTCCCGCTGCACGAGTCGCGCGAGGGCCTGCACGTGGGCCACCTCGAGCCTGCCAGTGCGGCCCATGCGGCCGGTCTTCGCGAAGGCGATATCATCCTCGCGGTGGATCGGCAGCCGGTCAATGGTGTGAGCCAATTGCGCCAGCGGCTCCAGGGCGGTGGCGATCATGTGATCTCCCTGCTGCGCGGCGAGTCCAAGTTCCGCATCACGGTGCGGGCCTGAGCCTGCCGCTGGCACGCCGGATGGCAGCGGTCATCCTCCGCCTGTGACCTTAGCAGCACACTGCCTGACATTCCGGACCGCGCATCGTCTAGTATTCCATCCGCAGCCATGGGACCCGATCCTGATCCCGGCCTGCGGAGCCCGTCTCCGCGACTTCACCGATTGTCAAGACCACGTTTTTTAAACTCCCCGAAAGGAAAATGATGTTCCGTCAAACCACTCTGGCTTCCCTGATCGCCCTGTCGGCCCTGAGCAGCCCCTTGCTGGCCCAGGCCGCCGGCAAGGGCAGCAATGCCGATGCCGCCAAGGCCACCGCCACCTCGCCCGCCGTGCAGGCCGTCGAGACGGTCCGCGTGGCCGATGCCCTGGCCCGCTATGGTGATGCCAAGAAAGATCCCCTGGCCCTGATCGAGGCGGCCAAGATGAAGAAGGAGGCCGGTGAGCAGCCCCTGACCCTGACCCGCAAGGACAAGGGCGAGGCGGGCAAGAAGGATTCCAAGCTGGCCGACTATTCACCCGATGCCCTGCTGGCCCGTGCCAAGACTCTGGCCGCTGGCCGTGCCGACCTGATCGCCCTGGCCGATGATGTGGCCAAGAGCGGCGCACGCGGCGCCGTGGGCGGCCCGAAATCGAGCCGCACCGTGGTCAAGGGCGGCTACACCGACCAGTTCACGGTGAAATTTGAGGGCGGCGAGCCGGCGGCGGTGGCCATCAGCGGCGACGGCGATTCGACCCTCGACCTGTACGTCTATGACGAGAACGGCAACCGCGTCTGCGCCGCCGTCGGCCGTGGCGACGACGCCATCTGCCGCTGGAATCCGCGCTGGACCGGCCCGTTCGTGATCCGCGTCGTCAACCGTGGCATTGCCAACGAGTACGTGATCCGCACCAACTGATCCTTACCCTGAGGGCCATGAGCCAGGGCAGGTGCGTCACAAACCGCGTCCTGCCCTTTTTTCATCCGGCCTTGCCAAAACCTCTGCCATGATCCTTCGTCTTGTTGCCCTGCTGATGCTGTTCGGGCTGGGCCTGGCGCCGCTGGCCCAGGCAGGGCCGCGGCCCGCGCCCCGGGCGGATGCCGCGCTCGAGGCGGTCTTTGCCGAGCAGCGGCTGGCCCTGGCCCTGATCCGCCACGGCGATGCGGCGGCCGACCCGCTGGCACTGATCATGGCCGCGCGCATCCAGCAGCGCATCGGTACCCGGACCGCCACCGACAGCCCGCTGGGCGTGGCGGCGGTGCTGGAGCGGGCGACCCGGCTGGCCGGCACCCGCCAGGACCTGCTCGGGCTGATCGGCGATGTGCGTGCCGAGGGCATGCGGGGGGCCGTGATCGGGCCCCGGCTGGAGCGCTACTTTGCCCCGGTTGATGGCCTGCAACAGGTGCTGGTGCGCTTTGTCGGCGGCGTGCCTGCCAAGGTCGAATGGGACAATGCGGGCCGCGAGTTCCTGGAGGTCGAGATTCTCGATGCGCGCGGACAAACTGTCTGCAAGCGCCGTGGCCAGGGTCGGGACTGCTTCTGGATCCCGCCGGCCGAGGGGGAGTCCTACGAGATCCGCATCCGCAATGCCGGACCCAGTGGCGCAGAATTCTCCCTCTTTCACAACTGAGGCCCTGCCTTTCCAAACGACGTGCTGCCCTTCATCCCCCCTGTTCACTTGCGCCGGCTCCGATGGCCATCGGCCCGGCTGCGGGCGCTGGGTCTTCTGCTACCCCTGCTGGGGGCCTGCACCGTGGTGAGCGACAAGCTGGGCGTCAGCTTCCAGAACCGCGCCGACCCGCAGGCCAAGTTTTCTGCCAGTCACCCGGTGCCCCGGGCCAGCTACCAGCCTGATCTGGGCAAGGACAGTTTCATCGGGGTGGCGGTCAGTGGCGGTGGCAGCCGTGCCGCCAACTTCGGCATGGCGGTACTCGCCGAACTCGAACGCATCGGCGTGCTGCCTCATGTCGATGCGATCTCGGCCGTCAGCGGCGGCTCGATCCCCTCGGCCTGGTTCGCGCTGCATGGCGATCAGCCGGGCTGGGCCGAGCAGGGCCGCAAGGTGGCGGGCGAAAATTTTCTGGGCGCCTTTCTGGGCAAGCTGATCAATCCGGTCAACTTCACCGCCACCACCTTCACCGACAAGGACCGCACCGACCTGCTCGCGGAGGTGATGAACATCAAGGTGCTCGACGGTCGCAGTCCGCGCTTTGCCGACCTCGGTCCGAGGGGGCCGATGCGGCCCTCGGTGTTCTTCAATGCCACCGACACCACGTATGACGGGCGCCGCTTCGTGTTCAGCGATGAGCAGTTCTTCGACCATCTGCGCGCCGACCTGAACCAGTATCCGATCGCCTGGGCCATGGCTTCCTCGGGGGCTTTTCCCGGCATCTTCAACTCGGTGACCCTGCGCCGCTTCAGTCGCGATCCCGAGGTGCGCAAGCGCCAGGAGCAGCTGGGGGCCGACAAGGATTACGTCCACCTGATCGACGGGGGCGCCTCCGACAACCTGGGCACCGATACGCTGACCGAACTGGCCCGCGCCCATCATGTCGAGCTGCGCAACCGTGGCCGCAAGCAGTCGGCCTGCCTGTTCATCGTCATCGACTCACATGTGCCGGGCACCGCCATTCTCGATGCCAAGCGCTCGGACCGGCGCAATCCCTTTGCCGCGATCATCGATCTGAATTTCCTCGATGCCATCGACGCCATGCTGACCAACCGGCGCGCCGATACGCTGCGTGAACTGGGCATCCGCAAGGAGCTGGCCATCGGCCGCTACGACATCGACATGGGCGATGGGCTGGTTGAGTACAACGTGCAGCCCTATCAGCGCGTCAGCCGCTTCAACATCCGGTATTTCGAGCAGGACGGGCGCGCCCTGCGTGAACCGCGCAGCCTGATCCCGACCGCGGACATCACGCTGCGCGAGGCGCCACCCGCCCAGGTGCGGCAGTTCGAGTGCACGGCCTGGCACATCGCGCTCGAGGACATCCAGTCGGTCGTGTCCTGGCGCGAGAAGGACGGCGTCAGCGCCCCGGTGTCGATGCGTCTTGACGAGGGCAAGGCACTGATGGCCTATCGCGCCCGCCTGTCGCGTGTGCTGAGACAGCTCAAGACCAATTACAAGCTGGACGGTCCCGAGCATTGCAGCAACGAGTTCCTGCAGCAATCGCTGTATGACGCTGCGCACATCGCGGTACGCGAGGACAAGATGGCACTCGACCAGGTGTGCGGTCTGCTCGACAAGTCGGGCCTGTCCACGGGCGGCCAGTGCCGCATCTCGGGCCAGGCCCTGCACCGGCCCGACTATCGCATCGAGCCCCTCCAGCGACCGGCCAACCTGCACATCGACGAACAGATGACCAACCGCTTCGTGCGCTGCGTCCAGCCCTGAGCGCAGCGCCCTGGCCCGGCCGGGCCTTCACCCGGGCAGCCTGACATGCCGGGCGCCGCATCGTCCCATCAGCCTCACCCAAGGATGCTGATGACCCCTGACCGACCGACCCGCTTTCCCCTGCCTTGCCGAGCCCCGCATCCGGGCATGTCCCTGCGCCGCAGGCTGCCCATCACCCTGGCGCTGTGCCTGATGGCCCTGACCGGGCCAGGCCGCGCCGGGTCGCAGACCCCATCGCCCTCCCGGGCGGCGACTGTGCCTCTGGCACGGGTGCAGGTGGATCAGTGGTGGCAGGGCGTGATCACGGTCAGCGCCCACGAGGGCAAGGCCTGTGCCGAGACCAGTGGCGGTCAGGCCTTGCCCTATGCCCGTCAGGTGCTGCTGCATCTGGGCCCGGGAGCCGGGGATCGCACCCGCGGCCTGGCCTGGGGCGAGATGCTGCCCACGCGGCTCGAACGTCTGGCCGTCCCGGCCATGACGCCGCGACATGCCACCCCCGAGGGCCTCTGGCTGGCACCGCCGGATGTACTGGCCCTGACCTGGTTGCCGGACCGTGGTCCCTTGTCGGCGGGTCGCCTGGGCAGCACGGCCAATGCCCGCCTGGCGGTCCGTCAGGGGCATCTGGTCGGTCACTGGCGCGAACGCATGCCATCGGGCGCGGCGCGTGATGAGCAGTGCCTGTGGACCGAAGCCGCCCTGGACCTGATACCGGTGCCCGCCTCCCGTGTGCCGGACGTGCAGCGCCAGGCGCAGGCCTTGCAGGAGGTCCTCGATCGGGTCGCTCAGCAGCAGGATCTGCCGCCCGAACAACGCTGGCAAGCCGCCGCGCTCGAGCGCATCGCATCGGCCTCGCGGGCCGTGCCGTCCGGCTCGATGGCGGCGCGCAGCCTGGTGCCGGTGTTGTCGCAATTGGGCGAGATGCTGTATCTGGCCCATGGCCCGGAACGCGCCGCAGGTCTGCTGCGCCAGGCGGCGGCCCTGGTGTTGGACTTGCTCGACCAGGATCCGGCCCGTATGACGCCCTATGTGACCAGCATGACCCCCTTGCTGCGCGCCGTTGGCGCCCTGCATGAAGCCGAGATCCTGAACCAGCGGGCGGTGCAAGCGATGCAGGACCATGGCCTGGGCCGCAGTGCCGAGCAGGCGCGGCTGCTGTCCGGCTATGGCGCGCTGTTGCTGCGGCTGCGCCGACTGGGTGAGGCGCAGTCGATCTACGGGCAGGCGCTCGATATCGAGCGGGCGCAATCGGGGGGACGACATGTGGGCGTGGTCATCGCACTGATCAACCTGTCACGGGCCTGCGAACTGCTCGGTGAGCGCGAGCGCTCGATGCGCCTGGCGGATGAAGCCTCGCAGTTGCACGAAACCCTCGGTCTCGGGCCGCTCAATGCGGCGCCTCTCATCCGCAAGGGGGAGGGTGCCGTCTAAAGGGGTTACGCAGGCATGTCCCGAAGCTACAATGAATGCGATGAAAGTGCCCGCCCCCACCGCCCCTGGCGACCGGACCCTGCAGGCGCCGGCGGTGGCCGTGCCACGCCGTGCGGCGCGCGAGCGCCTGGCGTCCCTCGATCTGGGTTCGAACAGCTTCAGGCTGTGGATCGCCGAGCGCGACGATCAGGGCCGCCTGCATGAGATCCTCAGTCACAAGCATGCCGTGCGGCTCGCGGCCGGCGTCGGTCGCGACGGCCAGATCAGTGACGAAGCCTGTGCTCGCGCGCTGCGTGTGCTCGAGGACTGCGCCCGTGTGCTCAGGGATCAGCAGGTGGGCGCAGCGCGGGCGGTGGCTACCAGCACCTTCCGTGTGGCGACCAATGCCGGCAAGCTGTTGCAGGCAGCCGAGCAATTGCTCGGTGTGCCGGTGGAAATCGTGTCGGGCCACGAAGAGGCGCGCCTGATCTACAAGGGGGTCTCGCGCGAACTGGGCAATGATGGCCTGCAGCGTCTGGTGATCGATATCGGGGGAGGTTCCACCGAATGCGTGATCGGCATCGATGGCCAGGCCCGGCTGGTCGATTCGGCCTCGGTTGGTTGCGTGTTTCTGTCGCGGCAGTATTTCGGCGAGGGCCGTGTCAGCCGCGAGGCGATGATGGCCGCCCAGTATCGCGCCCGCGATCACCTGGCGCCCCTCGTGGTGCCCTACAAGGCCTTGGGCTGGCACCGGGCCTTCGGCACCTCGGGCACGGCCGAGTCCCTGACCCAGGTGGCCCGTACCCATTTCGGCAGTGAGCGCCTGACCCGGCCGATGCTGACGCAGATGATGGACCTGTTGATCCAGGCCGGTCACGTCGATCGCCTGCATGTCGAAGGCCTGACGCCGGAGCGGCGACCCGTGCTGGCCGGTGGCCTGGCCCTGATGGTGGCCGCCTTCGATGAATTCGGCATCGAATCGCTCGTCTATTGTCCGGCCGCCCTGCGTCAGGGTGCCCTGTACGACCTGATCGAGCGGCGCAGTGGCCAGGATGTGCAGGCCGCCGCGGTCGAAATGATGATGCGTCGCTACTCGGTCGATGCGGCCCATGCGGCGCGTTTGACCATGACCGCCCAGGACCTGTTCGAGCGGCTGCTCGATGTGCTGCCGGGGCGCTTCATCGGGGCCGATCCGCGTGCGGGTCTGCGCGCCCTGATCCATGCCGCCAGCCTGGCCGAGATCGGTCTGGCGGTGGCGCACGAGGACTTCAACAAGCATGGCAACTACATCCTGCGCCAGGCCGACATGCCAGGCTTCAGCAGGCCTGAGCAGGACCTGATCGCGCGTCTGACCCTGGCCCAGACCGGTTCCTTGCGCGGATTGCGCGAGCAGGTGCGCGATCCGCTCGAGTGGGTGCTCATGCTGTGCCTGCGCTGGGCCTCGATCCTGCACCGCCAGCGCCAGGCGCGGCTGGTGGAGATGCCCGACCTGCAATGGGTGCAGGGCCGCATCCTGGCCAGCTGGCCGCCACACTGGGGGCAGGTCCATGAACTGGCCCGTGCCACCCTGGTCCACGAGGTGAGCGAGTGGAATGGCGAGGGACTGGCGCCTGCGATCGCCCTGGCCTTCGACTGACTCCAGGCGCGGTCCGGGTGCGCCTTTCAGCGGGCCGGTGTCAGGCGCTGGCCTTGCGCCTCAGCTGCTCGTAGCGGGCCATCAGTACCTGGCGCGATTCGATGCGCTGCGGATGGACCGGAATGCATTCGACCGGGCACACCTGACGGCATTGCGGCTCGTCGAAGTGGCCCACGCACTCGGTGCACTTGTCGGGGTCGATCTGGTAGATCTCGGGGCCCATGAAGATGGCCTCGTTCGGGCACTCCGGCTCGCAGACGTCGCAATTGATGCACTCGTCCGTGATCATCAGGGCCATGGTGTCGGTGCTCCCGGGCTGACCCGTTGCCTCAGGCCTTGCGATCGGCCGCCAGGCGCTCGCGCAGGCGGCGTGCCACGGTGGGTCCGACGAAGCGGCCGATGTCACCATCCATGCGCGCGATCTCGCGTACCAGGGTGCCCGAGACATACTGGTACTCGTCGGAAGGCGTCATGAAGATGGTTTCCAGCTCCGGCATCATCTGCTTGTTCATGCCCGCCATCTGGAACTCGTAATCGAAGTCGGTGACGCTGCGCACACCGCGCACCACCACCCGGGCCTGGTGCAGTTTCGCAAATTCCACCAGCAAACCGCCGAAACCCGTGACGGTGACATTGTCAAGATCGGCCAGTGCCTCGCGGGCCACGTCCATGCGCTCCTCGCGGGCAAAGATCGGCTTCTTGCCCAGGCTCTCGGCCACTCCGAGCACGACATGGTCAAACAGGCGCGCCGCGCGGCGGATGATGTCTTCGTGTCCAAGCGTGAGCGGGTCGAAGGTACCAGGGTAGATGGCGATGCTGGGGGGTCTAGCGGACATGATGGGCTGCCGTTGGTTTCGTGGCCTTTGCCGCCGCGCTCAGCCGTGGGTCGCGGGCGTGGCGGGCTCGTTCTGGAACAGATGATAGTGCACCTGCCCGGCCCGGCCGCTCCTGAGCAGGCGCAGGCCGGGCACCGCCACCGGCTCCTCGGCCTCGACATACAGGCGTGCGGCGGGTGCCAGGCAGGGCATCAGCGCGGGCAGGATGCGGGCCAGCCAGCCCTGGTGGAAGGGCGGATCGAGGAACACCAGGTCCAGGCTGGCGGGTGCCAGGGATGCAACACAGTGCGTCGCGTCCTGTTGCGAGACGCGCCAGTCGGCCCCGGGCGGGCGCTGCAGGCGCCGCAGCAGGGTCTCGATGGCCTGCGCCGCCTCGCGCCGCGGCTCGTTGAAGTGCACATGGGCCGCCCCGCGCGACAGGGCTTCCAGTCCCAGGGCGCCGGTGCCGGCAAACAGGTCCAGGGCACGCTGGCCCTGCAGCGTCGGCCCGAGCCAGTTGAACAGGTTTTCGCGCACCCGGTCCGGCGTCGGACGCAGGCCAGGGGCATCGATCACCTGCAGGGGGGTGCGCTTCCACAGGCCGCCGACGATGCGGATGCGGCCAGGCGCCGTGCGGGCCGCCCCGGCACGCGCCTGCACCGCGCCTGCGGGCTTTGCGCGAGCGTGGGCGGCAGCGTTTAAAATGGAAGTCTTCACTTTGTCCCTGGGCATGTCCTGATTATCCCCATGTTTGGATTCTTCCGCCGCAAACCGGCCGTGCCCAATCCTGCCCCGCCCGCCGATACGGCCGTGCCAGGGGCCGCCCCGCCGGCCAGTGCCGCAGGCCCGGCCTCGCCGGCCCCGGCCAGCCCGCAGGCCGACGCAGCGCCAGCGCCCGCACCAGCTTCGGCCGCACCGGCATCACCGGCAGCGGCGCCGGCGCCGGCATCGTCCGGGCCGAGCTGGGCCCAGCGCCTGAAGCAGGGCCTGTCACGCACGCGCGGCAACCTGAGCGGCCTGTTCTCGCGCACCCGCATCGACGACGACCTGTATGAGGCGCTCGAGTCCTCGCTGCTGGCCAGTGACACCGGCTATGCCACCACCGAGCATGTGCTCGGGCAACTCAAGGAGGTGGTGCGCCGCGAGCGGCTCGACTCTGGCGAGCAGGTCCGGCAGGCCCTGGCGCGCATCCTCACCGACCTGCTCATGCCGCTCGAGGCGGGCATGGACATCGACCGGGCCAAACCCCTGGTGCTGATGATGGCCGGCGTCAACGGGGCCGGCAAGACCACCTCGATCGGCAAGCTGAGCCATCACTTCCGGGCCGAGAACAAGACCCTGCTGCTGGCCGCGGCCGACACCTTCCGGGCGGCGGCCCGCGAGCAGTTGCAGACCTGGGGTGAGCGCAATGGCGTGCAGGTGATCGCACAGGAAGGGGGCGATCCGGCCGCGGTCGCCTTCGATGCGGTCAATGCCGGCCGCGCCCGTGGCATCGACGTGGTGCTGGTCGATACGGCGGGCCGGCTGCCGACCCAGGCCCATCTGATGGACGAGTTGCGCAAGATCCGGCGCGTGCTCGGCAAGGCCATGCCCGATGCCCCGCACGAGGTCGTGCTGGTGCTCGATGGCAATACCGGACAGAACATGCTGTCCCAGGTCAAGGCCTTCGATGAGGCGGTCGGCCTGACCGGCCTGATCGTCACCAAGCTCGATGGCACGGCCAAGGGCGGCGCGCTGGCGGCGCTGGCCCACAGCTTTCGCCAGTCGGGGCGCGCCCGGCCGATTCCGGTGTACTTCATCGGGGTGGGCGAGGCCCTCGAGGATTTGCAGCCCTTTTCGGCCGAGGAGTTCGCCCAGGCGCTGTTTGCCTGAGGGCCTCGGCAGCGACCCAGCCGACGGTCACCCTTCACCGGGCCATCATGTCCTGCCCTGTGACATAGTCCTCAGTCCGGCCGTGCCGATGTGCCTCGCTGCTTGCACTCGTCCCCAAGATAATGCCGTCTATCCGTCCCGGTCGCGCAGTCTGTGCCGGGGGAAAACCGGGCGACACTGCCATGACCTCTTCTCTTTCAGCACTCGCGTCGCGTCGCAATTTCCTGCGCATGGCGTCGGCATCGCCCCTGCTGCTGAGCGCTTGCGGCCAGGGCGAGATCTACACCGGCCCGAGCATCGTCACCAAGTGGAACGCGGTGGCGCTCGATGCGGTGCGGGCCGGCACCCTGCCCCCGCCGATGGTGGCCCGCGCCCTGGCCATTCTCTACACCTCGATGTATGACGCCTGGGCGCCCTATGACCTGAAGGCCGTGGCCACCCGTCCGGGCGGGCCGGAGCGGCTGAGCCGACCGGCCGACCAGGCCAACCTGCTGGCGGTGCGTGAAAAGGCAATGTCCTACGCTGCCCATGCGGCGCTCAAGGACCTGTACCCCGACCAGGCCTCGCGCTTCGATGCGATGATGGCCTCGCTGGGCCTGGATCCCATGGCCGGCCTGAGTGGCACCGACCCCGGCCAGATCGGCCGCGATGCGGCTGCCCGCGTGCTCGCCTACCGTCATGCCGACGGCAGCAACCAGCTGGGCGACCTGGCCCCGGGCGCTTACGCGGATTACACCGGCTATGTGCCGGTGAACACGCCGGATGTCATCAACGATCCCAACCAATGGCAGCCGCTGCGCTTTTCCAATGGCAAGGCACCGGCCTACATCGGCCCGCATTGGGGACTGGTCAAGCCCTTCAGCCTGACCGCAGGGGCCCAGTTGCGCATGTCCACGGCCCTGCCGCGCTTTGGCAGTCAGGCCTACAAGGACCAGGCCGACGAGGTGCTGGCCTACACCGCCAACCTGACCGATGAACAGAAGGTGATCGCCGAGTACTGGGCCAATGGCCCGAAATCGGAGACTCCGCCCGGTCAGTGGCACAAGATCGCCGGCTGGGTGTCGGAGCGTGACCAGTTCAGCCTGGACAACGACATCAAGCTGTTCTTCCTGCTCGGCAATGCAGTGATGGATGCCGCCATCTGCTGCTGGGAGTGCAAGCGCTACTACAACTCGGTGCGTCCGATCACCGCGATCCGCAGCCTCTACGCCGGCCAGCAGGTCAAGGGCCTGATCTCGGCCCAGAAGGGTATCGGGCTGATGCCGGGCGAGCAATGGCTGCCCTACCAGCTGTCCACCTTCATCACCCCGCCTTTCCCGGAATTCGTTTCCGGCCACAGCACCTTCTCGGCAGCGTCTGCCGAGATCCTCAAGCGCTTTACCGGCAGTGATGCCTATGGCGGCAGTGAAAGCTTTGCGGCGGGCACGATGACCCATCAGGCGGCGACGCCCCAGCAGGCCGTCACGCTGTCCTGGTCGACCTTCAGTGATGCCGCCCAGGAGGCCGGCATCTCGCGCCTGTATGGCGGCATCCATTTTTCCGCCGGCAACCTGAACGGTCAGACCATGGGTGCGAAGGTTGCAGCCTCTGTCTGGGAAAAAGGCTGGAACCTGTTCAGCGGCATCCGCAGCTGATCAGATCGCGTCGGGCTGCTTCGAGGGCTGGGCGGCGTCGAAGGCCGGCAGGGCCATCAGGCGCTTGAAGATCGCCATCGTCATCGGGTAAGGCGCCAGATCGACCGCAAAGCGCTGCGCATTGAAGATCTGCGGCACCAGGCAGACATCGGCCAGGCTCACCTGATCACCGACGCAGTACAGGCCCGGTGCCAGGCCAGCCGGTGCATCGGCCAGTTGCCGCTCGAAGGCCGACAAGCCCTCGGTGCACCAGTGCCGATACCAGGTGTCGACTTCTTCCTGGCTGTGCCCCATCTCGCCCTTGAGGTACTTGAGGATGCGCAGGTTGTTGACCGGATGGATCTCGCAGGCCACCAGTTGCGCCAGCGAGCGCCCCCGCCAGCGGGCCAGCGGCTGGTCCGGCAAGAGCTTTGCCCCTGGCTGGGTTTCGTCGAGATACTCGATCATCGCCATCGACTGGTTCAGTCGTTCTCCCCCGTCGATCATGGTCGGCACCAGGCCTTGCGGATTGAGCGCCTGATAGGCCGGGTCACGGTGCTCGTTTTTCACCAGCGAGACGTAACGCGGCTCCCAGGCCAGGCCCTTGTGATTGAGCGCCAGGCGCATCCGAAAGGCAGCGGAGCTGCGAAAGTAGGTATAGAGCGTGAGCATGGCTAGGGTCCGGTCGTTGGCGGGAGCTGGCCTTATTGTAGGGCCTGACCGACCCTTCTCAGATCAAACCGCCGGATCCCTGAGGACAGGCCTCAGGGCTTGCTGATCTTCATTTTCTGGGCGGTGACCAGGCTGCCGTTGAGCAGACCCTCGATCTCCACCTGGTAGCCCTGGTTCAGGTTGCTGACACTGCCCTCGATCTGGGTGCTGCCATTCCATTGCACCGCCGTCGCATTCAGCTTCAGGGTCCTGGCCACGAGATCGACCTCGTAGGCCACCCCCTTGAGCTTGACCTGCCGGGGCTGGGTTGCCTCCTCGAATTCGACTTCGCTGACCTCAAACAGGGCGCCGACCTGCGTGCCGCGGATGGTGAGGCTGACGCCATTGGCCATGCTGGCGATCGATGCCGTGCCGCCGCTGCTGGTCTTGTACTGGGTTGTGGCCTGCAGGTGTGCGTTGATGCCCTGTACGGTGAAGGTGCCTGTCGCCGCCTGGTAGCCGGACACGGTGCCGACCCAGGCGCGATAGCTGCCCTGCGCGCTGCCTCCCGAGGAGGAGGCGCTGCCCGAACTGCTGGAACTGCTCGAGGACGAACTGCTGCCACCCGCATCCTGGAAGCTGACGCGGGCGGCCTTCAGGACATTGCCGGCAAGGCTGCCCTCGACCTTGACCAGCACATCGTTGTTCAGTTGTGTGGCGGTACCGCCGGAGAACTCGACCGTGCTGGCGCTGGCATCGATGACCGTATTGCGGACGCGGAAGCTGCCGGCTCCCGCGAAGTCACCGATGGCGCCGGAGACCTCGATCTTCAGGTCATCGCTGTTGTTCAGGAAGCGGATGTCGCTGGCCTTGAGCACGGCACTGCCGCTGCTGCTGCTGATCGTGCCCAGTACGCGCAGGTTGCGACCCACGGCCAGGTCGGCGGCCACCCCGCCGCTGAATGTGGCGCTTGCGGCATCGACCTCGACCTTGCCGATCGAGAAGCGGGTCGGGGAGCTGAGCTCGCGGATCACCCCGCCGATGCGCAGTGCGGCGCTGTTGTCAGCCGGCGCATTCTCGACCTGGAGGCTGGAGGCGCTCAGCACGCCGGCGCTGGAGGTCGTGGCCGCGTAGAGGCTGACGCGTTGGCCGACCGCGAGCGCACTGGCCGACAGGGGGCTGCTGCTGCCTGTCACCGTGCTGACCTGGCTCAGGCTGGTGCTGCTGGTGACGTCTACCGCCAGCGCACCGATGCTCAGCCGCAGCACGCCACCGGCCAGGGTCTGCACGGCGGCGATGCGTCCCTGTATGCGGGTTTCGCCGGCCGCCGAGGCGCTGAGCAATTCGATGCGGGTGGCGATGATCTCGTCCAGTGCATTGCGCGTGCCGTGCACCTCGATGGCATTGCCCACCGCCAGGCTGCTGAAGCGGGCGAAGTTCTCGAACACCGTGCCCTGGGCGCTGGTGCCCAGCAGACGTACCCGCTGGCCCGCCACCACGAGGCTGTCGGCGGCCAGCGACTCGATGCTGCCGATCACGGTGGGCTTGATGATGAGCACCTGGGCCTGCTCGGCGCCGCTGCTGCCGGTGTAGCTCAGCTCCACCTGCATGCCGATGCGCAGCTTGTCGGCGCTGACGCTGACCTGGCTGCCCGGGTTCTTGCTCAGCAGGTAGGTGAGCGCGCTGTCGCCGTAGGTATTGCCCTCGACGATCACGCTGCCAAAGCCGGTGACGGCCCCTATCTGTGTACCTGCAAAGCCGGTGCCGCTCGAGCCGACGCCGCCGGCGCCGCCGCAGGAGAGCAGGAGGCTGAGCCATGCGCAGGTCAAGGCGCCCAGGAGGATCCGGATCATGGCGAGACTCTCTTGTTGCTCTCGGAATAGACATAGACGCCGAACCTGAGGCGCCCCTGATGATCGTGCTGCCGGTCCACCTCGTAGCGCTGCTGGGCAGCATTGACGGCGGCGTCGAAGGCCTGCTTCCAGTAGTTGCGGGCCAGGTTGCTGAGCATCTCGATGGAACTGTCGGAGATGCCGTTCACATACATGCTGTGTTCCAGATAGGGCGCCTTGGCATCCCTGCCGATCGCCTGCAGGTTGGCCACGCCGGCGGCCATGTGGTCATGCAGGTGTTCCTGCAGATAGCGGGCGAGCTCGAGCATGCCGCCCTTGGGCACCATCGCCTCGGCCTGCGGCACCACGGTCTCGCCTTCCTCGCGCACCAGCCCCAGCCGCACCAGCTCGTCGAGCACGGTCCGCTTCGAGAAATCGCGGGTGACCGACGCGACCAGGGCCTCGAACGAGGGGGCCCTGCCGGCCAGGGGCAGGGTCATCGGTTTGCCCTCGGCATCGCGGTAGGCGGCATCCGTGCCCCAGCGGGTGAACACTTGCTCGGCATAGGACAGTTCGCGCTCCCCGGGGGCCTCGTCGCGGCTGCCTTCGCGGCTGGCGCGGTGTGACTTGACCTCCTTGCGGTGTACCCCCGAGAGCAGGCTGACCGCAGCGTCGGTACTCTTGCGACCGCCCGCCTCCAGTTCCTTTTCGGCGACGTCGACGAAGCCGGCGCGCAAGGCCCGCGCGATCTCGGTGAAGCCGATGCCATTGGCGATCCACAGCCGGATCAGCGGCTCCAGGGTTGCGACCGCCTCGGACAACAGCACCGCCTTGACCGTGGCCGGGCCGTCAGCGTCAGGGCGGGAAGGGGTTTGCGGATCGCTCATCGAGGCAGGTGCGTCAGGGGCCCTGTCAGGGCTGGATCGGGGGCCGGGACCAAGGAACAAGGGCCACCGCTGGCGCGATTGTGCCGGGACCGATGCGTCGGGTCAAGGGAATATTTCCCTTCGGCGGCTTCCCGGAGCCACCCGGGGCCGCCCATAGAAGGGCTCAATCCCGCCGATTGTCTGTAAGAATTAGCACTCGAGGCCGACGAGTGCTAACATCAAACCTGTCCAGTCAATGAAGCTGGGCTGTTGAGCGTGATGAACGCTTTGCCTGCCCCCCACAAGGGGGTTTGAAAAGGAAAATGAACATGTCGATGAACGCCCCTGCCGCCCTTGTTCCGCTGACCCCCGACGCCGGTTCGGCCCGTGGTCTGTCCACGGTCATGGCCTTGCCGCCGGTGGGCAACCTCGATGCCTATATCTCGGCGGTCAACCGCATTCCGCTGCTCAGCCTGCAGCGCGAGATGGAGCTGGCCACGCGCCTGCGCACCATGAACGACCTGGACTCGGCCCGCGAGCTGATCATGTCGCACCTGCGCCTGGTGGTGAGCATCTCTCGCCAGTACCTTGGCTACGGCCTGCCCCACGGCGACCTGATCCAGGAAGGCAATATCGGCCTGATGAAGGCGGTCAAGCGCTTCGATCCCACCCGCGGGGTGCGCCTGGTGTCCTTCGCCATGCACTGGATCAAGGCCGAGATCCACGAATACATCCTGAAGAACTGGCGTCTGGTCAAGGTGGCCACCACCAAGGCCCAGCGCAAGCTGTTCTTCAACCTGCGCTCGATGAAGGGCGATGCCCATACCCTGAGCCCTGACCAGGTCGATGCGATCGCCCAGCAACTGAATGTGCGGCGCGAAGACGTGGTCGAGATGGAAACCCGACTGGGCGGCCAAGAAGTGGCCCTCGAGCCCCAGGGCGAGGATGGTGAGGAAGGCTTCGGCCCGATCTCCTACCTCAAGTCTGAGCATGGCGAGCCCGAACAGGTGCTGGAGCGCCGCGAGCGCGACCGCCTGCACGGCGAGGGCCTGGAAGCGGCCCTGGCCAGCCTGGATCCGCGCAGCCGCCGCATCGTCGAGACGCGCTGGCTCAAGGAAGCCGATGAGGGCGGGGGCAAGACCCTGCACGATCTGGCTGACGAATTCGGCGTGTCCGCCGAGCGCATCCGCCAGATCGAGGTCAGCGCCCTCAAAAAGATGAAAGGTGCGCTCGCCGCGTACGTCTAAACATCAGGGACGCTCTGCGGCGTCCCTTCATGGGGCGGAGGTGACTCCACCGCCCGATGCCTCCCTCCTTGCCGGCGCCTACGCGAGTGTGCGCCGGTTTTTTATGGCCATCCGGGTGCCTGGGGCCGCCGTTTGTCGAGCCGCCTCCCCGAACCCCCGGCGCCGGACAATAATCACGCCACAGATGTGACGAATGTCCGCACCACGCAGTCGGACCGCACCAAATGCCAGGGAAGCCGCCGCAAGTTCAGCGCTTGCGTGCGTCCATGTTGACGAGAGGCCCTGGCAATGTTCACGACCCTTTTTCTGCGCAAGCTTTTCTGCCTCGGTACGCCCCTGCTTTCCGCCTTGTGGCTGGGTGCCTGTGGCCAGGGCTCGGTCAGCAGCAGTGCCGATATCGCGGCAGCCCCCAAGGAGAACAACGCCGTCACCAAGCCCGATGTGGCCGCCCTGGCCGCGCCGGCCAGCCGTCTGGTCAAGCAGGCTGGCGTCGGGGCTGTGACCGGCTTTGGCAGCGTCATCGTCGAGGGCGTCAAGTACGAGGATGGCAGTGCCGTGGTCCTGCTCGACACCGACCCCACCCTGCCGGTGGCGGGTACCCTGAAGGACATCAAGCTGGGCATGCGCCTGGCGGTCAAGGCCCAGGGCCAGCAGGCGCAAAGCTTCACGCTCTCGGCCGAGGTCATCGGTCGCGTCAGTGCCATCGGCCCTGATGGGGTGACGGTGGCCGGCCAGCAGGTGCGCGCCTCCGCAGATGCGGCGGCCCCGACCGTCTTTGAGGGCCTGGCCGGCCTGTCGGCGCTGGCGATCGGCGACCTGATCGAGGTCCACGGTCAGCGCGATGCCAGCGGCGCCATCGTGGCCTCGCGCATCGAGCGCAAGGACGGCTCGGCCGCGGTGATCACCCGTGTCGTCGGCCAGGTGGGCAGCCTGAACATCGATACCCGCAGCTTCGTCATCGGCGGCCTGATCGTCTCCTGGGCCCAGGCCCAGCGCCTGCTGCCCTCGGCTGCAGCCCTGCGCGACGGTGCCCGCGTTGCGGTCTTTGCCAACGGCACGCCCAGCGGCACCACGCTCGAGGCGCTGGCCATCAAGGTCATCGAGGCGGGCACCGACCTCAACGGGCTGCTGCGGGTGGGCGGTCAGGTCCGTGACTTCGATCCGGGCACGCAAAGCTTCCAGCTCGACGCCTTCAGTGTCGATGCCAGCAAGGCCAGCTTCCTTGGCGGCAGCGCGGCGGAACTGGGCAATGGCCAGCGCGTCCGGGTCAGCGGCACCTTTGCCGACGGCAAGCTGGCCGCCAGCGAGATCAGTTTCGTCAAGGACCTGGGGGATCCCTCGGCCGACATCAAGGGCGCCATCACCGATGTCTCTGGCGCGGCCAGCTTCAAGGTACGCGGCGTGCCGATCGATGCTTCGGCTCCCGACATCGGCTTTGTCGGTGGCGATGCCTCGATGCTGGTGGCCGGTGCCGTGGTGCGCATCAAGGGCGTGGTGCAGGGCGAGTCGGTCAAGCCGGTGAGCATCGAATTCATTGCAGCGGCCCCGAGCCTGCCGGCAGTGCCGGCGAACGAGTCCTCGGGCGCGGGCCGGCCGCTGACGCGCCAGGTCCCGGTCATGCCGGTGGCGTTGGGCAGCCCGGGCCGGGTCCTGTCCGGCAAGGGACCGATCGCCGGCCAGTAAGCCCGGGGGGCACCCGGGCGGGGCTGCGAGTTCGGTACACTTGTCCGCTCCCGTCCCCTCTCCCGGAGTTGCGATGTTTACCGTCTCTGCCCTGCGCCGCCGGCTTGGCGCAGCCCTTGCCCTGTTGTCACTGGCCTGCCAGTGCGGCACCGTCCGGGCGGACGAGGCCAGCTTTCCGAACGGCCAGACGATCACCCTCGTGATGCCCTTTCCTGCGGGCTCGGGGGTCGATGTGGTGGCGCGCCTGATCCAGGACAGCCTGCAAAAAACCCTCAAGACCACCATCGTCATCGACTACAAGGTCGGGGCCGCCGGCAACATCGCCTCCGAGATCGTGGCCCGCGCCAAGCCCGACGGCCTGACCGTGATGCTGGCCACCGCCGCCACCCATGGGGTCAATGCCGCGCTGTACAAGAAGCTGCCCTTCGATGTCGAGGCCGACTTCACGCCGATGTCCACGATTGTCGATGTCTCGAATGTGCTGATGATCAATCCCTCGGTCATCGATGTGAAGACGGTGCGCGAATTCATCGACAAGGTCAGGGCCGCACCCGGCAAGTACAACTATGCCTCCACCGGCAATGGCACCGGGACCCATCTGGCCTTCGCCGAATTCAATGCCAAGGCCGGCCTGAACATGGTCCATGTGCCTTACAAGGGCGGACCCGAGGCCACCCAGGCGGTGCTCAAGGGCGAGGTCTGCTGCGTCTTCAGCCAGGTGCAGGCGGCCTTGCCGCAGTACCGTGCCGGCAAGGTGCGCCTGCTCGGTGTCACCACCTTGCAGCGCGTGCCGGTGGTGCCCGAGGTGCCCACCATTGCCGAGTCCGGCCTGCCCGGTTTCACCAGCTACATCTGGTTCGGCATCATCGGACCCAAGGCAGTGCCTGTGCCGATCGCCCAGCGCTGGAACAGTGCCGTCAAGGAGGCGCTCGACAATCCCGAACTGCGTCAGCGCCTGACGGCCGGCGGCAACACGCCGCGCCACGAAACCCTTGATCAGTTCCGTGCCACCGTGAAGGCCGACCGTGCGCGCTGGGCCGCGGTCGTCAGGGAATCGGGCGCGACGGTCGACTGAGTCGCCTCAGGCGACCTTGACGCTCAGGGACTCGAGGCCGGTGACGCCACCTTTGAGGGTGTCGCCCCGAACCACGGCGGCCACGCCCTCGGGCGTTCCGGAGTAGATCAGGTCGCCGGGCGCCAGTTCCCAGGCGGCCGAGAGGTACTCGATGATCTCGCCGATGTTCCAGATCAGCTTGGCCACGTTGCTGCGCTGGCGATCGGCGCCATTGACGGTGAGCCAGATGTCGGCCTTGTCGATATCGCCGGCGGCGGCAGCCGGCGTGATCGGTCCGATCGGGGCGCTCTGGTCGAAACCCTTGCCGATATCCCAGGGGCGACCCAGCTTCTTGGCCTCGCCCTGCAGGTCGCGACGCGTCATGTCCAGACCCACGGCATAGCCAAAGATGTGGGCACGGGCATCGGCGGCCTTGATATTGCGGCCGCCCTTGCCGATGCACACCACCAGTTCGATTTCGTGGTGGTAGTCCTTGGTCAGCGTGGGGTAGGGGACGCTGCCGGTTTGACCCGCGGGCACGACGACCACGGCATTGGCCGGCTTGAGGAAAAAGAAGGGGGGTTCGCGGCCAGTGAAGCCCATTTCCTTGGCATGCTCGACGTAATTGCGGCCGACGCAGTAGACGCGATTGACGGGAAATTGCTCGGGGCGGCCGAGTACCGGGACGGCGACGGTGGCCGGCGGTGTGAAGACGTAGCTCATGGGAATCCTGCAGGGCGTTGGGCTGGCGGTGATTGGCGGTCAGGCCAATGTCCGTAAGGTGCCCGGCATTTTAGCCAAGCCTGGCCCGCCCGGGCGGATGAGGGCGGGGGCGCGGCCGCGGGCTGCACTTTCTTGCAGGCGCTGGCGAGCGCCTGACCGCCGCAGCCCGGAATCAGTAGTGACGGTGCTGCGGGTAGGGGCGGTGATGGTGATGGCCATGGTGGTGGCGCAGCGGCGGGCGCGGTACCACCACCACCGGCGGTCCATAGTAGGGCGCAGGTACCCCGTAAGGTGCGGGGTTGTAGTACACCGCAGGGGGCGGCACGTAATAGGCCGCTGGCGGGGTGACGAGCACCGGCGGGGCCGAGTAAAGCACCCGCGGCGGCGGGGCGTAGATGCCGGTGGAAGCAGGAGGGCCATGGGGGTGTCCGTGGCCATGGTGGTGACCATGCGGGCCGGGATGTCCCGCTGCCATGCTGCCAGGGGGCGCTGCCGCATGCCCGGT
>JAPOKJ010000123.1 GCA_029977705.1 Burkholderiales bacterium | reverse complement strand
CTGTCGATCAGCACCAGCTCCAGCGGTGCTGCAGGTGCCGCGCCAACGCCGCTACCCATCTGGCGCAGCAGATCCAGCACGCTGCCCCGATCGGCCGATACCGGCCGTGTGCCGGCCTCGCCCGCGCGATCGGCCGCCGCCTTCTCGGCCCCATAGGCCGCCGGCCGCGCCGCCTCCGCACCAAGGCCCTGGCTGACCGCCCCGTCCACCCCCGGCAAGGCGCCCGTGACGCCCAGGTCCGCCGAGTACAGCGTGCGCGCCTCCAGCGCCGCAAACTGCAGCCGCGAGCGCATCCCCGCCAGACGACGACGCCCCGGACGCAATGGCCCCTGGCCCACTTTGGCCATGCCTTGCACCACAGAAGAGAACAGTTCCTTTTTCACCCCTTCAGTCTAGGGCCGGGATGCGCCACTGTCTGAATCTTGCCAAACCGTCCGTCGGCCTGCAGGTGCACTCCGGCGGAAAAGGCGAGCCAAGCCTTGTTTCAGGCCTTTGACAGCAGTTGCGCGGCAACGCTGGCAGCGATCACGGCGGGCTCCTTGCCCTCGATGCCGGGCAGGCCGATCGGGCAGATCAGGCGCGTCTGCGCGGCCGCTTCCAGGCCTTGTTGCGCCAGCCGGCGAACAAAGCGCACCCGCTTGGTGGCCGAACCGATCAGGCCGACAAAATCGAGGTCGGTGCGCTGCAGGGCCGCCGTACAAAGCTTCAGATCCAGGTCGTGGCTGTGGGTGGCGATGAGTACCCGGGTGTCAGGGGCCAGGGCAGCGATCTCGGCGTCGACCGCATCAACACAAAGCAGACTGACATTTGCCGGCCAGGGCCGATCGCTGGCGAAGGCTTCGTCACGCTCATCGATCCAGAGCACCTTGCAGGGCAAGGGCGCGAGCGCCTGCACGATGGCTCGGCCGACATGGCCGGCGCCGAACAAGGCCACCTCGAAGCGCGAGGCATCAGGGGGCCAGGCCGCCAGGTGCGAGGGCTGCAGCAGTTCGTAGGACAGATCGAGGGCGCCGCCGCAGCACTGGCCCAGGCTGGGGCCGAGCGCATAGTGGCGCAGCAGCGGCGCAGGGTCGCCCGCGAGTCGCTCCCGCGCCAGTGCAATGGCCTGCCACTCGAGGTGCCCGCCGCCGATGGTGCCCGCGACAGCCTGGGCACTGACCAGCATGAGGGTACCCTCGCGGCGGGGCGTCGAGCCGCGGGTGCGCGCAATCCTTACCAGCACAGCCGACCGCCCTTCGCGCAGCCAGCCCTGCGCAATCTCAGCGAGCGCGGAGTTGTTCAATCGCGCGCAACACTTCAGGGGCGGTCGCCGGTGCGTGCAGCTGCAGCGGGGCACCGGGCTTGAGCGAGGCTACGGCATCGCGGATCGCCTCGATCACGGCAAAGGCAAGCATGAAGGGGGGCTCGCCCACCGCCTTGGAGCCGCCCACATTGTCCTCGCGATTGGCCTCGGGCCACAGCTCGACCCGAAAGTGTTCGGGGATGTCACCGGCAGTGGGAATCTTGTAGGTGGACGGGGCATGGGTGGTGAGCAGGCCCTGGTCATTCCAGACCAGTTCTTCGGTGGTCAGCCAGCCCATGCCCTGCACGAAGCCACCTTCGATCTGTCCGATGTCGATGGCCGGATTGATCGAGGTGCCGACATCGTGAAGGATGTCGACAGCCACCACGCGGTTCTCGCCGGTGAGGGTATCGACCACCACCTCCACGCAGGCCGCGCCGTACGCAAAATAGTAGAACGGCCGGCCCTGCATGGTGTGCTTGTCGTAGTGGATCTTGGGTGTCTTGTAGAAACCATCCGACCACAGCTGGACGCGGGCCGCATAGGCTGCCTGCACCACAGCCACGAAATCCTGCTCCCCTTTCGGGCTGATGACGCGCCCTTCGCGAAGCTGCACCTGCTGCGCGCTGCAGCCCTGGGCATCGGCGACAAACTGCTGCAGGCGCTCGCGCACCTGGCGCGCGGCAAACTGTGCGGCACGCGCATTCAGGTCGGTGCCGGCCGAAGCGGCAGTGGCCGACGCATTGGGAATCTTGCTGGTATCGCTGGCACTGATATGCACATGCGCCAGGGACAGGCCGAGTTCGTCGGCCACCGTCTGACACACCTTGGTGTGCAAGCCCTGACCCATCTCGGTACCCCCATGGTTCACCAGCACGCTGCCGTCGGTGTACACATGCACCAGTGCGCCTGCCTGGTTGAACTGCGTCGCGGTGAACGAGATGCCGAACTTCACCGGCGTCAACGCCAGCCCGCGCCGCATCGTGGCTTGCTGCTGGTTCCAGCGGGCGATCGCCTCGCGGCGCAAGCCGTATCGACTGCTGGCCTGCAGGCGATCGATGAGGGGCGCCAGGATGTTGTCCTCGACCCGCATGCCATAGGGCGTGGTGTCGCGGGCTTGCGTGGCCGTGGCACCGGCCCCATACAGATTGCGCTGGCGCACCAGCAGAGGGTCGAGCCCCAGGTGGCGGGCGATATCGCCCATGAGGGTCTCGATCAGGAACATGCCCTGCGGCCCACCAAAGCCCCGAAAGGCCGTATTGGACTGCGTGTGCGTCTTGCAGCGAAAGGAATCGATGCGCACATGCTCGAGGAAGTAGGCATTGTCCAGGTGGAACAGGGCCCGGTCATTGACCGGACCCGACAGGTCGGCCGAGAAGCCGCACTGGCCGGCCAGCATTGCCTTCAGACCCAGGATGCAGCCCTGTGCATCAAAGCCCACCTCGTAGCGGGTCAGGAAATTGTGGCGCTTGCCGGTGATCATGAAGTCGTCATCACGATCCAGACGCATCTTGACCGGGCGCCCGGTCAGCTTCGCCGCCAGCGCTGCCCATACCGCCGGATGCCCGGCCTGCGTCTCCTTGCCTCCGAAGCCGCCCCCCATGCGTCGCGTCTCGATCGACACGTCATGGTTGGCAAGACCCAGGGCATGGGCCACCCAGTGCTGCACCTCACCCGGATGCTGGCTCGACGCGTGGACATGCATCCGGTCCTGCTCGCCGGGGATCGCATAGGCGATCTGTCCCTCCAGGTAAAAATGCTCCTGGCCACCGACCCGCGCCTCGCCGGCAAGCCGATACGGTGCACCGGCCAGTGCCGCCTCGGGGTCCCCGCGCGTCATCTGGACCGGCGGCAGGACCCAGGCCTTTTCGGCCAGCGCCTGCTCGATGTCGAGAATGGCAGGCAAGGCCTCGATCTGGCAGCGGACACGCCGCGCCGCCACACGGGCGGTGGTCACATCCTCGGCGATGACCAGGGCCACCACCTGACCGACATGCTCGACAGTGTCCCTTGCCAGGATCGGTTCGTCATGAGTGAACGTGGCAAACAGCGGGTCGCCTGGAATGTCGCTGCTGCTGATCACCCGCACCACGCCACGCATGGCCAATGCCTGGCTTGCATCGATACCGAGCAGGCGTCCGTGAGCGACCGGGCTGAGCACGGGGGCTGCATGCAGCGTGCCCCGGATCTCCGGCAGATCGTCAATGTAGCGGGCCTGGCCGGTGAGCTGGGCGCGGGCGCTCTCGTGGTAGAGGCTGCGCCCCATCACGCCGGTCGCAGGGTTGTCAGCGCGGCTCATGCCCGGGCTCCCTCATCGTCCAAGGGCAGGGGGCGCAAGGTTAGCGACTCGAGGCTGTGCAGGCCCGCCGGATCATTGACCTCACGCCAGAAGCGTTGCAGCAGCCGGCCACAGGCAAGGCGCCGGTAGCGGGCGCTGGCGCGCATGTCGGACAGAGGCGTGAATTCGTCCTCGAGGACGGCCGCAGCGGCAAGGACGGTGGCTTCGGCAAAGACCTGACCGAGCAGGGCGGCCTCGCACTGGCGTGCCCTCATCGGGGTCGCAGCCATGCCACCGACACCGATGCGCACACGGGTGATGCGCTGCCCGGCATCCATGCTGAGATTGATTGCCAGGCAGACGGCGGAGATGTCGTCCTCGAAACGCTTGGACAGCTTGTAGACGCGGCAGATCTCGTCGGGCGAAGGCAGCGGCACCAGCACCTGGGTAAGCACCTCATCGGGTGCCAGTGCGGTCTTGCGATAGGCCAAATAGAGGTCTTCGAGGGCAAGCTCGCGAGCACCGCGCGCCGCGCTGCTCAGGCGCACCCGGGCCCCCAATGCGATCAGCAGCGGCATCGAGTCGCCGATCGGCGAACCATTGGCGATGTTGCCCCCCAGCGTGCCGGACTGGCGTACCGGCAAGCCGGCAAAACGGTGCGCAAAGGCGGCCAGTTGCGGGCGGGCGGCGCACAAGGCCTCGAAAGCATCCTGCAGGCGAACCGCCGCACCGATCTCCAGCCAGGCGGTCTGCCCATCGGCTCCATTCAAGCGGATCTGCCGCAACTCGTCCACGGCAGTGACATCGATCACCGCCTCGAAGCGGCGTTGCATCTTGGTGACCCAGAGCCCGACATCGGTGGCGCCAGCAATGATCTGCGCCTGGGGCAAGGCCGCGCGCAAGGCCAGCAGGGCCTGCTCGTCGCGTGGCCGGAAGACCTGGTCACCGCAGGCGCCCCGCGGGTCGCTGGATGCACTTCGAAGTGCTTGCAGCGCGGCAATGATCCCGGCTTCTGGCTGCTCGACGCGCGGCGCCTGCATCATGGCCTGGGCCGCCTCGAGGATCGGACGGTAACCGGTACAACGACACAGGTTGCCCGACAGCGCCGACAAGGCCTGCTCGCGGGATACAGCGGGCGTCCCCGCTGCTGCGTGGCTGCGCTGGTACAGGCCGAACAGGCTCATCACGAAACCGGGGGTGCAAAAGCCGCACTGCGAACCGTGATGCTCGAGCATGGCCTGCTGGCAGGGATGCAGCCGCTCCTGAGCCAGGTCCTCGACCGTCCACAAGGCCATGCCATCGATCTGCCACACGAAGCGGATGCAGCTGTTGATCGCGCGATAGCGCAGGGCCGGTGCGTCGGTGCTGCCGTCCAGCTCCGCGAGCACCACGGTGCAGGCCCCGCAATCGCCCTCGGCGCAGCCTTCCTTGGTGCCGCACGCATCCAGCCCGCGGGCATCGCGCAGCCACTCCAGCAAGGTGAGGTGGCGCGAAGGCTGGTCGATCGTGTGGAGCTGACCCCGCCGCCAGAAGCGGATCGGGGCCGTGGTATCGGGGGTGGGGTTCACTGGAACATGCCGGCAACAGGGTGAAGCCTTTGTAGCATGTTGCGCGCCAGGGCGCGATAAAACATAATGCCGCCAGTATTATTGATATAACTTTAGCTTTATATAAAAGCCTGGCGCGATCCAACATCATGGCTGCACCGCTCTCACCCGATGTCCACAGCCTGTCCCTGCGCCAGATCCAGATCTTGCACTCCCTCCTCACCCGTCGCAGTGTCTCCCGGACCGCCCTGGCGTTGAACATGCACCAGGCCGGTGTGAGCGCCGCCCTGGCACGCCTCAGGGTGCACCTTCATGACCCCATTCTGGTGCGGGCCGGATCGCACATGGTGCCGACCGAGCGCGCCGAAGGCTGGATTACGCCCTGCCAGGCCATCCTGGGCCAGGTGCAGCACCTGGCGGGCGAAGGTGCGGAGCGACGCTTCGACCCGCTGCGGGACCAGGGCGTGTTCCGCATCGCTGCCAGCGATTTCCTGGACCCCTTGCTGCAGCCGCGCCTGGTGAGCCTGCTGCGCCAGCAGGCGCCGAACGCGCGCATCGAGATCCTGCCGCTGACGGGCGACTTCGACTATGCCCAGGCATTGGCCACGGGCGCAGTGGATCTGGTGGTGGGCAACTGGCTCAGCCCGCCCTCCGACCTGCATATCCAGACCCTGATCGAAGACGAGATCGTCTGCCTGGTGGCGCAAGCGCATCCGGCCGGCCGGCGGGCCTGGACCGTCGACAAGTACCTGGCCTGCGACCACATCGCTCCCACCCCGATGCGCCCGGGTGCCCTGGGCGTCATCGACGAACTGCTGGCGATGCAGGGCCTGCGGCGTGACCTGTCCGCGCAGGTCGCCCATTTCAGCCTGATCCCGGCGATCGTGGCACACAGCTTGCT
>JAPOKJ010000128.1 GCA_029977705.1 Burkholderiales bacterium | reverse complement strand
GGAGGAGTCCTCCAAGGAGCTGCAGTGCGTCAAGGTCACCCTGCTGGCCACCATGCAGGGCTACGCACCCGCCATCTCCATCGAGTTCGGACGCAAAGTCCTCTACTCCACCGAACGTCCCTCCTTCTCCGAACTCGAAGCCCATGTCAAAAAGGCAAAGGGTTGAGGCCTGCTTCGGCAGGACAAGCTTGAGAAGGGCGGCTTTGCCCGCCCTATTTACCGCTTAAGTTTTCCGGGGCTTGGAAATAATGGGTTTCATTCCCATTCCAGGTCCCGATGTCCGAGCAAAACGACGCCAGTCAAGACCGCGACTTACCTGCCTCAGAAAGCAAACTGAACAAGGCGCGTGAGCAGGGTCAGGTCGCGCGCTCGCGCGACCTGTCCAGCGCCCTGGGACTCGGCGCCGGCCTTGCCGCCCTGATCGGACTGGGTGGCAGCCTGCTGGAATCTTCGCGTGTCCTGCTGGGCAATGCGCTTCGCATCGACGCCCGCCTGCTGGCCGAGACGCCTGGCCTGGCTGATCAGCGCCTGTTCGAATGGACTGTGCAACTGGGCTCGCAAGCCCTGGTCGCGGTGATGCCGATCCTGCTGATCTGTGCGCTCGGTGCGATTGTCGGCCAGTTGGCCCTCGGAGGCACTGCCTGGACGACCCATCCCCTGATGCCGGACTTCAACCGGCTCAACCCGATGCAGGGCCTGTCGCGCCTGTTGTCCAAGCACCACTTGATGGAGTCCCTCAAGCTGCTCTTGATCGTGGCGCTGCTGATGCTGGTGGCCTACGGTTATGTCCGCTCCCATGTCTCGGAACTGCCCGGCCTGAACCGCCTGGATACGGTCGCCGCCCTGTCCACCTCGGTGGATTGGCTCAAGGGCGGTGCCCTGATGCTGCTGAGCGTGCTGGTACTGGCCGCCCTGATCGACGCGCCGCTGCAATGGAAGCGCCATCACGATGAGCTGAAGATGACGATGCAGGAGGCCAAGCAGGAAGCCAAGGAACAGGAGGGTGACCCGCATGTGCGGGCCCGCATCAAGGGGCGACAACGGGAGTTGGCGCGCAGCCGGATGTTGGCTGCGGTGCCGCAGGCCAGTGTGATCGTCACCAACCCGACCCACTTTGCGGTCGCTTTGCGTTATGACGAGGGCAGCATGGGCGCTCCGAAAGTGGTGGCCAAGGGCGTGGACCTGCTGGCTGCCAAGATCCGGGAAATCGCCACCGAGTCCGGCGTGCCGGTACTCGAAGCACCGCCGCTGGCCCGCGCGCTCTATGCCCACGCCCGCCTGGGCATGGAAGTGCCGCCGGCCCTGTACACGGCCGTGGCCCAGGTCCTGGCCTATATCTACCAGTTGCGCATGCACCTGCAGGCTGCCATGCCGGGGCGGCAGGTGCCCGAGTTGCCCAGCCAGCTCGATGTTCCCCAAGACCTGGATCCCGGCGTCAGTGCCGCCCTGGATGAACTCGACCAGGAAGCATCCGATGACACCCCCATGACCCAGGAGAGCCGCTGATGGCTGAGCCCCTAAAAATCGCCGGCTTGAGCCTTCCCTTCGAGTTGCCCTCGCTGCGCATGCTCGCCGTGCCCGTCTTCATCCTGCTGACGCTGGCGATGATGATGCTGCCGCTGCCACCCCTGGTGCTGGACCTGTTCTTCGCGTTCAATATTGCGCTGGCCCTGGTCGTGCTGCTGGTGTCGGCCTATACCATCAAGCCGCTGGACTTTGCGGTGTTCCCGGCCCTGCTGCTGATGACCACCCTGATGAGGCTGTCACTGAACATCGCCTCGACCCGTGCCGTGCTCACCCACGGTCACACCGGTACCGACGCAGCCGGTAAGGTGATCGAGTCCTTCGCCCATTTCCTGATCGGCGGCAATTTTGCGGTCGGCCTCATCATCTTTGCGATCCTGACGGTGATCAACTTCGTGGTGGTGACCAAGGGTGCGGGACGGATCGCCGAGGTGTCGGCACGTTTTGCCCTGGACTCCCTGCCCGGCAAGCAGATGGCGATCGATGCCGACCTGTCGGCTGGCCAGATCGATGAGAAGGAGGCCCGCCGACGCCGTCTCGAGGTCACCCAGGAAGCCGACTTCTTCGGCTCGATGGATGGTGCTTCCAAGTATGTGCGTGGCGATGCCATTGCCGGCATCCTGATCCTGGTGATCAACATCGTCGGCGGTTTGGCCATCGGCCTGTTCGAGCACAACCTGACACTGGCACAGGCCTCCAAGAACTATGTTCTGCTGGCCATTGGCGATGCCCTGGTGGCCCAGGTGCCGTCCCTGATCATCTCGATGGCGGCCGGCCTGGTGGTGTCGCGCGTGGGTCGTGAGGAAGACCTGGGCGGTCAGTTGTTCGGACAGCTGTTCAAGCTGCCGCGTGCACTGGGACTCTCGGCGGTCGTGATGGGTCTGCTCGGTGTGATTCCGGGCATGCCGCATGTCGCCTTCCTCGCCCTTGCTGCCGGGTTCGGCTATGGCGCCTGGCGCGTGCAGCAGGCCATCCTGAAGGCCGCTGAAGTCGTGCCGGCTCCTGCCGAGAAGGCTCCCGACAGCAATGAGGCCACCTGGTCCGACGTCAACCCCGTGGACATCATGGGCCTGCAACTGGGCTACCGCCTGATCGGTCTGGTCGATCAGGAGCAGGGTGCGCCGCTGCTGATGCGGGTCAAGGGCGTGCGCAAGAAATTTGCCAATGAAGTGGGCTTCCTGCCGCCAGCGGTCCATATCCGTGACAACCTGGACCTGCAGCCGAGCCAGTACCGCGTGCTGCTGCGTGATGTGGTCGTGGGTACGGGGACGGTCAATGCCGGCATGCTGTTTGCGATCGATCCGGGTCATGCCCAGCAGAAGCTGAGCGGCCAGCAGACCGTCGATCCGGCTTTTGGCCTGACCGCCTACTGGATCGACACCAACCAGCGCGATCATGCGCAGTCGGTGGGCTACACCGTGGTCGATGCGGCCACCGTCATGGCCACCCATCTGCACCAACTGATGCAGTCACATGCCGCGCGGCTGCTCGGACGCGGCGAGGTGCAGCAGTTGCTGGATCACGCCAATCGACATGCCAACAAGCTGGGCGAGGAAGTCGTGCCCAAGCTGATTCCGATTGCCTTGTTCCAGCGCATCCTCCAGAACCTGCTCGATGAAGGCGTCGCCATTCGGGACCTGCGCAGCATTCTCGAGGTGCTGTCGGAGCAGGCGCCGCGAACCCAGGATGAAGGTGAACTGACCCGGGCGGTCCGACTGGTGCTGGCGCCGGCCATCGTCCAGCAGATCTACGGCCAGGTGCAGGAGCTCAATGTGGTGGCCATCGAGCCGCAGCTCGAGTCCCTGCTGATGCAGGCCATGACACCGGGTTCGACCAATGCCCTGGAACCCGGCGTTGCAGACCTGCTCAGCAGGGCGGTCAGTGATGCGCAAGCCGCCCAGGAAAACCAGGGTTATCCCGCCTGCCTGTTGGTGCCCGATGCCATCCGCGTGCCGATGGCACGCTTCCTGAAAAAAATTACCCCGCGCATGCGTGTGCTGGGACATTCCGAGATTCCGGATACCCATGCCATCCGGATCGGCCGCCTGATTGGAGAGGTTTAAATGAAATTCCGCCGTTTTGTGGGCAGCACCGCCCGCGAGGCCATGCGCCAGCTCAAGGAGGAACTCGGTGACGAGGCCCTGATCCTGTCCAACCGGCCCTGTGCCCAGGGCGTCGAAATCATTGCAACGGTCGACGCCGGCATCGAACCCTTCAGGGCACGATCGTCGGCCCCGATCGCCTCGTCTCCGGCCAGTCGCACGCCAGCGCCCACGGTATCGGTCGCCGAGGGCAGGACCGAGCGCCGTGCCACCCATCCGCTACCCGCGCAGCGTCCGGTGATGAGCACGCTGTCATTCCAGGACTATGTGCGCGATCGGCTCGCTCAAAACCCGCTGCCTTCGGCCAGCGAGAGCCAAGGGGGAATGCCGCTGGCCTCCACCGCCGCCCTGTTGCAAGCCACCCACCAGACAACGGCTCCGGCGCAAGTGCCCGTCCCGCCGCCCGCACGGTCGGAGCCGGCACCCGTCGCTGCACAGACCCCAACTGAGGTACCGCGCTGGCTCAGACCGCAGGGCGAGTCCTCGATCGAGTTTCCGGCCAATGTCGCCAGCCCGGTCGATGAGCCTGCCGTGTGGCGCGCACGTCCGCGTGCGATGCCCGATCCGGCCCTGCTCGATGAGCTGCGCGAGGTCAAGGCGATGCTGCGGCAGCAGGTCCGTTCGGTGCGCTGGATGGGTGGCGATACCGAAAGCGCCGCCCGTATCGAACGCAGCCGCCAATTGCTCGATGCCGGACTGTCGCCGGGACTGATCCGCTACCTGATGGAGCACATGCCCGATGATCTCGAGCCCAGCATCTCCCAGCAATGGATGGAGCAGGCACTCGAGAGAAATTGCCGAAAGTCGGAGGTGATCACCGACCTGCTCGAAAAAGGCGGTATCTGCGCCTTGGTGGGACCGACCGGTGTGGGCAAGACGACGACCATCGCCAAGCTGGCAGCGCGTGCGGTCATCCGCCATGGCGCGCCCCAGGTGGCCCTGATCACGCTGGACAATTTCAGGGTTGGCGCCTATGAACAACTGGCTGTCTACGGACGACTGCTTGGCGTCTCGGTGCAACAGGCCCGCGATGGCGAGGCACTGGCACGCCTGCTGCAGCACCAGAAGCACAAGAAGGCCGTACTCATCGATACCGTGGGCGTTGCCCAGAAGGATGACCGGCTCAAGGACCTGCTGCAGGCACTTGAGCAGCCCGGACTGCGTCGTGTGTTTGTCACCAGCGCCGCAGCGCAGGGTGACACCATCGACCGTGCCCTGGCTGCCTTCCAGGTCAAGCGTGGTGATCCGGTGATCCTGACCAAGCTGGACGAAGTCGAGCGTCTGGGCATGGCTGTCGACTGCATCGTGCGTCATGGCCTGGGCCTGGCGGGTCTGACCGACGGGCAGCGCGTGCCGCAGGACTGGCGCGCAGCGGACCCCTGCCTGCTGGCGCATCAGGTGCTTCGCCCACATCCCGCGGATGACCCATGGCAAATGGATCAGACTGCCGCCTACGACCGTCTGAGCAAGGCCCAGTCCCTCGATGATGGTGCCTATGTCTGAGCGTTCGTCCTTGATCGACCAGGCCCATGGACTGCGACTGCACCGACCCGTCAGCGCACCGGCCGTGATTCCGGTGCTGGCCAACGGCCGCGATCCTGACCAGGCTTCGGTACTGGCACACCTGGCCGTGGCCATGCAGCGCCAGGGCTACAAGGTCCTGCTGCTCGATGCCGATCGCGCCTTGCTGGCATCGGCCCTGGGCGTGGCGATCCGCTACGACCTGGGGCACTGGATGAATCGGGAGTGTCGTCTCGATCAGGTGATCCGTCCCTCCGCAGAGGGACCGCTGGTGGTCTCGGCCGCTGCCGCGCTGGAGCGGGCGATGCAAGCCAGCGACCCCCAGCGCCTGCTGGCCGAATGTCTCGGCGTCCTCGGGGATATCGACGTCTGCTTCGTGGTGGCACCAGCCGATGGCCTGCGCCAGCTGCTCGGTCCGATGTTGTCGCGGGTCTGGATGATCAGTGCCACCGACACCACCGCAATGACGGTCACCTATGCGCGCATCAAGGCGGCAACCCAGCAAGGACTGCAGGGCTGCTTTCACCTGATCTACAATCGGGCCAG
>JAPOKJ010000093.1 GCA_029977705.1 Burkholderiales bacterium | reverse complement strand
TCGGCATAGGCCTTCAGCCGTGCGATGGTCTCGGTCATGTCCGGCCGGCCCACCAGGAAACACTCGGCACGTCCCACCAGCAAGGTGTCACCGCCTGCGGCATCAATCGCCTTGCGCGCGGCGCGCATGCGCTCGACGGCTTCTTCCATCGTGAACAGGGGCTTGGCCGCGTCGCCGGTGGAATCCTCGATCGACAGGCCAGCCACGCCGGTGGCCACCGCCAGGCGGACGCTCTCGGCCACACCGGCCGCATCGCGGGCAAAGCCGCTTTCGAAGTCGGCATTGACCGGGATGTCGGTGGCGGCGACCAGTTCGGCCAGGTGCTCGAGCACCTGATCGCGTGTCACTTTGGTGTCGGCGCGGCCCTGTGACCAGGCAAAGCCGGAACTGGTGGTGGCCAGGGCCTTGAAGCCCAGGCCCTGCAGGAATCGCGCACTGCCGATGTCCCAGGGGTTCGGGATGGCAAAGCAGCCGCTCTGATGCAACGCGTGAAAGGTCTTGCGCTTGTCGCTGATGCTGGGGCGTGGGGCGGTCAAGAGGGCTCTCCGGTTCACCATTTGTAGGACGGATCCTTGCGATCGAGCAGGCGCAGCATGGCCGGCCACTCCATCTCGCCGAAGGGCCGGCGCACATGGGGCAGGTACAGGTGATGGGTCTTGTCGATCACCGCCTGCGGGGGCATGCGCAGCTTGCCGCCGGCCATGGCATCGACCTGGGCACGGCAGGCCATCTCGAGCCAGTACAAGGTGTTGAAGGCCTGGGCCACGCTGGCGCCTGCCACCAGCAGGCCATGATTGCGCAGGATCATCGCGTCCTGCGTGCCCAGGTCGCGTACCAGTCGCTCGCGCTCGTCCAGGTCGATCGCCACGCTCTCGTAGTCGTGATAGGCGATGTCCTTGAAGCGCATCGCGGTCTGGGTGATGGGCAGCAGGCCGCAGTCCATTGCCGACACGGCCATGCCGGCGCGGCTGTGGGTGTGGATCACGCAGCGCATGTCATGGCGCGCGGCATGGACCGCGCTGTGGATGACATAGCCGGCGGCATTGATGCCGTAGTCGGCGCTGGGGTTGTCGATTACATCGCCCGCAAGGTTGATGGTCACCAGGTTGGAGGCGGTGATCTCGTCGTACAGGTAGCCGTAGGCGTTGATCAGCAGCCGGTCATCCTGACCGGGAATGCGCGCGGTGATGTGGTTGTAGACCAGGTCCGACATGCCGTAGTGCGCCACCAGGCGGTAGCAGGCAGCCAGCTCGACACGGGTCTTCCATTCTTCGGGGGTCATGGGGGCGGCTTCGGTGAACAGGGAGAATCCCAGTGTGACCGAAACCGCCCGCCCTGTGGCGGACAGATTTCAAACCAGGCACCGGTACAGGCCTGGGCCCGCACCGGTGCAGCGGTATCCGTCAGAACGAATGCATCACGCCAACGGAGATGCCGAAATTGTTGCTGCTGTTGAGCACCCCCGAGGTGCTGCCCTGGGAGTTGGCCTTCCACTTGGTGATGTCGGCCTCGACATAGGTCTTGGTGCGCTTGGACAGCGCGTATTCCAGGAACAGGAAGGTGCGGCGGAAACCATCATCCACCTGGCCCGTGCGCTGCCGGCTGACATCGTAATGAGCCAGGGTCAGCGTGGTGGTCTGGGAAAGGTCATAGCCCAGGCCCAGTGATGCGATCTTCTGGGTGGTCCGGTTCACGGCGCTGGCTTCGGCCTTGTTGCTGCCGTAGTTGGCTTTCACCGTGGCGGCGCCGAAGCGATAGGCCGCACCCAGGGTATAGGCATTCAGGTCCAGGCCGGCGCTGTCCTTGAAGTTCATGTAGGCGCCCGAGACATTGAGAGCGCCGCCTTCATAGGCCAGGCCCAGGCCCTTGGCCGACAGGGCGCTGTTGTTGCCGGCGACCTCGCCCATCGAGTAGATGGCGCGCGCGGTCACACCCGAGAACTGTCCGGTGTACTTGAGGGTGTTGTCCAGGCGGTAGTAGTTGTCGTTGGTGGCCGAGGGGCCATAGGCCTTGCCGAAGCTGGCGCCGCCATAGGCGGTGTTGCTCAGGGCGGCGACGTTGATGTTGGGGTTCATGCCGGCAAAGCGCATGCCCAGGGGGTCGACCGGCGAAATGGCATCGGCCAGGATGGTGGCGTGGCGGCCGAGCGTGAAAGTGCCCACCGGGGTGCGCAGGCCAGCAAAGGCCAGGCGGTCGAAGAACTTGTCGGTGCGGGCGGTGGCGCCGGTGTCCACGTTCAGGCCGGATTCGAGCTGGAACAGCGAGCCGTAGCCGCCACCCAGGTCTTCGGTGCCGCGGATGCCGAAGCGGCTGGTGTTGTTGACGCCGCTGGCCACCGACAGGGTCGAGGCACCGGCCGGACGATTGCTGGCATCCATGTTCGAGCCATAGCGCACGCTCGTGTCGGCAATGCCGTACAGCACCACCGACTGGGCCAGCGCGCCGGTGGCGGAGGCAGCCAGTGCGGCCGCGATCAGGGTTTTCTTCATCATGGGGGGTCTCCTTGGTGTGTTGATGTGCTTGGTACGCCGCTTGTGCCGAGGTTTTCGGGGCAGGGTGGGGACGCTTTTGGATCAGTCCGCAGTGATGCCGGCCTGCTGGATCAGCTGCTGCCAGCGCTTGATCTCGCTGGCCACGTAGTCGCCAAACTGGGCGGGTGTCGAAGCCTCGACGTCCAGGCCCTGGTCCTCCAGCTTGGCGATGATGGCCGGATCGTTCAGGACCGCGTTCAGCGCCTTGCTGATCTGCTCGATGATCGGCCTGGGCGTCTTGGCCGGTGCAAACAGGCCGTACCACTGCGAGATATCCACGTTGGCGATGCCCTGCTCCTTGAGCGTGGGCAGCTCTTTCATCTGGCTGGCGCGCTTGGGGCCGGCGATGCCGATGGCCTTCAGACGTCCCGACTTGATATAGGGATAGGCCGTGAAAAAGCTCGGGAACATCATCTGCGTGGTGCCGCCCAGCGTGTCGGTCAGGGCCGGGGCCGAGCCCTTGTAGCGCACATGCAGGATGTCAGTGCGGGTGGCCATCTTGAACAGCTCCGCCGCCACATGCGGTGCAGTGCCATTGCCGGCCGAGGCATAGGCGATCTTGCCGGGCTGGCTCTTGAGCAGCTGCACAAGTTCGCCGGCATTCTTGGCAGCCACCGAAGGGTTGGTCACCAGCACGGTGGGCGAATAGCCGATCAGGCCGATCGCCTCGAAACTCTTGACCGGGTCGTAGCGCAGCTTCTGCAGGGCCGGGTTCAGCGCGTGGGTCGCGATGTAGCCCAGCATCAGGGTGTGGCCGTCGGCCTGGGCGCGGGCCACCGCCTCGGCGGCGATCGCGCCATTGGCACCGGGGCGGTTGTCCACCACCACGGGCTGGCCGAGCAACTGGCCCAGTTTCTGGGCGATGGTGCGCACCATCGCATCATTGCCGCCGCCGGCGGCGGTGGGCACCACGATGGTCACAGGCTTGCTCGGAAAGCCCTGCGCCCGGCTCCATCCGGGCAGGGCGGCTGCTGCCATCGACAGGCCGGCGGTCAGGGTGCGGCGACGTCCTGGCTGTGCGGGTTTCAAGCTCGGGCGGCTATCGGGATGCGCAAGGGCGTGTGCGACAGGAAGAGGGGTGTTGCGTGACATGGGGTGGGGGCTGTTGAAGGGGCGGGTAGGGGCAGGCGATGACCGGGGGATTCAGGGCGCTTTGGTGGACCCGCGAGTGAGCGCAGTTTCAGGGCGGGCGCGCCCGTCACGTCAGAAGGCGTACTCCGGCAGGTACAGCTTGCCCTCCATGATCTTGCGGGCGGTGCGGATCACGCTGGCCCGCTCGATGGTCAGGGCCAGCCCCTGGCCGCGTGTCTCCAGGGCGATCTGGATCGAGCCGCTTGGGTGTTCGATGCTCACCGGCTGCTCCGACGCCTGCTTCAGGAAGTCAGGCTGGAAGGCCACCGTGCCCTCCATCAGCGTGGCGCTGGCCAGGCCGATGGCACCGGTGACCGCATGGGCCGTGTGGCAGCGATGCGGCGTGAAGTAGCGCGAGGTGATGGCCATCGGCCGGGTGCCGGGCGAGACGAGAATGGGCTTGGGCAGCACGCTGTCGCGCACATCGCCCAGGCCCATCAGGAAACCGGCCTCCCGGCGGATCGCTTCCAGGCGCACCAGCAAACCGGGATGTGCATCCAGCGCGGTGGCCGATTCCTTGCCGGTGACGCCCAGGGCCTGGGCGTCGATCAGGATCAGCGGCATGACCGCATCGATGCAGGTCACGGCCACGCCGTCGATCACATCGATGCGCTGGCCGGTGGGGAAGAGCTTGCCGGTCTTGGCCCCCCAGGCATTCAGGAAGCCCAGCTTCACCGGTGCCGCCGTGCCGGGCACACCGTCGATCTGGGTGTCGCCGTCGTAGTTCACCTGGCCATCGGGCGTCTCGACCACGGCTTCGATGGTGGCACCGGTATTCACGTTGTAGACGCGCACGCAGGTGGTCTGGCCACGCGCTTTCACCAGGCCTTGCTCGATCGCAAAGGGGGCGGCGGCCGAGAGCATGTTGCCGCAGTTGGGGCGGGTGTCGACCCGTTTCTCGGTCGTCGAGACCTGGGCAAAGAGATAGTCGATATCGCAGCCCGGGCGGCGCGAGGGCGAGACGATGGCCACCTTGCTGGTCAGGCTGCTGCCGCCACCCAGCCCGTCAATCTGCAGGGCATGGGGCGAGCCCATGGCGCTGAGCAGGGCGCGGTCGCGCTCGGCCGGGTCGGCCGGCAGCCAGTCACTGCGGAACACCGGGCCGCGCGAGGTGCCGCCGCGCATCAGGACGCAATCAAGGGTTTGTCTCATGGCGACAGATGATGAATTTCATGCGACCATTTGTGAATTGCAAGTTTGATATGGATTGATGCATGGCGCGCATTAATTTCGACCTCCAGGAATTGCAGGCCTTCGTGGCCGTGGCAGAGCGCGGCAGCTTTCGCGCCGCCGCCGAGGACCTGTTCCTGTCCCAGCCGGCCCTGAGCCGACGCATCGACAAGCTGGAAAAGCTGCTGGGCGTGCGCCTGCTCGAGCGCACCACCCGGCAGGTGTCGCTGACCCATCTGGGGCGGGTCTTTCTCGAGCGCGCCCGCACCGCGATCGACGAACTGGAAGGCGCCATCCTGGGCGTGTCCGACCTGGCCCAGCAGCGCAGCGGCCTGGTCACGGTGGCCTGTGTGCCCTCGGCCGTGTACTACTTCTTGCCCAGCGTGCTGCGCACCTTTGGCGAACGTTTTCCGCGCATCCGGGTGCGCATCATCGATGAGGGCGCCAACAGCGTGCTCTCGGCGGTCATCAATGGCGAGGCGGACTTCGGCCTGAACTTCATCGGCGCCCAGGAGCCCGACATCGACTTCAAGGCCATCTACCGCGAATCCTTCGTGCTGGCGATGCGTCGCGACCATGCCTTTGCCAAACGCAAGTCCATCAGCTGGGAGGAAGCGGCCGAGGAACGCTTCATGTCGGTGTCCAAGCAAAGCGGCAACCGGCTGTTGCTCGACATGGCCTTGTCCGAGGTGAAAAAGCGCCCGGTGAGCTTTTACGAGGTTAATCACGTCTCCGGCATGCTTGGCCTGGTGGAAGCCGGCCTGGGGGTGGCGGCGGTGCCGCGCCTGGCCCTGCCGGTGAGCGGCCACCACACCCTGGTCGGCGTGCCCCTGACCAAACCGGCCGTCACCCGCAAGCTGGGCCTGATCTCGCGGCGGGCCCGGCCCCTGCCGCCGGCCGCCCAGGTGCTGTATGACCTGCTCAAGGCGCCGATCAAGCTGGCCTGAGCGGGGCCGCGATCAAGTCGCTCTCGGGCGCCGAGGGGGGTGGACGGTACAATGGCGCCCCTCGGTCCCACCCTAGCGACCCCCAAGGATTCCCATGAGTTTGAAGTGCGGCATCGTCGGCCTGCCCAATGTCGGCAAGTCCACCCTGTTCAATGCCCTGACCAAGGCCGGCATCGCGGCCGAGAACTACCCGTTCTGCACCATCGAGCCCAATGTCGGCATCGTCGAGGTACCCGATCCGCGGCTGCAGGCCCTGGCCGACATCGTCAAGCCCAAGAAGGTCTTGCCGGCCACGGTCGAGTTCGTGGACATCGCCGGTCTGGTGGCCGGGGCTTCCAAGGGCGAGGGCCTGGGCAACCAGTTCCTGGCCCACATCCGCGAGACCGATGCCATCGCCCATGTGGTGCGCTGCTTCGAGGACAGCAATGTGGTGCACGTGAGCGGCAAGATCGATCCGCTCTCGGACGTCGAGGTGATCAACACCGAGCTGGCCCTGGCCGACATGGCCACCGTGGAAAAGATCCATGCCAAGAACGTCAAGCTGGCCCGCTCCGGTGGCGACAAGGAAGCCGCCCGCCTGGTGGTCGTGCTGGAAAAATGCCTGGCCGTGCTCAACGAAGCCAAGCCGATCCGCTCGCTGGACCTGTACCAGGAAGAAAAGGACCTGCTCAAGCCGCTTTGCCTGATCACCGCCAAGCCGCTGATGTATGTGGCCAACGTCAAGGAAGACGGCTTCACCAACAACCCGCATCTGGACCGGGTGATGGCCATGGCCGCCGCCGAAAAATCGATGGTGGTGCCGGTGTGCGCCGCGATGGAAGCCGAGATCGGCGAGATGCCCGATGAGGACAAGGCGGTGTTCCTGGCCGACATGGGCATGACCGAGCCGGGCCTGAACCGCGTGATCCGCGCCGGCTACGACCTGCTCGGCCTGCAGACCTACTTCACCGCCGGCGTGCAGGAAGTGCGCGCCTGGACCATCCACAAGGGCGACACCGCCCCGCAGGCCGCCGGTGTGATCCACACCGATTTCGAGAAGGGCTTTATCCGCGCCGAGACCATCGCCTACGATGATTTCATCGCCAACAAGGGCGAGAACGGTGCCAAGGAAAAAGGCAAGATGCGGCTGGAAGGCAAGGACTACGTGGTGCACGATGGCGACGTGCTGCATTTCCGGTTCAACGTCTGAGGCATCCGCCCGAAAGATACGACGCAAACTCAGTGCTCAGGGATGGGATTCCGCGCGATGGCCGAGGGTGTTGGTCTTGCGCTGGCGCAGATAGGCTTGCGAGTCGAAGCCCGGGCAGGAAAGGCTGATTCGCTCTTTGAACGTCGGGTGCGTGGCGAAGAGCCACTGCCACCACACCTTCACTGCCTGACCGAAGAACAGGTGCGACAGTGCAGCAGCGTACCGGTGACGAATCAGCGTGCCCTGGCCGCTCGCTTCGATTTGCGTCAGCGCACCTGCGAGGGCTGTCGGATTGCGGGTGAACTGCACGCTTGAGGCGTCAGCGAGAAATTCTCGCTGACGGGACACGGAAGCCTTGATCAGCCGTGCAAAGAAGCGGCCTACCGCGCCGATCGGCCACAAAAGCAACCCGGCCAGCAAGAAGATCCAGCCTATCGGGACAAGGACATACCATGACAGGAAAAACCATAGCTTTTGCCACAGTGAGCCTTCGACTTCGGTTAAAGGCCATATTAGGAGCCCAGGGACCTTGCCGAGGATGTCGATACCGGCCAGAGCGGCAATCATCCGGATGTTCAATTTGCAGTCACCGTTGAGCAGGTGACTGAACTCGTGACCGATGATGGCCTGCAACTCGTCGCGATTCAGGGAGTCCAGCGCGCCTCGAGTCACCACGATCACTGAGTCGGCGGCATCATGGCCAGCGACGAACGCGTTGATCGCTGTTTCCGTATCCATTACCCAGACCGAAGGCATCGTGACACCAGAGGCGATTGACATTTCCTCAATCACATTGAACAGGCGCCGCTCCAGCGGGTCGGCCACATTGGGCGCCACGCGTCGGGCAGCGATGCGTTCGGCCAACACCTTCCCGCCCGCGGACAGACGCCAGACCTCAAGCAGGCTTCTCAGCAGCGTCAGCATCGGCAACAGGAGCATGCCCCCCGTTAACCATCCCATCAATAAGATGCCGCCCTGGACGCCTGACGTGATGTGGGATGCCTTGAAGTTGCTGAGCCCAATGGCACCTGTCACCAGCACCAGCGGCATCATCATGACGGTCATCGTTACCGTCATTGCGACTACACCGAGCACGAATAAAATAATCAGCCTGCTGCTGTTGCGGCGCGCACGCGTTTGATTGCCGGTGAAGTTCATCGCCTGGGTATTCGGCTGGAACCAGTCGCCTAGAAGCTCACCTTCACTGGCTGACGTTCATCGGCAGACTCGGTGGCGGCCATCAGGTTGGATGGCTCGAAACCGAACATGCCCGTGAAAAGCCGGTTGGGAAATACCTCACGTCGCGTGTTGTATTCGGTGACCTCGTCATTGAAGGCTTGGCTGGCGAAGGCGATGCGGTTTTCGGTGCTGGCAAGTTCTTCCTGCAAGCCGAGCATATTCTGGTCGGATCTCATCTGAGGATAGGCCTCGGACAAAGCGAACAGTCGTCCAAGAGCGCCTTCGAGTACGCCCTCCGCCTGTGAAAGAGCCTGCATCGCGTTCGCATTTCCGGGTTGAGCACTGGCTACAGCGCCAGCCTGCACCGCCCGGTTGCGCGCCAGAACCACTGCTTCGAGAGTGCCGCGCTCGTGCGCCATGAAGCTCTTGGCCGTCTCTACGAGGTTGGGAATCAGATCGTAGCGGCGCTTGAGTTGCACATCTATCTGCGCAAAGGCATTGCGGTAGCGATTTCGCAGGGCGACCAGTTCGTTGAAGACACTCGCCAGCCAGAAGGCCAGCGCGGCTAGCAGGACAATCAGAAAGGTAGTGCTCATGACAGACTCCGGACGTGTCAAAAACATCAAACGAGGATCCAGGTGTTGATGATGAGGGGGGGGGAACACCCGGGCGCCCAGACGCTGACAAACGGTGGTGACCGTGTGCTAAAAGGAATTTCTTGTTGGCAGGTAGGCGACGGTAACGATTACAGAAAATTGACCCGATTGGGCAGCGCGCGCCCTCAGCCAGCACCTCGTCCATAGTTGGGTGAAGTCGATCCTCTTGGCCTGCAGGTGCTCAGGTCCCGGCGGACGGATGCACGCTGTACATGTCGCGATTTCGGAAAAATCGCGACAGATGAGATTGACCTGTCATGGTCAGCGACATAAACTGAAAACGTGTCGCGAAAACATAAAAATTAAACCATGTCTGCCTGGCGTGCCGACCAAGCTTATAACGACCTACCCCCGTTGCCACCGGCCGCAGACGTGGAAACGCGACCAATTCTCAGGCGGTGCATCACAGCGCGCGCAGCGCTGGCCGAATTGAAACAGGCTGCCACACTGATGCCCCACCAGGGGGCCCTCATCAGCGCGCTGCCGCTTCTGGAAGCGCAGGCCAGTTCGGAAATCGAGAGCATCGTTACCACGACCGACCGGATGTTTGAGTTCCAGAGCGCCGGCGACCAGGCGGACTCGGCGACCCGTGAAGCTTTGCGGATCAGAGGCGCGCTGCTGGACGGTTACCGTGCGATCAAGGTCTCGCCCTTGAACATTCGAACCGCTGAACAGGTGTGCTCGCGGATCAATGGCGTCGAGATGCAGGTCAGACGTATCCCCGGCAAGTCACGGGCCCACGAGGCGAGCGGGGAGGTGATCTACACGCCGCCTGCCGGTGAGCAGGTCTTGCGAACAAAACTTGCCAACTGGGAGAACTATCTCCATGAACAGCGTGACGTGGACCCCTTGATCCGCATGGCGATCGGGCACTACCAGTTTGAGGCGATCCACCCCTTTGCCGAAGGCAATGGCCGCACGGCCCGCATTCTGAACAACCTGTTTCTGGTTCGGGAAGACTTGCTGACCTTACCGATTCTTCATCTGAGCCGATACATCATCCAGAACAAAGCGGAATACTACCGACTGCTGCTGGATGTCACGCGCCACCAGGCCTGGGAGCCGTGGATTCTCTATGTGCTTGCGGGCGTCGAGGATACGGCCCGCTGGACGACGGCCAAGATTTCAGCCATCCGCCATCTGTCTGCCTTGACCATCGCCCATGTGAAGCAAGCCGCCCCGAAAATCTACAGCCGTGAGTTGGTCGATCTGATCTTTGACTTGCCTTATTGCCGCATCCAGAATCTTGTCGAGAGAGGGCTCTCGGGCCGCCAGGCGGCTTCGCGCCATCTCAAGCTACTTGTTGGAATCGGCGTGCTGGAAGCAAGACCCGTCGGACGTGAGAAGCTATTCATTCATCCAAAGCTGATGCGCTTGCTGACACAGGATGACAACAATATTGGCGCCTACCAGTGATGTTCTTAAAGGAAATCAAGGCGCAAAATCCCGGGACTGATCATGTTCTGTCGCACTGAGGGCAAGGTTTGCGTTTACTAGACAACTTTTTCCTGGGCATCCTGCGCTGGTTCCTGCGCCGGCTGGTCCGGTTCCAGACCGTGCCCGATGCCAGCGCGCCGCCCAGCTTCAATCCGGCCTTGCCGGTGGTCTATGCCCTGCAGGTGCGGCAACTGTCCGGCTATCTGGTGCTCGAAGAGGCCACGGCGCGGCTGGGCCTGCCGTCACCGGCCCGGGCCCTGCAGGTCGGTCGCCTGAAAGAGGCGCAGAGCTTTTTCTACCTGACCCGCAGCGGCCAGCCCTCGCCGCTGACGCGCAACCCCTACGAATACGCCGACCGCTTCAAGCGCCTGGTCGAGGCGGCACAGCAGGACGCCTCGCTCGAGGTGCAGATCGTACCGGTGTCGATCTTCTGGGGGCGCGCCCCGCGCAACCAGGACTCGATCGTCAAGGCCCTGCTCGCCGATGCCTGGGTGGCCCCCGGCTTTTTCAAGCAGACCCTGCGGCTGCTGATCAATGGCCGTCAGACCCTGCTCAAGTTCGGCAAGCCGATCTCGCTGCGTGCCGAGGTCGACGCGGTGGCCGGCAGCACCACGGCCGGCGAGGGCCAGGCCTCGCGGCGCATTGCGCGGCTGCTGCGCGCCGAGTACCGGCGCGAGCGCGAACTGGTGGTCGGGCCCAACCTGTCGCACCGCCAGACGGTGGTCAACTCGGTGATCAACAGCGCGCCGGTGCAGGCGGCGATCCGCGAGCATGCGGTGCAGCAGGCGATGCCGGTCGAGAAGGCCGAACTGGCCGCGCGCAAGATGGTCTACTCGATCGTCTCGGACTATTCCTACCCGGTGATCCGTGCCTTCGACCTGGTGCTCACCCGGCTGTGGAACCGCATCTACCAGGGCGTGGATGTGCACCGCTTCGAAACCATTGCCGAGGTGGGCGCCGGGGCCGAGCTGGTCTATGTGCCCTGTCATCGCAGCCATGTGGACTACCTCCTGCTCGGTTACCTGGTGCATCACCGCGGGCTGATGTCGCCGCAGGTGGCCGCAGGGGACAACCTGAACATTCCGGTGATCGGTAGCATCCTGCGCCGCGCCGGCGCCTTCTTCCTGCGCCGCAGCTTCAAGGGCGATGCCCTGTATGCCGCGGTGTTCTCCGAGTATGTGCATGCGGTGATGCAGCGCGGCTTTCCGATCGAGTACTACGTCGAGGGGGGGCGCAGCCGTACCGGCCGCCTGCTCGCGCCCAAGGGCGGCCTGTTGTCGATGACGGTCGAGAGCTATCAGCGCGAGGCCAACAAGCCGGTGGTGTTCCTGCCGATCTATGTCGGCTATGAGCAACTGGTCGAGGGCGAGAGCTTTCTGGCCGAGCTGGCCGGCGCGGCCAAGAAGAAGGAATCGATCTTTGGCATCCTCAACACGCTGCGCGAGTTTCGTCGCAAGCAGTACGGCAAGGTGCACGTCAACATCGCCGAACCGATCCACCTGGCGGCCGAGTTGCAGGTCGCACAGGCCAGCGGCATGGCGCATCGCCAGTTCGTGCAGCACCTGGGCCGGCGCATCACCGAGCGTATCAATGAGGCCCTGGTGCTCAACCCGATCAACCTGCTGTCCACCGCCATCCTGGGCACCGCGCGCCAGGCCATGGACGAGAAACGCCTGCTGTTCCAGATCGACCTGCTGCTCGAGCTGTCGCGCGCCGTGCCCTATGCCGAGCGCCAGACCGTCACGCCGCTCAATGGCGAGCAGTGCATCGCCTATGCCATCAAGCAGGGCATGATCGAGCGCATTTCGCATCCGCTGGGCGACATCTTCCAGGTGCCGGCGCGGCAGGCCGCCCTGCTCACCTATTTCCGCAACAACACCATGCACGCCTTCGCGCTGGCCTCGCTGCTGGCTGCGCTGATCAGCCGCAATCCGGACCTGCCCCTGCCGCGCATCCAGACCATTGCCCGTCAGACCTTCGCCTTCCTGCGCAAGGAGCTGACCATGAGCTGGAGCGAGGCGCAGATGCTGGACAAGCTCTCGGCCACGCTGGCCGTCTTCGAGCACCGGCAACTGGTGCAGAAGGTCACCCTGGG
>JAPOKJ010000062.1 GCA_029977705.1 Burkholderiales bacterium | reverse complement strand
CAGCGGTTGCCCGGCCTGCCGTTGGCGGCCGCCCCCCTCCCCCCTGCGCAAGCCCCCCAGCCCTGGTCCTCTCGGGTGCTGCCCCGCCATGCCAACCCTCAGGACGAGCGCGCCCAATGGCTCGAGTCGCTGGAGGAGAAAATCCTGGGGCCCCATGACGTCGGCTGGTTCATCACCGAATCCCTGACCAAGCTGGGCCTGCTCGGGACGGTGGTCGGATTCCTGATCATGCTCACCGCGCTGATCGGTTCGAACCAGCTTGAACTGTCGGCCATGCAGATGATCCTGCGCGACATGGCTTCAGGCATGGGCATCAAGATCATTGCCACCGTGGTCGGCCTGCTGTGCAACATGGTGCTGGCCCTGCAGTGGCTGCTGCTGGACCGCTGCGCGCAAAAAATACTCAGCGCGGCCCGGCTGCAGATGAGCCTGGGTCAACGTATCCCCGAGCCCTTCCCGCAAGGCCTCAGGCCCCAGGCATCATGAGCAGCGGCCGGCGGATGCGCCGGAACTATGGACAGGATCCTTTCACGGACATGCTGTTCAACATCCTGCTGGTGCTGTCGCTGCTGTTTGCAATGGCGCTGGTGTTCATCAACCCGCCGGCCAAGGATGGCAACATCAACCTGAAGGCCGAGTTTCTGATCACCGTGACCTGGCCAGACAATGACCCGAACGATATCGACACCTGGGTGCAGGATGGCTCCAACCGGGTATGCTGGTACAAGGCACGCGATGAAGGCCTGATGCATCTGGACCGGGATGATCGCGGTGCGCTCAACGACAAGCTCATGCTCAACGGCAAAGAGATCGTCAATCCGCTGAATCAGGAGGTGGTGACGCTGCGCGGCGTCGAACCGGGCGAGTACACGGTCAATGTCCACTATTACAAATCGGACAACCAGAAAGCGGTGCCAGTGACCGTGCAGGTGGTCAAGGTCAATCCCAAGGCAGAGGTGGTTTTCTATGGCACCGTCAACCTGGATCGTCCCGGTGAGGAAAAGACGGCCGTCCGTTTCACACTCAACTCGAGCGGCAACGTCAGTGATGTCAACACCCAATTCAAACCAATGGTGCGAGGAGACAAATAAATGAATCCCGGTTCGGGCATGGGCATGAATGGCCCGATATTGCTGCTGATCACCTGTTACGCCCTTCTGGGCCTGTTGTTGCTGGCGCTTTGCCTGTACACGCGCTGGTCATGGTGGATCAAGAGCGTCGCCATCCTGCTGACGGGCGGGTTCTTCATCCTCAGCTATGACGCAATGACCGGCCTGCTCGGATTCCCGACGCCAGGCCGCCTGCCCGAGCGCTTCCTGTTCCACTACGCCGTGGTAGTACAGCCCGAGAAGAACAGTGGCAGCAAGGGCACGATCTACATCTGGGCCAGCGAACTGGCTCGCGAGGGACCGGTGAAGCAGCCGCGTGCCTACGAAATGCCCTTCGACAAGGACAGCTACAACATGTTCACCGAGGCAACCCGACGCAACAAGCAGGGCATCATGCAGATGGGCCAGACCCTGGAAGCCCTGCCCGCCAGCGGCGTCAACACCTTCACCCGGTACATGTCGAGTTCGCGCACCCAGAAGGTCAAGATGCAAGACCTTCCCGAACCGGCCTTGCCCGAAAAATGATGCGCGCCGCACTGCCGATCATCCTGGGCCTGTCCGTCCTGCTGCAATCGTGCAGCGACCGGCCCGCCGCCAGCCCGCGACTGTTCCCGCTCAACAGCGGCTGGAAGTGGGAGTACGAGATGACCACGCGCACCGACCTGGGTGCGGTCAAGGAGCGCTTCAGCGTCGAGAACACGGGACGCAAGGACTATGGGGCCGGATTGGAGGGCTGGGAGCGGCGCAACAGCCTGGGCAACGCCTACCTGTTCCGCGTCGATGAAACAGGCACCTACCGGATCGGCGTTCGCAATGAACTCGAAGACACCCCGCGCGCCGACGGCGACAAGCCACGCCGCTTCGTGATCAAGGAGCCGCTCAAGGTCGGCAGCAGCTGGACGGTGCCCAGCCTGCCCTTCCTGCTGCGGCGAAGTTTCGACTGGCCGCATGAATTGAAGCACTCCAAGACCATCACCCTCAACTTCGAGGTCGAATCGCTCAATGCCAGCGTCACGGTCGCGGCAGGAAGCTTCAAGGACTGCGCCCTGCTGGTGGGCCGCCACATGCTGCGCCTGTATGTCGATCCAATGGTGGGCTTCCAGGACATCCCCATCGTCCAGAAGGAGTGGTACTGCCCGGAGGTGGGTCTGGTGAAGTTCGAACGCAGCGAGCAGATCAGCTCGAAATACCACTCCGGGGGGTCGCAAACCTTCGAGCTGGTCGCACTGAGCAGATAGCCCCCGCGCAGCGCGGGCGCTCGGGTCGCGCGGCAGTGCCACGCGCGCCTGGGTCAGCCGAGGCAGACCTCAGGCCGACTGGTAAAGCGCCCAGCACCAACGGCCAAACAGGACGAGCGCCAGCACCCAGATCAGGATGATGATCGCTGCACCAAGGCGGCTGCGGGGCTTGCCCTGCCAGCGGGCCGCCTGCTCTCTCGCATCGGCGAGAACGGCTGCCGGCAACAGGCGCAGCGCCAGGGCAATCGCGATCGGCAGCAGGATTACCTCGTCCAGATAACCGAGCACCGGAATGAAATCGGGAATCAGGTCGATCGGGCTGAGCGCGTAGGCCACGATGGCCCCCGCCAGCAGGCGCACGGTCCAAGGGGTGCGCGGATCGCGCACCGCGATGTACAGCGTCAGCGATTCCCGCTTGAGTTGCCGGGCCCGGGCCTTGAGCGCTTCCAGCATGGCTCAGCCATGCAGCAATTCGAGCGCGCCGCGGGCACGCAGCCCCTCGGCCACGCGCAGGCCCAGCGCCTGCGCCTGCTCTGGGGTTTCCAGGGATGCGCTCTCTTCCCCCTGGATGAGCCGCGAACCATCTTCCGAGGCTACCAGGGCGCGCAGATGAAACACGCCACTGGCGGGTGCCGGCTCGCAATATGCCGCCAGCGGGACCCGGCAACTGCCACCGAGCGCCAGCGACACAGCCCGCTCGGCACTCACCTGCAGCAGGGTTTGCGGATCGTTGAGGAATCCCAGGCGGGGCATCAGGCGCTCTGCGTCGGCCTTGAGGATCTCGATGCCCAGAGCCCCCTGCCCTGCAGCTGGCAGGCAGCGCGAGGGCGGAATGATCTGGCGGATGCGCGACACGAAGCCCAGACGCTTGAGGCCGGCTGCTGCCAGCACGATGGCATCGAATTGGCCCTCGTCGAGCTTGGCAAGGCGCGTGTTGACATTTCCGCGCAGGGGCTGGATGTCCAGGTGAGGAAAGGCTGCCTTGATCTGGGCTGCCCGGCGCAGGCTGGAAGTGCCCAGTCGGGCACCTGGGGGCAAGGCCTCCAGGCTGGCATGATGATTCGAGACAAAGGCATCGCGAGGGTCCTCGCGCTTCATGACCGCGCAGAGCACGAAGTCTGCAGGCATCTCCATCGGCACATCCTTGAGCGAATGCACGGCCAGGTCTGCACGCCGCTCGAGCAGCGCGACCTCGAGTTCCTTGATGAACAGGCCCTTGCCGCCGATCTGGTTCAGGGCCTTGTCGAGTACCCGATCGCCTTCGGTCGTCATGCCCAGGATGGACACCTCCGGCGAGCCGCTGCCGGCCCGCAACAGGTCGCGCACATGCTCGGCCTGCCACATCGCCAGGCGGCTCTCCCGCGACGCGATGATCAGGCCGGTGCGGACATCACCGCCGCCGGCCACTAGGCCACCAGATTCTTGACGTGGGTCCACTGGCGGCGACTGACCGGCAGGCGCTCCTGGACTTCGCGAAGCACGACCTGCCAGTAGGGATCACCCCCCTCTTCATCACCACTGGGCTGGACACGCTCGAAGCCGGCGATCGAAGGCCGGGCCACCAGCGCATTGCGGTGAATACGCACGAAGCGGTCGCTGAACTCTTCCTCGAGCGAAGAAAGGGACTCCTCGATCAGGAATTCGCGCTCCTTGGTACGCACGGTGATGTACTTGAGTTCGGCCTTCAGGTAGATGACCGTTTCCAGCGGCACCAGAATGACGCGTCCGCGCTCGTGGACCGAGAGATGACGACGACGGGTATTGGTGGCGCGCGCCAGCTGGTCGATGGTGGCCAACTCGTCTTGCGGCAGACGCGTCAGCGCCCGCTGCAGGGCCTGCTTGAGGCGATCGGTCTTGACGGGCTTGAGCAGGTAGTCGATGGCCCGGACATTGAAGGCTTCGACCGCGAACTCGTCATAGGCCGTGGCAAAGATGATCAGGGGCATTCGGCGGGGGTGCTCCACTGACTGCGCCCGGGCGGCAATGTGCTTGGCCAGTTCGATGCCGGTCATGCCAGGCATCTGGATGTCGAGCAGCACGATGTGGGGCTGGGCCACATCGATCTGGGACAGCGCGTCGGGTGCATTGCCCGCCTCGCCCACGATCTTGTGCGGAAACTCCGGTGCAAGGTCTGCCAGCAGTTCGCGCATGCGCGAGCGTGCCACCGGCTCGTCGTCAACGATCAGGATCGAAGTTACTTCTGACATTTCTTTGCCTTCTTTCTTTCTTGTACGGAAATTGCACCAAAACCCGGAACTGGCCGTCTTCCGGGCCGTATTGTATTGAAGCCTCGACGTCGAAGGTCAGGGCGAGCCGTTCCTGCACATTGGACAGGGCCATGTTGTTGCTGGGACGCTTCTTGGCCGTGCTGTTCGGATCGGGCTCGGGCAGGGGGTTGGTGATCTCCACCCGCACCTTCTCGCCCGGCTTGCCGATCGAGATGCTGACCGTGCCGGTATCCATGCGCGGCTCGATCCCGTGATGGACAGCGTTCTCGATCAAGGGCTGCAACAGCAGCGAGGGCAGCAGGGCATCGCCCGGCATATCGTCGATCTGCCAGATCACCTCCAGGCGCTCGCTCAGACGCAGCCGCTCGATGGCCAGGTATTCCTTGCACAGGAGGACTTCCTCGTCGAGCGGAACCAGTTCGCGGCTGTCCCGCATGAATACACGAAACAGGTCGGCCAGGTTCTCGAGGGTTTTTTCAGCCCGGCGCGGGTCGCTGCGCATCAGGCCCAGCACGGTGTTGAGGCTGTTGAACAGGAAATGCGGGCGGATGCGCGCCTGCAGGGCCTGCAGTCGACCCTCGGCCTGGGAAGGCTGCAGCAACACCTGGCGCAATCGAAGCCAGTGAAAGAAGGCAGCAGCAATCACGGCAGAAAGCAAGGCCACTGGCAAGGCCGTCAACAAAGGGTGAATGTTGCCGCTGTCGAAGGCATAGGCCTGAAGGGCGGCACAGCACCATGTCACGCCACCGACCACGCTGAGCCCGAGCGTCCATTGACGCCATTGCTCGCGCCCGTTGACCAGGCGCCGCATCGGGCAGAGCAGCGCCATCGAGACGAGGGTGGCGGGGACCCCGACGGCCGCAATGGCGGTGACGCGCGTGGCATAGGCCCGCAGCGTCCAGGCATCGACATCGACCAGAACCGCCGCACCAAGCAGCAGCAAAACGGCGGTGACGCCCATAACCCTTAAGATAGTGCCCAGGTTGCAGCAATCAGGGATGATGGGCAGCGAGGCACCGTCAGTCTGCCGTCGCACGGGTTCGTTCATCGTTTACCGTTAAGAATTGGCTGTAGGTAGAACCGGTAAGGCATTGTTTTCTCGCAAGATTCTGCCATGAACAGTCCTATAATCAAGCATTATGAACAATCAATTTGAAAAAAAGGCGGAAGCGTGGTCCGCGCGCTTCTCGGAACCGGTCTCGGAGTTGGTGAAACGCTACACCGCCTCGGTGGATTTCGACAAAAGACTTGCGTTTTCCGATATCGAGGGCTCCCTGGCGCATGCCGACATGCTGGCAGCGGTCGGGATCCTCAAGGACAGCGACCTGCAGGCGATACAGCAGGGCATGGCCCAGATCCGCGCCGAGATCGAAGACGGCCGGTTTGAGTGGAAACTGGACCTCGAGGACGTCCACCTGAACATCGAGGCGCGCCTGACCGCCCTGATCGGCGATGCCGGCAAACGCCTGCACACCGCGCGCTCGCGCAATGATCAGGTGGCCACCGACATCCGGCTGTGGCTGCGGGGCGAGATCGACCGGATCGTGGCCCTTCTGCGTGAGCTGCAGGTCGCGCTGGCCTCGGTGGCCGCTCGCCATGCCGGCACGATCATGCCCGGCTTCACCCATCTGCAAGTGGCCCAGCCGGTCACCTTCGGCCATCACCTGCTGGCCTATGTCGAGATGTTTGCCCGCGATGTCGAGCGCCTGCTCGATGCCCGCAAGCGCGTCAACCGACTGCCCCTGGGCGCCGCAGCCCTGGCTGGCAGTTCCTACCCGGTGGACCGGGAGCGGGTGGCGCGGACCTTGGGCTTCGAGGGCGTGGCGCAGAACTCCCTGGATGCGGTTTCGGACCGCGACTTTGCGATCGAGTTCTGTGCGGCGGCAAGCCTCGTGATGATCCACATCTCGCGCCTGTCCGAGGAGCTGATCCTGTGGATGAGTCCGCGGGTGGGCTTCATCGACCTGCCGGACCGCTTTTGCACCGGTTCGTCGATCATGCCCCAGAAAAAGAACCCGGATGTGCCGGAGCTGGCCCGTGGCAAGACGGGTCGGGTCACCGGACACCTGAGCGGCCTGCTGATGCTCATGAAGGGCCAGCCGCTGGCCTACAACAAGGACAACCAGGAGGACAAGGAGCCCTTGTTCGACACGGTCGACACCCTGGTCGACACCCTGACGATCTTTGCCGACATGGTGACCGGGATCCAGGTGCGCGAGGCGCGCATGCTGCAGGCGGCTGCCGAGGGCTTTTCGACCGCGACCGACCTGGCCGACTACCTGGTCAAGAAAGGCCTGCCCTTCCGGGACGCCCACGAAGCCGTGGCGCACGCAGTACGCAAGGCAGCCGATGCCGGCAAGGATCTTGCCGATCTGGCGCTCACCGAATTGCAGGCCTTCTCGAAGCTGATCGGCGACGATGTCTACGAGGTGCTCAAGCTGGAAGGCTCGGTGGCTGCCCGCGCCCACCTCGGAGGGACCGCGCCGGTTCAGGTGGCCCGCCAGGCACAGGCCGTGCTCGACCGGCTCAAGCCTGTCTGAAAAGGGGAAAAAGCGGGCCAGGCGGCTCGCCGGGCTCCCTTGCTCGGGACAAACCCTGATTGCCCCGGGATGATCTGCCCTGCCCGCAAAGGCTCGGCTAGAATCGCGATTCTTGCAGAACCTCTCACAACACCGAGGAGACACTATGGAACGTCGTTCCTTTATCCAGAAGGCCGCCGTTGGCGGTACCGCAGCGGCCGCGATCGCGGCGCCCGCGATTGTCAGCGCCCAGCCCCAGGTGCGCTGGCGTCTGTCCTCCAGCTTCCCCAAGTCGCTGGATACCCTGTACGGCGTCAGCCCAGTCTTCGCCGAGAAAGTCTCGCAGCTGACTGGCGGCAAGTTCGTCATCTCGACCCATGCAGCCGGTGAGATCACCCCGGCCTTCGGCGTGGTGGATGCGATCCAGCAGGGCTCGATCGAGTGCGCCTCGACCGCTCCCTACTACTTCTTTGGCAAGGACGAAACCTTCGCTCTGGACTGCGCCATCCCCTTCGGCATGAACTCGCGCCAGATGACCGCCTGGTACTACGAGGGCAATGGCCTGAAGCTGACGCGTGAGTTCTACGCCCAGTACAACATGCTCAACTTCCCGATGGGCAATACCGGCGCCCAGATGGGCGGATGGTTCCGCAAGGAAGTCAAGAACGTTTCCGAGTTCAAGGGCCTGAAGTTCCGCGTCGGCGGCTTCGCCGGCAAGGTCATCGAGCGCATTGGCGGCGTGCCCCAGAACATTCCTGGCGGCGACATCTACCCGGCCCTGGAAAAAGGCACCATCGACGCGGCCGAATGGGTCGGTCCTTATGACGACGAAAAGCTGGGCTTTTTCAAGATCGCCCCGCATTACTACTATCCCGGCTGGTGGGAAGGCGGCCCCGCAATCAACCTGTTCGTCGGCAAGAAGGCCTACGACGCGCTGCCCAAGGAATATCAGGCCGCCCTCGAGTGCGCAGCCGCCTGGGCCCACCACGACATGCAGGGCAAGTACGACTACAAGAACAATGCCGCCCTGCGCCGACTGGTGGCCGGTGGTGCCAAGTTGCACCGCTTCGACAAGACCATCATGGATGCATCCTGGAAAGCCGCCAACGAGCTCTACGCCGAAATCTCGGCCAAGAACCCGAACTGGAAGAAGGTCTACGAGGACTACATGGCTGCCCGCAACCAGATGGTCACCTGGTTCCGTTTCTCGGAGGCCTCCTTCGACGACTTCATGCAAAGCCAGAAGCTCTGAGAAAGCCCTTCAGGTCGGTGTCCCTGTGCGCAGGGACGCCTGCATCAAACCCCGCCTCGGCGGGGTTTTTTTTCGCCGCCGAAGGCTTGCAGCGCAGGCCGGTGGCACGGCCATGACGACGACCCGCCAAAGGGTGCTGGCTAGCCTCGGTCCGGCGGCCTGTACAAAGATTCGAGGCGCTTGAAGGCCTCGCGCATCCGGGCATTGCCCGCATGAAAGGCCCGGCCGGGGCCAGGTGATTGGGTCTTGACGACCAGGCGCGCGCCGATCGGCCAGTCCAGAAAACGCACCCCGGCGATCTCGTGCCATCGCAGGTCGTACCCGGACAGCTTGAAGGGAACATCCCGGCGCAGGCCGCGCGCGTCGATGGTGGTTCGCCCGAAGAACATGCTCCAGGACCAGGCCACAACGGGTACGGCGCAGGCAGCCAGCATGAGCCAGACCTCCCAGGTCACCCCAGGCCAGGCCGGTCGCGACTGCCAGGCCAGATAAGCCATCTGGATCAGCATGCTGGCCAGCATCAGCTTGACCGCCGGGCTGTAGGACGGACCTACAACCGCCTGTGCGAACAACTGGTCGGGCAACACGATCATGCCCTCCCCTTTCCCATCCGAAGGCAGAGACTGCATCGATGAGACCTCTGCCATCGGATCGTCAGGGCTTCTTGGCGTCATCCTTGGGCGCCGAATCCATCAAGGCCTTGGCCGGGTCGTCCTTTTCAGGAGCCGCAGGTGCGGCACCCTTGAGGGCATCGGAGGGATCTGCCGCGGGCTTGTTGCGTTCTTCGGCCGGAATATCGAGTTTGACCTTGTCGATGTCGACGTTGTTTTCCTTGTCGAGGAAGTAGGTGACCGACTGCGGCCAGAAGATGACGATGGCCACCAGCATCAACTGCATGATCACCCAAGGAATGGCGCCCAGGTAGATCTCCTTGGAGGCGACCTCCTTCGGTGCGATGCCGCGCAGGTAGAACAGCGCAAAGCCGAAGGGCGGGTGCATGAACGAGGTCTGCATGTTGACGCACAACAGGACACCGAACCAGATCAGGTTGATGCCCAGCTTGTCAGCCACCGGCGCCAGCAGCGGAATGATGATGAAGGCAATCTCGAAAAAGTCGAGGAAGAAGGCCAGGAAGAACACGAAGATGTTGACGGCGATCAGGAAGCCGAGTTGGCCGCCGGGCAGACCCGTCAGCATGTGCTCGATCCACAGGTTGCCGTCCACACCGTTGAAGACGATCGAGAACACCCGCGAACCCAGCAGGATGAACACCACCATGGCGGTCAGGCGCATGGTCGACTGCATTCCTTCCCAGATCAGCGGCCAGGTCAGGCGACGGTTGATCGCTGCCAGCACCATGGCACCGACCGCGCCCATCGCACCGGCTTCAGTGGGCGTGGCCCAGCCGGCGAAGATCGTGCCCAGCACCAGGAAGATCAAGGCGACCGAGGGCACCATGCCCATCAGGACCTTGCGATACAGGGGCCAGCCCCTGAGGGTGCGCGCCTCGGGTGGCAGCGGCGGCATGTAGTGCGGCTTGATCTTGGAGAGCAGGAAGACGTAGATCAGGAAGATGGCGGTCTGCAGGATCGAGGGGCCGATGGCGCCCTTGTACATGTCGCCCACCGAACGGCCCATCTGGTCGGCCAGCACCACCAGCACCAGCGAGGGCGGAATCACCTGCGTGATGGTGCCGGCTGCAGCGATCACGCCAGTGGCAAAACGCTGGTTGTAACCATAGCGCAGCATCACCGGAAGCGAGATCACGCCCATGGCAATCACCGACGCGGCCACGGTGCCGGTGATGGCACCCAGGATGGCACCCACGATGATCACGGCATAGCCGATGCCCCCGGGAGTCGCGCCGAACAGTTGGCCCGTGCCCTCGAGCAGGTCTTCGGCCAGGCCGCAGCGCTCGAGCACCGCCCCCATGAAGGTAAAGAAGGGAATCGAGAGCAGCAAGTCGTTGGACAGCACGCTGCCAATCGACAAGGGCACATTGGTCATGAACTCGGGCTTGAAAAAGCCCAGCGAGATTGCCCAGAAACCAAAAGTGAAACCCAGGGCCGCCAGCGAGAAAGCGACCGGGAAGCCGATCAGCATGAACAGCACCAATCCCCCGAACATGGTCGGGGCCATCATTTCCATCGTCATTGCAGCGGCCTTTCGTAGGTGATGTCCATGTTGTACTGACCGGTCAGAAAGCCGATGCGCTTGATCAATTCGGAAATGCCCTGGATCCATACCAGGGCGCAGCCCAGGGGCAGGAGCATCACGAAAGGCCAGCGGATGAGGCCGCCAGCGTTGGACGACATCTCGCCGCTGTTGAAGGCGTTGATGAACACCGGCATGGCCAGCTTTGCGATGAGGTACATCGAGGGCAGCAGGAAGACGATGATGCCGAAGACGTCGATCAGGGCCTTGGTTCGCGGCGCCCGGCCGCCATAGAACAGGTCGACGCGCACATGCTCATTGCGCTGCAAGGTGTACGCGGCACCCAGCATGACCGTGGCGGCAAACATGTACCACTGCATCTCGAGCGCGCCGTTGGAGCTGTTGTCGAAGATCTTGCGCCAGGAGGCATTGCCCGCACTGACGAGGCAGGACAGCAGGATCATCCAGGAGGCGATGTAGCCAATCTTGTGATTGAACCAGTCAATCCCCTTGGCCAGCTTGAGCAGGGCTTGCATAGGACTCCAGATGCATGTGGTCAGGACAGCTGGAAAGTATAAGGCAAGCCAGGACGCCAGAAGGGGCCAGCGCCGGCCCGTTGGCGCGCCGCTCCATCAGGGCTTACCCTAGTGTGGTATGCCGCAAATAACTTCTCTAAGGATTCGACTCAGACGAGGATGATCGGGCGGTTGTCCGCCAGGGTAGATATCGGGTGATATCTGCCCTGGCGGGCGAGCGACCGAGGGCCCCGTCCGATCGAACCCCTTCGGGGCGAAGTGAAATGAGGGCGACTGCGGCGTTGCGAACCCGAGTCGATAGCCCCGCTATCGGCCCGGAACCGCGCCTTGCATTCACCCTCATTGCACTTCGTCATTAGATAAGTCATTTACGGCACACCACACTAGCCGCCGGCAACAGACCCGTCGCGCGGCCGCCCGAATCACTTGCGGCGCGGCGGGGGCAGATCGGTACAAACGCCTTCGAATACCTCTGCCGCCATGCCGATCGACTCGCCCAGGGTGGGATGGGGATGGATCGTCTTGCCGATGTCGACCGGATCACAGCCCATCTCGATGGCCAGGGCCAACTCGCCAATCATGTCCCCGGCGTGGGTGCCGACGATCCCACCACCGATGATGCGATGGGTGTCTTCATCGAAAATCAGCTTGGTGAAGCCTTCGTCCCGACCATTTGCAATGGCACGCCCCGAGGCAGCCCAGGGAAAGACCGACTTGCCGATCTTCAGGCCCTGCGCCTTGGCCTGCTCCTCGGTGACGCCGACCCAGGCCACCTCGGGATCGGTGTAGGCCACCGAGGGAATGACCTTGGCATCGAAGTGGCTCTTGCGGCCAGCCGCAGCCTCGGCTGCGACATGGGCCTCATGGACTGCCTTGTGGGCCAGCATGGGTTGTCCGACCACATCACCGATGGCAAAGATGTGATCGACGTTGGTGCGCATCTGACTGTCGACCGGGATGAAGCCACGGTCTCCCACGATGACGCCGGCCTTGTCGGCGGCAATCTTCTTGCCATTGGGTGATCGGCCGACGGCACTGAGCACCAGGTCATAGAGCTGGGGCTCGGCGGGAGCCTGTTCGCCTTCAAAGCGCACCTTGATGCCCTCAGGGGTCGCCTCGGCACTGACCGTGCGCGTCTTGAGCATGACCTTGTCGAAGCGCTTGTCATTGAACTTCTGCCAGACCTTGACCAGATCGCGGTCGGCACCGGGCATCAGGCCATCGAGCATTTCGACGACATCGACGCGTGCGCCCAGCGTCGAGTACACGGTGGCCATCTCCAGGCCGATGATGCCGCCGCCAATGACCAGCATGCGGCCTGGCCGGGAAGCCAGCTTGAGGGCGCCGGTGGAATCGACGATGCGCGGATCATCGGGCAGAAATGGCAGTTGTACCGGCTGGCTGCCAGCCGCGATGATGGCCTGCTCGAAGCGGATCACCTCCCGCACGCCGCTGCGATCCTGGCCGGTACCGCTGGTGATCTCGACCTCGAGATGATGGGCATCGAGGAACTGGCCGTAGCCGCGAACCACCGTCACCTTGCGCGCCTTGGCCATGCCGGACAGGCCGCCCGTGAGCTTGCCGACGACGGCGTCCTTCCAGCCGCGAAGCTTGTCCAGATCAATGCGTGGTTCGCCAAACTCGATACCGTGGCTGGCCATGGCACGCGCCTCATCGATGACGGCAGCACTGTGCAGCAAGGCCTTGGACGGGATGCAACCCACGTTCAGGCAGACACCGCCCAGGGTCGCGTAGCGCTCGACCAGGAAAGTGCTCATGCCCAGGTCCGCGGCGCGAAAGGCGGCCGAGTAGCCGCCAGGGCCTGCCCCCAGCACCAGCATCTGGCAATGGTGATCGACCTTGCCGGCGTAGCTGTCGGCTGCGGGGGCTGCGGGGGCTGCGGCAGGCGACGGCGATGCGGCGGCAAGGGGTGCCACCCCGGGCGCAGCCGGTGCCGCAGCCGCCGGCGCAAGGGTCGGGGCCTCACCCTGCACCTCAATCTCAAGAATCACCGAGCCCTCGGCTACCTTGTCTCCAAGCTTGACCTTCAGGGCCTTGACGACACCGGCTGCGCTGGAGGGAATCTCCATCGAGGCTTTGTCGGACTCGACCGTGATCAGGCTCTGCTCTACCGCGATCGTGTCACCGGCCTTGACCAGGATCTCGATGACTTCCACTTCCTTGAAATCCCCGATATCGGGAACCTTGACGTCCAGGATGGCCATGTCTGTTGCTCTGTTGGTGTTGGTGGCGCCACTCAGGCGGCCGGTTTTGATTTGGAAGGGGGTTTGCCGCCAGTACTTGCAGCTGTGAGACCTGCGGACCAGGCGGAGGTCTTGGGTACGGGGGGTGCAGCAGGCCCCTTGCGGGCAGGCGGGACGGGCTTGGCGCGGGTATGGAAGACCCGCACCGGTCCTGCGGAGTTCTTGTCGAACTGGACACCGGCCTCGATGCCGACGCGGGCCACGTCGGCGGCCGTCTTGAGCCGGTCGAAACTGGCATGCATCGCACCGATCGCGTAGGCCCGGCCTGAACCGATGGCCCAGAACCGGTCGAAGCTGAAGACCTCGCGATAGGAATACACCCCATAGATGCCGCTGGGGTTGGCGATCAGGCAGGTCAGGTGGGAGGACTCGTAAGGGTCGTCGTCCTCCTCCTTCGGGTTCATGTAGAACTGCTCCTTGAACTGGGCGTGCGCCTTGACGAAGGTATCGAAGACTTCATCGCGCGAGTTCAGTTTCAGGGGGTCCATGGCCGAGAGCACGCGCTTGACGACCGAGAAGTGCGCCGTCGAGCCGGCCAGGCCGATCCATGAGTCGCCGACGTGGATGATCTTCTCGTTGGCCTCGTACCCATTGGCCAGGCGCAGGTCGCCGAAGGTCACGAGCGAGTCGGACGCGATCGCGATCTGGTTGCCTTTCCGGACAACTGCAAGGGTGGTCATGTGACGCAGTTCCGAAGCGGTGACATGGTGGCCCTCACAGCATGACGCGGCGATAGTCCGCCAGCAGGCTGGCCAGGTAGGTGTTGAAGCGGGCAGCTGCGGCCCCGTCGATGACGCGATGATCCCAGGACAGGGACATCGGCAGGATCAGGCGCGGTGCAAACTGCTTGCCGTCCCAGACCGGGCGCATCGCCGAGCGGCACACCCCGAGAATGGCGACTTCGGGCGCGTTGATGATCGGGGTGAAGTAGGTCCCGCCGATGCCGCCCAGACTGGAGATCGAGAAGCAGCCGCCCTGCATGTCGCCCGGGCCGAGCTTGCCGTCGCGGGCCTTGGCGGCGAGCTCGGAGGTCTCGCGGGCGATCTCGAAGATGCCCTTCTTGTCGGCATCCTTGATGACCGGCACCATCAGGCCATTGGGCGTGTCGGCCGCAAAGCCGATGTTGAAGTACTTCTTGAAAACCAGGTTGTCGCCCTCGAGTGAGGCATTGAACTCGGGGAACTTGCGCAGCGCGTTGACGCAGGCCTTGATCAGGAACGCCAGCATCGTCACCTTGACGCCAGACTTGTCGTTTTCCTTGTTCAGCTGCACCCGGAAGGCCTCCAGGTCGGTGATGTCGGCATCGTCATGGTTGGTGACGTGCGGAATCATGACCCAGTTGCGATGCAGGTTGGCGCCGGACACCTTCTTGATACGCGGCAAGGGCTTGGTCTCGATGGCACCAAACTTGGAGAAGTCGACCTTGGGCCAGGGGATCAGTCCCAGGCCGGCCCCGTCGGCGGCGGCAGCGGCAGCGGCAGGCGCAGGCGCAGGCGCAGCAATAGCACCACTGACCACCTGCGCGATCGCCCCCTTGACGTAGTTGCGTACATCGGCCTCGGTCACGCGCTGCTTCGGACCGGTACCGCGCACCAAGGCCAGATCCACGCCCAGTTCGCGGGCGAACTTGCGGATCGAGGGAGAGGCATGCGGTTTGACCACATGGCTGTCATGGGGCTCCAGTGATGCGGTGGGCAGGGGCTGGGGAGCCGGTGCGCTGGCTCGGGCAGGCTCGGCAGCGGCGGCCGCGAGGGGAGCAGGGGCAGGCGTTGCAGACACCTGGGGCGCGGGTGCCGGTACCTGGGGAGCAGGCGCTGCAGGCGGTGGCGCCATGGCGCCAGCACCGGCCGACGCTTCCAGCACCAGGATAAGGCTGCCTTCAGCCACCTTGTCACCGAGTTTTACGCGCAACTCCTTGACCACGCCGGCGGCCGACGAGGGGATCTCCATCGACGCCTTGTCGGACTCGACAGTGATCAGGCTTTGCTCGACCGAGACCGTGTCGCCCGGCTTGACCAGCAACTCGATGACCTCAACCTCCTTGAAATCACCGATATCGGGCACTTTGACTTCAATCATGATGTTCTCTTGTTCCGGTTTCAGCCGATCAGGCGTGCTGGGGGTTGGCCTTGTCGATGTCGATGCCGTACTTCTTGATGGCGTCGCTGACCTTGCTCATCGGGATCTTCTTTTCTTCAGCCAGTGCCCGCAGCGCAGCCAGCACCACGAAGTGGCGGTTGACCTCGAAATGTTCGCGCAGGCGTGCCCGGAAATCCGACCGGCCGAAACCATCGGTACCCAGCACACGGTACTGGCGCCCCTTGGGAATGAAGGGCCGGATCTGGTCGGCCAGCAGCTTCATGTAGTCGGTCGAGGCGATGATCGGTCCGCTCGAGGCCTCCAGTTGCTGGGTGACATACGGGACCTTCTGATCCTTGCCAGGATGCAACAGGTTCCAGCGTTCGCAGTCCAGGCCCTCGCGGCGCATCTCGGTGAAGCTGGTGGCGCTCCAAAGGTCGGCCGAGATGCCCCAGTCCTGCTCGAGCAGGTCCGCGGCGGCGATGACTTCGAGCATGATGGTCCCCGATCCGAGCAACTGGACCCGGGTCTTGGCATCTCCGCCCTTGCTGCCCCCCTGGCGGAAGCGGTACATACCCTTGAGAATGCCCTCCTCGGTCCCCGGGGTCAGGCCGGGCTGGGCATAGTTCTCGTTCATCACCGTGATGTAGTAGAAGACGTCTTCCTGCTCCTGGACCATCCGGCGCAGGCCATCCTGCATGATCACCGCCAACTCGTGGGCAAAGCTGGGGTCATAGCTGACGCAGTTGGGAATGGCTGCGGCAAAGACATGACTGTGTCCGTCCTCGTGCTGGAGGCCCTCGCCATTGAGCGTGGTACGGCCCGCCGTGCCGCCGAGCAGGAAGCCGCGCGCCCGCATGTCGCCGGCTGCCCAGCAAAGATCGGCCGTACGCTGCAGCCCGAACATCGAATAGAAAATGTAGAACGGGATCATGACCCGATTGTTCGACGAGTACGAGGTCGCCGCGGCAATCCAAGAGGCCATGGCACCGGCCTCGTTGATGCCCTCCTGCAGGATCTGTCCGGCCTTGTCCTCGCGGTAATACATCACCTGGTCCTTGTCGACCGGCGTGTATTTCTGACCCTCGACCGCATAGATGCCGACCTGGCGGAACATGCCCTCCATGCCGAAGGTACGGGCCTCGTCGACCAGGATGGGGACCACGCGCGGGCCCAGTTCCTTGTCGCGCAGCAAGGCCGTCAGAAAGCGCCCATAGGCCTGCGTCGTGGAAATCTCGCGGCCCTCGGCGGTGGGATCGAGCAGGGCCTGGAAGGTGCCCAGATCGGGCACCTTGAGTGTTTCATCAGCCTTCTGGCGACGCTGCGGCAGGTAGCCGCCCAGTGCCTTGCGCCGCTCATGCATGTACTTCATCTCGGGCGCATCTTCCGAGGGCTTGTAGAACGGCACTTGCGGCAATTGCTCATCGGGAATCGGAATGTTGAAACGATCGCGCATCTCGCGGATCGATTCATCGTCCATTTTCTTGGTGTTGTGAGCCGTGTTTCGACCCTCGCTGGCCTTGCCCAGGCCAAAGCCCTTGACGGTCTTGACCAGCAGCACGGTGGGCTGACCGCCCTGGTGGTTCTGGGCGGAGTGAAACGCCGCGTAGACCTTGTAAGGATCATGGCCGCCGCGGTTCAGGCGCCAGATGTCATCGTCGGTCATGCGGCTGACCATCTCGAGCAGCTTGGGATGCTTGCCGAAGAAATGCTTGCGCACATAGGCCCCGTCATTGGCCTTCATCGCCTGGTATTCACCATCGATGGTCTCCATCATCACCCGCTGCAGGATGCCGTCCTTGTCGCGCGCCAAAAGCGGATCCCAGTAAGAGCCCCACAGCAGTTTGATGACATTCCAGCCAGCGCCGCGGAACTCGCCTTCCAGTTCCTGGATGATCTTGCCATTGCCGCGTACCGGACCATCCAGTCGTTGCAGGTTGCAATTGACGATGAAGACCAGGTTGTCGAGCTTTTCGCGGGCGGCCACACCGATGGCCCCCATCGACTCGACCTCGTCCATCTCGCCGTCGCCGCAAAAGACCCAGTCCTTGCGCTTGCTGGTGTCGGCAATGCCGCGCGCATGCAGGTACTTGAGAAAACGCGCCTGATAGATCGCGCACAGGGGCCCCAGGCCCATCGACACCGTCGGGAACTGCCAGAAGTCGGGCATCAGCTTGGGGTGGGGATAGGAGGACAACCCCTTGCCACCGACTTCCTGACGAAATTTGTCCAATTGCTCCTCGCCCAGGCGACCTTCAAGGAAGGCGCGGCCGTAGATGCCGGGAGAGGAATGCCCCTGCCAATAGATGAGGTCGCCGCCATGCTCGGCGGTGGGGGCATGCCAGAAGTGGTTCATGCCGCAGCCGATCATCGTGGCCAGCGATGCGAACGAGGAAATGTGGCCGCCCAGGTCACCGTCATTGGGGGGTGTGGCCCGGTTCGCGCGCACGACCATCGCCATCGCATTCCACCGGATGTAGGAGCGGATGCGTTCCTCGAACTCCATGTTGCCGGGGCAGCGCTCCTCCTGGCTGACTGGAATCGTGTTCACGTAGGCGGTGTTGGCGGAGAACTCGATGTGCGAGCCAGTGCGCCGCGCCTTGTCGATCATCGCCTCGAGAAGATAAGTGGCACGCTCCGGGCCCTCGCGGTCCAGGACGGTTTCCAGTGCATCCAGCCACTCACGCGTCTCGACCGGGTCGATGTCGCTGGGATCGGTGGCGCCAAGAAGGTGGGATTGCGGCAGGGCCGACATGCAGGTCTCCTCGTTGTGGTTCAGGCGATGGAGGCGGAGTATAGCATCAATTTTCAGGAAGCGAAATAACATTTCATATTGCGAAACATAAAGATTGGCCTATAAAAGGTCCGCTTTTCGCGCTTCATCGCTCCCCGTGCTCCCTCGGTGTCAGGAAAGCCGCTGCCACCGCAACCCGGCCCGTACCAGGTGCATCTTCCTTCATGGACCGGTGCCCCGGCAAGCGGCTATAGTCGCGGCAACATGAACACGATCCGGCCCCTGTCACAGTCACAGCCCTCTGCCCCGGCAGACCGGGCCGAGTTGCGTGCGATCCAGTTGTTCACCCTGACCCATGCGCTGGGCGTCCTGATCTTCGTGGCCGTGATGGGCAGCTTGCTGTGGTACCTGCGCAATGCCGACACCACCCAGCAGCAGCAGGCCCTGTACCGCGACATCGAGATCGTGCAGCAGGCCTTGCGGCTGCGCTGGCGCGAGCACAAGGAACGCCTGGAGAGCGAGGCCAGAGCCTGGGCCGTCGGCGGCCTGATCAATCCCTCCCAGCGGCAAGTGATCAAGGATTTCATCAATGGTGAACCGGACATTGCCTATGCCGGCTGGATCGACTCCGACCGTCACATCCGCTGGCTCCAACCAGCCAGCCATTTCCAGCCGGGTGACCTCCGGCGCCCGGGTGCCACGGTGGAGGACTCGATCGGTTTCACAACCTTCCAGTGGGTACGCGAGTCGCGCCGGAGCATGTTCTCCGAGCCCTTCTGGCAGGCCCCCGACCAGGTCGTGCTCGAGCTGCAGGTCCCGGTGATCATCGACGGCGACATGGCCGGCACCCTGCTGCTGGCCTATTCCCTGAACCGTACCCTCGACAAGGTGGTCAACGCCGAAATCCGGCAGCGATACCAGATCACGCTGAGCGATGCCGGCGGCAACGCCCTGCTCAGCACGTCGCCACGCACCATCCACGATGCCAACCTGAGCTATGAGTTGCCACTGGACCCGCCAGGCCACGGGGTACGCCTCAGGGCGATTGCCTTCGAGACCCAGCCGCAATTTCTCGAGCGAGGGCTGATGCTTGCGGTGGGAGGCCTGCTGCTGGCCAGCCTGGTCAGCCTGAGCCTGCTGTGGCGCCACTCCCGCCGGCGCCTGATGGCGGAGGCCGACAGCCATCAGCTGCTGCACAAGCTGAGCGCCGAGACCGCGTTTCGCCGCGCCATGGAAGACTCTGTGCTCACCGGGATGCGCACCTTCGACCACGAGGGCCGGATCACCTATGTCAACAAGGCCTTCTGCGACATGACCGGTTTCGAGCCGGACGAACTGGTCGGCGCCCGCCCGCCCTACCCTTACTGGCCCGACGATGAACTCGAGGAGCACGAGACCCACCTGGCCATGGTGCTGGCCGGACAATCGCCCAAGTCAGGCCTGGAGGTCCATGTCAGGCGCAAGGACGGCAGCATCTTTGATGCACGCATGTACAACTCGCCGCTGATCGACGGCTCGGGCCAGCAGGCCGGCTGGATGACCTCGATGACCGACATCACCGAGCCCAAGCGCATCCGCGAAGCCCTGGCCGCATCACAGGAGCGGGTCATCACGGTCCTCGATGAACTCGATGCCGCCGTGTCGGTATACCGTCCCGGCGATGAGCTGCTGTTCGTCAACAAGGCCTACCGGGCGCTGTTCGGTGAGCGCCGCGCCGAGCGCCTGATTGCCGAAAGCCCTCATGCCGATCCCGCCGCGGCCCCGGCACCCGGACCGGCGTCACGCTCCGATACTGGCAGTCCGGAATTCCGGCAGTTCCTCGATCCGGTCAGCGGCAAGTGGTTTGACGCCCGGGTGCGCGACATCCGCTGGGTCGATGGCAGCACGGCCAGCATGATGGTGGCCGTCGATGTCAGTGCCCGCCATGAACTGGAGGCGAAACAGCGCCAGCAGGAGAGCCGGCTGCAAAGCACCTCGCGGCTCATGACCATGGGCGAGATGGCGTCCTCCCTGGCGCACGAACTGAACCAGCCCCTGACCGCCATCAGCAACTACTGCATGGGCCTGACGGCCAGGATCAAGAGCATGGCCCACAACGGCGAACGGCCCGACTCGGTATCGCTGATCGAGCCGCTGGACAAGACAGCCCGGCAGGCCGAGCGCGCCGGTCAGGTGATCCGCCGCATCCGCGAATTCGTCAAGCGCAGCGAGCCGGAGCGACGCCCCTGCCGCGCCGAAAGCATCGTCGGCGATGCGATCGGACTGGCCGAGATCGAGGGCAAGCGCCAGGGCGTGAGCATCGAGACGCGCATCATGCCCGGGTTGCCCGCGGTTTATGCCGACCCTATCCTGATCGAGCAGGTGCTGGTCAATCTGCTCAAGAACGCCATGGAGGCGACTCGGGCCCGACACCCCGTCACTCCCCCGCCTGTGCTGCTGCTGGTGGCGCTCGGCCAGCCGCCGCGGCACGAGCCTGCTGGAGAACCGGAGACCGATGCGCTGCCTCCGGTGACCCTGATGTTCTCGGTGATCGATGAGGGCGGCGGTATCCCGGCCGATGCCCTGGAACGCCTGTTCGAGCCCTTTTTCTCGACCAAGACCGAGGGCATGGGCATGGGCCTGAACATCTGCCGCTCGATTGTCGAGCTGCACCAGGGCCGGCTCTGGGTGGAATCCAACACGGCTGCCGGAAGTGGCGGCTCGATCTTCCGTTTCACGCTGGGTGCCTCGCTTCACGACGAGCACCTGGCGCAGGGCAAGCATGCCCACGCTCGCAAGGAGATGCAGACGTGAATCAAGACGCCGAGGCCAGCTGGCCCTCATCCCTTCCCGCGCAATCGCGCGGTCTGGTCGTGGTGGTCGATGATGATGACGCGGTGCGCGACTCGATGCGCTGGCTGCTCGAGGGCAACGGCTTTTCCGTGCGCTGCTTTGCCGACGGCGAAAGCCTGCTGGCAGCGCTGCCGAGGGAACGAGGTCCGATGTGCCTGGTCCTGGATGTGCGCATGCCCGGCATGAGCGGACTGGAATTGCATGAAAAGCTGCTGACGGCGGGGCTGGTCATGCCGGTGATCTTCGTGACCGGACATGGGGATGTGCCCATGGCCGTCGAGAGCATGAAGCGGGGTGCGGTCGACTTTCTGGAAAAGCCCTTCAACGATGCCCAGTTGTGCGAGCTGATCGACAAGGCCCTGCAAACGGCGGAGCGCAGTTCGGACGATGCCCAGTTGCTGCGCCGGGCCCAGCAGAACTTCGAAAAGCTCTCGGGCCGCGAGCGCGAGGTGCTGGCGCTGATCGTCAAGGGCCGGCTGAACAAGCAGATCGCCGATGACCTGGGCATCAGCATCAAGACCGTCGAGGCCCATCGCGCCAACATCATGGACAAGATGGAAGCGCGCAACATGGCCGAGTTGATGAAGTCTGCCCTGCGGGCGGCCTGAAGCAAGGGTCAGGCCCGTCAGGCCCTTAGACTTTTCGAAAAAAGCTGCTATACTCTAGGGCAGACTTCATCAACTCGGCCATGTTGCGCGCTT
>JAPOKJ010000036.1 GCA_029977705.1 Burkholderiales bacterium | reverse complement strand
CGGCCGAGGCCTTGTCGAACTGGGTGTAGAGCGGGATAGTGGCCAGGAAGGACAGTACCGCGCCGATCAGCGCAACGCTGCGCACCACCGGTGCATTGCGATCATTGCCCACGCCCAGGATGATCAGGCCGAACAGGATCGGCAGAAAGATGGCGACGCTCAGGTTTGGAAAGGTATTCATGTTCTTGTTCTCCTAGTGCTTCAGTGGCAGCACCACAAAAAGCAACAGGACGGCGACGCCGATGATCATGCTGATCGCATAGTTGTTCATGCGCCCGGTCTGCAGCAGACGGGCGATGGAAGAGAACCAGCCGACCAGTTTTGCAGAGCCGTTCACCGCCAGGCCATCGATCAGGGTCTGATCGCCGCCCTTCCACAGGCCCTTGCCGATCAGGCGCGAGCCGCCGGCAAAGAAGACCTCATTGAACTTGTCCATGTAGTACTTGTTGTCCAGCAGCGTGTATACCGGCTTGAAAGTCCTGGCGATGGCCACCGGCAGCTTCGGATTGATCATGTACATGTAATAGGAAAGCGCAATGCCGCCTATCATCAGCCAGAACGGCAAGGTGGTGAAGGCATGCATTGCCATGCCAACGGCACCGTGGAACTCTTCCTTCATGCTGGCCATGGCACCGTGCTGCGACGCGACGGTGATCACGCCCTTGAAGTAGTCCCCGAACAGCATCGCGTCGATCGACAGGAAGCCGATGATCAGCGAAGGAATGGCCAGCAGCACCAGCGGCAGCCAGACGACGGCCGGGCTTTCGTGCGGCTTGTCGTGCGGGCCCAGGCCGTGATGGTGGTCGTGATCGTCATGTGCGCCATGGTCATCATGCGCTTCGGCATGGCTGTCATGGTGGTCATCATGGCCGTCATGGGCCGCGTGGGCCGCATCGCCCTGCCCGCCCCAGCGCGGCTTGCCATGGAAAACCAGGAAGTACATGCGGAACGAATAGAAGGCGGTGACGAAGACGCCGGCCAGGACCGCATAGTAGGCAAAATGGGCACCGGGGACCTTGGCAAAATGGGCCGCCTCGATGATCGAGTCCTTGGAGTAGAAACCCGACAGGAAGGGCGTGCCGATCAAAGCCAGCGAGCCGATGAGCGAGGTGATCCAGGTGATCGGCATGTACTTGCGCAGGCCGCCCATGTTGCGGATGTCCTGGTCATGGTGCATCCCGATGATCACTGAACCGGCGGCCAGGAACAGCAAGGCCTTGAAAAAGGCGTGCGTCATCAGGTGGAAGATCGCGGCGCTGTAGGCCGAGGCACCCAGGGCGACGGTCATGTAACCCAGCTGCGACAGGGTGGAATACGCCACCACCCGCTTGATGTCGTTCTGGATGATGCCCAGGAAGCCCATGAACAGCGCGGTGATGGCGCCGATCACCATCACAAAGCCCAGGGCGGTGTCGGACATCTCGAACAAGGGCGACATGCGGCTGACCATGAAGATGCCAGCCGTCACCATGGTGGCGGCGTGGATCAGCGCCGAGATCGGGGTCGGGCCTTCCATCGAATCGGGCAGCCAGACATGGAGCGGAAATTGGGCCGACTTGCCCATCGCACCAATGAAAAGGCAGATGCAGGTGACGGTCAGCAGGGACCAGGCGACGCCGGGAACCAGCTCGATCGTCTTGGCCGACAGCGCAGGCGCGGCCTTGAACACCTCGGCATAATCCAGGCTGCCCATGTAGGCCAGGACGAGGCCAATGCCCAGTGCAAAGCCGAAATCACCCACCCGGTTGACCAGGAAGGCCTTGAGGTTGGCATAGATCGCAGTGGGCCGGGTGAACCAGAAACCGATCAGCAGGTAGGACACCAGACCGACCGCTTCCCAGCCAAAGAACAACTGCAGGAAGTTGTTCGACATCACCAGCATCATCATCGAGAAGGTGAACAGGGAGATGTAGGCAAAGAAGCGCTGGTAACCGGGGTCTTCCGACATGTAGCCGATGGTGTAAATGTGCACCATGAGCGACACGAACGTGACGACGCACATCATCGTGGCGGTCAGCGAGTCGATCAGGAAACCGACTTCCAACTTGAGGCCGCCGATCTGCGCCCACTGATACAGGGTGCCATTGAAGGTGTTGCCACCGGTGACGTCCAGCCAGGTCCAGATCGACGCACAGAGCGAGACGAAGACACCGAGGATGGTGACCGTATGGGCGCCGGTGCGCCCGACCTTCTTGCCGAACAGGCCGGCGATGATGGCGCCGACCAGGGGGGCGAAGGCAGCCAGGAGATACGCGGATTTCATCGCGGCAATCAACCCTTCAAGCTGTCCAGATCTTCGACATTGATGGTGTCGAGATTCCGGAACAAGACGACCAGAATGGCCAGACCGATGGCGGACTCAGCGGCCGCCACCGTCAAAATGAAGAACACGAAGATCTGGCCCGCTGCATCCGAGAGAAAGTGGGAGAAGGCCACGAAATTCAGGTTCACGGCCAGCAGCATCAATTCGATCGACATCAGGATCAGGATGATGTTGCGCCGGTTCAGGAAGATGCCGACGACGCTGAGCGCGAACAGGATCGCACCGAGCACCAGGTAGTGGGAAAGCGTCAGCGTCATGCTGCACCTCCGGGTTTGGCGGGGGCTGGCGCCTGCTCCGCTGCTTCGGGTTGCGCCGGGGCCGGCATCACCGAGGCCATCTTGACGATGCGCAAGCGGTCCTTGGCCTTGACCCGGACTGCCTCGCTCGGGCTGAAATACTTGCTGTCCTTGCGCTCGCGCAGGGTCAGGGCAATGGCAGCCACCATGCCTACCAGCAGGATGACAGCGGCAACCTCAAAGGCAAACACATACTCGGTGTAGAGCAGGGCTCCCAGCGCCTTGGTGTTGCTGTACTTGGCCGGCAAGGCCGGGACATCGGTGGCTCGAACGCCGCTGAAGTTGTAGTACAGGACCATGGCCAGCTCGACCAGCACGATCAGCCCGACAAAACCTGCCAGGCCAAAGTTGGCCCAGAAGCCCTTGCGCATCTGATCGATGTTGATGTCCAGCATCATCACCACGAAAAGGAAAAGCACCATCACCGCACCGACGTAGACCAGCACCAGGGTGATGGCCAGAAACTCCGCCTTGAGCAGCATCCAGATGCCGGCACAGGAGAAGAAGGTCAGCACCAGCCAAAGGGCTGAATGCACCGGATTGCGCGAGGTGATCACCTGGAATGCGGAGAGCACCGTGATGATCGCGAAGATCCAGAAAAATAAGGTTTGGGGATCCATGGCTCTTTGGGGGTCGTTGGTGCAGCGGCGCTGTCAGGCGGTTGGTCGAAGCAGTGGGCTGAAGGGCTTGAGCGCTTGCGGCATACCGCATCAGCGGTATTTCGCATCCTTCTCGCGATTGGCGGCCACCTCGGCCTCATAGCGGTCGCCCACGGCCAGCAACATTTCCTTGGTGAAGTAGAGGTCGCCACGCTTTTCGCCGTGGTACTCGTGGATATGGGTCTCGACGATCGAGTCGACCGGGCACGACTCCTCGCAAAAGCCGCAGAAGATGCACTTGGTCAGGTCGATGTCATAACGGGTGGTCCGGCGGGTACCGTCCTCACGCTTTTCCGATTCGATGGTGATGGCCATTGCCGGGCATACCGCTTCGCACAGCTTGCAGGCGATGCAGCGCTCTTCGCCGTTCGGATAACGGCGCAGCGCATGCAGACCGCGAAAGCGCGGCGACATCGGCGTTTTTTCCTCGGGGTACTGAATCGTGATCTTGCGCGCGAAGAAGTACTTGCCGGTGAGCTTCAGGCCTTTCAGAAGCTCGAGCAGCGCAAAGCTGGAAATGAAGTCTTTGACGGCTTCCATGAATATGTTCCGTTATTTCCAGATGTTCCAGGGCGTCTGCATCCAGGCGGCAATCACCACCAGCCAGACCAGCGTCACCGGAATGAAGATCTTCCAGCCCAGTCGCATGATCTGGTCATAGCGGTAACGCGGGAAGGAGGCGCGGAACCAGATGAAAAGCGACACGACGACAAAGGTCTTGATGCCCAGCCAGATCCAGCCCGGTATCCAGTTGAAGACGATCGAGTCGAGCGGTGCGTGCCAGCCTCCGAGGAACATGATTGCCGCGAGGCAGGAGAGCAGGATCATGTTGGCGTATTCGGCCAGGAAGAACACTGCGAAGGCCATGCCCGAGTACTCGACCATGTGGCCGGCCACGATCTCCGATTCACCCTCGACCACGTCGAAGGGGTGACGGTTGGTCTCGGCCACCGAGGAGATCACATAGACCACGAAGATCGGCAGCAGCGGCAGCCAGTTCCAGGACAGGAAGTTCAGGCCCCGATCAGCGAAGTAGCCCTTGTCCTGGGCCTGCACGATGTCGGTCATGTTCAGGCTGCCCGACACCATCAGGACCACGACCAGCGCAAAACCGATCGCCAGTTCGTAGGACACCATCTGCGCCGAGGCGCGCAAGGCCCCCAGGAAGGCGTACTTGGAGTTGGACGCCCAGCCGGCAATGATCACGCCGTACACCTCGACCGAGGTGATCGCCATCAGCAACAAGAGGCCCGCATTGATGTTCGCCAGGGCCATGTCTGGGCCAAAGGGCATCACCGCCCAGGCCGCCAGGGCCGGGGTGATCGTCATGATCGGACCCAGGATGTACAGGAACTTGCTGGCCTGGGTCGGGGTGATGACTTCCTTGAGCATCAGCTTGACGCCGTCGGCCAGGGGCTGCAGCCAGCCATAACCGACCACGTTCGGACCCTTGCGGATCTGCATCGCGCCGATCATCTTGCGTTCCCACAGGGTGAGGTAGGCGACGCAGATCATCAGGGGCGCGACGATGCCAATGATCTTGGCCAGGTTCCAGACCACAGGCCAGAAGCCTCCCAGATACTGGTTGCCCAGCGCGTGGACGGTTGCCAGGGAAATATCCATGCTCAAGCCCTCCCCGCCAGTTGCACGGCACCGGTCAATGCCAGACCATTGGCCAGGCCGGCTGCGACCGGCAGTCGCAAGGCGCCGGGAGCCACCGATACGTCGGCAAGGACCGTCAGCGAGGCCTGCGCGCCGCCCGATCCCTGGAATTGGGCCTGGGCACCATCGGCGAGGCCCAGGGCTGCCAGCGTGTCCGGATGCAGGCGGGCTGCCTCGCAGCGCGCATCGCGGGTCTGTTGCAGGCTGGCCGCACGGCGCACGATCGGATCGGCCGCATACAGGTTGACTTCCGGGAGCCGCTCGAGGGCCGCTGCGGTCGTGGCGCTTGCAGCGACGCGGCCGGCATCGAGCCTCAACCCGGTCGGGATCGACGCAGCGGCCTGGCCCAGGGCTTCCAGGCGCACGGCCTCGGCCGATTCCTGGTCAAAGCCCTTGAGCGCCAGCAGGTTGGCCAGCACCCGCAACACCTTCCAGGCCGGGCGGGTGTCACCCGCCGGGGTCACGACACCATTGAAGGCCTGCAGACGGCCTTCAATGTTGATGAAGCTGCCCGCGGTTTCAGTGAACGGCGCAATCGGCAGCAGGCAGTCGGCCAGCTCGAACAATTCGTCCGACTGGAAGGCACTGAGTGCGAGCACCGACTGGGCCTGGCCCAACATCGCCTTGAGGGCTGCCGGCTGGGCATGGTCGGCGGACGGATCGAGGTTGAGCAGCAGCACGGCGGCCAGACTGGACTGGGCCATGGCGGCAGCATTCATGCCCTTGCCACCCAGCGCCTTTGCGCTGGCAGCCCCGGTGGCCAGCGGGGTAGCACCGGCCAGGTAAAGGCCGACGCTGTTGGCGGCCTCGCCGAGCACGCCCGCCACCGCAGTCGCGGCATCCTCGCCCTGCCCGGCTTGTGCAGCCAGCGCATCGGCAATGGCCTGCAGGCGCAATTGCAATTGCGCCGCATCGGCGGCCTGCATCGCGGCATTGCCCAGGAACAGGCCGACGCGGCGGCCCGAGGCCAGGGAGGCGGCCATGGCCTTGGCCGATTCGGAGGGTGTGACGGCCGACAGGGACGCCGGCACCGTCTTGCCCTGAGCAGCGAGCAGCGCTGCCAGGATCTGGTCGAGATGAGCCGACCAGGCCGAGGGCTTGAGGATGGCCTTGGCAGCAACCGGCATCAGCAGGTCATCGTCGGCGCCATGGACGATCGAGACCATCGCGCCACGCTTGACGGCCTGACGCACCTTGGCAGCCATCAGCGGATGGTCCTTGCGCAGGAAGGAACCGACCAGAAGGTAACGGTCCAGTTGCGAGAAGGCCTCGACCGACATGCCCAGGCCGGGCGCGGCCTGCAAGGCGGCATCCGCCGAAAAATCGGTCTGGCGCAGGCGGGCATCGACATGGTCACTGCCCAGGGCGCGCACCAGCTTTTGCAGCAGGTAAAGCTCTTCGACCGTGCTGTGCGGCGAGCCCAGCGCGCCGATGGCATCAGCGCCCTTCTCTGCCTTTACATGGGCCAACGCATGCGCCGCGTATTGCAGCGCTGTCTGCCAGTCGACCGTCTGCCACTGGCCGTCCTGCTTGATCATGGGTTGTGTCAGGCGCTCGGGTGCATTGAGCGCTTCATAGGAGAAGCGGTCCTTGTCCGAGAGCCAGCACTCGTTGAGGGCCTCGTTTTCGAGGGGCAGAACGCGCATGACCTTATTGCCCTTGATCTGCACCTGCAGGTTCGAGCCCAGTGAATCATGGGGCGCCACACTCTGGCGGCGTGCCAGTTCCCAGGTGCGGGCGGCATAACGGAAGGGCTTGGAGGTCAGTGCTCCCACCGGACAGATGTCGATCATGTTGCCCGAGAGTTCGGAATCGACCGAACGGCCGACGAAACTCATGATCTCGGAATGCTCGCCACGGCCGACCATGCCCAGTTCCATGACGCCGGCAATCTCCTGGCCGAAGCGGACGCAGCGCGTGCACTGGATGCAACGGCTCATTTCTTCGGCAGAAACCAGCGGACCGATGTTCTTGTGGAAGACGACGCGCTTTTCTTCCTGGTACTGCGATGCAGTGCCCCCATAGCCGACCGCCAGATCCTGCAATTGGCACTCGCCACCCTGATCGCAGATCGGGCAGTCAAGGGGGTGGTTGATCAGCAGGAACTCCATCACGCCCTTCTGGGCCTTGACGGCCTTGTCCGAGCGCGTCAACACCTTCATGCCGTTGGTGACGGGGGTCGCGCAGGCCGGCATCGGCTTGGGCGCCTTCTCGACATCGACCAGGCACATGCGGCAGTTGGCGGCGATCGAGAGCTTCTTGTGATAGCAGAAGTGCGGGACGTAAATGTCAAGCGCGGCAGCGGCATGCATCACCATGCTGCCCTCGTTGACGCTCACCTTCTTGCCGTCGATTTCTAGTTCAATCATGTTGCTCGGTTCGCAGTCGTTGGAGAGTCGCGATCAAAGGTACGCAGGAACCATGCAGCGCTTGTGCTCCACGTGGTAGGCGAACTCATCCCAGTAATGTTTGATGAAGGCTCGCACCGGCATGGCAGCGGCATCACCCAGCGCGCAAATCGTGCGTCCCTGGATGTTGTCAGCCACGCGATTGAGCTGGTCCAGGTCTTCCTTGCGACCTTCGCCATGCTCGATGCGGTGGACCATGCGATACATCCAGCCCGTGCCTTCGCGGCAGGGCGTGCACTGGCCGCAGCTTTCCTCGTAATAGAAGTACGACAGGCGCTCGAGCGACTTGACGGCGCAGCGGGTGTCGTTCATCACGATGACCGCGCCGGAGCCGAGCATCGACCCGGCCTTGGCGATCGCGTCATAGTCCATCGTGGTCTCCATCATCTGGGCCCCAGGAACGACCGGTGCCGACGAACCGCCAGGGATCACCATCTTGAGCGGGCGGCCATCACGCATGCCACCGGCCAGCTCGAGCAGCTTGGCAAAGGGGGTGCCCAGGGGAATCTCGTAATTGCCCGGACGCTCGACATCGCCGGTGATCGCGAAGATCTTGGTGCCGCCGTTGTTGGGTTTGCCGGCTTCGAGGAAATGCTGTCCGCCATTGCGGATGATCCAGGGCACCGCAGAGAAGGTCTCAGTGTTGTTGATCGTGGTCGGCTTGCCATACAGGCCGAAGCTGGCCGGGAAAGGCGGCTTGAAGCGCGGCTGGCCTTTCTTGCCCTCGAGCGATTCGAGCAGGGCGGTCTCCTCGCCGCAGATGTACGCGCCATAGCCATGGAAGGCGTGCAACTGGAACGAAAAATCGGAGCCCAGAATGTTGTTGCCCAGGTAGCCGGCGGCACGGGCTTCATCCAGGGCTTCCTCGAAACGCGTGTAGACGTCGAAGATCTCGCCGTGGATGTAGTTGTAGCCCACCGTAATGCCCATCGCGTAGGCAGCAATGATCATGCCCTCGATGCAGATGTGCGGGTTGTAGCGCAGGATGTCGCGGTCCTTGAACGTGCCAGGCTCGCCTTCATCAGAGTTGCACACCAGATACTTCTGGCCCGGGAAGGTACGGGGCATGAAGCTCCACTTCAGGCCGGTGGGAAACCCTGCACCGCCGCGCCCACGCAACCCGGAGGCCTTGACCTCGGCAATCACCTGCTCAGGGGTGAGCTTTTCGGCAAGGATCTTCTTGAGGGCCTGGTAACCATCCCGAGCCTCGTAGTCCTTCAGGCGCCAGCCATCGGGGGAGGTCAGGTTGGCAAAGATCTGCGGATTGATATGGCGGCCGTGGAAACAGGTTTCCATTACCGGCACCCGCATCTCGGGAATACCCACCAGGGAATCGCTAGCACCCATTGTCTGATCCCGAATCAAGCGTTATTGAGCCGGCTTCGACGGGCTTTGCTTGAGGTCTTCAAGCAGCGCATCGAGCTTTTTCTGATCCATGAAACTGCACATGCGATGGTTGTTCACCAGCATAACGGGTGCATCGGCGCAGGCGCCCAGGCACTCGCTCTCCTTGAGCGTGAACAGGCCATCGGCCGTGGTCTCGTTGTAGGCCACACCGAGCCTGGCCTTGAGGTATTCACCCGCCTTGTTGCCATCGCGCAGCGCGCAAGGCAGGTTGGTGCACACCGCCAGCTTGAACTTGCCCACCGGCTTGGTGTCGTACATGTTGTAGAAGGTAGCCACTTCCATGACGGCCATCGGCGGCATGCCGATGTAGCGGGCGACGTCTTCCATCACCTCGGGGCTGAGCCAACCCTTTTCTTCCTGGGCAATGGTCAGGGCAGCCATCACGGCCGACTGGCGCTGATCAGCCGGAAATTTGGCCAGTTCGCGGTCAAAGCGCTTGTAGGCGGCCTCGGACAGCAGGCCGGTCTTGGTGGCGGCGCTCATCGATCGATCTCCCCGAACACAATGTCTTGCGTGCCGATGATGGTGACCACGTCGGCGATCATGTGGCCGCGCGACATCTCATCCAGGCCTTGCAGGTGGGCAAAGCCGGGCGCACGAATCTTCAGACGGTAAGGCTTGTTGGCACCATCGGACACCAGGTAGATGCCGAATTCGCCCTTGGGATGCTCAACCGCCGCATAAGCCTCGCCCGGGGACACATGGAAGCCCTCGGTGAACAGCTTGAAGTGATGGATGAGTTCCTCCATGTTGCTCTTCATGTCGGTACGCTTGGGCGGCGCCACCTTAAGGTTGTCGCTCATCACCGGGCCGGGATTGGCACGCAACCAGTCGACGCACTGCCTGATGATGCGATTGGACTGGCGCATCTCCTCGACACGCACCAGGTAGCGGTCATAGCAATCGCCGTTGCGGCCAACGGGAATGTCGAAGTCCATCTTGTCATAGACTTCGTAAGGCTGATGCTTGCGCAGGTCCCAGGCAATACCCGAGCCCCGAAGCATCGCGCCGGTGAAGCCCAGGTTCTTCGCCCGCTCCGGGCTGACCACGCCCACCCCTACCAGGCGCTGCTTCCAGATGCGGTTGTCGGTGAGCAAGGTTTCATACTCGTCGACATAGCCGGGGAAGCGCTGTGTGAAGGCTTCGATGAAATCGAGCAGCGAACCGTCGCGATGCGCATTCATGGCCTTCATGGCGGCGGCATTGCGGGCCTTGTTGGCCTTGTACTGCGGCATGGCATCAGGAAGGTCGCGGTACACGCCACCGGGACGGTAGTAGGCCGCATGCATGCGTGCACCCGAAACCGCCTCGTAGCAGTCCATCAGGTCTTCACGCTCGCGGAAGGCGTACAGGAACACCGTCATCGCACCCACATCCAGCGCATGCGCACCGAGCCACAGCAAGTGGTTGAGCAGGCGGGTGATCTCATCGAACATCACACGGATGTACTGGGCGCGCAACGGCACCTCGACACCCATCAGCTTTTCGATGGCCATCACATAGGCGTGCTCGTTGGACATCATCGACACATAGTCGAGACGGTCCATGTACGGCACGCTTTGCAGGAAGGTGCGGGTTTCGGCCAGCTTTTCGGTGGCACGATGGAGCAGCCCGATATGCGGATCGGCCCGCTGCACCACTTCGCCGTCAAGCTCGAGCACCAGACGCAACACGCCGTGCGCAGCCGGGTGTTGCGGGCCGAAGTTCAGCGTGTAATTCTTGATATCAGCCATGATTTATCGCCCCGCTCCGTAACCGTCCTCGCGGATCACGCGCGGCACATTCTCGCGTGGCTCGATCGTGACCGGCTGGTACACCACGCGCTTTTGCTCGGGGTCGTAACGCATCTCGACATAGCCGGAGATCGGGAAGTCCTTGCGGAAGGGATGCCCCACAAAACCGTAGTCGGTGAGAATGCGGCGCAGATCGGGGTGACCACTGAACATGATCCCGAACAGGTCGAAGGCTTCGCGCTCGTACCAGTTGGCGGCGCCCCAGACCTCGGTGACACTGTCGATGACCGGGAAATCGTCGTCGCTGCAGTACCCGCGCACGCGGACCCGCCAGTTGTGCTTGACCGACAGGAGATGCATGACGACAGCGAAGCGGGGGCCGTCATGGGCGCCATCGCCATAGTTGCGATAGTCCATGCCGCACAGGTCGATGAAGGTATCGAAGGCCAGTGCCGCATCGCTTTCGAGGATACGGGAGACGGCGAGCCAGTCACTGGCGGCAACCTCGATCGTGACCTCGCCCAGGGCGAGGGTCTGCTTCTTGATGTGATCGCCCAGCGCGGCGCTCAACTGACCCTTCAGGGTCTCCAGGGGAGTGGTCATGAGGTGCTCAGCGGGCAATGGTGTAGGTGCGCTTGATCTTGTTCTGCAACTGCAGGATGCCGTAAAGCAGCGCCTCGGCCGTAGGCGGGCAACCCGGCACGTAGACGTCGACCGGCACGATCCGGTCACAGCCGCGTACCACCGAGTACGAGTAGTGGTAATAGCCGCCACCGTTGGCGCAGGTGCCCATCGAGATCACCCAGCGCGGTTCGGCCATCTGGTCGTAGACCTTGCGAAGTGCCGGCGCCATCTTGTTGCACAGGGTGCCGGCCACGATCATCACATCGGACTGCCGGGGGCTGGGCCGGAACACGATGCCAAAGCGATCCAGGTCGTAGCGAGCGGCGCCCGCCTGCATCATCTCGACCGCGCAGCAGGCCAGACCAAAAGTCATGGGCCACAGCGAACCGGTACGGGTCCAGTTGACGAGCTTGTCAACCTGGGTGGTGACGAAGCCTTGGTTCAGAACACCTTCAATACTCATGTTTACTCCCAGTCCAGGGCGCCCTTCATCCACTCATAGATGAAGCCGACAACCAGGATGGTCAGGAAAATCATCATCGCCACGAAGCCGAACAGCCCGATGCGATCGAGCGACACCGCCCAGGGAAACAGGAAGGCGATCTCGAGATCGAAGAGGATGAAGAGGATGGCCACCAGGTAGTAGCGCACATCGAATTTCATGCGCGCATCTTCGAAGGCTTCGAAGCCGCATTCGTAGGGGGAGAGCTTGGCGGCGTCAGGCCGGTGGGGGCCGAGGATTTTGCCGATGACGATGGGGCCGATGCCGACTCCCATACCGACGAGAATGAACAACAGAACCGGTAGATAGTTGGCTAAGTCCACTGCTTGCACACTTTCGGCAATCCCGGTGCAGGCAGTCGGGGAGGCTGCTGCCCAGGTCAGGTATTGGTGCCGACGGCGAGACTCGAACTCGCACAGCTTTCGCCACTACCCCCTCAAGATAGCGTGTCTACCAATTTCACCACGTCGGCACGGGTTTTCCGTCTGTACTGCTTGGCGTTTGAGGAATGCGCCCAGACGATCATTTTACTCTGGAATCGCGTGTCTTTTTTTGCACACAATCCAGAGGCTTCCATCAGGTCACTTGGGGATGTCGCTCCCGGCGGGTTTGGCAGGCGCCTTGCCCGCATCGGACTTGGTTGCGTCCGCTTTCGGTGCATCAGACTTTGCTGCATCCGCTTTCGGTGCATCGGCCTTGGGTGCTTCCGACTTGGCGGCATCCGCCTTGGGCGCATCAGGCTTGGCCGCCGGCGGCTGGGCAGCGCCCTGCCCCGGGATGGCATCGGCCGGCTTGCTGGCCGGGGCCTGTTCCATGATGCTCTTGGCCGGGCCACCCGGCTTCTTGTGACCAAAGAACGACAGCGCCATGGTCAGCAGGAAAAAGCCCGTGGCAAAGCCGGCCGTCAGGCGGCTCAGGAAATTGGCACTGCCGGTCGCACCGAACAGGCTGCCCGAGGCACCCGACCCGAAGGCGGCGCCCATGTCAGCGCCCTTGCCGTGCTGAATGAGCACGAGCACGATCACGCCGATCGCGCAGATCACATCGAGAACCAGAAGCAAGCCAGATAGCCATTCCATGGAAAGTTCCTCAGGCCACAGCCGAAGCGCGGCAAATGCTCAAGAAGTCATCGGCGACCAGGGATGCGCCACCGACCAGGGCCCCGTCGATGTCTGGCATCGACATCAGACTGAGCGCATTGGCGGGCTTGACGCTGCCGCCGTAAAGAATGCGGATCTCGTCGGCCTGCGACACACCCTTGCCCGCCAGGTAGGCGCGGATGAAGCAGTGCACCGCCTGCGCCTGCTCCGGGGTGGCACTGCGGCCGGTGCCGATCGCCCAGACCGGCTCGTAGGCCACCACACACATGATGGCGGGCGCCTTGGCAAAGGTACTGACGAGCGCATCGAGCTGTCGGGCCAGAACCGCCTCGGTCTGACCGGCTTCATTTTCCTGGAGGGTCTCGCCAACGCAGGCGATGACCGACAACTGGGACGCCAGCGCCAGGCTCAGCTTGGCAGCGACATCGGCGTCGGTTTCGCCGTACATCGAGCGCCGCTCGGAGTGCCCGATAATGACCCAATGGCAACCAACATCTGCCAGCATGGAGGCCGAGACTTCACCCGTGAAAGCACCATTGGAGGTGGCGGCCACATTCTGGGCCCCCAGCCGGATGGGCGTATCTGTCAGCCAGGCGGTGGAGTGCCCCAGGTAGGGGAAGGGCGGGCAGATCGCGATATCTACGGCGTTGCTCACTGATGCATCCAGGCCAGCGCGCAGGGCGGCATACAACGCTTCGTTGGACGCGAAGTCGCCGTTCATCTTCCAATTGGCCACAACCAGGGGTTTACGCACGGATGCACTCGTTCAATGCCGACACAGCAAAGCCCATGATTGTACCTCGGGACTACCCAGCGACCAAAATCAGGGGGCGCTGGACGGGAAAACAGGGGATATTCCGGTGCCGGTGTCGAGGGGGCCAGCCCGGGATCAGGGTGCCGCAGGAGGGCCGGACAGGCCCTTGCGGGCCCGGTAGCGGTTCCAGAGCCACATGGCGTATCCGGAAACGCCGTAGATGAAAAAGATCGCGAACAGCACGCTGGGCGGATCAGATGAGACCACCACGATCGCCACCACCAGCAGGATGATGAAGATGAAGGGCACCGCCTTGCGCAGATTCAGGGTCTTGAAACTGTAGAACGGCACATTCGAGACCATGGTGACGCCGGCGTAAAGCGTGACGGCAAAGGCCAGCCACTCCAGGTCCCGCCCGGTCAGGGTGATCAGCTTGGATTCGCGCCAGTCGGTCATGATCCAGACCAGGCCGGCCACCAGGGCCGCTGCGGCTGGGCTGGGCAGCCCCTGGAAGTAGCGCTTGTCGACCACCCCGAGGTTGGTGTTGAACCTGGCCAGGCGCAAGGCAGCGCCAGCACAATAGACAAACGCGGCCAGCCATCCCCAGCGCCCCAAGCCCCGCAAGGACCATTCGTAGATGATCAGCGCAGGTGCGGCGCCGAAGGACACCATGTCAGCCAGGCTGTCGTACTGCTCACCGAAGGCACTCATGGTGTTGGTGAGCCGGGCGATCCGGCCGTCGAGCGCGTCCATGACCATGGCCACGAAGATGGCGGTGGCCGCGTTGCTGAACTGGCCGTTCATGGCCTGGACCACTGCGTAAAATCCGCAGAACAGGCCCGCCGTGGTGAAGGCATTGGGGAGCAAGTAGAAGCGGGCGGCCGGCTTGGGGGCCAGGCCGACGGGCGCTGCCGCAGCGCCCTCTTCCGCATCCGGCGCGACGTCTTCTTTGGGATTGGGATCTTGGGTCATCTCAGTAGTTTGACTGACGGATCCACTTGGTGGCAATCCATTTCTCTCCGCTGACCACCGGCGTACCGGCATGCAGGCAGCGGGCATCGAGTTGTCCGAGCCGGTTCATGTATTCGAAATACACCGCCGACCCCTTGCGGGCACGGACATCGAGTTCGAGATCGGGAAAGGCCGTGCCTCCGCCCTCCTGCGGGCTGTTCAGATAGAGCACCAGGGTGGCCACCCGCTGCCCGCCCTGGCGGGTGACGGCGGGCGTGCCCGGGTCCTTGGGGTCGAAATAATCATGGTGGGGCAGGTATTCACCCCCCACCCCGTAGTGCAGGATCTGCAGCGGCTCACCCTGTTCCACACGAAAGCCGGTCAGTGCCGCGATCCGCTTCTCTAGCTGACCGACCAGCGGGATCTCGCCACGCTGGAAGTGGGTGCCCTCGCTGGAGCGCACGTGACTCACCTGATGGCCGCCACTGTCACGATCCACGACCAGTGATCGCTCCAGCTTGCCCGCCGAGGCCGCGACCAGTTCGTCGCATTCCTGCTCACTGAGCAGACCCTCGATCACCGCTACATTGGGATTGGACAGGGTGAACACCACCTTGACGTCACGGTCGTGAGCCCGCAGCACGGAGCCCTTGGCCAGCCGGAACGGGTCGGCCTGATGGGCGACCAGCGTCTCAGGCGCCTGCTGCTGGACACGCTCGGTCATGGCGCGCACCACCAGGATGGCGGCCCGCGCAAAGCCTGCGGAAAAGCCATTGCCGGTCATGACCTTTTCCAGATCGGCATCGATGCAGCCGGCCACTATGTTGCTGGCCAACCAGTCCTGCCACTGCGGCGAGAAGGTGGCAGGCAGGGCGTCGCGGGAGTTCTTGCTCATGCGCAAAAATTATAAACAGGTCCTGGGGATCCGGCCCTCGCCGGTCTGCCGGATTGCAGCCGGGAACGAAAAAGGCCGGCAAAGCGCCGGCCCTCTGGAAAAAGGGCCAGCGCTTTGCCGGCCCTCGAGGCAAGTGCGCAGGCGCAGCCCCGCCGCGCCGAGCGAACTTAGTTGCGGGTCTTGTCGACCAGCTTGTTGGCCTTGATCCAGGGCATCATCGCGCGCAGCTTCTCGCCGACGATCTCGATCTGGTGCTCGCCCATGATGCGGCGCTTGGCCGTCAGGGTCGGGGCGCCAGCACGGCTCTCGAGGATGAACTGCTTGGCATACTCGCCGGTCTGAATGTTCTTCAGGGCGGCACGCATGGCCTTGCGGGTCTCTTCGGTGATGATGGTCGGGCCGGTCACGTACTCGCCGAACTCGGCATTGTTCGAGATCGAGTAATTCATGTTGGCGATGCCGCCTTCATAGATCAGGTCGACGATCAGTTTCAGTTCGTGCAGGCACTCGAAGTAGGCCATCTCGGGAGCGTAGCCGGCCTCGACCAGGGTCTCGAAGCCCATCTTGATCAGGTCGACGGTACCACCGCACAGCACGGTCTGTTCGCCGAACAGGTCGGTCTCGGTCTCTTCGCGGAAGTTGGTCTCGATGATGCCGGCACGGCCACCGCCGATGGCAGCAGCGTACGACAGGGCCACATCACGGGCCTTGCCCGATTTGTCCTGATGCACGGCGACCAGCATCGGCACACCGCCGCCCTGGTTGTAGGTGCCACGCACGGTATGACCGGGCGCCTTGGGGGCGATCATCACGACATCGATGTCATCGCGCGGCACGACCTGGCCGTAGTGCACATTGAAGCCATGGGCAAAGGCCAGGGTGGCGCCTTTCTTCAGGTTCGGCGCGATCTCGGCGTTGTAGGTGGCGGCGATGTGCTCGTCGGGCATCAGCATCATGACGAAATCGGCGGCCTTGACGGCGTCGGCCACTTCAGCCACGTTCAACTTGGCCTTCTTGACCTTGTCCCAGCTGGCGCCGCCCTTGCGCAGGCCCACGGTGACCTTGACACCGGAGTCGTTCAGGTTCTGGGCATGGGCATGGCCTTGCGAGCCGTAGCCGATGATGGCGACCTTCTTGCCCTTGATCAGCTTCAGGTCACAGTCTTTGTCGTAGAAAACTTTCATGGTCTCTCCTCGGGGATGATTGGGATGCATCGGGTGATGCGGATTCGGGGTTGGCCGGCGCCTCAGACTTTCAGGATGCGCTCGCCACGGCCGATGCCGGAGCAACCTGTACGCACCGTCTCGAGGATCGAGCTGCGCTCGAGAGCCTCGATGAAGGCGTCCAGCTTGCTGCCGTCGCCGGTCAGTTCGATGGTGTAGGACTTGTCGGTGACATCGATGATGCGGCCGCGGAAGATGTCCGACAGCCGCTTGATCTCTTCGCGATCCTTGCCGACCGCCCGCACCTTAATCAGCATCAGCTCGCGTTCGATGAACGCCGCCTCGGTCAGGTCGCTGACCTTGACCACCTCGATCAGGCGGTTCAGGTGCTTGGTGATCTGCTCGATGACATCATCGGAGCCGCTGGTGCCAATCGTCATGCGCGACAGCGAATGATCCTCGGTCGGCGCCACGGTCAGGGTTTCGATGTTGTAGCCGCGTGCCGAAAACAGCCCCACGACACGGGACAGGGCGCCAGGCTCGTTTTCAAGGAGGATGGAAATGATGTGTCTCATGGCCTTCTCCCTCACAGTTCCTCAGAACCCAGCAACATGTCGGTCAGGCCCTTGCCAGCCTGGACCATCGGCCACACGTTCTCCTCGCGGTCGGTGTAGAAATCGATGAAGACACAGCGGTCCTTGTACTTGCCAAAGGCATCCTTGATGGCGCCTTCAACATCGGAAGGATTGGTGATTTTCATGCCGACATGGCCATAGGCCTCGGCCAGCGCGACGAAATCAGGCAGCGCATCCATGTAAGACTGGGAATAGCGACCGCCATACTCCAATTCCTGCCACTGGCGCACCATGCCCAGGTAACGGTTGTTCAGGTTGATGATCTTGACCGGCAGGTTGTACTGCTTGCAGGTGGACAATTCCTGGATGTTCATCTGGATCGAGCCTTCACCGGTGATGCAGGCCACCTGCGCACCCGGATTGGCCAGCAACACCCCCATCGCATACGGCAGGCCGACACCCATGGTGCCCAGGCCACCGGAGTTGATCCAGCGTCGCGGCTTGTCGAAGCGGTAGTACTGCGCGGCCCACATCTGGTGCTGGCCAACGTCAGAAGTGATGAAGGCGTCTCCCCCGGTAACTCGCCAAAGGGCCTCGACCACGGCCTGCGGCTTGATGACCTCATCGCTGGTGCCGTACTTGAGGCACTCCTTCTTGCGCCACTCGTTGATCTGCCCCCACCAGGCGGCATGGGCCTTGGTGTTCAGCTTCTGGCCGCCAGCCAGGGCTTCCTCGAGCAGCTTCATGATGTCGGTCATCGCCTCCTTGACGTCGCCGACAATGGGCACATCAACCTTGACGCGCTTGGAGATCGAGGACGGGTCGATATCGATGTGCACGATCTTGCGCGGATTCTGCGCAAAGTGCTTGGGATTGCCGATGACCCGGTCGTCGAAGCGCGCGCCAATGGCGATCAGCACATCACAGTGCTGCATGGCCATGTTGGCCTCGTAGGTGCCGTGCATGCCGAGCATGCCGACAAACTTGGGATCACTGGCCTTGAAGCCGCCCAGACCCATCAGGGTATTGGTGCAGGGATAGCCCAGCAGGTTGACCAGTTGGTTCAACTCGTCGGCTGCATCGGCCAGGATGACGCCGCCGCCGGTGTAGATCATCGGGCGCTCGGCATTCAGGATGAGCTGGGCCGCCTTCTTGATCTGGCCCAGATGGCCTTTGACCACCGGGTTGTAAGAGCGCATCGCCACCGACTTGGGGTAGTCGAACTTGCACTTGTCGCGGGTGATGTCCTTGGGGATGTCCACCAGCACCGGGCCGGGACGCCCGGTCGCGGCGATGTGGAAGGCCTTCTTCATGGTGGAGGCCAGGTCCTTGACATCCTTGACCAGGAAATTGTGCTTGACGCAGGGCCGCGTGATGCCGACCGCATCGCACTCCTGGAAGGCATCCTGGCCAATGTAATGGCTCGGCACCTGCCCGGAGATGATCACCATCGGGATCGAGTCCATGTAGGCGGTGACGATGCCGGTGACGGCATTGGTCACGCCCGGGCCGCTGGTGACCAGGCAGACACCGACTTTTTGGGTGGATCGCGAGTAGGCATCAGCCGCGTGCACGGCCGCCTGCTCATGACGCACGAGGATATGTTGAAATTTGTCCTGCTTGAAGATTTCGTCGTAGATGTAGAGCACGGCACCGCCTGGGTAGCCAAAGACATGCTCGACGTTTTCTTCCTGCAGACAGCGGACGAGGATTTCCGCGCCAGTGATTTCCATTGAACACCTTCCGTTCAAGATTCAGGGAGCCCGCCCGCCGGCGCCAACGTGGTCTTTCACCACCCCGACACAGACTTCAGAACAGGACCTGAGAGGTTGACAAGGATGTCCGGGGGAGCCCTTGTGGAGCTGTCCCGAGCATTTGAAGCGTCTTTCGGGGCCGTTTTTCGTGAAACTTTGGCTGTCCGGAACAGCCTGACCCAAAAATTCGCAGCCCTCTAGCATACTGCGATGCACAAGGGCAGGTCAAATCGGTGACTCTGTTAGGATCCTGAAAGACTCCAAAATAAGACCCGATTCGATGGCCAGCCGCCAAGAAATGTCCGATTTTCTGGCCTCCGTGGAGCGCCGGGCCTACAAGCAGGCGCTCTATGCGGTCCGGGACGATGACACCGCGCTGGACCTGGTGCAGGACGCCATGCTGAGGATCGCCGAGCGCTACGCCGACAAGCCGGCCGCGGAGTTGCCGCTGTTGTTCACGCGCATCCTGCAGAACATCGTCACCGATCATTTCAGGCGCCAGAAGGTTCGCAACCTGTGGACCACGCTGCTTTCGTCCCTGACCCCCAACGATGACGAGGACGGGGGCGATCGAGATATTTTGGAGACGATCGGGCCCGAAGAAGGCACCGAACAGGCGCAAAGCGCACAAGATCAGGTCGAACGCGAGCAGACCGTGAACGCCATTGAGGCGGAAATCCGCAAGCTGCCAGCACGTCAACGGGAAGCCTTCCTGTTGCGTTACTGGGAGGACATGGATGTGGCCGAGACGGCCGCGACCATGGGTTGCTCCGAGGGCAGCGTCAAGACACACTGTTCCCGGGCGACCCACGCCCTTGCTAAGGCATTGAAAGCGAAGGGAATCACGCTATGAACGAACTCGAAACCGCCCTCCTCGTCCGCCGTGCCCTCGACAAGAGCGCCGAACGCCTGCCCTACAAGGCCGTTCATCGCCTCGAGTTGGCCCGCAAGCTCGCGCTCAGCCGGATGGATGGTGCCGCACCCGAGTCCGCTCCAGTGGCGGTCAATGTCCTCGGTGACAGCCTGAGCCTGGTCGGAGGGCCGCGCCGCTTTGCCTGGCTTGGCCCGGTCGCCGGCGCGATCGCTCCCCTGCTTCTGGTGGTGGCCTGCCTGTTCGGAGCGTCCAACTGGAGCGACCAGCAAAGGGCGGAAGAAGTCGCCGAAGTCGACGCAGCCATGCTCACCGACGATCTGCCGATTGCCCTGTACGCAGACCGCGGCTTTGGCGTTTTCATCAAGAACAGCAGTCAGCCCTGAGGATCGCGCATGTCCGGATCCCCAGACCTCGGCACGACTGCCCGAGCCGCGCCAAGGCGGGGACTGCTGCTGACGGCCGGCAGGCTTGCCGTCACGGGCATGGCCTGCGCTCTGGTCTTGTCCGCCCTGACGCTGCTGGCGCATGCCCTTCCCGCCCAAGCGCAAGTGTCTTCGGCGATGGCGGGTGAAAAGCCGTCTGCCCTGCAAACCCTGGTGGAACCCCTCTGGACCGACCTGACGCCGCAGCAACGCAGCGTCCTGGAGCCTTTTGGGGCACAGTGGAATACTTGGAGCGCGCAGGAAAAGCGCGTCTGGGTGTCCCTGGCCAACAAGTTTCCGCAATACACGCCCGCTGAAAAGGCCAAGGCCAAGCAACGAATCAAGGATTGGGCGGCCCTTACGCCCGAGCAGCGACGTCTGGCGCGCTCCAACTATCGCCTGGCCAACAAGCTGCCCAAGGCCGAACTGGCCGACACCACCAAACGCTACGAGGGCATGACCCAGGAACAGCGCACCGTGCTGCGCGAAAACGGGAGCACCAGCAACACCGCGGCCAAACACGCCGGCTCTCGTACCGGGCTGGCCAAGGAAGCGGCCAAACCCCTGGCGGCGACCCAGGGCCCGGCAACACAGGTCACCACCGTACCAACCCTGGCCCCGGCATCCAATCGGCCGGGCGCCAACCCGCCCAACCCCTGAGCGGGCGGCAGGCGGGTCTCGCCAGCGCTCCTGTGTCTACGGCCTCTTCACTTTTCCCAGTGTGCCGCCCAACATGACCGAGCCCGTCATCGCCCACGACGCCCGCGCCCCTTCAGCAGATCCCTGGCGTCGCATGATGGGCTTTGTCTACGAAAGCATCATCCTGTTCGGCGTCATCTGGTTCGCCGGTTATGTGTTCTCGTCGCTGACCCAATATCAGGCGCAGCGCGGCAACCTGGCGCTGCATCACCTGTTTCAGGTCTTCACCTTTGCGGTCCTCGGGCTGTACTTCAGCTGGTTCTGGGCGCACGGACGTCGCACCGTGCCGATGAAGACCCTGGGACTCGACCTGGTGGACCGCCAGGAGCGCCCGCTGAGCATGACCAGGGCGGCCTTGCGCTATGGTGCCGGACTGGCTTTTTTCCTGGCTGCCATGGCCGGTACGGTCTATATTCACCCGGTCCTGTTTCTGTTCAATCTGGTGCCTTTCCTGGCCTGTTTCATCGATCCGCAGCAAAGGTCACTGCCCGACCTGATCGCCGGCAGCCGGCTGATCCACAAGCCGGTCGAGGGCAAGCGGGCACGCGGCCTGGTCTGAGGCCTTGCCTCACCGGGACTGGCTTACCGGATATCGTCGTTTGCCCGAATGGAGAACTGCCCCCATGCAACCGAACGCCTTGCACGCCTGGCACGAGGTGGTGCGCACCCGCGATGTGCGTGCCCTGGATGCCCTTCTGGCCGAAAACGCCGTATTCCATTCGCCTGTAGTGCATACCCCTCAGGTCGGCAAGGCCCTCACCAGCCAGTACCTGCGCGCGGCGATGCATGTTTTTTTCAACGAGACCTTCCGCTATGTGCGTGAGATCGCGGATGGGCAGCAGGCGATGCTCGAGTTCGAGGTCGTGATGGACGGCGTCCATGTCAATGGCATCGATGTGATCCATTGGAACGAGCAGGGCCTGATCGATGATTTCAAGGTCTTCATCCGGCCGCTCAAGGGTATCCAGGCGGTGCATGCGCGAATGGCCGCCATGCTGCAAGCGCGCCCATGATTCCGGTCCTCATCTTCATCGCCTTCGGGCTGGGGGTGGTTGCCCTGATCCTGCGCGATCGTCACCGCAAGCTCGCCCGCGAGGCCTTTATCCGCGACTATGTGTTCCCGCAAGGCCTGTTCACGAAGTTGCAAAAGCAGCATCCGCAACTGTCACTCAAGCAATGCCAACTGGTCTCGCGTGGCCTGCGGCACTTCTTCCTGACGCACCACAAGAGCGGGCTGCAATTTGTCTCGATGCCCTCACAGGTGGTCGATGACCTGTGGCATGAGTTCATCCTCAACACGCGCGAATATGAAGCCTTCTGCAAGAAGGCCTTTGGCCGCTTCATGCATCACACGCCGGCGGTGGTCCTGGGCAGCGTCCGGCAGGCCAATGCAGGACTGCGGCGCTGCTGGTGGTGGGCCTGCCGCGAGGAAAACATCCACCCGCTCAAGCCCACCCGATTGCCGTTGCTGTTCGCACTCGATGACAAGCTGGGCATTGCCGAAGGCTTCCGCTATTCCGCTGACTGCGATGCGGTGAGGCGTCTTAACGCTACCGGACCGGCCAGCACCATTGTTCACTGCGGCGGGGATTTCGACAGCCTGCGCTTTGATGGCAGCATCGAAGGTCTCGGCCCGACGCACGACAACGATGCCTCGACCTTTGCAGGCAGTGGCAGCGAAGGTTCGGGCAGCAGCGGCGGCAGTGGAAGCTCGAGCGGCGCGGGTGCAGGTGCAGGTGCAGGTGCAGGTGCAGGTGCGGGCGGCAGCAGCGGCGGCGCCGGCGCAAGCGGCGACGGTTGCGGTGGTGGCGGCTGCGGCGGAGACTGAGGCCTGTCTAGGTGTCGATGAAATGGGCGACCATGCGCCCCGCCCTGCCAAAATCGATGGCCAGCATCTGGCCGGGCTGGACCGGGATCGGCGGCACGCAGGTGCCTGTGGTCACCACGGCCCCGGCCCCGAGACCCAGACCAAGCGCAGACAATTCATTGACCAGCCAGCGCAGGGCCTGGCGCGGATCGCCCAGCACATTGGCCCCCACCCCCTGATGCAGCACCGGCGCGACGCCGGTTCGGGACAGGGTGGCCTCGACCGACTGGCCTGCCAGATTGATGCTTCGCCAATCATCGCCGCAGGACTGGCCCAGCATGAACTCATGGCCACAGGCGTTATCGGCAATCAGCGTCGGCGCGCCGGCACGCTCGACGGCGGCGATACGGGTACTCGGCATCTCGATGGCGGGATGCAGGCTGGCCACCGCATCGAGTACTTCGGCCAGGCCGTAAGGCGCGCTGCGGGCGGGCAGGTCGCGACCCATCCGGAAGGCAAATTCGCACTCGGCCAGAGCCATCCGGTTGCCGCGCAGCTGGATCGGGCGCCCTTCGGGGATCACACGGTCCGAAAAAATCCGGCCGGCGAGCGGTCCATCGACGCCAATGTGTTTTTGACCCGCCACACTGGTGGCGGCAATCTTCCAGCCGAACAACGGACTGCCGCTCAGACGTGCCAGTTCGGATTGTGCGGCATAACCCTGCTCGCGGCTTTGGGGACGGATCTGCTCAGGGACGGCATCCATCTGCCCACCCTCGCGCCAGGCCTGCCAGATGAGGCCGGCCACCTGTTGTGCGGACTGTAAAGACATCGTCGATCCCTGCCCGCGTCAGGACTTCACGCAATCGACGAAGTACTGGTCGTTGCCACCGACCTTCTCGACCACCAGTCCATGCACATCGGTATGAAAGCCAGGGAAGGCGGCATTGAAGTCGCGGGCAAACTGCAGGTACTGGACGATCGAGCGGTTGAAGCGCTCGCCAGGAATCAGCAAGGGAATGCCGGGCGGATAGGGTGTGACCAGATTTGTGGTGATCCGACCTTCCAGGTCGTCGATGGGCACCCGATCAACGCGATGCCTTGCCAGACACTCAAACGCATCCGACGGCTTCATCGCCGGCTCCATGGTCGACAGGTACATATCGGTGGTCACACGAGCCACATCATGGCGACGGTATTCCTCGTGAATCTGCTGGGCAAGGTCCCGCAGGCCGATGCGCTCGTAGCGCGGCTGCGCCTGCACGAACTCGGGCATGACGCGCCACAGGGGCGCGTTGTTGTCGTAGTCCATCTTGAACTGCTGCAGTTCGGTCACCAGGGTGTTCCAGCGTCCCTTGGTGATGCCGATGGTGAACATCACGAAGAACGAGTACAGGCCGGTCTTTTCGACGATCACGCCGTGCTCGGCCAGGTACTTGGTGACGATCGATGCCGGAATGCCCTGCTTGGCAAACTTGCCATTGATATCCAGGCCCGGGGTCACGATCGTGGCCTTGATCGGATCGAGCATGTTGAAGCCCGGCGCAACCTTGCCAAAGCCATGCCATTTGTCCGAGGACTGGAGGAACCATTCCTGACGGTTGCCGACACCCTCATGCTCGAACTGCTTGGGTCCCCAGACCTGGAACCACCAGGAATCGCCGAACTCGGCGTCGACCTTGCGCATCGCGCGCCGGAAATCGAGGGCCTCCGAGATCGATTCCTCGACCAGCGCGGTCCCCCCGGGCGGCTCCATCATCGCAGCGGCCACATCGAGCGAGGCGATGATCGCGTACTGGGGCGAGGTGGAGGTATGCATGAGGTAGGACTCGTTGAAGCGGAACTTGTCCAGCTTCAGCTCTTCGGAGTCCTGCACCAGGATCTGTGAGGCCTGCGACAGACCGGCCAGCAGCTTGTGGGTGCTCTGGGTCGAGAAGACTGGGGAATGCTTCGAGCGCGGCCGGTTCGGGCCGATGGCATGCATCTCGTGATAGAAGGGATGAAAGGTGGCGTGCGGCAGCCAGGCCTCATCGAAGTGCAGGTTGTCGACGAAGCCGTCCAGGCCTTCCTTGATCTTTTCGACGTTGTAGAGAATGCCGTCGTAGGTGGACTGGGTGATCGTCATCACGCGGGGCCGCGCCTGCTTGTTCTTGACCAGCGGGTTGGCATCGATCTTGGCCTGGATGCTCTCGCGGGAAAATTCCTCGAGCGGAATCGGTCCAATGATGCCCAGATGATTGCGCGTCGGCTGCAGGAAGATCGGAACCGTACCGGTCATCATGATGGCGTGCAGGACGCTCTTGTGACAATTGCGGTCCACCAGGACGATGTCATCGGTCGCCACGGCCGAATGCCACACGATCTTGTTCGAGGTCGATGTGCCATTGGTGACGAAAAACAGGTGATCGGCATTGAAGATGCGGGCGGCATTGCGCTCGGCGGCGGCCACAGGACCGGTGTGGTCCAGCAATTGCCCGAGTTCGTCGACCGCATTGCACACGTCGGCACGCAACATGTTCTCGCCGAAGAACTGGTGGAACATCTGGCCCACCGGGCTCTTGAGGAAGGCCACGCCACCGGAATGTCCCGGGCAATGCCATGAATAAGAGCCGTCGTTGGCGTAGTTGACCAGCGCCTTGAAAAAGGGCGGCGCGACCGAGCTCAGGTAGTTGTTGCACTCCCGGATGATCATGCGGGCCACAAACTCCGGCGTGTCCTCAAACATGTGGATGAAGCCGTGCAGCTCCTTGAGGATCTCGTTGGGAATGTGCTGGGAGGTGCGGGTCTCGCCGAACAGGAAGATCGGGATGTCGGGATTGCGCCGGCGGGTCTCGACGATGAACTTGCGCAACTCGCCAATGGCATGGCTCTCGTCGCCATCCACATTGATTTCCTCATCGTCGATCGATACGATGAAAGCCGAGGCCCGGGCGGCCTGGTTGGCGACCATGCCGACGTCAATATAGGTGAATCCTCCGACCACCTCCATGCCCTGGTCCTCGAGCGCCTTGGCAACGGCGCGAATGCCCAGCCCGCTGGCCGAGTCGGACTTCCAGTCTTCGTCGATAATGACTACCGGGAAGCGAAATTTCATGGGGTTTCCTGTCAGAGAGAGGTATTTCTTGGACGATATCCCGGGCTGTCCCTGACCACGGAAAACGCGTGGCCCACCAAGGCATGACTTTTCGTCTGGATCGAATGATAAATGAGCTTGATGACCGGCCTGTGCCGGCGCTGAAAATATTTTCCGCCTCGCTGCGGCGGGCTGCCCTCGTCCTGGGCTTTCTGGCACTGGCCGCCTGCAGTGCCTCGCGTCCGCCCCCGCTACCGCAGATCGCCCTCGACCGCCTCCCCGAGGGCGCCCTGGGTAGCCAGTCGGCTGCCGGCAATCCCCAGATCCGCAAGGATCTGGCCCAGGCCATGGCGCTGCGAACGGGCCGCCTGACGGCGGGACAGTCCCTGACTATGCTGGCCTTGTCTGGCGGTGGTGCCAACGGCGCCTTCGGGGCCGGTCTGATGCGCGGCTGGAGCGCTCGCGGTGACCGCCCGGAGTTCGACATCATCACCGGCATCTCCACCGGTGCGTTGATGGCGCCCCTGGTGTTTCTGGGCCCGGCCTGGGATGAAACGCTGGGGCGTCTTTACACCAACAGCCAGGCCTCGCGGATCTACAAGGACCGGCCTTTGGCCAATGTGCTGCGCGAGCTGTCCCTCAAGGATCCGGGCCCGCTGCGCAACCTGATCCGTGAACTGATCAACGATGACTTTGCCGCAGCCATCGCAGCCGAGCACCGCAAGGGTCGCCGGCTCTATGTCGGCACCACCGATCTTGACCGGCAACGTACCGTGATCTGGGACCTGGGCGCCATCGCAAGCAGCAACTCACCCGACACGGTGCCGCGCCTGCGCGACATCCTGCTCGCTTCCAGCTCGGTGCCCCTGGTGTTCCCGCCTGTGTATTTCCCGGTGGTCCATGAAAATCGTATCTACCAGCAGATGCATGTCGACGGAGGGATCGAATCACCGCTGCTGATCCCGGGGCTGCTGGTCGATGTCGATGGAGCCTTGCGGGAAATGGGGGGCGAGCGCCCACGATTGCACCTGTTTGCGCTGGTCAACCAGCAGATCGAGGTCGAATACCTGCAAGCGGTCGAGCCCGACATGGTGGCCATCTCGGTGGCCACCATCAACCACTCCCAGCGCAGCAACCTGGCCAGCAATCTGGCGCGAATCAGCCTGCTGGCGCGCTCGATCGGTGCACGGTTCAATGTCCAGGCCATCCCCCCCGGCGTGCGCCTGGAGAAGGACTCGCTCGAATTTGATCAGGACGAGATGAAGCTGCTGTACCGGCTGGGCAGCCAGATCGGCTTGTCCCCGCTGACCTGGAATTGAGGTGCCTCCACCCGCTGCGCAGGTTCGAAGCTAAGCCTGGGCGGGAGCGGCCGCGAACTCGCGCAGGAAGCGCCCTGGCCGCAGTTGCGCCTGGCGAGCGGCCTCGATGAGTTCGCCATCATGGCCGACAATGCGCTCGCCATTGACCCAGACCCCGTGCACGCCTATCGCCGGCGTCAGCAGGCGTGCGCCACCCGCCGGCAGGTCGTGGGCCCGGTATTTGGGGCCACGGTTGACGCGGGCCGGATCAAACAGCATCAGGTCGGCGTGTGCGCCCGGGCGGATCACGCCGCGATCACGGATGCCGAACAAGCTGGCCGGTTCGTGCGTCAGTTTGCGAATCGCCTCGGGCAGGGTCAGCACCCCCCGATCCCGGCACCAGTGGCCCAGCAGATGCAGGCCAAAACCAGCATCATTGAAAAAGGTCAGGTGCGCGCCCGCGTCCGACAGGGACACCAGGCTAGCAGGGTGGCGCAACATGCGGCCGACCGCTTCCTCGTCCGAGTTCAGCAGCACCGCACTGAACACCGTGTCCAGGTTCTCGCTGATGGCCAGATCGAGCATGAAATCGAGCGGATCCTTGCCCGCCTCCTGAGCCAGGTCGGCGATGTTGCGATGCTCAAGGGCCGCATGCTCGGGACGCTGGGTCTGGACGACCTGCACCTTGCGCCACTCGCCATTGAAAATGCGAAAGACTGCGGGCCTGGATACCTCCTGGCGCACCGCCTCGCGAAAGCCCGGATCCGCCAGTTGCGCCTTCAGGGCCTCTCCCTTCAGGCCCAGCGCCGGCCTCCAGGCCGCCAGCCCCTCTACCGGATAGGGCGAGTGCATCGTGAAGTCATTGGTCAGCGGACAGGGGGAGACCGCGCCACGGATCTGCACGCCGCGCTCGCGCGCCGCCTGCAAGGCATCCAGTTCCTTGAACACCATGCCGGGATTGGTCGAGTTGTGCAGCAAGGCCGCCACCACCACCGGCCGCCCAGTGTCCTCGGCCAGCGAGGCCAGGAAATCGATCGGGGTGTGGCCCCCCTTGGTCAGCATGAACAAGCCCTTGCCAGCCTCACCCAGGGTGCCGACCAGGGTACGCAATTCATCGTCGCTGGCCAGGCGCGAGGCCATCGGCTCACCGCCCTCGCCGTTGTGGGCAGGCGAAGTGCTGGTGGCAAAGCCGATGGCACCCGCCTTCAGGCCCTCAGCAACGAGCACTTTCATCTGCTCGATCTCCTCGGCCGTGGCCGCGCGCTGGCTGGCTGCATCGCCCATCACGAAGGTGCGCACCGAGGAGTGGCCGACAAAGCCAGCCAGATTCATCAGGCTGCCCTTGCGCTCGACGAAGTCGAAATATTCGGCGATCGATTCGAACTGCCAGTCGATGCCGGCACGAAGCACATCGAGCGACATGCCCTCGACCTGGGTCAGGTTGCGCATGATGCGATCCCGATGCTCGGGTCGGCAGGGCGCGATCGTGAAGCCGCAATTGCCGATGACAGCCGTCGTGACACCCATCTGCGGCGAGGGACTGCAGGCGCTGTCCCAGGTGACCTGGGCGTCATAGTGGGTATGGTTGTCAACGATGCCAGGCATCAGGGCCAGACCGGCCGCCTCGATGGTGTCGCGAGCGGGCTCGTCAAGCTTGCCAATGGCAACGATCCGGCCATCGCGAACCCCCAAGTCCGCCAGTACGTCAGGATTGCCCAGGCCATCGAAGACCCGGGCGCCGCGAATTTTCAGATCAAGCATGGCATCGGCACCCAATGAATCTGCGCCGGCCTCGACGAACCGGCACGTGAATTAACGCTTCTTCAGGGCGTCCGCGAGCGCAGCACCAAAGCCGCCGCTCAGAGGCTGCGCGGGACGGCCGGAGCCAGCAGCGCGGGCATTCCGGTCAAAGCGGGCCGGGCCTCCCGAAGCAGGCCCGACTCTATCACCGCCGCCGCCACGGCCGGCCTGCGGCATTCCGCTCTTCATGGTCAGGGCAATCCGCTTGCGGGCGACGTCGACCTCGACCACCGTGACATTGACGACCTGCCCCACCTTGACGGCATCACGCGGATCGGAGATGAACTTGTCGGACAACTGGGAAATATGCACCAGACCGTCCTGATGCACCCCGACATCGACAAAGGCGCCGAAGTTGGCCACGTTGGTGACGGTTCCCTGCAACTTCATGCCAGGCTTGAGGTCGGAGAGGTTCTCGATGCCATCGGCGAAGCTGGCGGTCTTGAATTCGCCACGCGGATCACGCCCGGGCTTTTCCAGCTCCTTGAGGATGTCCTTGACGGTGGGCTCACCGAATTGTTCATCACTGAACTCGGCCGGCCGCAATTGCGCCAGTGCCTTGGCATTGCCCATCAATTCGGTCATACCGAGCTTGACCCTGGCGATGATGCGTTCAACCACTGGATAGGCCTCGGGATGCACCGCCGATGCATCGAGCGGGTTGCTGCCATTGGGAATGCGCAGGAAACCGGCGGCCTGCTCGAAGACCTTGTCTGAAACATAGGGCACCTTGCGCAGCGTGGCCCGGTCCGGGAAGGCACCATGCTGGTCGCGAAAGGCCACCAGCTTTTGCGCCGCCTGATTATTCAGTCCCGAAACCCGCGCCAGCAAGGCAGCCGAGGCGGTGTTGACGTCCACGCCGACCGCGTTCACGCAATCCTCGACGATCGCATCCAGGCGCTTGGCCAGTTCACGCTGATTGACATCATGCTGGTACTGCCCGACACCGATCGCCTTGGGATCGATCTTGACCAGCTCCGCCAGCGGATCCTGCAGCCGGCGTGCGATCGAGACGGCGCCGCGGATGCTCACGTCCAGGTCCGGAAATTCCTTGGCGGCCAGTTCGCTGGCCGAATAGACCGAGGCGCCGGCCTCCGACACCACCGCCTTCTTGGGCGGCGCCACGCCCTCGACCTTGCCCGCCAGCGCGATCAACTCGGCGGCCAGCTTCTCGGTCTCGCGCGATGCGGTGCCATTGCCGATCGCGATCAGGTTGACACCATGCTTTTGAACCATCGCCGCCATGGTGTGCAGCGAGCCCTGCCAGTCGCGGCGCGGCTCGTGCGGATAGATGGTGGCCGTGTCAAGCAGCTTGCCAGTGGCATCCACGACGGCCAGCTTGCAGCCGGTTCGGATGCCCGGGTCCACGCCCATGACCACCCGCGGACCGGCCGGTGCTGCCAGCAGCAGGTCCTTCAGGTTGGCGCCGAAGACCCGGATCGCCTCAGCCTCGGCCTGCTCGCGCAGGCGGCCGAACAACTCGGTCTCGAAGTGCGGGAAAAGCTTGACGCGCCAAGTCCAGCGCAAGACCTCGGCCAGCCAGGCATCGGCCTTGCGCTGCAGCCTGAACACCTCGGCTAGACGCAGCAGTCCGCCCAGCTTGATGATGAACGGATGGGGCACCAGGGCCTCCTGCTCCTCATCGAGGGCAATCCTGAGGGTGAGCACCCCCGCCGTGCGCCCCCGGAACAAGGCCAGGGCGCGGTGCGAGGGCACGCCGCTGACGGGCTCGCTGTGGTCGAAGTAGTCGCGAAACTTTTCGCCCTCGGCCTGCTTGCCCTCGACCACCTTGGCCACGATCTGGCCCTGCTGCCACCATTGCTCACGCAGCGCTTCCAGGATCTCGGCCTTTTCGGCAAAGCGCTCGGCCAGGATGTCCTTGGCGCCATCCAGGGCTGCCTTGACATCGGCCACTGCGCCCTCGCCTTTTTCATCGCCAGGCTTGAGATAGGCACTGGCCTGCTCCTGCGGATCAAGGCTGGGGTCGGCCAGCAGCGCATCGGCAAGCGGCTCCAGACCCAGTTCACGGGCGATCTGGGCTCGGGTCCTGCGCTTTTGCTTGAAGGGCAGATACAGGTCTTCAAGACGTTGCTTGGTGTCAGCGGCCAGGAACCGTGCTTTCAATTCAGCCGTCAGCTTGCCCTGCTGCTCGACGCTGGCAATCACGGCCACCCGACGCTCCTCGAGTTCGCGCAGATAGGACAGGCGCTCCTCGAGCAGACGAAGCTGGGTATCGTCCAGGCCGCCTGTGACTTCCTTGCGATAGCGCGAGATGAAGGGGACCGTCGCCCCCTCATCGAGCAACTGGACCGCCGCCCGTACCTGTTCGGGACGGGCGTTCAGCTCTTCGGCAAGCTTGCGGTTGATATGGAGCTGGACCTCGGGGGCAATCGCAGCGGGCAGTTCAAGCGAAACAGACATGGGTGGGCGAGCTCTTCAGACACGAGTGGAAGCGACGCCGCATGACGCGGCGGGCCGCTAATGTACCACTCGTTCGAAGCTGAACTTGCCCCCCTTGAAGTCGACCGGGATCACATCCTTGGGACCGAACTTGCCATCGAGCACCAGACGCGCCAGCGGGTTCTCGATCTGCTGCTGGATGGCCCGCTTGAGCGGACGAGCCCCATACACAGGATCGAAACCGACCTTGGCGATCTCCATCAGGGCCGCATCGGTGACCGCCAGGGTCATGTCGCGATCTTTCAGGCGAGCCTCCAGGTTGCGCAGCTGGATGCGGGCGATCGAGGCAATGTTGCGCTCGTCAAGGGCGTGGAAGACCACGATCTCGTCGATACGGTTGATGAACTCGGGCCGGAAGGCCTTTTTCACCTCGTCCATCACTGCGGTCTTGATCAGATCGGGATCATTGGTCGAAGGATCCGCCGACAGACGCTGGATGTCATGGCTGCCGATATTGGAGGTCATGACCACCACCGTGTTCTTGAAGTCGACGGTCCGGCCCTGGCCATCGGTCAGACGTCCATCATCGAGCACCTGCAACAGCACGTTGAAGACATCCGGGTGCGCATTCTCGACTTCATCGAGCAGGATCACGCTGTAGGGACGGCGGCGGATCGCCTCGGTCAGGTATCCCCCTTCCTCGTATCCGACATAGCCCGGAGGCGCGCCGATCAGGCGGGCCACCGAGTGCTTCTCCATGAACTCGCTCATGTCGATGCGGATCAGATGATCTTCAGAGTCGAACAGGAAGGTGGCCAGGGTCTTGCAAAGCTCGGTCTTGCCCACACCGGTCGGGCCCAGGAAGAGGAATGAACCATAGGGCTTGTTGGGATCTGCCAGGCCAGCACGCGAGCGGCGAATCGCATCCGAGACCAGGCGCACTGCCTCGTCCTGCCCAATGACGCGCTCGTGCAGCTTGTCTTCCATCTTGAGCAGCTTGTCACGCTCGCCCTGCATCATCCGGGAAACCGGTATGCCGGTCGCACGCGAGACCACCTCGGCGATTTCCTCGGCGCCTACCTGGGTACGCAGCAGCTTGGACTTGGTACTGTTGGAATTGGCTTCCGCCTCCGAGGCTGCCTTCAGTCGTCCCTCGAGCTCGGGCAGCTTGCCGTACTGGATCTCAGCCAGCTTGTCGAACTGTCCCTTGCGCTGGAGGTCGACCATCTGCGCCCGCAGCTTGTCGATCTCGGCCTTGATCTGGGCACTGCCCTGCACCGCCGCTTTCTCGGCGCGCAGCAGTTCCTCGTAGTCGGCCAGTTCCTTGCCGACCTTGTCGATCTCCTGCTCGATCTCTTCTTTGATCGCGCTCAGCTCATCGATTGAACCCTTCTCCTGTTGCCACTGGGCATTGAGGGCACTTTGCTGCTCGCTGAGGTCGGCGAGTTCCTTCTCCAACCGCTCGAGCCGGTCCTTGCTGGCGGCATCCGATTCACGGCCGAGGGACAGCTTCTCCATCTCCAACTGGAGGATGCGGCGATCGAGCTCATCGATCTGCTCGGGCTTGGAGGTGATCTCCATCTTCAGCCGCGCCGCGGATTCATCCACGAGGTCGATGGCCTTGTCCGGCAAGAAGCGATCGGCGATGTAGCGGCTGCTGAGCACCGCGGCGGCCACGAGGGCGTTGTCGGCGATCCTCACGCCATGGTGCACCTCGTAGCGCTCCTTCAATCCGCGCAGGATCGAGATCGTGTCCTCGACGGTGGGTTGATCGACAAAGACCTGCTGGAAGCGGCGCTCCAGGGCTGGATCCTTCTCAATGTGCTGGCGGTGTTCGTCCAGGGTGGTGGCGCCAATGCAGCGCAGTTCCCCGCGGGCCAGCATCGGTTTGAGCAGGTTGCTGGCATCCATGGCACCGCCGCTCGCACCCGCACCCACCACGGTGTGGATCTCATCGATGAAGAGCACGATCTGGCCCTCGGAGGCGGTCACCTCCTTGAGCACGGCCTTCAGCCGTTCTTCGAATTCACCGCGGTACTTGGCGCCGGCGATCAGAGCCCCCATATCCAGGGCAATGAGCTGCCGGTTCTGCAGGGCCTGCGGGACGTCGCCGTTGACGATCCGTTGGGCCAGGCCTTCGACGATGGCGGTTTTACCCACGCCGGGTTCGCCGATCAGCACCGGGTTGTTCTTGGTGCGGCGGCTCAGGATCTGAATCGTGCGGCGGATTTCCTCGTCGCGGCCGATGACCGGATCGAGCTTGCCGTCCTTGGCCGCCTGGGTGAGATCGCGGCCGTACTTCTCCAGGGACTCGTAGGTGCCTTCGGGGTTCTGATCGGTCACTGTTTGGGATCCGCGAATCGCCTGAACGGCGTCTTTGAGCTTGGCGGCATCGGTGCCGGCTTGCGAGAGCAGCTGTTGGCCGCAGCGATCATCCGTCGCCAGGGCCAGCAGGAGATGCTCGATGGCGATGTAGCTGTCGCCGTAGGACCCTTTGAGCGTGTTGGCTTGATCGAGGACGGCGTTGAGCCCCTTGCCGAGGTAGACGTTCTCGGGGGGAGAACTCAAGGACGGTTGCCCTTCGATGGTGGCGTCGATCCTTTGGCTGAGGGTGCCGACATCCACTCCGGCCTTCTCCAGCACCCGCGAGGCCAGGCCCTGTTGCGACAGCAAGGCCGCGAAGAGATGCTCGCTTTCCATCTGCTGCTGCCGGCGCTGCTGCGCCAACTGCTGCGCAGCCACGATGGCGGCCCAGGCTTTTTCAGTGAAGAGTTCGGCGGTCGGATGCATGGTGGTCCTCCCTCAGTTGGGTGGTGACCAAACCGTATGGCGATTGTTGGGGGAAGGAGGAGCGGAGAACCGAAGGTCTTGCTTCGGTCCTCCACCCCCCTGTCGTGTGAGCCGTCTGTTCGGGACGGTTTCCCGCTCAGCGCGGTGAGCCGTTGTAGATCACTTGGGTGACCTGGCGGCCATCGACGGACACCTGCAGCTCCGTTTCGGTGGTCGGGGCTGTGCCCTGCTCAATCCAGCCGGGTCGGCCGCCAAGGAACTTGAAGCGGAATCCCTGGCTGTTGTTTTGCGTGAGGCAGCTGCCCCCACCGTCACCGGTGTTGAACATGCAGGCGGCGGGGCGATAGACGCTGAGGCCGCCGTTGTTATTGACGGCCCAGTTGCGCGCGACGTTGAGCGCCCGCACGTTGGCGGCACTGACCTGGGCGAGGGCAGGCAGGCTGCTCAAGAGTGCGCTGGCAGCCATCAAGGCAGAGGTCTTCACCAGGGACTTGACCATGACCGAGGCGGTGGAGTGAGGAAGTCCTCTTCAGTGTGGCCAGGGTTTCCCTATTGGGCCGCGGGGAGGGGAAGGACGCCGCTGGTCTGGCTGCACAAGCGGGCCGGGCAGCCATCAGCGCTGTAGATCGCATCCGCTGGGGACAGGCAGCCCATGCGATTTTTCTGCGCCACCTCGCTTGGCGCAATGCGCAGGGGTTGCAGCGCCGGGAGGGTTGGGTTGACCACCAGCCGGCAGCGTTTGGCGCCAATCACCCGCAGTGCGTTTGGACCAATCGCCGCGGGTGTCCCCCCGCCTTGGATCAGATCGAGGGGCGCCAGGGCTTCATTGGTTTGGGCCCGACCCGTCGATCCCCAGAGCAGCAGGCTGAGCAACAGCAGCGACCAGGTACTCCGAGTGGCCATCATGGCTGGATCCATTGGCCCCAGTCTGCTCAAGACCACCGGAGATGACCGTCGATTCAGCTGCTCAAGACCCATCCCGGTCTGCATTGGTCCAGCGGTTGGCCCAAGAGTCCTTTGCCTTTGATGGCACCGCCCGCGACCCCGAGCGCAATTGCTGGTTGGTGGTTCACCGCCACCAACACGGTTGTCTGCCCAGTGAGTACGACATCCGCGAAGTGGACGAGGCGCTTTATTTGGAGGTGCTTGAAGCGCGACGGTCGGGTTGATCGCCGTCTGGCTGGGACCCGTTGAGCGGCGGGATCGCGGCGAGCTTGGAGCGTTTCAGAAAGTCGGCGACGGACCGCGCTGGATCGTTTGCTGTCTGAGCCGAAACGGGGCGCTCACCCATGGTTTTGATCGCTGCGCATCGCTCAGGGTCGCGCTCAGGCCGCGCTGACGCAACGGAAGAAAACAGGCACAAAAAAACCGCCCCCGAAGGGGCGGTTGCGGAGGTCAGCCTGTGAGGACTGAATCAGGCCCAGCCGTTCTGGCTCTGGGACTCGACGTAGGCAGCGACGTCGGCGATGTCACCGGCGCTCAGCTTGCCGCCGAAGGCGGGCATGGCGTTCTTGCCGTTGGTGACTTGGTACTGGATGGCCTCTTCATGGCCAGCGCTGTAGTTGGCCAGGTAGGACTCGAGGGCTTCTTTCTTGAGGGTGCGCTCGGCGTTCACCACGTTGCCGCCGCCCATGTGGCAAGCAGCGCAGTTCGCGGAGAAGATCTGGGCGCCGTGGTCGGCATCAGCGGCGAAGCTGGGGGAAGCACCCAGCACCAGCGCCAGGCAAAGGGCAATCAGGGAGAGGAGACGGCGCATCTGAGCTCGTGCAACCTGGCCAAATTAAGAGGCCAAGGCCGTCCTCGTCGTGATTGCTGCAGAGGTTCGCAACATTTGAAACCTCCTGTTGTGATCAGCCCCGGTGTTTCAGTCCGGCGTCCTCAAAGACCGCCTCCAGGGTTGGCGCATGGCTCACCAGGCCAAACCGTTCCGGTGGGCTGATCGGGTCATGGACGAAGTGGCGCTGGCGGATCGAGAACCGATCCCAGGCGTTCACTTCAATGCGCAGCAGCTTGATCAGGCCTTCGATCAGCCAACCCCGCAGGTCCAGGCCCATCGGCGGATACCAACCCCGGCGCCAGCGGCAGAGACGCTTCACGGTCTCGTTCACCGTGACAGACGGTTGTCCGAGGACCAAGCGCCGCACGGCCCCTTGGCCGGCCTCAGGGTTCGCTTGATGGGGATTTGTCGCTAGATGCGCGCAGACCCGGGCGATGTCAGCGGCATGGATGAAGTGGAAACTGGCCTCCGCACGCAGCCATTTGGCCAGCCAGAGCCAGCGCGCCCCCTCCTTGAGGCCAGCCGTGAGGTAACTGGTGGGGAAGACGCCCGAGCCATCGACGCGGCCACCGAAGACCAGGGTGGGGAAGACCGCCACGATCCGCTGGGCCAGCGGGTGCTGTTCCAGCTGCTCCAGGCATTGGGCCTTGGTCTGGATGTACTCGGTGCCGTAGGGCATGGCCTCCGGCAGCAACTGCAGGTCCTTGTTGAGGATGCTGGCGGTGGAGAAATACACCACCTGCTCGAGCACCTCGGGATTGGTGGCCGCCAGCATCTGCTTGACCGCCACCACATTCACCTGTTGGGCCCGCTCGGGATCCCCCCAGGCCGTGGCGGTGTGGATGATCCGGGTCGCCGACGCGATCTGAGCGCGGTGGGGTTCCACATCCCGTAGATCCCCCACCAGCAGAGTGATGCGCGGATCCGCCGCGGGAACGGCCGTCAGCTTGCTGGGATCCCGCAGCCAGAGCAGCAGCTCGGCATCGGTTTCCCGGTAGAGCAGATCAGCGATGTGTTGGCCAACGCAACCGCTGGCCCCCGTGATCAGGATCCGTGCGGGGGTGGAACTCAAACCGCGGCTCCGAGGCGATCCATGACGGACTTGCCGGCTTCGAAGAAGAACTGACCGTTCTCTTCAGGGGTGCCCGGAAGGATGCCGTGGCCGAGGTTGAGGATGTGCTTGCGGCCGCGGGCCTTGCGCACGCAGTCGTCGATGCGATCGCGGATCGCGTCTTGGCTGCCGAAGAGCAGGCCGGGGTCCACGTTGCCCTGGACGCCGATGTGCTCAGGCATGCGGGCCATGCCTTCGGCCATGTCCACGGTCCAGTCGAGGGAGACGATGTCCACGCCGGTCTTGGCCATCCGCTCGATCACGCCAGCGCTGCCGGAGATGTAGAGGATGAAGGGGGTGTCGGGGTGGGTCTGCTTGACCAGATCCACGACCTTCTTTTGATAAGGCGCCGCGAAGGTGTCGTAGTCCGCGGGGCTCAGCTGACCGGCCCAGGAGTCGAACATCTGCACCACTTGGGCACCGGAGTCGATCTGGTAGCGCAGGTAGTTGGCGATGGACTCGGCGAAATGATCCAGCAGCTTGTGCAGGATCTGGGGTTCGCGGAAGGCCATGGCCTTGATCACCGCGTAGTTCTTGCTGCTCTTGCCTTCAACGACATAGGCGGCCAGGGTCCAGGGAGCGCCGACGAAACCCAGGACGGCGGCCTCATTGCCCACGCTCTGGCGCAGGCGACCCAGCACCTCACCGACGAAGGGCATGGTCTCGGCGGGGTTCAGGGGAGTCAGTGCCTCCACCTGGGCCATCGAGCGGATCGGGTCCTGGATTTGGGGGCCCTTGCTCTCGATGATGTCGAAGTCAATGCCCATGCCCGGCAGGGGCGTGAGGATGTCCGAGAAGAGGATCACGCCGTCGGGCTTGAAGGCGTTGAACGGCTGCATCGAGATCTCATAGGAGAGATCCGGGTTCTCGGAGCGCTCGCGGAAGCTGGGGTATTTGTCGCGCAGGTCGCGGTAGATCTTCATGTACCGGCCGGCCTGGCGCATCATCCAGACCGGAGGACGCTCCACCTGCTCACCACGGGCGGCGCGCAGCAGCAGGGGGGCGTTGGAAGACATGAGGACCAGCGATGGGGCCTTGGAACCTACCCGAGCAGCTACCCGATTGAGGCCTTCCAGACACCGGGTTCCGGCGCTTCGTCACGAACTTCAGTCTCCGCAGCCGCCTGGCTCTCCTGACTGCGCTTCTCATCGCGCTGGAAGACCAGCACCGAGAGGGGAGGAAGACAGAGATCCAGGGAGTTCTCGTAGCTGTGGATGCCCCACTCGTCGGTGAATTTGCCCCCCAGGTTGCCCAGGTTGCTGCCGCCGTAGCGGGCGGCATCGGTGTTGAGGACCTCGGTGTAGAAGCCGCTCAGGGGAACGCCAACGCGGTAGTGGGAATGGCTCTGCGGCGTGAAGTTCGCGACCACCACGAGCCACTGGCCGGTGGTGCTCTCGCGGCGCATGAAGCTGATCACTGAATGGCGGTTGTCATTGCAGTCGATCCACTGGAAGCCGTACTCCTCAAAGTCGTCGCGCCAGAGAGCGGGTTGTGACTTGTAGAAGACGTTGAGGTCATCCACCAGGAGCTGCAGTCCTTGATGGGGCTCGTACTGGAGCAGATCCCACTGCAGGTCGCCCCAGACATTCCATTCAGCCCGCTGGCCGAATTCCATCCCCATGAAGATGGTCTTTTTGCCCGGGTGGGTCCACATGTAGGCCAGCAGGGCCCGGGTGTTGGCGAATTTCTGCCAGTCATCCCCGGGCATCTTGTGGAGCAGGTTGCTCTTGCCGTGCACCACCTCGTCATGGCTCAGGGCGAGCATGAAGTTCTCGGTGTAGGCGTACCAGATCGAGAAGGTGACGTTGTTCTGGTGGAACTGGCGGAACCAGGGATCCAGCTCGAAGTAATCGAGCATGTCGTGCATCCAGCCCATGTTCCATTTGAGG
>JAPOKJ010000018.1 GCA_029977705.1 Burkholderiales bacterium | reverse complement strand
GCGCGGCATTGGCGTGCACGAAGCGGAAGGCCTGGGCCACGTCCTGGAAGACCGCCTCGGTACCCTCGAGCAATTCCTGGTCGCTGGCCCGCGGCAGGCAGAGCAGTTCGCGTACGTAGTCGATGCGACCACGTGCCACCCGCTCACGGTCGCGCTTGATTGGCAGGGCCTGTGGGCCCGGCAACTCCTGGGTCAGCCGGTAACCGACCGAAAAACACACATACCCACGCGCGGCAAAGCGCTTGCAGTACTCGGGCATGGGCGTGTTCTGGGATCCGTCCTGCTCGAATTCGTCGGTGTCCTTGGAGCCGCGGTGATAGGCCCCGCCGTGCGAGAGGATGAGCGCGGGACGCGGTCCACTGACCGGCTGGCCTTCGGGCAGGTAGACATTGAGCAGCAAGGGGCGCATGCGCTCCTGTGGCGTGCCATAGCCGACTCGGCCACTGCCGTAGACAACATCGTTTTCAATGCGCACGCCCGGGATCGTGACGGCGCTGGTGCTCGGGGGATTGGCGGTCATGGCGGTTCCTTGAAGTCGGTCTTCGTTCAGTTGACGCTGGCGCCGGAAATCTTGACCATCTCAGCCCAGGTCTGGATTTCCTTGCGGAACATTTCCTGCCATTGCTGGGGCGAGGTCGGCGGCTGGACCGGGAAGGCGCCGGCATCGTAGATGCGGGCCTGTACCTCGGGGATGGCGATGATGCGGTTGATCGCGGCGTTGAACTTGTCGACGATCTCCTTGGGCGTCTGGGCGGGGGCGAATACGGCGTGCCATCCCACCGGATCGAAGGGGATGCCGGTCTCGCGCAGGGTCGGCACATCGGGCAGGGCGGGCAGGCGCTGATTCCCGTTCAGGGCCAGGGCGCGCACCTTGCCCGCCTTGACCATCGGCGTCTGTGACAGCGCGTCGAGAATCGCCATCGTCAGGGTTCCGCCCTGCAGGTCAGTGGCAGCCCCGCCGCCGGTATAGGGCACGTGGGTCATCTTGATGCCGGCCAGCTTGTTGATGCCCTCGCCCATCAGGTGCGCGGGCGAGCCGTTTCCGAAAGAGCCGTAGGTGACCGACTTGGGATCCTTCTTGGTCAATGCCACGAGGTCGGCCATGGTGCGGATCGGCGAGTTGACCGGCACCAGCACCAGCAGCGGCGCGGTCGCGATCTTGGTGACGGCCACGAAATCCTTGAGCGGGTCGTAACTGAGCGTGCGGAACAGCGAGGGCGCGATGGCAAAGGCGGCCGCGGTGATCATGAAGGTGTAGCCATCGGGGGCCTGGCGCGCCACATGCTCGGCACCGATATTGCCCGAGGCGCCCGGCCGTGCATCCACGACCACGGCAACGCCCAGATCCTGGCGCAGGCGCTCAGCCAGCAGCCGGGCCACGATGTCGGTGCCACCTCCTGCCGCCCAGGGCGAGACGATGCGGATGGTTCGCTTGGGCCATTGCGAAGGGCTTTCAGGCGTTTGCGCCAGGGCCGGCCATGGGCTTGTCAGCACTGCAGCGCCCAGCAGGAGCTTGCGGCGGCGCATGCGCGGCACCGGGGGTTGGGGGGCGGCGGGAAGCGACGGGTTCGGAGGGGGCATGACGGATCCTTCAAGGCAATGGGCAACAGGTTCCATCATGCGCTTCGCTGGCATAATTGAAAATCATTGTCTTGTTCTATATCTATTAGCGATAGCTTATGAAAAAGGCGATTTCCCCGATGGCGGATCGAGCCGCCGCTGGTGCGGAAGCCGGCCCTCGTCCTGAGCGGCATGCTTCCGTACCGCGCCCGATGCCGCCGGCGGACACTTGGCAGCGCCGCATTCGTCTGCGTCATCTCGAGGTCCTGCGCATCATCGCCCAGGAAGGCAGTCTCACGGCCGCAGCAGTGGCGCTCGACATCACGCAACCGGCGGTATCGCAATGGCTGGCAGACATCGAGGCTGCACTGGGCGAACGCCTGTTCATCCGGGGCCAACGCCTGCGTCCCACACCTTTCGCGGCACCGGTGCTTGCCCATGCCGAGCGGGTGCTAAGGGATGCCCAGCACTTGGGCGAGCAGGTTCGCGCCATCCGCGAGGGTGGAACAGGGCAGGTGCGGATCGGAGCAATGCAGGTGGCCAATGTGACGCTGGTGCCGGCCATGGTCCTTCAGATGCAGAAGGAGGCGCCCGGGGTTGAGCTGTCACTTGTCGAGGGAACTGCGGCCGAGCTGTGGGCCCGTTTTGAACGCAACGAACTGGACCTGCTCATCACCCGGCTGGAAGCCCGCGCCCTGGCCTCAGGCCTTCCCCACCGCCGCTTGTTCTCGGATCATCACCGCGTCGTCTGCAAGCCGGGTCACGCACTGTTGCGCCGGCGTCGCCCGGGCTGGGCTGACGTCGCGGTTTTACCGTGGGTGATGCCGCCAGCCGACACGCCACTGCGACTGGCGGTGGAGGCCACTTTCGCAGCGCAGGGCCTGGCCCTGCCGTCGGTGATACTGGCTTCCGGTTCGTCCACTGTGTTGACGGCTCTGCTGGGCAGGACCGACGCGCTGGCGGTGATGTCCAGCCTGGCGGCTGCGCATTTCGAGGCGCAGGGAGCCTTGCGATGCCTGAACCTGACCCTCACCCATGACATCGGCGATGTCGGACTGGTCTGGCAGGAGCGCCAACCGGGCGCCGCCCTGGATCTGGTGCTGTCCTGTCTGGAGCGTTGCAGCCGCGCGCTGGGGAACGCGGCCTGAAGCGATTGCTGCCGCCGGCAGTATCACAGGGCCATATTGCGCAGCGCCGTGCCCGCCAGGAAGCGATCCAGATTGTCCAGAAACATCCCGGCGTCACGTGCCCGATTGCCCGTCGAGGCGGCACTATTGTGAGGCGATAGCCAGACATTGGGCAATTGCCAAAGTGCCGAGTCGCCCTCCAGTGGTTCGCGAGCGAATACGTCCAGGTAGGCCCCGGCCAGACGCCGATCCTGCAGCGCTGCGATCAGGGCGGGCTCATCCAGCAAGGGGCCACGCCCGACATTGAGCAAGTGGGCATGAGCCGGCAGGCGCCCCAGGCGCTGTGCCGAGATCAGCCCGCGTGTCTGCCCGGACAGCGGGCAGCACAGGATCAGCCAGTCGCAATCCGATAGCACCTGATCGATCGCTTCGTATGGCAGGGTGAGGTCCACAGCCGGACAGTCCTGTGCCTTACGGCGTATGCCGGTCAGACGCAGTCCGAGGGCCCGCAACAGGCGCGCCACCTCAAGGCCGATCGGTCCTAGTCCGACGATGACCGCGTGCTGACCGGGCAGGTCGCGCGGTGCCTGCTCGTCCGGGGTCCGGCGCCACTCGTTGCGTGACTGGGCGTCTATCCAGGCGGGAAAGCCGCGCGACAAGCCCATAAGGGCGGCGATCACCGTATGCGCAATCGGCTGGGCGGCGACACCGGAGGCCGTGGTCAGCATGACTCCACGCTTGATGGACGGTTGATACAAGGGCATGTCGGTGCCGGCCGACATCACCTGCAGCCAGCGCGGTTGCCGGGCCTGATCAAAGTGCTGAAAAAACTGCCGCGTCGCGACGCTCATGCGCCCCGGTTCGCCGCCCATGAAGATGTCGCGCGAGTACCAGCCGATGTCGATGCCTTCGGCCAGGGCCGGCGACTGTTCGCAGGTACTTTGGGTCAGCAATTCCAGAGGCTTGCCATGCCGGCGCGACAGCGCAGCGATTGCCTCGCCATGGTCTCGGGCAGCCAGATCGGACAGGAGCAGTTTCATTTCGGGACTCGGCAGGAAGAGGGCGAGGGTGGGCGCAGGGAAAGGGGGTGGACAAGCCGAGGTGCATCATCCCGGCACGGACCTGTCTGCGCGCCGCGAGGCACCGGGCGGTGCCAGTTGATTCGCGGCGGGTATCTGGCGCGACAACACCGCCTCGTTGGGTACGATGCCCCACCCTGCTGTCTCGGGCAGCAGCAGCTGTCCTTTCTCGATACGCGGCGCGCTATCGAACAGCCCCTCGCTCCAGGGCGGCTGGTCGACATCCATCTCGACATAGTGGAAGTTGGGCGCCAGTGCGCACAACTGCGCGCCCATCAGCAGGCCCAGCGGGCTGCTGAAGGCATGGGAGTTGATGTTGACCTCGAAGCTGTCGGCCAGTGCCGCCAGCTTCACTGATTCGGAAAAGCCGTTCCACATCGGATCGATGATGGCGAAATCGACGGCACGGGCATTGAAGAAGGGCAGGGCATGGCGGCGCCCATAGATGGCCTCGAGCGATCCGATCGGCGTGCGCGTGCTGGCGCGGATGTCGGCCAGGGCCTGGGCATCGTACAGGTCCATCTCGAGCCAGGTCAGCGCAAGCGGCTCGAGGGCCTGGGCAATGCGCTTGAAGCCGCTGGGCCGGTAGTTGAAATTCAGGTCCAGGGCCAGGCCGACCTCATCGCCCGCGCCCTGCCGGAAGGCCTGCATCTGATCGACGATGGCCTGCAGCAGGGGCGGGTCCAGGTTCAGTTCTGGATGGCCTTCGCCCATGCCGAAACCGGGCGCCCAGGTGCGGGCACCGCGCTCATCAAAGAGCAGGACGTTGGTCTTCAAGGCGCCAAAGCCGCGCTCGCGCACTTCGCGGCCCAGCGTGACCAGGTCATCCAGGTGCCGCACCGGTGGCTTGTCGAGCCATTGTGCGCCGCGCGCCCGGTAGGAGCCGCAGTGCGACCAATACACCCGCAGGCGGTCACGCAGGGCGCCTCCGAAAAGACGATGCACTGGCACGCCCAGGGCGCGCGCCTCGATGTCCAGGCAGGCATTCTCGATGGCGGCACAGGCCTGGGCATTGAGTCCGCCATCGGCCACACGGGTGCGGGCACGCAGCAGGCTGGAGATGCGGCTGCCCTTACGCGGATCCATCCCGATGACGCCTGAGGCGAGGGCTCGGATCACCTCGCTCAGCCCCTGGCTGCCGATGAAGACGCTGAACTCGGACCAGCCGCACAGGTCCTCATCGGTGCTGACCTTCAGGAAGGAGAAGGTCTTGCCGCCACCGGGCGCATGGAAGTCCTCGATCGCCGTGATCTTCATCGCAGCCTCACAAGCCCGGCGTACGCGAATGGGCGGCCAGGTAGTCCTCGTTGATGGTCACGCCGATGCCGGGTGCTTCAAGGGGCGTCACGCAGCCCTGGGCGTCGAGCGCATAGGGCTCGGAGCACAGCTCGTGATGCAGGGGATTGACCGGTGCTGCATCCGATTCGAACCAGCCCGGATTGTCCACCGCACAGAGTACATGGATGGAGGTCGCATGGTTCAGGCCGGTGGTCGCGGAGTGCGGGCACAGCGGTATCTTGCGCGCCGAGGCCATGGCCGCGATGCGCATGATCTCGGTCACGCCGCCGCATTTGGACACGTCGGGCTGGGCATAGGAAAAAATGCCCTCGGACAGCAGGTCCTGGAAGTCGTAGCGCAGGAAGTGGTTTTCACCGATGGCCAGGGGTTGGCGCACGAAGCGGGCCGCCTGACGATAGGCCTCGCGCTCATAGGGCGGGAAGGGCTCTTCCAGCCACAGCAGGTTGAGCGGCTCCATGCGCGGGGCGGCCCAGTGCAGGTCGGCCAGCGAATAGCCGGTGTTGATGTCGGCCATCAGGGTGAATGCCTCGCCCAGTGCCTCGCGTACCGCGATGAAGCGGGCCAGATCATGTTCGGGGCGATCGCCCCCGCGCAGCTTGATGGCGCGATAGCCCTGTGCGGCCAGCCCGCGGGCTTCGTCGGCCAGTTCGGGCGGAGGCTTGTGGCTCATGCACAGGCCACCGGCATAGCTGGGCAAGGCCTTGGACGCCCCGCCCAGCAGCTTGTAAAGCGGCCAGCCGGCCAGCTTGGCGCGGATGTCCCACAAGGCCATGTCGATGCCGCTCATCGCGATGACGCCCGCAGCGTCGGCACCGGAGCTGTGCAGGTAGCTGCGGTAGAGGTGGGCCCAGATGCCGACCACATCGCTGGCATCGCGCCCGACCACCAGTTTTGCCAGGGTGCTGTTGATCAGGGTGGCCATGGTCAGGTTGGAGCGGGCGCCGACGCACTCGCCCCAGCCGGTCACGCCGTCCTCGGTGTCGACGCGCACGACCACCGATCGCACCATGTCGAAGCGGATGGTGGAGAACTGCGGCGCATAGCCTGGCGGATAGGGGCCATCGACGGCATAGGCCGTGATGCTGCGCACCTGTGAGCCCTTGCGGGGCTGGGTTGCAAGGCCTGGGCCACTCATCGATCACTCCCGCCTGAAGATCGTCTCGATGGTGAGGCCCCCGGTTTGACATGTCAAACCAGCATCCTGGATACTGGATCGCGGTCCGTCCGGACTGCGCTTGATGGAGTCATGATGGATCAAGACCAACGCCGTCGCGTGCTCGGTTCCCTGGCGGGCCTGCCGCTGGCGGCTGCACTGCCTGCCTTCGGCCAGGAAGGCCCTTACCCGAACCACACCGTGCGCATCGTCGTCGGGAGCCCGGCCGGCGGGGCCATCGACGTGATCACCCGTTTGCTGGCAGACCGCCTGAAAGTGCGCTGGAACCAGCCCGTCATCGTCGAGAACAAGCCGGGCGCCTCGCAGCTGATTGCCGCAGAGACAGTGGCGCGCGCCAAGCCCGATGGCCATACCTTGCTGGTGGCCACCAGCACGCCGATGATTCAGATCCGCTTCGTCAAGAAGCTCATCCCCTACGATCCACGCCGCGACTTTCGTCCCCTGTCGGTGCTGGGCGTGGGCTCAATTGCGTTGGTCGCGGCGCGCAATGCGCCTTTCTCCAATATTGCCCAATTGGTCGAGCATGCGCGTACGGCGGGAAAGCCCCTGCCCTACAGCAGCTGGGGCAATGGCAGCGGCGCCCACCTGATCGGCGAGGGCCTGCGCGCGGCCAGCAAGACCGATCTGGTGCACGTGGCCTACAACGGCGAGGCCGCCGCCTTGAGCGACCTGCTGGGCGGCTCCCTGGCGCTCAGTTTCCTGACGCAGGCCACGGCCCGCACCCAGGCCGATGCCGGCAAGATCAAGGTGCTGGCGGTCACCGGACCGCAGCGCGAGCCCTTCCTGCCCGATGTGCCCACCTTCAAGGAACAAGGCATCGCGGGTCTGGAAGTCATTGGCTGGGCGGGCGTGTTTGCGCCGGCCGGCCTGCCACAGCCGCTTGCGGAACAGATTTCCCGAGACATGCAGCAAGTGCTCAAGGACCCCTCGGTCAACGAGCTGTTCATGAAGCAGGGCTTCACGGCCGCAGGCAATTCGCCGGCCCAGTTTTCAAAACTGTTCGACGAGGACGAGGCACGCTGGACGGCCTTGGCCGGCCTGGCAGGCCTCAAGCCCGAATAGGGTACCTGCACCACACTGGGCGATCAGTCCTCGTCCGGGCCCAGCGTGGGCACGGAGGCCACCCGCCGCAGGCAGTCCATCAGGGCGGCCACATCGGGATCGGTCGCCGACTCCTGATGCACGAAGGCCGTGGTGGCCAGTTGCAGGCGCAGGCGCGCTGACAGGTCACCGCCCAGCATGTGCACCTGGCCTTCGGCTTGCAGCTGTTCGGCCAGCCGTGCCGGCATCAGGTTGATGCCGCGCGCATGGCGCAGCAGGGACAGAACCAGGCCGATATCCAGCGCCTCGAGGACCAGGGGTGGCGGTGCCAGCCGTTGACGCTGCAAGGCGGCATCGAAGCTTGAGCGGATCGGATGACCCGGAGCCGGCAGGATCCAGGGCAGGGCCTGGCACTGATCCCAGGTCGGCGACTGACGGCGCGCGAGCGGATGGCCGCTGGTCACCACCATGCGCATCGGGTCGTCGAACAGCCAGTGCGACAGCAGGCCCTCGGGCACCGAGTCGCGCAGGCGCGCACCGGCCACCAGATGAAGGCGCCCCACCGCCAGCTGCGACAGCAGATGCTCGGTCAAGCCCTCGCTGACGCGAACCGTGAGGCCAGGTTCACGACGGGACAGCAGGGCAATCGCCCTTCCCAGGAAATTCATCGCCGCAGTGGGCATCGCCCCCACCAGCAGCACCCGCGCCGGACGGTCGTCGAGGTCGCGAATCTCGGCCCCGACGCGATCCAGCTCGGCCAGCACATTGCGTCCGGCGCGGATCAGGGCCGCGCCACGGGCATTGGGCATCAGGCCCTTGGCCGTCCGGTCGAACAGGGGATGGCCAAGTCCGCGCTCGATTTCGGCCAGCGCCTTGGACAGGGCGGGCTGGGTCAAATGCAGCAGCCGGGCAGCCTTGCTCAGCTGCCCGGCATCTTCGATCGCCGTCAGCAGGCGCAGGTGGCGCAGCTTGATGTCGCGCCCCAGATATGCCTTGATGTTCATGGTGCGGTCCAGCGTTTCGGTACGGGTCTGAAGATGGATTGTCGCCTACTGTATGAGCAAATTGCCATGTGGGCGGCACGCAATTTCATTGGCGTCGTCCGACTCGCTTGGCGATCATGACGAATTGCCCTTTCTACGGAGGCCTCGTCCATGAATGCACCCCTGCCTGTGGCCAACATGGCCGATGCAGCGCCGGTCTTCAAGCATTTCAGCATCACTCCGGTGACACCTCATATCGGCGGCCTGATCGAGAACCTGCATCTGTCCCGGCTCGACGACGCGGTCGCCGCCGAACTGCGCACAGCGCTGTGGCACTACGGCGTGCTGTTTGCGCGCGACCAGCACCTGAGCTTCGAGCAGCAGAAGAACGTGGCGCGCTGCTTCGGCGATCGTCTGGAAGAGCACAGCTACGGCAAGAACATGGGCGCACAAGGCCATCCCGAGGTCCTGGTAGTCCAGAAATCCCGGTCGGCGGGCAAGGGGGTGACCACCGATGTCTGGCATCACGATGTCACCGGACGCGCCCATCCGAACATCATGTCGATCCTGCAGGCCGAGGAGGTCCCTTTTGGCGCCGACACCATGTGGGCCAGCATGCGCGCGGCCTTCGAACGGCTGCATCCGGCACTCAAGCTGCTGTTCGTCAACCTCGAGATCGATCACGACTCCCTGTACGGCACGCTGCGCCACGACCAGGGCAAGGCGCCCGGGTTTGCCGAAAAGCTGATCGCCAGGAAGGAACAGCACACGCATCCGGCGGTGGTCCACCACCCCTTCACCGGACAACCCTGCCTGTTCGTCGGCAATGCCTGGGCCAAGCGGGTCCATGACCTGCCGGCCGACCAGGGTGAATTGCTGCTGCGCCTGGCCAATGACATGTCTCGCCTGCCCGAGATCCAGGTGCGCTGGCAGTGGCGCAAGGGGGACGTGGCGCTGTGGGACAACTTTGGCACGAGCCACTATGGCGTGTCTGGCGATGCCGGACGTGACCGTCTGCTGTATCGCGTGTCGGCCTGGTCCGAAAAAGTGCGCCCCAGTCTGGATCGGGCCCGTGCCATGCGCGAGGTCACCATGGAGCTGGCCGAACTGCATCGAGGGGAAGCCGCATGAAGATCGACGGTGCCTGCCTGTGTGGTCATATTGCCTACGAGGCCGAGATCAATCCGGCAAAGGTCGCCATCTGCCATTGCACCCAGTGCCAGATCAACAGCGCCTCGGCCTTTCGTTTCGGGGTGCTGGTCAAGGCTGAGGACTTTCGCCTGCTCTCCGGCACCCTCAAGGAATACGTCAAGACGGCCGAAAGCGGCAACCCGCGGGTGCTGACCTTTTGTCCCGATTGCGGCACGGCCCTCTACGGCACGGGCGTGACGGACCGGAGCGTCCTCTCGTTGCGCCTGGGCACGGCCCGCCAGCGCGCCGAGCTGGCGCCCACCTCGGCCGTCTGGTGTCGCTCCGCGCTGCCTTGGATGCCCAGCATGCCTGGCGTGCGCGAGTACGACATGCAGACGGGCCCGGCCCGAAACGCGACAAGCCTGCCGCCGCGCGCCGACCCCTAAAGCCTGGACGAGGCCCGGCCCGTCGTGTTCGTGCCGCAGCCCGCTCAGCGGATCAGGCTGTAATCGGTCGGCCTGAGCAGTACCGTGTCCATGCGCTCGACGTGGGCACGCCAGGTTTCGCGGGTCAGGCGGCGCAGTGCGGGGTCGGACAGGATCCTGCTGTGCCAGCGTTGCCAGGCGGCCATGTCGGGGAAGCGGCGCAGTTCGATCGAGCGATGCGACCCAGCGTTGGTGGTGCCGGGGCCTATCAGGGTATCGAACAGGGCGTGGACCTGGCTGTTGCTGTCCTGCAGCGCGGGCAGCAGTTCTTCCCGGTAGAAGCGGTGATGGGCCCTCGCGGTGTCAGGTCGAAGCCAGATCGTGCGCTGCTCGAACACACCGGCCTGCGTGGCAGCAGCGCCTGGCACGGAGGGCCAGGTAGCGGGCAGTGCCGGCATGCCATCGGCAGGTCTGAGGATGGCGGTGTCGCAAAAATCGACGTTTGGAAAAAGGCTGGCCCTTCGCGCTTCGTTGTTGTCCGCATCCGCCCGCACACTGTCCTGATGACGCTCCCAGGCCGCCATGCTCTCGAACTGGCGCAACTGCCAGACACTGGCCTGGGGGTCGGGGCCGATCCATACCTCCCAGGCCCCAATCAGTTGCGAGCCGTGCGCATCCAGGGCCGCCAGGGATCCCTGGCTGAAGGCCTGGTTGCGGGCATCCAGGCGCCCATTGCGGGAGACGACGAGACGATGCTGGTAGATCACGGGGATTCCTCGACGAAAGAGCCGACCCCGCGATCATAGGCGTGGCGCGGTTTCAATGGGCCAGTTCGGCCTCGATCTCCGAAATGTCGAACACCGGGGCACGGGGATTGGCCTGCCAGGTCTGCATGTCTGCGTAGCGTTCAGAGTAACTGGCCGGTCGGCGACCTTCGAAGCCCGGGGTGTTCAACCACAGACGCATCAGATGACGCTTGCGATCCGGCTCCGGCCAGTCCTCGTACTCGCCGCGCGAGTGAAGGATGGTGTAGTTGTTGATGAACTGCATGTCACCGGGCTCGAACTGCATGTCCAGGTAAAAGGCCGGATCGTTGCACAAGGCATCCATCAGGTCGTAGGCCTCGCGATCGAGTGCTGTCAGGCGCGGTACCTGCTCGAATCGCTGGGCTGATTCCACATAGGTGCGGTTGTAGCGCACGAACAGCCGTCCATCATGAACCTGGAACACCGGCGAACGGTAGAAGGGGTTCTGTCCGGCGGGCTCTTCGCCGCGCCGATCCAGGCAGTAGTTCTCATGCAGGCGGACACACAGGTCAGGGCGGCGCGCCAACACTTCGTTGTAGATTGCCGTGGAACTGACAATGCGGGAGGCGCCGCCCGATTTCGCCTTGCGCAGGCACAGCAGGCCGACCACATCGGTCGAGTCTGCGTGAAAGGGCAGATGAAGGCGTGTCTGGTAGCCGCGTGCCTTGTTGTTGGTGCGAAAATCGGCGCCCAGGTCACGCACATGACCCAGCACTTCGCCGTGGGCATTCTGGGCCCAGCTCTTGCCCAGGTGCGCGCCCACGATCCAGTAGATCAGGGCCGCATCGGCCTTGCTGTAGCGGTCGCCGGGCAGGCCCCGCACCAGTGCGAAGCCGATACCATCTTCCAGCATCTTGCGGACACCCTCCAGCTTGCGTGCCACGCGCGGGGTGTTGACGTCCTTGCGCGTCAGTTCGGGAATGCCGATGCCATCGGCGCGGGCCTTGGCCAGGGCCTGCTCCAGTTCCTGTACGTCTTCGGCGTCCAGCTGCACCAGCCAGTCGTTGCGCCGGACCATCTCGGGACCGCGCCAGGCAGACGGATGCTGATAGGGGGTGGGGTTCATGATCGCTCTCCTGGTGAGTGCTACTCGGGTTTGATGTCGTTGTCGACGATGATCTTGCGCCAGGCTTGCACATCGCTGCGCACTGTCGCGGCAAACTGTTCCGGGGTGTTGGAGGGAAAGGTCGCCACATTCATGCTGGTCAGGCGCTGGCGGGCGTCCTCGCTGCCCATCACCCTGTTGACTTCGGCATTGATGGCGCGCAGCACCGCCTCCGGCGTGCCTGCCGGTGCGAACAAGCCCAGCCAGCCGTTTTGGTCGATCGGGTAGCCCTGCTCAGACAGGGTGGCCACATCGGGATTGCCTGGCATTCGGTAGGTGCCGGTCACACCCAGCAGACGGACCCGGCCGGCCTTGGCCGCCTGCCCGCCGGTGGTAGTGTCGATCCAGCCCACCGGCAGCACGCCGCCGAGCATGTCGCGCAGCACCTCGGCCCCCGACTTGTAGGGGACATGATTCATGCGCACCCCCTGCTGCCTGAGCAGGGCGGACATCACGATATGGGTCACCGAAGCCACGCCCGTGGTGCCGTAGGCCAGCTTGCCCGGTTGTGCGCGGCCGGTCTCCCAGAGTTCCTTGAGCGTGCGGATCGGCGAGCTGGCCGGTACACCGACGAACTGGCCGCCGGCGCCGATCTGGACGATGGGCACCAGATCCTTGAGCAGGTCATAGGGCAGTTGGGGATTGAGCGCCTGGGGGACCGCGGTGAAGGAGGCGGCGCTGAACAGCAGACTGTGGCCGTCCGTGGCCTTGGCCACTGCCTGAGCGCCAATCGTGCCGCTGGCACCGGCCTTGTTCTCGACCACGAAGGGCTGGCCGAAGGCCTTGCTCAACTGCTCGGCAATGAAGCGGGCAAACAGGTCGGTCTGGCCGCCAGCGCCCGCGGGCACCACGAAGCGTACCGGGCGCACCGGCCAGCCCGGCACCGGCGAAGTTTGCGCCTGCGCGGGCAGGCCCAGCGATGCAAGGGCAGGCGCAGCCAAAAGGGCCGACAGGCGCCTGAGTTGGTACCGGCGGCCGATGCGAGGAGCGGAGGGCAGAAGGTGGGTCATGGAGGGCAAGGACGACTTTCAGAGGGAGGGGGAAGTGGTTCGGAGCCGGCCGAGGAAGGGCAGCAGATGCGCGAGGACCTGGGCGGTGGCCTCCTCCGGCAGGCTGTGTCCTGCGCCGGCCAGCAGATGCTTGCCCTGCAGGCCCGGGATGACCTGCTCGAGCTGGTCGTAGTTGCGGCGGAAACGTTCATTGGCCGGATCCTGATCGCCGCCCAGAAAGAGCGCCGGCTGGGTGGGCCGGCAGCCACTTAGAAAGGCGGTCTGGGCCCAGTTGATCTCGCGGCATCGATACGGGGCCAGGGCGCCCCGAAAGCCGTGACGGCGGTAATGCTCGACATAGACATCCAGCGCCGCCTCGCTCATCCAGGCGGGCAGTTGCGCGGGATCGCTGACGGTGTCGAGGAAGCCTTCGCCCGGCGCCATCGTGGCGCGCCATTTCTGCGCACCGACGGCCGCACCTGAAATCGAGAACTGGATGGCCCGCAGCGAATGGCGAAGATCGGCGTCCAATTCGGTGATGGCCTCGTCGCGGGCGAAGTATTCCTGATAGAACACCTGGCCACTGTCCTGGCGCATCTGCTGCCAGAGCTGTCGCGGCGCCACCGGCGAGCGCAGGGTCTGCGGCGTGTTCAGCATCGCGAAGGCGGTGAAGACATCGGGACGCATCTGGGCCGCGGCAAAGGCCAGTGACGAGCCGACATCGTGGCCCACCAGCAGCGCGGTGCCGGCCTGGAACCGCTGCACCAGGGCAACCAGGTCGCCGACCAGGCGGACATGGGTGTGACGGGCCAGATCGTCCGGGCAATCGCTCTGCCCGTAGCCCGGCAGGTCGGGTGTCACCACCCGGAAGCCGGCAGCGGCCAGCGGCTGGATCAGGTGGCGGAACTCATACCAGGAATAAGGAAAGCCGTGCAGGAGAATCAGCAGCGGACCCTGACCCTCGACCACCAGATGCCAGTGGCAGCCGTTCAGGGCTTCAGTCTGGTGGGTAAAGGCAGCAGGTTGGTCGGCGTTCAAGGTCAGGCTTCAGGCGGCAAGGCCTGTCGCGGGACCGGCAGGCGGGGATTGATGCTTGCACCGACCCGCCCGTAACGCAAATGAGATGTATTGATATCGATATAACCCGATGGTTATCTATCAGATGCCCGAAGGGTTCAAAGACACTCGTGTCATGCGTCTTCCCATGAGCGTCCCGACGGGCAAATGCGGGGATGAAGCCGTTCAGGGACTCGGAATGCGCTCGTAGCTCAGGGGCTTGCCGTCCTTGCCGACGCGGGCCAGGATCATGTCGCCCACGCCGATGTTCTCGCCGACGAATTCGCGGATGTTGACATGGTGGGTGACCAGGATCAGGGCCTGAGCGCCCTTGCCGGGCAGGGTGCGGGCGATGAATGCCTGCAGGGCCCGATTGCTCGCGGCTGCGGCGTCGGGCTGGTCAAAGAACGAGGCCAGGGACGGCTCGATCCGGTGGGGGCCCAGGCCCATGCCGCTGGCCGTGTCCTGGCAACGACACCAGATGCTCGAGAAAAGTTGCACCCGGCGCAGTCCTTGCTGTCGCAACCATTGCCCGACCCGAACCGCCTGGGCCTTGCCCTCGGCATCCAGGTTGCGCTGGGTGCTGCAGTCGTTGACGGAAAAATTCGGTGGGTCGCCCACCCCGGGTGCGTAGGCATGACGGATCAGCAGCACGTGATCCGCCGACTGAAGCTTGTCGGCAAGGGACGTGGCCCTGCAAGTGAGCGGCAGCGCGCCCAGCAGGGCGATGAGGAATAGGCGTCGGAACATGTCAGGACCCTGTAGACGTGCAAGAGCGGCGTGCCATGGCGACGATTGCTGCGGCCACGGGCGATGGAGGACGCGGGGACTTCATGGCACCAGCGTCAGGAACAGGAAGGTGGCAAACAGCACCAGGTGGATCGCGCCCTGCATCACATTGGTCCGGCCCGAGCCCAGGGTGATCGCGCCGACCAGGAAGCTGAGCGCCAGCATGGCCACGTCCTTCATCTCCAGCCCCAGGGTCAGGTCCAGTTCGAGCAGCACGGCGGCCCCCACCACCAGAGGGATCGTCAGACCGATGCTGGCCAGGGCCGAACCGATCGCCAGGTTCATGCTGGTTTGCAGCCGATCCGCGCGTGCGGCGCGCAGGGCTGCCCAGGTTTCGGGCAACAGCACGATCAGCGCGATGATGATCCCGACGACGGCCTTGGGTGCCTGATAGGCCGACACCAGGGACTCGATCGCCGGCGAGAGCAGCTTGGCAAAACCGACCACGCTCACCAGGGACAGCAGCAGGAGTCCGAAGCTGATCCAGGCGGTACGCCGCGAGGGCGGCGACGCGTGCAGGGACTCGTCCTCGATCCCCACCGCCGGCAGGAAGTAGTCGCGATGCCGTACGGTCTGGATGAACACGAAGACCAGCCACAGCACCAAAGAGGAGCCAGCCACGAAGATCAGTTGCGAGGCGGTGTAGGTGCCTTCGGGAGAACTGGTGGTGTAGAGCGGCATCACCAGCACCATCACCGACAGGGCGGCCAGCGCGGCAAAGCCTGAGCCGGTCCCCTCGATGCGAAATGCCTGCTCGCGGTGCTTCAGCCCGCCAATCAGCAGGCTCAGGCCGACGACGCCATTGCAGATGATCATCACCGCCGCGTAAATGGTGTCGCGGGGCAGCGCTGCGCTGGCCTTGCCTCCGGCCAGCATCATCGACAGGATCAGGGCAGTCTCGATGACCGTGACCGCCAGGGCCAGCACCAGGGTGCCGTAGGGCTCGCCGGTGCGATGGGCAATCACCTCGGCATGGTGCACCGAAGCGAAAACAGCAGCGAACAAGGCCAGCAAGGCGAGCAGGGCGAGCGCACCGCTGACACCGGCCGGGACCAGTACGGCCAGGAGCAGCCCGGCCGCCGGTGGCGTGACCAGGGGAAAGAGGCGGGACAGTCGGTTCGTACCCATCCCGTGATTGTGCCGCAGCCCGGCCCGGGATGGGGCCGATCGGAGGCACGAACGAGGCTTTTTGCGCCGTTGGCGTTGGCCTATTCGCGGTAGTAGACGAGCTGATGGCTGTTGGCCAGACACAGACCGTTGCCAGTCCAGATCTCCGCGCTCTGGTCGAAGTAGCCGTTGTGATACCGCGTCGCGCGCGCGGTGCCGATCACGGGGGCCGCGCCCTGCGCCGCCAGTGCCGCGGCGTCGGCATGGAAGTAGAGCGTCAGCGACACCGTGCCGATGGGCGCTGCCGAGCGCCGCTTGATGAAGATGCGCGGAAAGAAACTGTCGCAGATCGCCGTCAGGGAGGCAAAGTCCAGGGGCCGGGGCGGCTCATCGCGTACCCACAGGCGGCTGCGTGCGTGGGGCTGCTCCGCGCCATCGAAGGTCGAGGGCACTTCGCCCTCGGCAAAGCGCATGTCGTAGCGTTTGGCCCAGGTGATGCGCAGGGCCGGCGAGAACCGCGGCAGGCTGTCGGCCGGCGGCATCTGCGGCGGGGGATCGGCGTCCTGCGCGGACCAGGTGCTGCGCCGGACGGCAAAAACAGCCGTGGCGGTGGCGCCTACCTGCTCGCCTTGCACCAGCTCGATCATCCAGTGCTGGGTGGAGCGGTTGGTTCGCACGCCCCGGGCCTGGACGATGAAGGGCCCGTCGGCGATCGGCCCGGCAAAGTTGACCGTCAGGGCCACCGGATCGCCCAGACGGGCCGGATGCAGCAGGGCCGCCTGCAGCAGGGTGGCGGCTGTAATGCCGCCGAAAGGGCCCACCATGTTGGCATAGTCAGGCGAGGTGGCGCCCGAGAAGTGGTCGGTGTCAAGGGCGGTCAGGGCGATGGCCCTGTCGAAGGGGTGGATCATGGGCAATGGTGCGCGCGGCGTCGGAATATCTGCCCGGATTGTAAGATTGATCCATTGCAACCTCAGGAAGTGTCCGCCATGAACATGCCCACCGACCTGCCCGCTGCCGCCCGCGTTCCCTCGATTGACGGCGTGCCCCTCACCCCCAAGCAGGTGCCCATCTACAGCCTTGACACCATGGCACCCGCGGCCACCCTGGCCGAGGAGCGCCTGCGCCGCAAGCAGAAGCTGGCCGGTGCGCTGCGCATCTTTGGCCGCTTCGGCTTTGGCGAAGGGGTCGCGGGCCACATCACCGTGCGCGATCCCGAGTTCCCCGACCATTTCTGGGTCAATCCGCTGGCGGTGTCGTTCCGGCACATGAAGGTGTCCGACCTGCTGCTTGTCAACCACCACGGCGAGGTCGTCTACGGCAAGTATGCGGTCAACCGTGCGGCGTACGTGCTGCATGCGGCGGTCCATGCGGCCCGGCCCGATGTCGTGGCGGCAGCCCATGCCCATTCCGTGTATGGCAAGGCCTTCAGCGCCCTGGGCATCCCCCTGGATCCGCTCACGCAGGATTCCTGCGCCTTCTACGAGAACAACACCGTGATCGCCGATCATGGGGGCGCGGTGGTGCTCCAGGTCGAGGCCGGCCATGATTTTGCCCGCGCCTTTGGCAAGAACCGTGCCGCCATCCACCAGAACCACGGGCATTTCACCGTCGGCGCCACCGTCGACGAGGCGGTCTTCTGGTTCGCCTGCTTCGAGCGCTGCGCCCAGTCGCAACTGCTGGCCATGGCGGCGGGTACCCCCAAGAAGATTCCGCACGATCTGGCGGTCTACACCCGTGAGAATGCAGGCACGGCCCAGACCGGTTGGCTTCATTTCCAGCCGCTGTGGCAGGAAATCTGCAAGACCGATCCTGACCTGTTCAATTGAACGGACGATCGGGCTGACATGCCCGCCTCAATCGGAGCCCGGCAACGATGAAAACCGATCCAGCAGCGCCTGCCTCACCCAGGCGCCAGTTCCTCCGGCGCTCCTCTGCGGCAGGTGTCGGTGCCTTGGCGGCTTCGCTGTCCCCGGGCCAGGCTTCGGCCCAGGGCACGGGACCGGCAGCGACCGATCCGGCCCTGCTGCCTCCCAACATCCCGCCCTGGACCCGTACCCAGGGCGGCGGCTTCATCACACCGCCCTATGGACTGCCTTCGCGTCACGAAGCCAGGGTGGTGCGGGTGCTGCCCAACCCGGTCCCCACTTTTCCGACGGGCTCCCGTACGCCCCTGCAACACCTGCACGGCATCATCACGCCCAATGGCCTGATGTTCGAGCGTCATCATGCCGGCGTGCCCGACATTCCGCCCGATGCCCATCGCCTGATGGTGCATGGCCTGGTCGAGCGGCCGCTGATGTTCAGCATGGAAGACCTGGTGCGCTTTCCTTCGGTGTCGCGCATCCATTTTCTCGAATGCTCGGGCAACAGCGCGGCTGAACTGGTGCGGCCCACCGGAAAGACGGCGCAGGAAATCCACGGACTGGTGTCGTGCTGCGAATGGACCGGTGTGCTGTTGTCCACTGTGCTGCAGGAGGCCGGCATCAAGCCCGAGGGCAAGTGGTTGCTGGCCGAAGGGGCCGACGGCGCCGCCATGACGCGCAGCATTCCCATGACGAAGGCCCTCGACGATGCCATCCTGGTCTATGGCCAGAATGGTGAGGCGCTGCGTCCCGAGCAAGGCTACCCGCTGCGTCTTTTCCTGCCGGGCTTTGAAGGCAACATGAGCATCAAGTGGCTGCGCCGCCTCAAGGTGGGCACCGAGCCCTGGCACACCCGCGAGGAAACCAGCGCCTACACCGACCTGATGCCCGATGGCTCTGCATTGCAGTTCACCTTCCACATGGAAGCCAAGTCGGTGATCACCTTTCCCTCTGGCGGCCAGCAACTCAGGCGCCAGGGCTTTTACGAGATCTCCGGCCTGGCCTGGTCGGGCCGCGGACGGGTCTCGAGGGTCGAGGTCACGGTCGACGGCGGACGCACCTGGCAGAACGCGCAGTTGCAGGAGCCGGTCCTGTCCAAGGCCCTGACCCGCTTCCGGCTGCCCTGGCAATGGCAGGGGGCCCCGGCCCTGATCGCCAGCCGCACCATCGACGAGAAAGGCAACCTGCAGCCAAGCATGGCAGAGGTGCTCAAGGCGCGTGGCGCAGCCTCGCTCTATCACAACAATGCGATCCAGTACTGGAAGATCGATGCTGACGGGAGTGTCCACAATGTACGCGCCTGATACCTCTCCAGGAAGGGCTGGCCAGGCTGGATGGGCGCGTCGGGTTGCCGGCGTCCTGGCCGCTGCAAGCCTTCTGGGACTTGCGACGCCCGCCCAGGCCCAGGGTCGTCTTGGCCTGGGTCAGCCCCTGGGTGCCCGCGAACTCGCCGGCTGGGATATCGATGTGCGTGCCGATGGGGCGGGCCTGCCTGCCGGCAAAGGCGATGCGCAGACCGGTGCAAGGCTCTACGCGGAGCAATGCGCGGCCTGCCATGGGGCCAAGGGTGAAGGTCGGCCTGCAGTTGGCCTGGCCGTGGGGGCCGGCTCTCTGGCCACTGCCAGGCCACTCAAGTCGGTGGGCAGTTTCTGGCCCTATGCCACGACGGTCTTCGACTATATCCGCCGGGCGATGCCCCATCAGGCCCCGCAGTCCCTCAAGACCGATGAGGTCTACGCGGTGACGGCCTATGTGCTCCATCTGAATGGCATCGTCGGTCCGGGTGACGAAATGAACGCCACGACCTTGCCCAGGGTGAAGATGCCCAATCGCGAGGGCTTCCGGCAGGTGATCGACTGAGGCGGTGGCAATGACCTTGGATCAGCCTGTCCCGCCGGCCAGCCCGATGCCGGACGCCTCGCAGACCTGGTCAGCCTATGTGGATGTCGTCTCGCCGGATGGCCAGCGCGCGCTGATCGTGCGTGTCTCGCATGACCCGGCCGCGGATCGCGCCGAGTTGTGGGTGCACGCCTTTCTCGACGGACGCCTCTACGCGCACATGAGTGCCCATCCCTGCCCACCCCTGTCCTCATCCCTGACGGGCGATGCGCATCAACAGGTGCATCTGGATCTGGCACGCGGGCAATTGAAGGCGCGGGTGCTGGCCAGGCAGACTGATCGCTGCGTGTTCAATGACGGGCACATGCCCCTCGTGGTGTCGTTGCAATGGCAGACCGAGGGTCAGCAGGGCTCCAACCTGCGCGGGCGCGACGAACGCCTGGTACGGGTGGCTGCTGAAGTGAGCATCGATGGCCAACTGGCCGAGCTGGCTGGCTGGGGCCATCAGCACACCCAGTTGCAGGCGCAGCCGCGCTTTTCTGCACCCTTTACCTACCTGTCGCTGCGAGGCGATACGGTCGGTTTTGTCGGATTGCTGACCCGTGCCGCGAGACGTGGCTTCGGTACGCGTCAGGGCGCTCCCCTGAAGGCCAGCGAAGTGAGGCTGGATGCCCCGGCGGGCCTGCGTCAGATGCTTATCGAAACCACTGAAGGGACGCTGGAGGGCACGCTTGTACGGACCTACCAGTACTGGATACCAATGGGCGGGCGCTGGCGCGATGGCTCGATCGTAGCGGGCACGCTCGACGGCTGTCCGGTCAGTGGCGTGATCAACGACTACGAAGGACCGGCGCCCCGAGCGCCTTTAGGCAGCCCATGATTCAAGACCACTTCCGATTGCTTGGCGGGCCGGGCTCGCCTTACTCCCTCAAGCTGCGCGCCATCCTGCGCTACCGCCGTATCCCGCACATCTGGCTGGTGCCGCGGGGCTACCTCGGAACAGCCGGAGAACTGGCGGCAGCAGGCAAGAAGATGGTGCCGGTATTGCAGTACCCGGAGGGCGTGTACCGGGCCGATTCGACCCCGATTGCCTTTGATCTGGAAGCGCGTTTTCCCGGGATGCGCTCCATCCTGCCCGAGGATCCGGTGCAGGCCTTCTTGTCATATCTGATCGAGGACATGGCTGATGAATTGCTGGTGCAGGCCATGTTTGACCTTCGCTGGCGGCCCGGTGAGGACCAGTTGTTCTGCGCGCGCCGCCAGATTTCGGGCTGGGTGTCACCCTGTCCCTCCGGCCAGTTCGAGGGCCTGGTGCAGCAATTTCTCGAACGCCAGCGTGCCCAGCGTGCACGCATGGTGCAGGCCGACCATGCCAGTACCCATGCTTTGCGGCTCATGGTCTACGAACAGGTCATGGCGGTGATTGAGGCCATGCTTTCCGAACGGCTTTTCCTCTTTGGCAGTCGCCCTTCATTGGCCGACTTCGGCTTGTTCGGGCAGTTGAGCCAGTGTGCCATTGACCCCTCGGCGGCCGCGATGATGCGCGGCCAGGCGCCAAGGTGTTTCCAGTGGGTGCAAATGCTCGACGACGCCTCTGGGATCGATGGCGACTGGATGGCACCGCTGCAGCCCGGGCAGCCCGATGCCGCGTTGAGCCGCCTGCTGGATGTGGTGGGGACGGTGTACCTGCCTTATCTGGTGGGCAATGCCCAGGCGGTCATTCGGGGAGAGCGTCAGCTCGAGATGATGATTGCCGGTCAGGCCTGGAGCAGTCACGCCTCTGCTTACAAGCGCAACTGCCTGACCTGGCTGCGACGAGCCGTGGCCGCTTTCGAAGGCACAGATCGGCAGCGCCTGAAAGATTTGCTGGAACCCCATCAGGCCTGGGCGGCGCTGCAGCCCGACCATCTTGTCGATGAGGGCGTGCCGGTCATGGCACCTGCCTGAGGAAGCATCGCCTCGCTGGTGCCCGGATGGGTGATGAGTGCGCCTGACGGTTCCGAGGCGCGCGCAGTCGCTCAGACCGATGCCTTGGCCTCGGCTTTCGCCTTGGCCTCGGCCTTGGCCTTGGCTTCCGCCTTCTCTCTGGCCTTGGCCTTGATCAAGGCCTCCAGCTCGTCTTCTTCCTCGGGCTTTTCCTCTTCCTGAAGACTCAGGGCAATCGCGCCACCCATCGAAAGCCCCGCCTTTTCCGACTTGCCGTGCAGCTTGAAGCGCAGCCGCAATTCGTTGAGGGAGTCGGCATTGCGCAAGGCGTCTTCGCGAGTGATCTTGCCCTCTTCTGCCAGGTCGAACAAGGCCTGATCGAAGGTCTGCATGCCCAGCTCCACCGACTTGGCCATCGCCTCCTTCACCATGCCCGTTTCGCCCTTGAGAATGAGGTCGGCCACCAGGGGCGAGTTGAGCAGGATCTCCACTGCCGCGCAGCGCCCACCGCCGATCTTGGGAACGAGCCGCTGAGAGACGAAACCGCGCAGGTTCAGCGACAGGTCCATGTGCAGTTGCGCATGGCGCTCCTCAGGAAAGAAGTTGACGATGCGGTCAAGCGCCTGGTTGGCGCTGTTGGCATGCAGGGTGGCCATGCACAGGTGCCCGGTTTCTGCAAAGGACAGGGCGAACTCCATGGTTTCACGATCCCGGATCTCTCCGATCAGGATGACATCCGGTGCCTGACGCAGGGTGTTCTTGAGAGCGGCGCTCCAATCATTGGTATCGCGGCCAACTTCGCGGTGCGTGACCAGGCAATTCTTGCTCGGATGCACATACTCCACCGGGTCTTCGATGGTGATGATGTGACCGTGACTGTGCTCGTTGCGGTAATCTATCAGGGCGGCAAGGGTGGTGGATTTGCCTGACCCGGTGCCGCCGACCAGGATGATAAGGCCCCGCTTGGCCAGCATCAGGTCCTTCAGTTGCAGGGGCAGCTCCAACTCGTCGAAGTTGGGAATCCGGGTGGTGATGGTACGGATGACCATGCCCACCGATTCCTGCTGCACGAAGACGTTGACGCGAAACCGGCCGATCTGCTTCGGCCAGATCGCGAAGTTGCATTCCTTGTCCTGCTCGAAGGCCTTGCGCTGCTTCTCGTTCATGATGGCGTGAGCAAAGGCCTTCGTGTGCTCGCCGGTCAAGCGGGCCTCACCAATCTTGGTCATCTTGCCGTCGACCTTCATGGCCGGGGGAAAGTCTGCCGACAGGAACAGGTCTGAGGCCTTGGCCTCCAGCATCGCCTTCAACAGCGCATGGACATAGGACAGGGAAGGGTCGGAGCTCATAGCCGCCAAAAATCAGGGATCTGGCGAGTGTCCGCGAGCCCGCGCCTGCCCGGCGCGGATGTCCGATCAGCGGTTATCCATGCCGGATCAGCGTAGGCCTGTTGTCAGAAATCCTGAACGCCTGCAGGTCGCTTGCGCGCGGCGCCGCACAAGCTGCCATCGTCGGGCCTATTCCGGCTTGATATCCAGCCGCTTGACCATGTCGGCCCACAGGCGGCTTTGCTGCTGCGTGATGGCCAGCAGTTCGGCCGGGTTGGCACTGGATTTGGCCTCGTTGCCAATCTTCCCCATGGCGTCGCCAAAGGAGGCCGAGGTCGTGATCTTCTTCAGGGCTGCACCTAGCTTCGCAATGACCGGCTTGGGGGTGCCGGCCGGGGCAAACACCGCATACCAGGTCTCTCCGACCACGGCGGGATAGCCCAGCTCGCGGAAGGTGGGCACCTGGGGCAGCAGGGGCAGGCGCTCGGGACTCAGCACGGCCAGTGCACGGTATTGCCCCGCCTGGATGTTGGGCACAGCGGAGGTCAGCGCCTCGACGTTGGAATCGATCACCCCGCCGATCATGTCCACCGTCGCTGGCGCAGCTCCCTTGTAATGCACCTGCGTCAGTTTCACATCCAGGGTGCTGGCGATCAATTCGCCCAGCAGGTGCACCAGGCTGCCCTGGCCATTGGTGCCATTGACCACCTTGCCCGGATTGGCCTTGGCATAGGCCACATACTCGCGCAGCGTCCTGGCTGGAAAGTCCTTCTTGACCACGAAGGCAAAGGGCACGGTGGCCACCGCGGCCACCGGTTCGAAGTCCTCCAGGGTATAGGCCAGATTCTTGCTCAGGTGGGGCACGACCGTGAAGGTGGTCCCGGCCGAGAGCAGCAGGGTGTAGCCGTCCTTGGGGGCGCGCGCCACAAGCGTGGCGCCAATGGTGGTCGCGGCGCCGGCCTTGTTCTCGATCACGAAGCTGGTACCGAGTTCATCGCGCAGGCGCTGGGCCAGCTGGCGGCCGATCACGTCGCTGGTGCCGCCCGGCGGGTAGGGAACGACCAGCGTGACGGGTTTGTTGGGCCAGGCCGCTGCATCACCGCTTTGTGCCGTGGCATCGACATGAAGGGCAGAAGCAGACAGGACGAGGCCTAGTGCAAGCAATTTGAGCGTGGTCCGCAACGGAGTCTCCTGAGCGCGTTCAATCACGTTGGCGGGTCGACAAACGCGCCGGGTGCCGCAAGCATAGCCACAATGCCTGCGCCAGGGCTTGAGGAAGGTCCGAAAAACCTCTCGCGCCCGCTGCGCATGGCCTGGCGCGGTCCTGGATCACCTGGACTGAAGGTCAACGCCCGACGCTTTCGGGGGCGCCGTGCAATCGCCGCGGGCCAGGCCGTCGACAAAGGCGCCAATCACCTGCACGGTCCGCGCCTGCATGTCGGCCGGCATGCCGATGCCCGCCAGTTGCATGTGGTTGGCGTCCGCGATCACCGCCAGCCATTTGCAGCCCGGCGGCATGTCCCTGAAGGCCTCGATGCGCGTTTCCCAGTTGCCCCCGCCCAACTCATCATCGCGGGTGCCCGTGATCAGGAGCACCGGCTGCTGTATGCCGGTCCAGGCATGCCTGGGAAAGATGATGCCGGAACCCTGGGGAGAAAGGGCAATGTAGGCCTTGAAGCCGTTGCGTCCCTGAACACCGGGCAGGTTGCGGGCACCAGCCTCCATCATCACTGTGGCGGCGCCCATCGAGTGCCCAAGCAGCAATGCCTCGTTGCCGGCGCAGCGCGACTGGGCCCACTGGCGCGCGGCGGCCAGATCCATGAAGCGGCCGCTGTAGGCCTTCGGATCGGTGATCAGGGCGGCCAGGGCCTCGCGCACGCCCACGCCTCTCATGCGCTCGCGCAGGGCCGGCAGGTCACTCTCCTGGTGGCGCATGACCACGGCCAGGTAACCTTTCGCCGCCATGGCTTCGCCCAGGTAGGCATAGCCTCTTTCAGAGCCGCCGGCGCCATGGGAGATCATCGCAATCCCGCGACAGGCCTGCGTCACCGGTGCGTAGCTGGTCAGGGCCACGGAGCGGCCGTCCTCGCGGGCAATCGAGGCAGGGCTCTGGGCCGATGCGCCCGCGTGCAGGCCGGACATGGACAGACATGCCCACAGGGCGCACAGACGCCGCAGGCATTGGACGAGAGAGCGAGCGCGCATCGGTGGTTTGGCTCCCAAACGACGGTTATGGATCCTTGGTGCGGGTGCGGCCGCGAGCATGACGAACCTTTCCCCCGAGCCCCGGTGCTCAGCCCCCGACATTGACCGCAATGTTCTGCCCGTTCACATACGCATTCAGGTCAGACACCAGGAACAGCACGGTGGCCGCCACATCCTCGGGCTGACTGACGCGGCCGAACGGCGAGGTGGCATCGAGCGTGCGGATGTCGGCGCTGCCGCGTGCCTTGGCCAGGCGCTTGCCCATGTCGGTTTCGGTCAGCGTGGGGCTGACCACGTGGGTGCGGATGCCATTGCTGCGCTCTTCCTTGGCCAGCGTGTAGGCCAGAGCATCCATTGCGGCCTTGGCGATCGAGTAGGGCGCACCGCGCGCCGCATAGTGGCGCGTGGCCACGCTCGAGATCATCACGATGTCGCCGCGACCCAGCTTGCGCATCTGCGGGATCAGGAACTGGCTCAGGTGAAACGGTCCCATCACATGCACCTTGAACAGCCGCTCGGGTTCGCCCGGGTCGGTATCCACAACCGAGGCGCCGCGACTGGCAATGCCCGCGTTGTTGATCAGGATGTGCACGGCGCCGAAATCGCGCAGCACCTCGTCGGCCAGCTTCTTGGCATCGTCACGATCGTCCACCGCTGCGGCATAGGCCTGGGCGCGCCGGCCCATCGCCTGGATCTGCGCCACCGTCTCACGGGCGGCGTCCTCGTCCTTGCGGTAGTTGACCGCGATGTCGGCGCCGGCCTGCGCCAGTTGCAGGGCGATGGCCTTGCCAATGCCCCGGCTGCCGCCGGTGACCAGCGCCACCTTGCCGGCCAGTGAAATCTGAATGCTCATGGGGTCTCCTCGTTGATTGTCCGGGGTTTGCGTCGGGCCACTGGTGCGGCGCGCCACACTAGCCCAGCAGGGCCTTGAAGTCGGCGCGCAGCCGGCGCACTTCCTCGAAGGCCGAAGGTACGGCCGGTGCCATGCCGACGTAGCCGTGCACCAGACCTGCGCCGCGGTGCTCGTGAACCGTGACCCCGGCCGCGCGCAGTGCCTGGGCGTAGGCGATGCCCTCGTCGCGCAGGGGATCGAACTGTGCGCTGGTCACCACGGCCGGTGCCAGGCCTGCCAGGCTGGGGGCGCGGATCGGCGAGGCGCGCGGATCATTCAGCTGGCTGCGATCGGGCAGGTAGTGGTCAGCGAACCACTGCATGGTGTCCAGTTCCAGGAAGTAGCCGCTGGCATTCTGTTCGCGTGAGGGGTAGTCCTTGTTGCAGGCTGCCTCGCGATAACCGCCAGCCAGATCGGTCGCCGGGTAGATCAGGCATTGCGCTTTCAGGGGCAGGCCCAGATCGCGGCAGGCGATGGCGCAGGCTGCCGCCAGATTGCCGCCGGCACTGTCGCCGGCAACACCGATGCGCCGGGCATCACCGCCCAGGCTTGCGATGTTGGCGACCGCCCATTGCATGGCGGCCACGGCATCATCGTAGGCGGCCGGGAAGGGTGCCTCTGGCGGTCGCCGGTAATCGACGCTGACCACGACCGCATTCAGGTCGATCGCCATCTGCCGGCAGGCCCGGTCATGGGTTTCCAGGTCGCCGGCCACCCAGCCGCCGCCGTGGTAATAGACGACGGTGGGCAGGCCCTGGCCGGCGGGCCGGTAGATCCGGATGGGCACACCGGCGGGCAGGGCGGCCTCCTCGACCGAGCCAGGTTGCGGCGGCGGGATGTCATTGCGTGCGGCCGCCATGTCCCGCATCATCTTGCGGCAGCTGGCCGGGGTCATGACCTGCGAGGATTCGAAGCGGGGCAGCTTGGTCAGGACCAGTGCAACGACCGGATCCAGGGGCGTATCCATGAGGGTTCTCCATGCATGAGGAAGCGATGCCGGACCATCGGCATCAGGATGCATGGACTGTATGCCAGCCGGACGGCTGTTGCGTCCGCCAGGTTCACCCTGCGGGCCGGGCCGCGAACGCGCGAAGCACCTGCGCCGCTTGGAGACCCGACAGGGGGCCCTGCACCTGAACCGCCGGGACGGCGCCTGCCAGCGTCTGGCTGCTCGTCATCGGCAGCATCGGCGCGCCCAGCGCGTCGATGATGTCCTGGGTGGATGCGGCGTACACCACCCGCTTGATGCCCGCCCAGAACATGGCCCCGGCGCACATGGCGCAGGGCTCGCCGCTGGCATAGACCGTGGCGCCGGCCAGGCTGGCTGCGCCAAGCTGGCGGGTCGCCTCGCGCACCAGCACCATCTCGGCATGGCCGGTGCAATCGCCGCTGGTGATCTGGTTGTTGCGGGCCACCAGCAGGCCACGGCCATCGGCGGAGGCCAGCACCGCCCCGAAGGGCATGTCGCCCGCCTCCATCGCGGTGACCGAGGCATCGATCGCCACCTGCATGAAGGACTGATCCTGATCGTTGAACATGGGGGCTCCTTCAGAGTTCGTCGATGGTCGTGGAGGTCTTGGCGGCCTGGCCGGGAGCATCCTCGATCGCAAAGCGGTCACGGCTGGTGATGTAGTAGCTGGCGCCGAAACGGGCGACCGGATGATAGTCGCGAAGATTGACGCGCCAGGCCTGGGTGTCGATCAGGCCATCGCGGGCCGACAGCCATTTCACCCGGCCGATGAAGACGTAGCGGCTGTCGGTCTGCAGGGTCTCGTGCAGCACGCATTCAAAGGCCACCGGTGCCTGCTCGATGCGCGGCGGGCGCACGGTCTGTGACGGGACCGCGGTGAAGCCGACCCGGGCCAGTTCGCTGACCTCGGGAGGCAGGGCCTCGCCGCAGGCGTGCATCTGCCGGGCCATCGCCTCGTCGCTGATGTGGACCACGAACTGGCCGTTGGCCAGGATGTTTGCCGCGGTGTCCTTGAGCCGCCCATCCGACAGCCGGTTGATGCTGATCATCAGGATGGGCGGATCCTCGCCGACCATGTTGAACATCGAGAACGGCGCGGCATTGGCCACGCCATTGGCACCCAGTGTGGTCACCAGCGCGATCGGCCTGGGCACGATCAGGCTGGCCATTAGCTTGTAGCGCTGGTAGGCGCTCAGATGTTCGAAGTCGACTTCAGTCATGAGGGCTTCAGGTGGGTTGCTTGCCAACGATGCCGTCGGTATACCACTTCATCTGCCACAGTTCGTCCTCGGTGATGGTCTTGCCGGCCGGAATGCGGATCTTGCCCTCCACGTCCTTGATCGGACCGGTGAAGGGATGGAACTTGCCTGCCAGGATGTCGGCCTTGGTTTTCTCGAAGGCCGCCAGGGCATTGGCCGGCACCTCCTTGTTGGGCTTGACCACCTGGACGATGCCTTCCTTCATGCCCCATTTGGTGTCTTCGGACTTCCATTTGCCCGCCAGCATCTGGCGCACCTTGTGCACGTAGTACACGCCCCAGTTCAGGGTGTTGCCGGACAGGTGGGCACGCGGGCCGAAGCGCGACATGTCCGAGTCCTGGCCGAAGGCGTAGACACCCTTGGACTCGGCCAGCTGCACGATCGCCGTCGAGTCGGTGTTTTGATAAAGCATGTCGGCGCCATTGTTGATCAGGCTCAGGCCTGCTTCCTGCTCCTTGACCGGGTCGTACCAGGTATTGACCCACACCACCTTGGCGGTGACCTTGGGATTGACGCTCTTGGCGCCGAGCACGTAGGCGTCCAGGTTGCGGATCACCTCCGGAATCGGGAAGGGCGCGACATAGCCCAACACATTGGTCTTGGTCTTGTAGCCGGCCAGGATGCCGAGCAGGTAGGCGCCTTCATAAAAGCGCGTCTGGTAGATGCCGACGTTGGGCGCGGTCTTGTAGCCCGAGCAATGTTCGAACACCACCTTGGGAAATTCGGCGGCCACCTTGATGGTCGGATTCATGAACCCGAAGGAGGTGGTGAAGATCATGTTGCAACCGGTCGCGATCAGGTCGCGAATCACACGCTCGGCGTCCGAAGACTCGGGCACCTTTTCGACAAAGACCGTCTCGACCTTGTCGCCGAATTCCTTCTCGACCATCTTGCGGCCCAGGTCGTGCTGGTAGGTCCAGCCGGAATCGGCGATCGGGCCGGGATAGACAAAACCGATCTTGAGTTTGCCGGCGGCGCGTGATGCCGTGGGCAGAAGGGTGCTGGCTGCGCTGGCCAGCCCTGAGGAGAGGATGAGACGACGCTGGTTCATGAAGGCTCCTGAAAGTGGGCCAGGACGATCGCTGGCGATTGTATACATGCACTTTCAGTGCCAGGTTTTAATATTATGCAAGTCTATGAATTTAAATAATAAATAAACTTATCACGACTTGTACACAAAGTCTTTTTGGTGCGTTTGTCACCATTGTTGTGCGTGCTGCACGGCCTCAGGCCGGCAGGACCAGGCGGGCCTGCAACTCGGCGATGTGGGCCTGCATCAGTGCGGCAGCGGCGGGGGCGTCCTGCAAGGCCAGCAGATCCACCAGCCGTGTATGTTCCTCGTGCTCGCACAAGGCATTGCCCGGCGGCTCGTAGAGGGCCACGATCAGGGTGCAGCGCGTCAGCAGTTCGGTCAGCAGGCGCAGCAATTCAGCGCTGCCCGCCATTTCGGCCAGTGCCAGATGAAACCCGCCGGCCAGATGCGCCCAGCGCGGATGGTCGTGGTTGTTCAAGGCCTCATGCTCGCTCGCCAACCGCTGCCGCAGCCTGGCGATGTCGCTTTGCCCGATCCTGCGCGCGAGCCTGAGAATGATTGCGGTCTCGATCGCGATCCGGGCTTCGAACACCTCGAGGGCCTCACGCGGGGAAGGGCAGGCGACGGTGGCCCCTTTGTTGGGAACGATGTCCACCACCCGCAACTCGGCCAGCCGGTGCAGGGCCTGACGCACCACGGTCCGGCTCACGCCGAAGTTCTCGCACAGCTGCAGCTCGGCCAGCCGTTCCCCGGGCCGCAGCCGGCCGGCCAGCATGGCATCGAACAGGGCGTCGTAGACGGTATGGCCCAGTGAGGAGCGATCGTTGGCGCTGGGGCGGGGAAGGGGCAAGATGAAATCCGTGTATCCGGTGAAACGCGCTTTGGCCACAGGCTCAGGCGGTTTCAACTATACCCCTGCGCCTTGCCGCCTGATCGACGCAGGGTCTGCACCTGCGGTAATCTGGGGCCGAGTCCAACCATCGCCTGCGTGACATCCATGAACAAGACCCACACCCTCCTGCCCACGCCCCGGACGGTGCACTGGGGACACTTCGACGCGGCCCTGAGCCCCGTACTCGAGATCGAATCGGGCGATACGGTGGTGGTCGACACGGTGTCGGGTGGCCTGGAAGACGCCATTCAGCCCGAGCGCATGCGTCCCGAGCACCGGCTCATCGCTGAAACGGTCCCGCAGATCATGGGGCCCCACATCCTGACGGGCCCCATCGCCATCCGGGGCGCGCAGCCCGGCGACACACTGGAAGTCCGCATCCTGGACATCGAGCTGACCCAGGACTGGGCCTGGAATGTGATCCGGCCCCTCAAGGGCACCCTGCCCGAAGAATTTCCGCACCTGAGCCGGCGCGTCATTCCCCTGAACCGGCAGGCAGGGATCGCACACCTGCCCTGGGGGGCCGACATTCCCCTGCGGCCCTTCTTCGGGATCATGGGGGTGGCGCCGCCGGCCTCGTATGGCCGTGTATCCTCGATCGAGCCGCGCGAATTCGGCGGCAACATCGACAACAAGGAACTGATCCCTGGCAGTTCGCTGTTCCTGCCGGTGTTCGTGCCGGGTGCCCTGTTCTCGGCCGGTGACGGCCATGCGGTGCAGGGCGATGGCGAGGTGTGCCTGACCGCGCTTGAGACCAGCATGAAGGGCCGCTTCCAGTTCGTGCTGCACAAGGCCCCGCTGAACTTTCCGCGTGCGCTCACGCCGACCCACTACATCGCGATGGGCATGGACCCGGACCTGGACGATGCCGCCCGTCAGGCGCTGCGCCACATGCTCGACTGGATCGTGGCACTCAAGGGCTGGTCACGCGAGCAAGCCTACGTCTTCTGCAGCCTGGCCTGTGACCTGCATGTGACGCAACTGGTGGATGGCAACAAGGGCATTCACGCGATGGTGCGGCGCGAATTGCTCGATCCGCTGCGCACCTGATGCCAGGGCTGGGGATCGCTGCACCCGCGAACCCCGCGACCGGCTCAAGGATCACATCATGCAAGGCCCACAACCACCCAACCCTCGACGCAAATGGTTGCAATCAGCGGTGGCCGTCTCGCTGGGCCTGCAGGCTCGCGCTTTCGGTCAGACGAGTGCACCTGCGACGCAGCCCGGCCTGCCACCACCCGAGGATGAGCAGTGGCTCGATCCGTCCCGTCAGCGTGCCATTGCGCTGCGCATCCGCTGGCCCTCCGAGGCTGCCTCCATGCCCGCCGGCGGATGGCCCGTCGTCCTGTTCTCGCATGGCCTGGGCGGTACCGTCGCGGCAGGCGAGGGGTGGGGCCAGGCCTGGGCGGCGGCTGGTCTGGTGGTGCTGCATCTGCAGCATGCAGGCAGCGACCTGGATGCGGTGCGTCGCGTGGCGCGCGACTTCAGCGATCGTGGCGGCCTGCGGCGGGCGATCGGCCCCGAGCAGTTGCTGGCGCGACTGACCGATGTCGCCTTCGTGCTCGATGAACTCGGACGGCGGCAGTTGGCCGGCAGGGCTCGCTGGGCTCAATTGAACCTGGGGGCCGTGGGCCTGTCCGGTCACTCCTTCGGCGCTCACACCACCCTGGGCATGGCCGGACAGCGTTATCCCGGGCACCCGGGCATCGATGAACCGCGTCTGGCGGCCTTCATGGCGTTTTCACCGAGCCTGCCTGCGCAAGGGGACGCGGTGCGGGCATTTGAACGCATCACGCGGCCGATCATGTGTCTGACCGGTACCCGGGACGATGATGTGGTGGGCGTGGGGGCCACGCCGGAGCGGCGTATCGGGGTGTTTGCAGCCCTGCCCGCCGGACGCAAGACGCAATTGGTCCTCGAGGATGCCGATCACATGACCTTCAGTGGCCAGACCGGCCGTGCGGTGGAAATCATCCCGCGCAACCCGCAGGCTCGGGCGCTGCAGCCACGGCATCATGCGCTTGTGGCGGCCATCACCGCGCGCTGGTGGCGTGCGCAGTTGCTGGGAGACGCGGAAGCCCGGGCGTGGCTGGTGCGGCCCGATGGACTGGCGCAGGGAGACCGCTGGGAAACCGGCTAGCGGCACTTGCAGCGACGGCTCCTGCATCGGGCGGGACCTGCACCGCGCACTCGCTACGATTGCAGCATCGCCATCATCTGATCGAGGGCCACATGCCAGCCCTGGGGGAAACCCATGCGGGCGTGTTCCTCACAGGTGGCACTGTCGGCATGCAGCACGCGCGCAGTCAGTTGCGTCTGGGCCGGACCGATCGCCTGCATCTCCACCACGCAGGTGCACCAGGGCTTGCCGGCAGGGGCGTAGCCCGGTTGCAAGGCATTGGTCCAGACCAGGCGCCGCTGCGGCTCCACCACCAGATAGCAGCTCATCAAATCATTGCGCTCGCCCTCCGGGCCTTGCATCAGGGTTCGAAAGGCGCCGCCGGGCCTCAGGTCGATCTCACACTCGGTCACCTGCCAGGGCCTGGGACAGTACCAGGGCATGAGCTTGTCGGGGACCGTCCATGCGGACCATACCTGTGCCACGGGCGCGTCCAGGATGCGCGTGAAAGACAGCTCGTGGTGCGGCTGGCGCAGGTAGGCCTCGAGCTTGTCCATCGACGAGGCATGTCCGGGGATGCCGTAGGTGGCCGTCGCATCGCGTATCGCCTGACTCGGAAAGCGCATCGTCGTCTCCAGACGCGTGCCTTCCCCTTGCGTTGCAAAGGTGGTGGTGACGTGGAACCTCACCGTTTCGAAGTCACCGTGGGACCAGGCCAGTTCCTGCTCCGGGATGACGGATTCGTATTGGATCAGATTGGGGTAGTCGGTCGGCGGTCCCGCAAAAGCCTTGCCGGCATCCGGTTGCGTGGCGGGACCGTGCATGATGAACTTCCAGCGTCCGCCGCTGCGCACATCCAGTTCCAGCGTGCTGATGCTGAAGGCTGCCGGGCCCCACCATCGCTCCAGCTGGCCTTGCTCGGTGTGCGCGCGCCATACGAGCGTGACAGGCGCCGCAATGAAACGCGAGAAATGCAGTTCGGTGGGACTGGGCCAGGTGACGGTATCGCTCATGCGTGATCCTCAGGCCTGCAGCCTTGCCAGGTAGTCATCAAGCTTTGCAAAGGTGCCGGCAAAGCCAGCGCTCATGCCCTCACGGGCGCCGTCAAAGCTTGCGATCCCAGCATCATCACTCTCGTGGGGCCGCCAGGAGAGGCTGTAGCTTGTGCTGCCATCGGGTGTGTCCTCGTAGGTGGCCGTGACGTGCATGTAGGCGGGCCAGGCGGGGGCCATCGGGTGTCGACCCAGGCCACCGTCCTTGTCCGAAAAGCTTTGCAGATGCTCGATCCTTCGCTCGGGAACGATCTCGAGGAATTGTTGCAGCCCCCACATCTGCAGGCCATTGGGGCCCTCCAGGCCGTAGTGATAGCGGCCCCCGACGCGAAAGTCCATGTCTGCATGGAGGGTTCGAAAGCCTGCCGGACTGAGCCAGTGCTGCAGGTGCTCGGCCTGGGTCTCCCCCTGCCACAGCAGGGAGCGGGGTGCACGAAACGTGCGGGTGATGATGAAGGGCTCAACAGATTTTTGGGTCATCGGGGATGCTTCCGGTCGGAGGGGTCGTTGCGCTGGGCGCTGTTCAGAGGGGCGAGGGCAGGGGTGCGGGCGAGTGGCCTGCAACCTCAGCCTGCACCATGCTGTTGCGATTGCCCTCGGTATCGCGAAACGAGACGTAATCCCCGAAGCCGGGAATCAGAACCGGCTCGCCCAGCACCTGGCCACCGGCGCGGGCCACCCGGTCCATGGCCTCGCGAATGTCCTGCACTGCGATGACGATCGAGGGATGCTGATCCGGCCAATCCGCCTTGAAGGGAAACAGGCCACCGCTGATCGCACCCCGCGGCGCCGCCGGATCGACATCCGACAGCGCCGTCGTCACCAGCAGGTAGTGACCGGCTTCCGGCCCCAGGAAACGGGTTTGCCAGCCGAAGGCACGGGCGTAGAAATCGGCGGCGCGTTGCCGGTCTCGATACGGCATCTCGAAATGGACGACGGGGTTCATGGCATTGGTCTGCGGGTCAGGGAATGGGCGCAATGTTAGCGGAGAGCCGTCAGGCCCTGCACTGCTGCGCAGCTGCGGGCTACCTCGCGGCTTGCAAGCCGCTCGGACTTGCGAGGCTGGGGACCGAGGAAATGTGACGAGCGGGAATCGCCCTTGCAGGGCGCGCAGTCGATTGCAAGCGCTCGTTGTTCGTGCGGCTCGGCGCATGCGACTCGAAACCCCGCACTCATCGTTCGTGCCGGATGCGGATGCGATACCCGAGGGCGCGACGAACAAAAGCAAAAAGGCCACCCGCAAGGGGTGGCCTTTTTGTTTTGATGGTGGAGCCGGCGGGAATCGAACCCGCGTCCGCAAGCCCTCCACGAACAGATCTACATGCGTAGTTTGTCTATTTGGATCTCGATCATGGCTTAGCCGACAAACAGGCCGACCACGATCCAGTCACCTTGGTTTTAACGGCCGCCCAAGTGACCCGGTCGGCGCGCGATCTGGAATCGATGACGTTGCAGCTTTGCGGTTACCCACTCGGCCCGGACTTCCAGCAGTCCGTTGCAACGCTCTCAGCCCTTAGGCTGCGAGTGCGAACGTTTCTTCGTTTGCAGTTAAGTTTTTGCCAGAGGATTTACAAGGACCTGACGCCTTGGCATGCCTTGCCCGCTTTGTAACCCACGTCGAAACCAGGTCGGCCCCGGATTCTTTGGTGATTGCCCAGCGATGAGATTTTTTGATCACATCGCCGATATTGTAGTCGCTCGGGGTTTTTTCAAGGGGACCGTCTGACCTATTGCTCGGCCTTGATGCCAAAGTCGTTCGACAGCTTTCGCCAGCGCTCGAGCTCGTCGCGGGCAAAGTTGCGGAACTGTTCCGGGTTCGGGGTGACGGCCTCACTGCCAGTTTCAGCCAGCCAGGCGACCATCTCCGGCTCGCGCACCGCCCGGGCGACCGCCGCATTGAGCTTGTCAACGATGGGCTTGGGGGTGCCGGCCGGCACGAACAAACCGGTCCAGGACTTGCGCTCAAAGCCGGCGTATCCCAGCTCGGTCATGCTGGGCACCTGCGGGAAACGCGCCAGACGCGCATTGGAGAGCGAGGCCAGGGGGAGCGCCTTGCCGGTCTGGATGTATTGCCGGTCCAGCTCGGCCAGAAAGCCCATGCCGATGTGCACCTGTCCGCTGGCCAGATCGACCAGCATCGGCCCGGTGCCCTTGTAATGGATGCTGCGAACCTCGATGCCAGCGGCGCGCGCCAGCAGTTCGCAGGTGAAGTGCTGGCCGCTGCCATGGCCTGCGGTGCCGCACAGCAGCTTGCCGGGGTTCGCCCTGGCCCAGGCGATCAGCTCGGGAATGCTCCTGACGCCCAGGCCCGCATGGGCCACGATCAGGCCATAGCCCAGCGAGAACTGGGCGACGGGGATGAAGTCCTTGAGCGGGTCATAGCGGATCGGCGTGCCCAGGGCCGGCACCACCACCAGTTCGTTGTTGCCCCCGAACAGCACGGTGTAGCCATCCGGCGCTGAGCGGGCCACATGCTCGGCTGCGATGGTGTAGGACGCGCCCGGCTTGTTGTCGACCACGATGGGCTGTTTGAGGATCTCGCCCAGTCGGGGGCCGAGCTTGCGGGCACGGATGTCGACCACGCCGCCAGCAGCGGTGCCCACCACCAGTCGTACGGGCTTGACGGGATAGTCCTGGGCCTGCGTCGGTCCCGGAGCACCCAGGCCGATGAGCGCTGCGGCGCACAGCAGCGCACCCAGCCAGCGACTTGAGATGGCGGCGACCATCGCTATTGAGTGTCCATCTTGATGCCGAAGTCGTTGGACAACTTGCGCCAGCGCTCCAGTTGCGCCTTGGTGAATGCGGCAAATTCCTCGGGGGTCGGGGTGACCGCCTCGCTGCCGGTCTCGGCCAGCCAGCTGACGAACTCGGGCTCGCGGACCACCTTGGTCACGACCGCATTGAGCTTGTCGACGATGGGCTTGGGTGTGCCGGCTGGCAGGAACAGGCCGGTCCAGGAGACGGTCTCGAAGCCCTCATGGCCCATCTCGACCATGGTCGGGATATTTGGAAACACCGGAATGCGCTTGGGCGAGAGGGCACCGATCGGAATCACCTTGCCGGTCTTGATGTATTGCTTGTCGACTTCGGCCAGGAAGCCGATCGAGATGTGGACCTGACCGGCCGCCGTGTCGAGCAGCATCGGACCGGTGCCCTTGTAGTGAACGCTGCGCACCTGGATCTTGGCGCTGCGTGCCAGCAACTCGCAGATGAAGTGCTGGCCGCTGCCATGACCGGAGGTGCCGCACAGCAGCTTGCCGGGATTGGCCTTGGCCCAGTCGATCAGCTCAGCCAGCGACTTGACGCCCAGCCCGGCGTTCACGACCAGCAGTGGATAACCCAGACTGAATTGGGCGGTTGGAATGAAATCCTTGATCGGGTCGTAGCGGATCGGCATGCCCAGTGCCGGCACAACCACCACTTCGGTATTGCCGCCGAACAGGGCGGTATACCCGTCGGGTGCGGCCCGGGCCACGAATTCGGCACCGATGGTGGTCGAGGCGCCCGGTTTGTTGTCGACCAGGATGGGCTGCTTGAGCAGGTCGGCCATGCGCTGTCCGAACTTGCGCGCGCGGATGTCGACCACACCACCCGCCGCCGAGGCGACGATGAACCGGATCGGCTTGTTGGGGGAATCCTGGGACTGGGCATGGCCGGACCTGGGGACCAGGAGCAGGGCGGGCAAAAGGATCAGGCCGGGCAGCAGGGCATGCCAGCGGCGGGCCAGGGTGGCGAATCGCATTGGTGTCTCCTCGTTTGCTGTCTGGGCCAGGTCGTTGCCAGGCCTCGTGTCGATCAGCATACGCTGGCGCGCGCCGACGCGCCAGTGATGTATCACCGCGCAAGGGTTTATCGCTTCTACGCCGACAGCCTGCTCGCCCAGTGCTCCAGGCAGGCGCGGATCTTGGGCAGGCGGTGCTTGCCGGCCAGCATCACCGCATTGACGGCCACCGATTCGGGTTGGCTCTGCGCTTCGAGTACCGGGGCCAGCCGTCCCTCGCGCACGAGCGGTTCGCCCACCACCGAGACCAGCCGGGCGATGCCCAGTCCGGCCAGCGCGAAGGAGGCCAGGGTGGCGGTACTGTCCGAGGCGAAGGGACTGGCGCTGGCCACATCGATCACCGATTCCTCGCCACTGTCGCTTCGAAAGCGCCAGAGGTTCAGGTGCGGGTGCAGGCTGTTGCTGATCAGGTCATGCTGGCGCAGATCCTCGGGGGCCTGCGGCACGCCCCGGCGGGCCAGGTAGGCCGGACTGGCATACAGGTGCCGCTCCAGCCGCCCGAGCTTGCGCAGCACCAGGGTGTCGGTGGTCGGCTCGCCGGTCCGGATGGCAATGTCGATGCCCTCGCGCGCCATGTCGACCAGATCATCATCGACCCGAAAGTCGATGCGCAGTTGCGGATGCCGTTCATGCAGTGAGGGCAGGCTGTCGACCATCAGGTATTGCGCGATGACCGAGCTCATCGACACCCGCACCAGACCACTGACCCCTTCGCGACCGCTGTCGAGGTCGGCCTCAAGGGCATCGAGTTCGGCGATGATGCGCAGGCAGTGCTGCTGAAGGCTCTCGCCCTCCGGGGTCAGGGACAGGCCATGGGTGGTGCGCAGCACCAGTTGTACGCCGCAGGCCGCCTCGATGCGCTGCAGGGCGCGCGAGATCTGGCTGACGGCGACATTGCGCTCGCGCGCCAGGGCCGACAGCGAGCCCAGGCTGGCCAGACGCGCGAACAGGTGCAGATCGTCGAGGGTGATGTTTTTCATGACGTGATGAGGTGCGGCCAGCCCGCTCAGCCTGCACCTGAGGCCTGCAGGGCCGGCAGGCCGCTGCGCCGGTTGGCGGCGGCGGCCAGGCGGCGTTCCTCGTCAGTGGCATGACGTCGATCCCAGTCGAGCAGCCGCGGGGTCATCAGGTGATGCCAGAGTGGCGGAATCAGGGTCAGGCCGATGGTGCTCAGATAACCGCTGATCATCATGGGGGCCTCGGGATAGGGCCGCAGGTCCTGATACGGGATGAAGCCCTGGGCGTGATGATGCGAGTGCCGGGTCAGGTTGAACAGGGTCCAGGAACTGAGCCGCCGGGTCGTGTTCCACGAATGGCGCGGCTGTACCGGACTGCGTTCGGCGCGCACCAGACCGTAGTGCTCCATGTAGTTGACGATCTCGAGCAAGGCCTTGCCCCACAGGCCGCAGGCGATGAAAAAGCCCAGTGCCTGCAGGCCGCCGAGCAGCCAGGCGCCCAGCAGGAGCAGCCCGCTCATGGCGGCGCCGGTGAACACCTTGTTGTGCAGGGACCAGCGCGTGCGGCCGTTGCGCTCGAGGTGGGCACATTCCAGTTGCCAGGCGCTGCGATGGCCCCGCCAGGTGGAGATCAGGATGTGGGCATAGACGCTGCGCCCGCGCGGCGCGGTGGCAGGGTCCTGTTCGGTCGAGACGTAGCGATGATGGCCATGGACATGCTCGATCGAGAAGTTGGTGTCGAAGCTGAACGCCAGCAGCCAGCGTCCAATCAGCATCGAGGCCGGATCCTTCATGCGATGGATCAACTCATGTCCGGGGATGGTGCCGATCATGCCGATCGCCAGACCGGTCATGGCAAAGGCCGCCAGGTGTTGGGCGCCGGTGGTGGCCGCCTTGGCCGCGAGCAGATCGTGGCCGGTGAGGCGGCCCAGGCGTGCGCCGATGCCCAGGGGATCACCCGGGCTGACCGACCACAGGGCGCAGAGCATGATCAGGCTCAGCAAGGGCAGGGCCAGCCACAGCTGCAGGGTCAGCAGGCCCGGATGGGCATGATGCGGGGTCGACAGGTCATCGCCGCCCAGGGCATCGCCAAGGACATAAAACGCGATCAGGCCAAGAAAGCCGGCTGCGATCCAGGTCCCGCCCGCCAGCATCACGGCAGCCGTGAACAGGCCGATCAGGTGGAACAGGCTGAACTTGAGCGAATGCAGCATGGACATGGCTGTGCCCCGCCGGATCAATCCTTGCCCAGTTCGATCAGCATGCGCGCCGTCAGGTACAGGCGCGGCACGATCGAATCGATCTCGATGTATTCATCGCGGGCGTGATAGCCGTATCCGGCCAGTCCCATCGACTCCAGCACAGCCGCCTTGCCGGAGCGGCCGGCATAGCCGGCATCGGTACCGCCACCGGTCATCGGAAGCGTCAGCAACTCGCGGTCCAGCTCCTTGTAGATGGCCTGCGCACGCCGCGCCAGGGCTGCCCCCTTCGGGCCTGCCAGGAAGGCCGGGCGTCGCAATTCGAATTCGAACAGGGTCTCGGTGTCCGGGATCAGCTTGCTCGCGGCCAGGCGTGCGCGCATCGAGGATTCGAAGGTCTTTTCAGCGCCGGGGACGGTGATGCGGACATCGCCGATCGCGGTGGCCAGCTCGGGGATCTGGTTGGTGGCCTTGTTCGAGATGACATTGGTCCAGTTGTGGATGATGCCGGGGACGGTCTTGCCGATGTCGCGGGTCTGGATCATCTGGTGCGAGATCTCGAGGATGGCATTGCGGCCCATCTCCGGCGCCGCGCCCGAGTGCGAGGCACGGCCCTTGACGGTCAGGGTGGCACGCGCCGTTCCGGCAGCGCCCAGCAGCACGAACTCGTGCGGTGAGACCGCCTTGGCGCCGTTCGGTTCGAACGACAGGACCACGTCGTGCTGGTCGGCCAGGCGGCTGATCAGCTCACCCGAGCCGAGCGAGCCGATTTCCTCATCGGCATTGACCAGGACGGTGAGGGTTGCAAAGTCCTTCCAGCCGCGATCCTGCAGCAGCTTCAGGCCATGCAGCATCACCGAGATGCCGCCCTTGTCATCGGCAATGCCCGGGCCATAGACCCGGTTGCCATCGATCTTCCAGGGCTGGGTCTTGAGGATGCCTTTTTCGTAGACGGTATCCATATGGGCCTGCAGCATGACCGAGCGCTTGCCGGTGCCCTTCATGGTGCCGACCACGATGTCGGCCCCCGGGGCCGTGGTCCCCTTGTGACGCTCGGTTTTGAAGCCCAGGGCCTGCAGCCGCGTCTCGATCAGGCGGGCCATGGCGGCCAGTCCTTCCAGGTCGGTGCTCCCGCTTTCGATCAGCACCATCTGGCGCAGGCTCTCGATCACGGCGGCCTGCTCTTTCTGGGCAGCGGCCTGCAGCGCGGCATCGGGCGCCGCCATGGCCGGGCCGCCGAGCATCAGGCCGGTGGCGGCAATGGCCAGGGCTTTGCGCCAGAGGGAGGGAAGCTTGTCGCCGGTGTCTTGGGCATGCACCAATTCGAGTCTCCGTAGTGAGGGCAGGGCAGGCTGGCAGCATAACAAAGCCTGCGCTGCACCAAAGCGGTGAGTCCCGCAGGCTTTGGAAAGGGTAGCAACAAGGCACAGCGCTTGCATGAGGAGGGTGTGGCAGCTTCAGGTACAGTCAAGCTGCCCCCCGATTCATCAAGGCATCGTCCATGGCCATTCGTGTCGCCCTGCATCACAAGACTTCGTACCGCTACGATCGTCCGGTCAACCTGTCGCCGCACCAGGTGCGCCTGCGGCCGGCCGCGCACTCCCGGACCCCGATCCATGCCTATTCGCTGACCGTGGAGCCGGCTGAACATTTCATCAACTGGCAGCAGGATCCCTACGGCAACTACATCGGCCGCTTCGTCTTCCCGAAGCCGACCCGCGAGCTCAGCTTCACCGTCGATCTCGTGGCCGACATGACGGTGATCAACCCCTTCGACTTCTTTGTCGAGAAGAGTGCCGAGACCTTCCCCTTTGCCTACGAGGACACACTGCGCCAGGAATTGGCGCCTTACCTGCACCTGGACCCGGCCGGCCCCTTGCTGCAGGACTGGATCGCACGACTGCGCACCGAGTGCCTCGCGCATCCGATGAGCACCAGTGATTTTCTGGTGGCCGTCAACCAGCGCCTGCAGGCCGACATCCGTTACCTGGTGCGCCTGGAGCCCGGCGTGCAGTCGCCCGAGGAGACCTTGCAGCTGCGCAGCGGGTCCTGCCGCGACAGTGGCTGGCTTCTCGTGCAGATCCTGCGCCATCTGGGTCTGGCCGCGCGCTTCGTATCGGGCTACCTGATCCAGCTGGTGGCCGACCAGAAGCCCCTCGACGGGCCGGCAGGAACCGACCATGACTTCACCGATCTGCATGCCTGGACCGAGGTCTATGTGCCCGGCGCCGGCTGGATCGGCCTGGACCCGACCTCCGGCCTGTTCGCCGGTGAGGGCCACATCCCGTTGGCCTGCACCGCGATGCCCTCATCGGCTGCGCCGGTGACCGGTCTGGCCGACAAGGCCGGCGTCGACTTCCACCATGAAATGAAGGTGACCCGCATCCATGAGGACCCGCGCGTCACCAAGCCCTACAGCGATGCCGCCTGGCAGGCCATCGATGCGCTGGGACGGCAGGTCGATGCGCAGTTGCTGGCCGATGATGTGCGGCTGACCCAGGGCGGCGAGCCCACCTTCGTGTCGGTCGACGACATGGAAGGGGCGCAGTGGAACATTGCCGCCCATGGCGAGGACAAACGCCGGCTGGCCGGCCAGCTGCTGCTCAAGCTCAAGGCCCATCACGCCCCGCAAGGGCTGCTGCATTACGGTCAGGGCAAGTGGTACCCGGGTGAGCCCCTGCCGCGCTGGGCCCTGAACGTGTACTGGCGGCGCGATGGTCAGCCGCTGTGGCGCGATGCCGCCCTGCTTGCCAGCGATGAGCATCCCGGCGCCGCCAAGGCGTCCGACGCCCTGCGCTTTGGCCAGGCCTTGACCCGGGCCCTGGGCCTGCCGGCTGCCTGCCTGATTCCCGCCTATGAGGATGTGATGCAGCAGATCCTGCTCGAGGACAAGCTGCCCGCCAACATCGACCCGACCCGCGCCGACCTGAAGGACCCGCTCGAGCGCCGGCGTCTGGCCCAGCTGCTCGAAACAGGCCTGGGCGAGGTGGTCGGTTATGTCATGCCGCTCAAGCCTCGGCCTACGGTTGCGGCGGGAAAGGGCAAGGCGGCCGCGACCCCGCCGGCCCCGGCCTGGCGGACCAGCAAGTGGCCGCTGCGCCGGGAACGGCTATATCTGGTGCCGGGGGATTCGCCCCTGGGCCTGCGTCTGCCGCTCAACTCCCTGCCCTGGGTGTTGCCTGACGAATTCGAGCCCGATCTTCCCGTCGATCCCTTCGAGTCGCGCGAAGCGCTGCCGCCTCTGCCGGTGCCTGCACTGGCTGCTGCGCCCGATTCGGCGGCTGCCGATGCGCTCAAGGACTTGCCCGATCCGCGCGAGGTGATCCATACGGCCTTGTGCGTGCAGGTGCGCGAGCAGCGCCTGCACGTGTTTCTGCCGCCCCTGCAGCGCCTGGAGGACAGCCTGGCCCTGATCGCTGCGATCGAGGCCGCCGCCGCGCACTGCGCCCTGCCGGTGCGCCTGGAAGGCTATCCGCCGCCCTGGGATCCGCGACTGCGCTCGCTCAGCGTCACGCCTGACCCCGGCGTCATCGAGGTCAACGTGCAGCCCGCCGCCAGCTGGCCCGAGATCACCGCCAATGTGACCACGCTCTATGCCCTGGCGCGCGAGACCCGCCTGGGCACGGAAAAGTTCATGCTCGATGGCCGCCACACCGGCACCGGCGGGGGCAACCATGTCACGCTCGGAGGACCCACGCCGGCCGACAGTCCGATGCTGCGCCGGCCGGATGTCCTGCGCAGCCTGATCAGCTACTGGCAGAACCATCCCTCGCTGTCCTACCTGTTCTCGGGAGCCTTCATTGGCCCGACCAGCCAGGCCCCGCGCGTCGACGAGGCGCGTGATGACACCCTGTACGAGCTGGGGATCGCCTTTCAGCAGATGGAACAGGCCCTGCCCCTGGCCAAGGAAAGCGACCGGCCCTGGCTGGTCGATCGCCTGTTGCGCAACCTGCTCATCGACCTGACCGGCAATACCCATCGCGCCGAGTTCTCGATCGACAAGCTGTACTCGCCCGACTCGCCGACCGGACGCCTGGGGCTGGTCGAGTTTCGCGCCTTCGAGATGCCGCCGCATGCCCAGATGAGCCTGGTGCAGATGCTGATGCTGCGCGCCCTGGTGGCCCGCTTCTGGCGCACGCCCTACAAGGCTGGCCTCGTGCCCTGGGGTACCGAATTGCATGATCGCTGGATGCTGCCCCACCATGTGGCCCAGGACATTCAGGATGTGGCGCGGGATCTGACGGCGGCGGGGTATCCCTTCTCGCCCGCCTGGTTCGACCCCTTCATCGAGTTCCGCTTCCCGCGCTATGGCACGGTGGTCTACGAGGGCGTCGAGATCGAACTGCGCCAGGCCATCGAGCCCTGGCATGTCATGGGCGAGGAGGTCAGCCGCGGCGGCACCTCGCGCTATGTCGACTCCTCGGTCGAGCGCATGCAGGTGCGGGTGCGCGGCATGACCGGCGATCGCCATGTGGTGACCTGCAATGGCCGCCCCCTGCCGCTGCGCCCCACGGGGGTGCCCGGCGAGGCGGTGGCGGGCGTGCGCTTTCGCGCCTGGGCACCGCCCTCGGCGCTGCATCCGACCATCGGCATCCATGCGCCCCTGGTGTTCGACCTGGTCGATACCTGGAGCGAGCGGGCCATCGGCGGCTGCACCTACCATGTGGGCCACCCCGGCGGGCGCAACTACGACACCTTCCCGATCAATGCCAACGCGGCTGAGGCGCGGCGTTTTGCCCGCTTCATCGGTCATGGCCATACGCCCGGAAAAATCCAGGTGCAGCCCGAGCCGCCCAATCCCAAGTACCCGAACACGCTCGACCTGCGATGGCGTCCCTGAAACGGCGCGGCGGATGTGCCCTTTCATGGTGCAAAATAGGTGATGGCTGAAACCCTGCTCGAGGCGTATCCCGCCGCCCACCAACGCTACGACGAAATGTTCGCCCAGCCCGGGCAGGCGCGCGCGCACTGGCATGCCTTGCTCCAGTTCCTGGACAGCGAACCGGTCGATGCGACGCGGCACCGCGCCCAGACCGTGCAGCGCCAGGTGCGCGAGAACGGCGTCACCTACAACGTCTATGCCGATCCGCAGGGCACCGACCGTCCCTGGGAGGTCGATGTCGTCCCCATGATCCTGCCGGCCAGCGAGTGGGCCTGGATCGAGTCGGCGGTGATTCAGCGGGCCACGCTTATGAACCGCCTCCTGGTCGATGTCTACGGCGAACAGACCCTGCTCGAGCAAGGCCATCTGCCGGCCTCGCTGATCCACGGCCATGCCGGCTTCCTGCGTCCCTGCCATGGCATCGCGCATCCGGACGGCATCGCCCTGCATCACTACGCCGTCGATCTGGCACGCTCGGTCGATGGCCAATGGTGGGTGCTCAATGACCGTACGCAGGCGCCCTCGGGCGCCGGTTATGCGCTGGAAAACCGCATGGTCATTGCGCGGACCTTCCCGGAGCTTTTCAGGGACCTGAAAGTGCAGCGCCTGGCAGGCTTTTTTGCCGCTTGGCGCGACAGTCTCATGCACTGGGGCCGCCAGTGCCTGCCTTACCAGGGCCAGCCGCTGGCCGAGCACCAGCGTCCGCTGATTGTGCTGCTCACTCCCGGGCCCTACAACGAGACCTACTACGAGCAGGCCTACCTGGCCCGCTACCTGGGCTTTCCGCTGGTGCAGGGCAGCGACCTGACGGTGCGCGAGGGCTTCGTGTGGCTAAAGACCCTGTCCGGCCTGCAGCGCGTGCATGTGATCCTGCGCCGGCTCGACGATGATTACTGCGACCCGCTCGAGTTGCGCAGCGACTCGGCGCTGGGCGTTGCAGGGCTGACTGAGGCGGCACGCCGCGGCGCGGTGCTGGTCACCAATGCACTGGGCTCCAACCTGCTCGAATCCGGCGCCCTGCTCGGCTTTCTGCCGCGCCTTTCCGAGTTGCTGCTGGGGGAACCCCTGAAAATGCCCTCGGTGGCGACCTGGTGGTGTGGCGAGCCGGCGGCCCTCGAGGATGCGGTGTCACGCCTGGACAAGCTGGTCTTCAAGCCGACCTTTCCGCAATTGCGCCAAACGCCGATCTTTGGCGAGGACCTGGATGCGCAAGGCCGCAAGGACTTCATCGCGAAGCTGCGCGACCAGCCGCAAAATTTCGTCGCCCAGGAACTGGTGCGCATGTCGCAGGCACCGGTATGGCGGCAGGACCGTCTCGGTGCTGCTGCCATCGGGCTGCGCGTCTTTGCCTGCGCGACGCCCCAGGGCTTCCAGGTCATGCCCGGGGGCTTGACGCGGGTGGCAACCGGTGCCGATGCGCGCATCGTCTCGATGCAGCGCGGCGGCGCCAGCAAGGACACCTGGGTGATGACCGACGGGGTCGTCGATGCGACCACCCTGGTGAACAGTCCCAAGGCCTCGAAGGACCTGATCCGAGGTGAAACCCACCTGGCCAGCCGCACGGTCGAGAACCTGTTCTGGTTCGGTCGCTATTGCGAGCGCTCGGACAACCTGGCACGCCTGATGCGGCGTTGCTTCGAGTCGCTGATCGAGTCCGACCCGCAGCACCGCGGCAGCGAATGGCCGACCCTGCTGGCCCTGTGCGAGTGGCTGGAATTGATCGAGCCTGATCAGCCGCTCGATGATGCCGGGCTCGAGGCTCAGTTGCTGCAGGCCATGCATGATGTGCGGCTGCCCGGCCTGGCCCATCATGTCCAGCAGTTGTTCCGTACCGGATTCAACCTTCGCGAGCGCCTGTCCTCCGACAACTGGCGCAGCCTGAACCAGATGCTCCAGGACCTGGGGCGGCCCGGCGCGGATCTGGGCATCGCCGATGCCCTGGCCTTGCTCGATGAGGCAGCGGTTTCCCTGATGACGCTGTCCGGATTCACGCTCGATGGCATGACCCGTGACCTGGGCTGGCGCTTCCTGTCGATTGGCCGTCGCATCGAACGGCTGCAGTTCATGTGCACCCTGATTCAGCATGCACTGGCAATGCCGGCAAACGCCCACCTGGAATGGTTGCTCGAGCTGGGCGACAGCATCATCACCTACCGCTCGCGCTACATGGCACGCGCCGAGTGGATGCCGACCCTCGACCTGTTGCTGCTCGATACCGCCAATCCGCGCGCCATCATCTTTCAGCTCGAAGGCCTGGTCGGCTATCTGAACCGCATCTCGGTGCAGCATGGACCCTGCGGGCAGGAGGTCCTCTCGCCGCTGCTGGATCAGCTGCGGGCGCTGGATCCGGTCCAGGACCTGCGGCCTGGCGGAGAAAAGCTGCTCGGCCTGATGCGCAACCTGCACTCGGCCAGCTACTGGCTCTCCGAGCAACTGGCTGCGCGCTTTTTCAGCTATGCCGGCCGCATCGAGGCGCGGGCCTTCAAGGGCTGATGATGCACGCCCAGAACAAGCCGGCCGCCCGCTTTCATGTCCTGCATGAAACCCGCTACCGCTACGCCCATCCGGTCAGCCTGTCGCAGCAGTTGCTGCATCTGCAGCCGCGCAGCTTCCAATTCCAGTCCTGCGAGGCCCATGCGGTCGTCATGGAGCCCGGCCCTGACGAAAGCCAGGATGCACTGGATTACTTTGGCAACCATGTCCGGTACCTGTCGATCGTGGGCTATCACGACAGCCTGCGCATCGTCGCCGAATCGACCGTCAATCTGCGGCCCCGCCCGGGCGAAGAACTGCTGGCCGGCTCGATCGCCTGGGAACAGGTGCGCGACGGCCTGCGCAAGGTGGGCGACCCCACCCGCCTCGAGCCGGTCAGGTATCTGTACGAGTCGCCGCATGTCACCCTCAGCGACGAGATCGCAGGCTATGCCCGGAAAAGTTTCCTGCCCGGCAGGGCGGTGCTGGCCTCGGCCCACGACCTGATGCTCAGGATCCATCGCGAGTTCGAGTTCGATCCGCATGCCACCGACATCTCGACGCCGCTGTCGACCCTGATGCGCATTCGCCGCGGCGTGTGTCAGGACTTTGCCCACCTGATGATCGCTTGCCTGCGCAGCCTGGGCATCCCCTGCCGTTATGTCAGTGGCTACATCATGACCGTGCCGGCGCCGGGGCGCCCTCGTCTGGTCGGCGCCGATGCCTCCCATGCCTGGGTGTCGGTGTATTGCCCGAGCATCGGCTGGGTCGATTTCGACCCCACCAATCGCTGCATGGTCAACCTCGAGCATGTCACGCTGGGCTGGGGGCGCGACTTCAGCGATGTCACCCTGCTGCGCGGCGTGATGCTGGGCGGGGGTGCCCAGACGCTCGAGGTCAGTGTGACCGTGACCCCACTCGATGAGCAGGTGGCTCCGGTCCCGAGCGCCGGACAGGTCCGCTAATCACCCGGGCGGCAGCCCCTGCTGGGCGTGTCGGTGCTACCTTTGGCCCTCTACGCAAAGGGTCACCCCATGAACCGAGTTCTTGCCCATACCGGCGCCCGCTATCCCATCATCCAGGCCCCGATGGGCTGGATCGCCCGCTTTCCCCTGGCCAGTGCCGTGTCGCGCGCCGGCGGACTGGGCATCATCGAGACGTCTTCCGCCGAGACCGAGGCCTGCAAGGCCGAGGTCCTGAAGATGAAGGCCGCCGGCCTGCCCTTCGGCGTCAACCTGCCGATCCGCTTTCTCAAGGATGACGCCATGCTGCGTTTCGTCTGCGACAGCGGCGTGCGCTTTGTCACCACCTCGGCCGGCAGCCCCGCCAAGTTCATCGCGCCCCTCAAAAGTGCCGGCATCGTGGTCTACCATGCCGTTCCCACGCTCGACACCGCACTCAAGTGTGTCGATGCCGGTGTCGACGGCCTGGTGGTGGAGGGTGCCGAGGGCGGTGGCTTCAAGAATCCCGAGGAGGTCTCGACCCTGGTGCTGCTGCAGGCGATCCGCGAGCGCGTCGATGTGCCCCTGGTGGCCGCCGGCGGCATCTGCGATGGGCGTGGCATGGCGGCCGCTTTTGCGGTGGGTGCCGAAGCCATCCAGATGGGGACGCGCTTTGTGTGCTCGGCCGAAAGCCCGGTGCACCTGGGCTACAAGCAGGCCATCGTCCAGGCGGAGGCCACCGGCACGCTCATGCTCAACAAGAAGGGCACGCCCTGCATCCGCGCCCTCAAGTCGCAGCGCACGCAGGCGATCTACGAGGCCGGTGTGATGGCGCCTGATGCGCTCAAGGGCATCAAGCAGGTCTACTTCGACGGAGACATGGAAGCAGCACCGGCGCTGGCTGGCCAGAGTGCCGGCCTGATCCACGAGATCCGCTCGGCCCAGGAGATCATCGACGAGACGGTGCGCCAGTTCTTTGACATCACCTCCCGACTCGGGGCGCTGGCCAGTGCCCGCCAGTTTGGCTGATGCCGTGACCGTTCACCCCGGCGTCGATTCGCCCCAGGCCTGGCTGCGCCTGTGGGTCTCCCTGGCGATCATGACCATCGGCGGCTGCGGCATGTATGTCGTGGTCGTGGTGCTTCCCGGCGTGCAGGCTGATTTCGGCATCAGCCGCGCCGATGCATCGCTGCCCTATACCCTGACGATGATCGGCTTTGGCGTCGGTGGCGTGCTGATGGGCCGCCTCGGGGACCGCTGGGGCGTGGCCTTGCCGCTGACCGGGGCCAGCCTGTCTATCGGGCTCGGCTTCGTGGTGGCCGGCTATGCCCCGCAGTTCTGGGCCTTCGCGCTGGCCCAGGGCATCCTGATCGGCCTGCTGGGGTGCTCGGCCACCTTCAGCCCGCTGATGACCGAGATGTCCTTCTGGTTCGAGCGTCGTCGTGGCATCGCGGTAGCCATCTGCGCCAGCGGCAATTACCTGGGGGGCACGCTCTGGCCGCCGGTCGCGCAGTTTTTCGTGGAGCGCGCCGGCTGGCGGGCGACCTACATCGGCATCGGCCTGTTCTGCATCCTGACCATGGTGCCGCTGTCGCTGTGGTTGCATCGGGGCACGCGGGTATCGCGCGAGTTGCGTCTGCACAGCGCCGAGAAGGCGCGTCACAGTGCCGACCTGCAGCGCGAGGCGGCGGCTGCCAAGGGGCAGGATACGCGCGACCGGCCGCTCGGGCTGGCGCCGCTGGCGCTGCTGTTCCTGCTCAGTGTGGCCGGTGTCGCCTGCTGCGTGGCCATGGCCATGCCCCAGGTCCACATCGTCGCCTATTGCAATGACCTGGGCTATGGCGTGACGCGGGGCGCCCAGATGCTCTCGACCATGCTCGCCTTCGGCATCGCCAGCCGCCTGATCTCGGGGGCCATCTGCGACCGCATCGGCGGCCTGCGCACCCTGATGCTGGGCTCGGCCCTGCAAGGCCTGGCCTTGTTGCTGTTCATTCCCTTCAACGGCATGGTCTCGCTGTTCGTGATCTCGGCCCTGTTCGGTCTATTCCAGGGCGGCATCGTCCCGTCCTACGCGATCATCATCCGCGAGTACTTCAGCCCGGCACGTGCCGGCACGTATGTCGGGGTGTGCATCATGGCGACGCTGATCGGCATGGCGCTCGGTGGGTGGATGTCGGGCCGCATCTTCGATGCCACCGGCTCGTACAAGATGGCCTTTGTCAACGGCGTGGCCTGGAACCTGCTCAACCTGTCGATTGCCTTCTGGATGCTGCGCCGATCGCAGCGTCTGGCGCGCCAGGCGGCGACTGCGCCGGCGACTGCCTGAAGGGATCGACGCCAGGCCCGTCGTTCAGAGCAGTTTGCCCATGCGCCGTGCTGCTGCCTTGAGCGCCGGCAGGCGTGCCAGGGCGTCATCCAGGGACATGCGGGCCGTGGGTCCATGCACCGCAATGGCCGCGCGCATGCGGCCGCTGCGGTCCTGAACCGGCACCGCGACCGCCACCAGACCGGCCATGAATTCCTCGCGATCGGTGGCATGGCCTTGCTGGGCAATGGCGTGGCATTCCTTGAGCAGGGCCTCGCGGCGCGTCAGCGTGTTGCGCGTAAGCCGCTCGAGCCGCAGGGTGTCGATCAATTTGAGCCGGGAGGGCTCGTCGAGCAGCGCCAGAAACAGCTTGCCGCTGGCGGTGCAATGCAGCGGCACATGCGAGCCTACCTCTAGCGACAGGCGCAGCGGCCAATGCGCCTCGACGCGATCCAGGTACAGGATGCGATTGCCATCGAGCGTCGTGAAATTGCAGGTCTCGCCGACCTCGCGGACCAGGTCATCGAGGATGGCATGGCGTTGGGCACGCTCCACGCTGTGGTTCAGCGCGTCGAAGGCGAGGGCACGAAGCGCCGGGCCGATCCGGTAGACACGCTGGTCGATGTCACGGGCCAGATAGCCGTTGTCCACCAGCTGCGTGCAAAGGCGATGGGCGCTGGTTTTCGGAATCCCCAGTTGCGCCGCCACCTCGGCCAGAGGCAGGGCCCGGCCCTCACGCGCCAGCAGCGCCAGCACCGCCAGACTGCGGTCAGCCGGCGAGGGCGATGAGCTTGCGCCCGGCTTGTCCTTGGCTTTGGACGCAGGCCTGGGCTTGGTGGTCTTGTTTGCACTCATGGCTGATGAAGCGGTTGCCTGCATTATGCCGCGATGCGGCATGTTTCGTTATATGCCGCGTTCGCAGGCAGGGTGCTTGCAAAGCCCGCGGTCGTGACTTACGATTCCTGAAACGGAACAAAACGTTCCAGATCCGGAGGGTCCGGATCCTGACAAAAAACAGCCTGGACGCGAGCTCGGGCACGAGGGGGAGATGGACGCGTACGACTTCATCGTGGTCGGTGCAGGGTCATCCGGCGCGGTACTGGCATCGCGCCTGTCCGAGGACCCGTCCGTGCGCGTCCTGCTGCTCGAGGCCGGTCCGCCGGACCGCTCGTTCTGGATCCACCTGCCGGTCGGCTATGGCAAGACCATGTGGAGCAAGACCTACAACTGGTGCTTTCACACAGACCCTGATCCCAACATGAACGGCCGCCGGATCTACTGGCCGCGCGGCAAGACCCTGGGTGGCAGCAGCTCCATCAACGGGCTGATCTACATCCGTGGCCAGCGTGAGGACTTCGACCGCTGGGCCGCCGCAGGCAATCCCGGCTGGTCCTTCGAGGAAGTCCTGCCCTACTTCATCCGCTCGGAAGCCAACCAGCGTGGTGCCGACCCGTGGCATGGCGCCGACGGACCTCTGGCCGTCTCCGACATCGGCGCACGGCATCCGCTGATCGAAGGGTTCATCGCCGGTGCCGCTGAAATCGGTGTGCCGCGCACCGAGGACTTCAATGGGCCGCGTCAGGAAGGTGCCGGCTATTTTCAGCTCACGACGCGCGCCGGCCTGCGCTGCAGCACGGCCAAGGCCTACCTCAAGCCCGCCCGCCAGCGCGACAACCTGCGCATCGAGACGCAGGCGCAGGCGACAGGCCTTGTGCTCGAGGGGCGCCGCGCCACCGGTGTTCGCTATCGGCAATCGGGCCTCGACAAGATTGCACACAGCCGCGCCGAGGTCATCCTGTGCGCCGGTGCGATCCAGTCGCCGCAGCTGCTGCAGTTGTCCGGCATCGGGCCGGCGGACCTGCTGCAGTCGCGCGGCGTGCCGGTGGTCCACGCGCTCGAAGGTGTGGGAGGCAATCTGCAGGACCACCTGCAGATGCGGCTGATCTACGAATCGACCCGACCCACCACCAACGACGACATGAATTCCTGGTGGGGTCAGGCCCGGGTGGGCCTTCAGTGGCTCTTCACCCGCTCCGGTCCCCTGGCGGTCGGCATCAACCAGGGCGGCTGCTTCATGCGCGCCTTGCCCGACGAGTCCGCCACGCCGGACATCCAGTTCCATGTGGCCACCCTGTCGGCAGACATGGCCGGGGGCAAGGTTCATCCCTTCTCCGGGTTCACGCTGTCGGTGTGTCAGCTGCGGCCCCAGTCGCGTGGCCATATCCGGATCCGCTCGAACGACCCCTTCGAGACGCCCGAGATGCAACCCAACTATCTGTCCACCGATCTGGACCGCCGTACCGCGGTGGCAGCGGTCAAGTCAGCCCGTGCCATCGCCCAGTCGCGGGCCATGCAGCCGCTGGTGCGGCGTGAAGTCAAGCCCGGACCCGAGGCTGGCGACGATGCGGCCCTGCTCGAATTCTGTCGCAACAATGGTGCCACCATCTTTCACCCCAGCGGTACCTGCGCCATGGGGCGCGATCCGGCGCAAGGAGCGGTGGTCGATGCGCGACTGCGGGTGCACGGCATGGCCGGTTTGCGGGTGGTCGATTGCTCGGTCATGCCGACCCTGGTGTCCGGCAACACCAATGCCGCCGCGATCATGATGGCCGAGAAGGCGGCCGACATGATCCGGCAGGATACGGCAGCGTAGTGCTGCAAGCTGATGTTTGGTCTGTTGAGTCCTGTTACGAAGAACCAAGAGGAGACTGAAATGGAAAAATTGACCCCCCCGAGCCGTCGCCGTGTCCTCGGCGCTGGCGCGGCAACCGTGGCCTCGGCCGGAACCCTGCTGGCGGCGCCCGCGATTGCACAGAACGTCACGCGGCTGAAGATCCAGACGGCGGTGCCCAGTTCGAGCATCTACTTTGACCTGATGAAGCGCCTGGCCGATCGGGTGGACAAGATGTCCAATGGACGCCTGAAGATGGAGATGCTTCCCGATGGTGCCGTGGTGGCTGCCTTCGAGATCGTTGATGCCGTTGACAAGGGCGTGGTCGATGGCGGTTATGCCTGGACCCATTACTGGTCCGGCAAGAACACGGCCGCAGGCCTGTTCTCCAACCCTGCGGCGGGCGGTGGTACCGGCATGGACCAGCTCTCGCATGTGGCCTGGCTGTTCCAGGGCGGTGGCTATGCGCTGTTCAAGCGCTTTTACAGTGAAGCGCTCAAGCTGAACATCGAGCCCTTCATGGTCCAGCCCATGGGGCCGGATCCTCTGGGCTGGTTCAAGAATCCCATCCGCAATCTCGAGGACTTCAAGAAGCTCAAGTACCGCTGCCCGCCGGGCCTGGTCGCCGAGGTCTTCAAGGAAATGGGCGTCAATGCGGTGGCCATGCCTGGTGGCGAGATCGTTCCTGCCGCCCAGCGTGGTGTGCTCGATGCGGCCGAATGGATCGGTCCGGCCGATGACATGGCCCTGGGTTTCCACAATGTCTTCAAGCACTACTACCTGCAGGGCCTGCACCAGTCCAGCGATGTGGCCGATATGCTGATCAACAAAACAACCTGTAACAAGCTGGCGCCGGACCTGAAGGCCATCGTCGAGGCGGCCTGCATGGCGACCATGACCGAGACCTATACCTACAACGTGCAGCGCAATGCCCTGGCGGTGCAAAAGCTCAAGGCCGATCACAAGGTGGAAATCCACGATACGCCGCGCGACATCTTCCCGGCCTTCATCAAGGCCACCAACACCATCTACGACCGCGAAGCTACCAAGAATCCCTTCTTCAAGGAAACGCTGGAGTCCCAGCGCACCTTTGCCAAGCTGGTGGTGCCGTACTGGAACAAGATCAACGGCCTGTACTACAACCTCGGCAGTGATTCGCCGAATGCCAAGTAAGGAGACACCATGACCGATGCCCGCACGACAGCGGATTCCGGCCTCGCGGCGCTGGCGCGCGGGCTCGATCAGGTGTCGATCTGGTCAGGCCGCCTGGCGGCCTGGATGATCGCGCCGATGGTGCTCTCCCTGTGCTACGAGGTGGTGGCGCGTTATGTCTTCAACGCGCCCACCATCTGGGCCTATGACATGACCTTCATGCTCTACGGCAGCTTTTTCATGCTCGGGGCGGCGTTCACCCTTCAGCGCAAGGGGCATGTACGCACCGATACCTTCTATGCCAACTGGTCACCGCGCCGGCAGGCCTGGACGGACCTGGCCGGCTATCTGCTCATGTACCTGCCTGTCGCGGCGGTGTTTGCGTTCGTGGGCTGGGGCTATTTCCTCAAGGCCTTCCAGACCAGCGAGACCTTCGTCAGCAGCGCCTGGCAGCCAATCGCCTGGCCCTTCAAGCTGGTCATGCCCCTGACCGGCCTGTTGCTGATGGTGCAGGGGCTGAGCGAGATGCTCAAGTGCTGCTTCACCATCCGTCATGGCCACTGGCCGGACCGCGCCCCCGACACCGAGGTGATCGTATGAGCAATGAAGTGCTGGGCCTGGTGGCCCTGGTGGTGCTGTTTTCGGTCATCTTCATCGGCTTTCCGATCGCCTTCACCCTCGGCGCCGTCGCATTGGCTACCGGCTTCTATGCGCTTGGCCCTGTGGTGTTCGACCTGGCGGTTCTGCAGACCTATTCGGTGATGAAGGACACGGTCCTCGCGGCCATTCCCTTTTTCCTGTTCATGGGCTTTCTGCTGGAGCAGTCGGGCATCATGGAACGTCTGTTCAACGGCATCCAGATGCTGCTGTCCAGGCTCAATGGCTCGCTCTACCTGGCGGTGTTGATCACGGCCACCATCTTCGCGGCAGCCACCGGCATTGTTGGCTCGTCGGTCACCTTGCTCGGCGTGATGGCAGGCCCGTCCATGATCAAGAGCAATTACGATCCGAAAATGTCGGCCGGTGCGATTACTGCCGGCGGCACGCTCGGCATCCTGATCCCGCCCTCGGTGATGCTGATCGTGATGGGGCCGGTTGTTGGCGTCCCTGCCACTGACCTGTTTGCTGCCGCCGTGTTGCCTGGTCTGATGCTGTCGGGCCTGTTCATCATCTGGACCCTGGTGCGCTGCTGGCTCAATCCCAGTCTCGGACCGGCCCTGCCCCCCGAGATGCGGCCCAAGTCACTGGGGCCGGTCTTCAGGGACCTGGCCATTGGCGTGCTGCCGGTCATCGTCGTCATCATGTCGACCCTGGGCGTCATCCTGCTCGGAATCGCCACGCCCACCGACGCCGGCGCGGTTGGCTGTCTGGCCACGTTCATCCTGACGGGGGCTTCCGGTCGCCTGAAGTGGGCGAACATCAAGAAGGCGGCCTACGCCACCCTCGAAATCTCGAGCATGATCCTCCTGCTGGTGACGGCCTCCAACCTGTTCGGGGCGGTCTTTTCCCGCCTGGGCAGTGCTGACTACCTGGCCGGCCTGCTGACCAGCCTGTCCCTGCCGCCGATGCTGATGCTGATCCTGATCCTGGCGCTGATCTTCGTCCTCGGATGGCCGCTGGAATGGGTGCCGATCGTGCTGATCGTCGTGCCCATCGTGCTGCCGATCGTCCAGGCCGCCCAGATCGACCTGGTCTGGTTCTGCCCCTTGGTGGCCCTGACGCTGCAAACGGCCTGGCTGTCGCCGCCGGTGGCCTTGTCGGCCTATTTCCTCAAGGGCGTGGTGCCGCAATGGGAGATGAAGGACATCTATGCCGGCATGGTGCAGTTCATGATCCTGCAGATCGTCGGTGTGGGCATCCTGATGCTCTTTCCGAAACTGGCGACCTGGTTGCCCAAGCTGCAATAGGCACAATCTGACCTGGCTGGGTCGGAGCGAGAAGGGACGGTCCAGGCCGTCCCCTTTTCGCAGTGATCGTGCACCGGACGGGGGTCGACCCCGAAGCCGCTACACTATCCCCCATGCAGCGGACTGCGATCCGCATTTCAAGGAGTACACGATGAGTTCGAACAAGCGCCAGTTCTTGCGCGTCAGCGCGATGGCCATGAGTCTGCCCTGGGCGCCCGAGTTGCTGGCACAGGCCACGCCGCAACGCGGTGGCACCCTGGTGATGCCACTGGGCCAGGCGCCGCGCCACCTGAACGCCGCCGTGCAGTCCGGGGTGGCCACCATGCTGCCGGCCACCCAGCTGTTTGCCAGCCCGCTGCGCTATGACGACAAGTGGACGCCCAAGCCCTACCTGGCCGAGAAATGGACCCTGGCGCCCGATGGCAAGGCCCTGACGCTGAACCTGGTCAAGAACGCGCTCTTCCATGATGGCAAGCCCGTCACCTCCGAGGATGTCGCCTTCTCGATCATGACGATCCGCAACAATCATCCGTTCTCGACCATGCTCGGGCCGGTCGAGAAGGTGGAAACGCCGGACGCCCATACCGCTATCATCCGGATGAACAAGCCGCACCCGGCCATCCTGCTGGCGATGTCGCCGGCCCTGTGCCCGATCATCCCCAAGCACATCTATGGTGATGGCCAGGACATCAAGACCCATCCGCGCAACACCAAGGGCGTGATCGGCTCCGGCCCCTTCAAGCTGGTCGATTTCGTGCCCGGGCAGTACATCGCGATGGAGCGCTTCGACAAGTTCTTCATTGCCGGTCGGCCTTACCTGGACAAGATGATCATCAAGATCTCTCCGGACGAGTCGGCCAATGCGATCGCCGCCGAGCGTGGCGAGTACGCGATGCTGACCGCCACCGATCCGCGCATCACCCAGCGCCTGGTCAAGGCCGGCCTGCGCGACGTGGGCAAGGGCAACGAGGGCATTGGTGCCATGGCCTGGATCGCCGTGAACGTACGCAAGGGCCCGCTGGCCAACGTCAAGCTGCGTCAGGCCATCTCGTATGCCATTGATCGCCAGTTCATCAGCAAGGTGCTCCATGGGGGAACCTCTGAGCCCATCTATGGGCCGATCGTCAACAACAGCCCCTTCTTCGACAGCACCATCAACCCCTACAAGGTCGATCTGGCCAAGGCCGAGAAGCTGCTCGATGAGGCCGGCTTCAAGAAGGGCGGTGATGGCACGCGCGTGAAGCTGGTGATGGATTTCGTGCCAGGCTCGGATCCTTCCTCGAAGGTGATCGCGGAGTACACCAAGAGCCAGCTCAAGAAGGTGGGTGTGGACATCGAGCTGCGCTCCTCGCCGGATTTTCCCTCCTGGGCCAAGCGCATCGCTTCGGGTGACTTCGAACTGACCACCGACATCGTCTTCAACTGGGGCGACCCGGTGATCGGCGTGCACCGCACCTACCTGTCGAGCAACATCAAGCCGATCATATGGACCAACACCCAGGGCTACAGCAATCCCAAGGTCGACGAGGTGCTGGGCCAGGCGGCCGAGCAGATGGACCCGGTCAAGCGCCGCGCGTACTACGGCGTGTTCCAGCGCATCGTCAACGAGGAGCTGCCGGTGATCTGGACCACGACGGTGCCGTATCGCAACATTGTGGCCAAGCAGGTGCGCAATGCACCCGATTCCATCTGGGGCTTCATGTCGCCGATGGATGAGGTCTGGCTCGAGGGCAAGCGTTGATCGGTCATGCAGCGCGGAATCTGGCGGGCTGAGCGCGGATGCCTTTTCACCGAAAGCTGATCAATGCCGTCGCCCTGGTGGTGGCGGTGGTGGTGCTCAATTTCCTGCTCATCCGCCTGGCGCCGGGTGATCCGGTCGAGACCATCGCCGGTGCCATGGGCGGCATGACCGAGGAGTTGCGCGCCAGCCTGATCAAGGCCTGGGGCCTGGACAAGCCCGTGCTGACGCAATTGGGCATCTATCTGGGCAAGGTGCTCTCTGGCGACCTGGGCTATTCGTATTTCTACAACCTGCCCGTCACCGAGCTGATCGGACAGCGCATCGTACCGACCCTGTTGCTGCTCGTCACGGCCGTGATCTTCTCGATCGGGGTGGGCATCGTGCTGGGCGTGACCGCCTCGCGCAAGCCCAACGGCTGGTTCAGCCAGTTCCTGACCGTGGTGTCGGTCATCGGCTATGCGGCCCCCGTTTTCTGGAGCGGCATCGTGCTCATCCAGGTGTTCGCCTCGGCACTGCCCCTGTTCCCGGTGGGCGGCATGATGGATATTGCCAAGAGCCTGGGGGCGCCCTGGCCGGTGCGGGCGCTCGATGTGATGCACCACATGGTCCTGCCAGTGGTGACGCTTTCGATCATCTATGTCGCCCAGTACAGCCAGTTGTCGCGCACCTCGATGATCGATGTACTGGGTTCGGACTTCATCCGCACCGCGCGCGCCAAGGGCGCCAGCGAGGCCATGGTGTTCTACGGGCATGCGCTGCGCAATGCGATCCTGCCGGTGGTCACAGTGGCTGGCCTGCAGTTTGGCAACATGCTGGCGGGTGCTGTGCTGGTCGAGGCGGTCTTTGACTGGCCCGGGCTGGGCAGTCTCGCCTTCGAATCGGTGCTGCGCCGCGACTATCCGGTCATCCTGGGCATCCTGTTCATGTCATCGTGCATGGTGGTCGTCGCCAATCTCGTCACCGATGGCGTCTATCGCATCATCGATCCGCGCATCCGCCGGGGGGACGCATGAGTGCCGCGAATGCGCCAGCCGTGCTGTCGCCGGGCCGCGAAGCCCTGCGCATGTTCCTGCGCAGCCCGGTGGCCATCATCGGTGTGGTGATCCTCTCCCTGATCCTCCTGCTCACCCTTTTCGGACCGATGATCTACACCGGCGACCCGCTGGGCATCGTTGCGGCGCCGTTTACCGCGCCGGGACAGGATGCGACCGTGCCCCTGGGCAGTGATCACCTCGGGCGCGATGTGTTGGCCGGCATCGTCAATGGTGGACGCATGACCCTGGTGGTCGGTGCCAGTGCAGCAGTGTTGTCGGTCCTGATCGGCATCACCATGGGGGCCCTGGCGGGCTTTTATGGACGACGGGTCGATGCCCTGCTGATGCGCATCACCGAATTCTTCCAGGTGCTGCCAGCCCTGCTCTTTGCAATGGTGGTCGTCACCCTGTTCCGTCCCAGCCTGGCCACCATCGCCGTGGCCATCGGCATCGTCAGCTGGACCGGTGTCGCGCGCCTGACCCGCGCCGAATTCCTCAAGCTCAAGACGCTCGAATTCGTCACTGCAGAGCGCGCTGCCGGCGCCAGCCAGACACGGCTGATCTGGAAGGTGATCCTGCCCAATGCCCTGGCGCCCCTGATCGTGTCGGCGACCTTCTCGATCGGCGCGGCGATCCTGTTCGAGGCCGGACTGTCCTATCTTGGCCTCGGAGATCCCAATGTCTGGAGCTGGGGACGGATGATCGGAGACGGACGCAAGCACATCCTGGAGGCCTGGTGGGTCGTAACCGTACCGGGCACGATGATCTTCCTGACCGTGCTGTCCGTGACCCTGATTGCCGACGGCCTGAACCAGGCCCTCAACCCGAAGCTGCGGGAGCGCTGACATGGCTGGCCCGATGCCCTCTGCCACCCCGTCATCCGTTCCCCTGCTCGAGGTCGACGGGCTGAGCGTCGAGTTCCGTACGAGACGCGGACCGGTACAGGTGCTCAGCGACGTCAGCTTCCAGTTGGCAGCGGGTGAAGTGATGGGGCTGGTCGGCGAATCCGGCTCCGGCAAGAGCATGACGGCGCTGGCGCTGATGCGGCTGATCCCGGATCCGCCTGGCCGTATCAAGGCCGGTCGCGTCCGGTTGCGCGGCGAGGACCTCACGGCGGCGACGGTGCCGCGCATGCGTCAGGTGCGTGGCGGCGAGATGGCGATGATCTTCCAGGAGCCGATGACCGCCCTCAACCCGGTGCATACCATCGGCGCCCAGATCGGCGAGGCCTTGCGACTGCATCGCGCCATGAACCCGCGCGACGCCCGTGTCCGTGCCATCGACCTGCTCAAGGAGGTCGGCATCCCCTCGCCGGAGCGGCGTGTCGACGACTATCCGCATCACCTGTCTGGCGGCATGCGCCAGCGCGCGATGATCGCCATGGCGCTGGCTTGCGAACCGGCGCTGCTGATCGCCGATGAACCGACCACCGCGCTCGATGTCACCGTACAGGCCCAGATCTTCGACCTGCTGCGCGAATTGCAGCAGCGCAAGGGCACCGCCATCCTGCTCATCACCCATGACATGGGCGTGATTGCCGAGATGACCGATCGCGTTGCCGTGATGTACGCAGGCCGCATCGTCGAGCTGGGGCGCACGGCTGAGGTGCTTGGCGATCCCCGCCATCCCTACACACGAGGCCTGATCGACTGCCTGCCCGAGAGCCGGCCCTCGGAGCAGGCCTGGCTGGCCGAGATCGCCGGCACGGTGCCCGCCTTGCATGACCTGGACGGCGGTTGTGCCTTCCGTGAGCGTTGTGCCCGCGCCCAGCCCGATTGCGCGGTCCAACCGAGGCTGGAGGCCGCATCCGGCATGGCCGTACACCGCCTGCTGGCCTGTCACCATCCGGTACCGGGCGGGCAGGCCGATGCCGCATTCGTCATTGGCGCAGGAGAGGTGCCCCATGGGTGATGAAGCGCGGCTGGCCGAGCGTCACTTCATCGAGGTGCGCGACCTGAAGGTCCACTTTCCGCGCAAGACCGGCTGGGGCAAGCCCAAGCAGGTGGTGCACGCGGTCGATGGGGTCAGCTTCACCATTGCGAAGGGCCGGGTGCTGGCCATCGTGGGTGAATCGGGCTCGGGCAAGACCACCACGGCCCTGGCGATGATGCGGCTGGGACCGATCACGGCTGGCAGCATCCACATGGGTGATCAGGATGTCACCGCCTTGCAGGGCGAGGCCTTGCGCGACTTCCGTCGCCATCTGCAGATGGTGTTCCAGGATCCATATTCAGCCCTCAATCCGCGCTGGCGGGTGGGCGACATCATTCGCGCGCCGCTCGACGTGCTGGGCATTGGCGACATGGCCAGCCGGGAGGCGCGGGTGTTGTCGCTGATGGAGGCGGTCGGCCTGCGCGCGGAGCAGCGCCACCTGTTCCCTCACCAGTTCTCCGGCGGACAGCGACAGCGCATCAACATTGCACGGGCGCTCGCGCCGCAGCCGGCCCTGCTCGTCTGCGACGAACCGGTGTCGGCGCTCGATGTGGCGGTGCGCGCCCAGACCCTGAACCTGCTCAAGCGCCTGCAGCACCAGTTCCAGCTCACCTACGCCTTCATCTCGCACGACATGTCGGTGGTCGAGTACATGGCCGACGAAGTCGTCGTGATGCTGCTCGGCCAGGTCGTCGAGCAGGCCCCGCGCGCCCAGTTCTTCAAGGCGCCCCAGCACCCCTACAGCCAGGCCCTGCTGGCCTCGGTGCCTTCGGTTCGCAATGCCGCGGTGCGGCCGGTGCCACGGGTGCGCATCAGTGGCGAGCCGGGCAGTCCGATCAACCCCGCCCCAGGCTGTCGGTTCGCCTCGCGCTGCCCGCTGGCGCAGGCGCGTTGTCGCGAGCAGACGCCCTTGTTGCGTGATGTCGGGGGCAGCACGGTGGCCTGTCACCTGGTGTGAGTTGACGGGCGTGCCAGGCCTCGGGACCCGGGGCAGGTGTCTCCGCGAATGTCATTCCGCGTCGCCCTGCGGCCGACGCTCCCTTCTTTATTTCGCTGCGCCACCTGCCCCGAGTCCCGAGGCTGCGACGCCGGCTTTGTGCATGCGATGGCCGAGCGCCAAGATCGCACGTGCATCGGGGCGAGCAGATGATGGTGGCGGGGGCAGGACGGCCGGGCACTTGGCGCAGCGAAATAAAGGAAGGAGCGGCGACCGCAGGGGCGACGCGGAGGGACATTCGCGGAGGCAAGTGCCCGGTCGGCATGCCCCTGATGGCGTGCCCCTGAATGCCCGCCCCCGAATCTTCTCAAGCCTTGGCATCCGGACTCGTAGAGCGACGACTGTGCCAGGCCTCGGGACTCGGGGCAAGCGGCGACTTGCAATCAGGCTGAAAGCAAACGGCGTGCAGGATGGCAGTGATCGGCGTGCGATGTGCCGGGATCGGCAAGACGCATCGCGAGAAAGTCATGGCGAGCCAACAATG
>JAPOKJ010000101.1 GCA_029977705.1 Burkholderiales bacterium | reverse complement strand
TGAGGCGTACCGTCCTGAAATTGCCCCTCAATGAGGAATACGGGGGGCATCCAAGGACCTGCTCTAACCACCTCACTGGTTAGGGAATTTCCGTCCCAGTGCGTGTGTCGATTGCTTGCTCCAACTTAGTGGCGCTTGCGTAGATCTGATTCTATCCCTGCGATGAAGCTCTATTGCGCGCTCCGCCGCCGCTCTGCCCTCGCGTGCAATAGCTCCGCAGCCCGTGCACACCATCGACCCGGACTCATGCATGGCTGCCAAGGCCCGTCCTGGTATTGCTTGTGGTTATATCCATATCCCCAGTCGTCAGTTGATTTCGCAAATTGCGGCCACTAGACTTGACTTGCGCAAATACCGGCCGTCACGCCATGGCCCCCCACGGGCCGGCGCAACTGCCTGGCGGCAGGCGCATTCGCACATGCGGATGGCAGCCCGCAGCTGCTTACCCGTCAAAACAATGAAAGAGACTGTCATGAAAAAAATCACCTCGCTGCGCCGCCTCGCGGTGGCCCTGCTCGTTTCGGGCGTGTCGCTGCACGCGGCCGCCCAGGCTTATGCCGACCGCACGATCCGCGTGGGCCACCAGGCCCAGCCGGATGCTCCCATCTCGCAAGCCGCACGCAAGTTCGCCGAACTGGTGGCCGAAAAGAGCGGTGGGCGCCTGAAGGTCAAGGAATTCCCCGCCTCGCAGCTGGGCAACGAAGCCCAGCAGCTGGGCGCGCTGCGCGGCGGCACGCAGGAACTCTTCATTCCTACCACCACTTCGCTCGCGTCCGTGATCAAGGAATTCGGCCTGCTGGACTTCCCCTTCCTTGTCTCCACGACGGCGCAGGCCGAAGCGCTGCTTGACGGGCCTGCTGGCGCCGCGCTGCTCGAGCGGTTGCCCGCCAAGGGTCTCATCGGCCTGGGGTACTGGGAGAACGGCTTTCGCAACGTCACCAACAGCGCTCGGCCCATCCAGAAGCCAGAGGATTTCGCAGGGCTCAAGCTGCGGGTGATCCCCAACCCCGTGTTCATCGAAGCCTTCAAGGCCCTGGGCGCCAACCCGACGCCGCTGGCCTTCGGCGAGCTGTACGGCGCGCTCGAATCGCGGGCCGTGGACGGCCAGGAGAACCCCTACGTGCTGATCGACACCTCGAAGTTCTATGAGGTGCAGAAGTTCGCCAGCAACACCAACCACGTCTACAGCCCGCTGATCGTGCTGGCCGGCAAGCCTTTCTGGGACAAGCTCTCCGACAGCGAACGGCAGATCCTGCAGGCCGCCTTCAAAGAGGCGCAGGCCTACCAGCGCGCGCTCAGCCGCCGGGCGACCACCTCGGCGATGGCGGAAGTGAAGGCCAAGGGCATGAAGATCAACGACGTAAGCCCCGCCGAGTTGCAGCGCATGGAGGCCGTGGTGCGCCCCGTCACCGACAAGTTCGCCGCCACGTACGACCCGGCGATCACGCGCGGCTTCTTCGCCGAACTGCAGAAGATCAAGCAGAAATAACCAACAGGCGTGCCCGGTCGCGGCGTGCAAGCGCGCTTCGGCCGGTCTGTGCGCGTGCACGGATGTGCGCACTGGCCGGTGGCTTCGGCCTTTCTTAAAAACCATAACAACACAGCGACCTTCGCTCAGGGGACGATCTCGTGCGAAAAATCATCGACATCTATTGCGGCATCTTCGAATTCCTGATCGCGCTCATGCTGGCGCTGATGGTGATCCTGGTCTTCGGCAACGTGGTGCTGCGCTACGGCTTCAACTCCGGCATCGCGACCTCCGAAGAAGTGGCCCGCTGGCTCTTCATCTGGATCACCTTCCTGGGCGCCGTGGTGGCCCTGCGAGAACGGGCGCACCTGGGCGTGGACATGCTGGTGTCGCGGCTCCCCGTGGCGGGCAAAAAGCTCTGCCTGGCGGCCAGCTACGCCTGCATGCTCTACATCCTGTGGCTGTTGTATGAAGGCAGTCTGGCGCAGGTGCGCATCAACTGGGACACCGAAGCGCCCGTCACCGGCGCCTCCATGGCCATCGTGTATGCCGCCGGGGCGGTCTTCGCCGTGTGTGCTGCCCTCATCTTGCTGACGGATGGCGTCCGGCTGCTGACAGGCCGGATGTCGGTGGACGAGCTGGTGGCCATCCAGGAGTCCGAAGAAGCCGGTGCCCTGGCCCAGGCGCTCGGTCCGCACGGGTCGCTAGGCGCGCCCGGCACCTCTCCCGCCGCCCCCGCTGGTGGCTCCCAACACTCCACACGTTCCTGATCATGATCATCGCGGTTTTTCTTGTGTCGCTGCTGCTGGCGATGGCCATCGGCATGCCTATTTCCTTCGCGTTGTTGGCCAGCGGCGTGGCCCTCATGTGGCAGTTGGACCTGTTCGATGCGCAGATCCTCATCCAGAACCTGATCGGCGGGGCCGACAGTTTTCCGCTGCTGGCCGTGCCTTTCTTCATGCTGGCCGGCGAAATCATGAATGTGGGCGGGCTGTCCAAACGCATCGTCAACCTGGCGCTGTCGCTTGTCGGCCACGTGCGCGGCGGCCTGGGCTACGTGACCATCATGGCCGGTTGTCTGCTGTCCGCGCTGTCCGGTTCGGCCGTGGCTGACGCGGCGGCGCTCACGGCACTGCTGCTCCCCATGATGGTGAAGGCCGGGCACGACAAGGCCCAGGCTGGCGGCCTGATTGCAGCCACAGGCGTCATCGGCCCGGTCATCCCGCCGAGCATCGGGCTCGTCATCTTCGGCGTAGCGGCCAACGTGTCCATCTCCAAGCTGTTCATGGCGGCCATCGTGCCGGGCCTGCTGATCGGCGGTGCTTTGTGGGTGACCTGGGCCTGGCTGGTGCGGCGTGAAAAGATCCAGCCACCGCCGCGCAAGTCCATGCGCGAAGTCCTGGCCGCTGCGCGCGAGGCCAGCTGGGCGCTGCTGCTGCCGATCATCATCCTCGTCGGCCTGCGCATGGGCGTGTTCACGCCGACGGAAGCCGCCGTGGTGGCCGCAGTCTATGCCTTCGTGGTGGCGACCTTCGTGTACCGCGAACTCACGCTGCGCCAGCTTTACCGCGTCTTCGTGGGTGCTGCCAAGACCAGCGCCATCGTGATGTTCCTGATCGCCGCCGCCATGGTGAGCGCCTGGCTCATCACCGTGGCCGACCTGCCCTCCAAGGTGGTGGGCCTGCTGGAGCCCTTCATGGGCAACAAGATTCTGCTGATGGCCGCCATCATGGTGCTGGTGATGGTCGTCGGCACGGCGATGGACATGACACCCACCATCCTGATCCTCACGCCCATCCTGATGCCGGTGGTCAACGCGGCGGGCATCGATCCGGTGTATTTCGGCGTGATGTTCATCATCAACAACTCCATCGGCCTGATCACGCCGCCCGTGGGCGTGGTGCTGAACGTGGTGGCCGGCGTGGGCAAGATGCGCATGGACGATGTCACGCGCGGCGTGCTGCCCTTCATGGCGGCCGAGTTCGCGGTCATGTTCCTGATGATCTTCTTCCCGATCCTGGTCACGGGGCCTGCGCGCTGGTTCCATGGGTGACGGCTGACGCCGGGCTCACGGCCTGAAGACTCGCAAGAGGTCTTCAGGCCGTTTCTTCTTGGTTGGCGCTCGGGTCGGAACGGGCGCGGGCCGGACGCAAAAAAAGGGCCGGACCGCCAGGGCCCGGCCCGAAGGACCGCAGTATCACCGGCCGGGCGGCTCGCGATGCTCGTCGCAGCACACCGCCCGCCAGCGATGCCGCGTCGAGGTCTGGCCGATGCCGGGATTGAAGGTGTTGGTCGGGTCCAGGCTGCGGTAGAAGCCCTCGAGCACCGGGTCGGCGCGGTAGATGTGACCGACGTTGTGTTCGGCCGGGTACTTCGCGCCGCGCGCGTCCAGAAGCGCCAGCACGCGCTCCTTGAACTGCGCGCAGTCCACGCCCTTCTTCACCAGGTATTCCTGGTGCATCACGTGGCAGAAGAAATGTCCGCAGTACATGGGCTGCTCGACCTGCGCAGCCAGCTCCGGCGGCAGGATCTCGAACCAGTCCAGCGCATTGCGCGGCAGCGCGATGTCCAGCGCCACCACGTCTTCCACCGTGTCGGCATGCACCGCCCGGTAGCGGTTGGTGGCGTTGCCGACGGCAAAGCGGTTCAGGAAGGCCGCGCCGGCCTCCTCCTCATTGCATTCGAAGAAGCCTGCCTCCGGGCGTTCGGCCATGAAGGTCTGCAGATAGGCACGCGTTTCCTCGATGCCCGCGTCGCTTACCTTCAAGAGCAGGTGGTGCGCGTAGCGGTCGCGAAAAGCGTTCATGCGCGCAGGCAGGTGTTCGGGCATCCGGTTGGCGAGCCGCTGCAGCAGGCGGTCGGCCAGGTTCCGCCCCAGCCCGCAGCGCTCGGCGAGCGCGTCGAAACGGCTCTTGAGCGCGAAGGCCAGCGGCACGCGCGCGGTGCCCAGTTTGCGGATGTAGACGAACAGGTCCTTGCCGTAGGTGCGGCTCAGATCGTAGGCCGAGCGGTGCATGTACTCGGCCGCCACGGGCAGGGAAGCGAAGCGGGCCAGCATGTGGCGGCGCAGGTCCGCGAGGTCGCGCGGCTGGTTGGTGCCGATGTAGAACACGCGGGTGTCCGTATCCGCCGCGAAGGTGTCCAAGCGCACCGCGAAGACGGCGATCTTGCCGGCGGAGCCCGAGGCCTCGTAGAGGCGGCGCGGGTCGGCGTTGTAGCGTGCTGGCTCGCTGGAATCGATGTCGCGCACATGCTGCGAGTACTCGCGGTCAGAGGCCATGCGGCCGGGTTCGGCCGGCAGGTCGTCGCGAGCGAAACGGCCACTCTCCAGGTTGGCGAGGATCTGCTCGGGATCGTCGCCGAGTGCCATGCCCAGGTGGTTGACGAGCCGCAGTTGGCCGTCCTCGTCGATGCAAGCGAAGAGCGAGAACTGCGTGAAGGCAGGACCGCGCCGGATGAGCGAGCCCCCGGAGTTGTTGCAGATGCCGCCTGTCACCGAGGCGCCGATGCAACTCGACCCGATCACGGAATGCGGCTCGCGGCCCAGCGGCTTGAGCCTGCGTTCGAGCTGTTCGAGCGTGACGCCGGGCTGGGCCAGCACCTGCTCGCCGCGCTGCAGCAGGTCCAGCTGCTTGAGCCGCAGCATGTTGATGAGCACTACCGGGCGGTCGTAGCCGCCCTCCATCGGTGTGGAGCCGCCCGTGAGGCCTGTGTTGGCGGCCTGGCAGAGGATGATGGTGCCGGCGGCGTGGCAGGCCTTCAGCGTGTGCCACAGCTGCGTCAGGCTGCCGGGGCGCACCACGGCCAGCACGTCGCCGCCGCCGTAGCGAAAGCCGCTGCGGTAGCGGCGCGTGGACGCATCGCCCGTCAGCACATGGCCGCCGCCGACGATCTCCTTGAGGCGGGCCAGCAGGTCGGAGGGTGCGAGGGCGGCTGCCGGTGGCATGGCCGTCATGCGCGGACGGGCGCGCCGTCGACCAGCCGCCAGAGGCCCAGCGGGTTGGCCTGCTGCAGCGCCTCGGGCAGCAGGGCGTCGGGCAGGTCCTGGTAGCACACGGGTCGCAGGAAGCGGTCAATGGCACTGGCGCCCACCGAGGTGAACATTGCGTTGGAAGTCGACGGATACGGCCCACCGTGCACCATGGCATGGCACACCTCCACGCCCGTCGGGAAGCCGTTGACCAGCAACCGGCCGGCCCTGCGCTCTAGCACCGGCAGCAGGCGGCGGGCCAGCGGATGGTCCGCGTCTTCAAGATGCAGGGTGGCAGTGAGCTGGCCTTCCAGCTGCTCGGCCACGGCGATCAGCTCATCCGCGTCCTTCGCTCGCACCACCAGCGATGCGGGGCCGAAAACCTCGGACGACAGCGCAGGCTGCTCCATCAAGGTACGGGCGTCGGTGATGAACAGCGCGGCCTGCGCGGCGTTGTGTAAGGTGCTCGCAGTCTGGCCCTCGGCCACCCGCTGCACGCCTGGCGTGGCGGCCATCGTCTCCACGCCACTGCGGTAGGCGCCATGGATGCCAGCGGTCAGCATGGTCTGCGCGCTCTTGCGTTCCAGGGCCTCAGCCGCGGATTGCACGAATCGGTCCAGATCCGGTCCGTCTATGCCCAGCACCAGGCCGGGGTTGGTGCAGAACTGGCCGGCGCCCATGGCGAGCGAGTCGGCAAAAGCCTGTCCGATGGCGTCAGCGCGCTGCGCCAGGGCGGCGGGCAGCAGAAAGACCGGGTTGATGGCGCTCATCTCGGCATAGACGGGAATCGGCTCGGGCCGGCGGTTGGCGATGGCCACCAGGGCCAGGCCGCCTTGGCGCGAGCCGGTAAAGCCCACGGCCTTGATGGCGGGATGGGCCACCAGCGCCTCGCCGATGCTGCGGCCGGCGCCGATCAGCAGCGAGAACACGCCTTCGGGCAGGCCCTGCTCGCGCACCGCGTTCTGGATGGCACGGCCCACCAGCTCGGACGTGCCCAGGTGGGCGCCGTGCGCCTTCACCACCACGGGCGCGCCGGCGGCGAGGGCCGAGGCCGTATCGCCCCCGGCCACCGAGAACGCGAGCGGGAAGTTGCTGGCGCCGAACACCGCCACGGGGCCGAGCGGCACCTTGGCAAGCCGCAGGTCCGCGCGCGGCATTGGCTGGCGCTGCGGCTGGGCGGGGGCGATGGTGGCATGCAGGAAATGGCCGTCGCGCACCACGCTGGCGAACAGACGCAGTTGGCCGACGGTGCGGCCGCGCTCGCCCGTCAGGCGCGCCAGCGGCAGGCCGGTTTCGGCATGGGCGCGCTCCAGCAGGGCGTCGCCCAGCGCCATGATGTTGTCGGCGATGGCCTCCAGGAAGGCCGCACGGCGTGCCAGCGGCAGCGCGCGGTATTCGTCGAACGCTGCCGCGGCCAGGGTGGCGGCGCGGTCCACGTCGGCTGCGGTGCCGAAACCGAAGCGGGGCTCGGCGATGTCAGCGTTCGTGGCGGGGTTGAAGGCGCATTGGCCTCCGTCGGTGCCGGCGACCGCAGCGGCGCCGATCAGCATCTTGCCCGTGAGGGTCGTGGTCATGGTCATGGCGGACTCGTTGTGAAAAAGAAAACGGGACAACCACCGGGAGCGCCGGTGGCGGTATCGCCGCCCGCACCCTGGGCGGGCAGAAGCGCTCACATCGCTGCTTCGATCAGGCGGGCGTAGTCGTCCGCGCTCGCTTCGCGCGGGGTGGTCTTGTGGCTGTGGTCGGCCAGCGCGCCGGTGACGATGCGCGGCGTCAGGTCGGCCGTCACGCCCATCGCGCCCAGGCCGGCCGGGAGCCGGAGCCTGAGGGACATGTCCTGGATCGCGTCCTCCACCGACGCATGCGCCGGCAGGCCCATGGCCTGCGCCAGGCGGTCGATCTTCTCGTCGCGCTCCACCGTCTCCGCCGCGCGGTTGAAGCGCACCACCGCCGGCAGCAGCACCGCATTGAGGGTGCCGTGGTGCAGGCGCGGGTCGATACCGCCCAGCGAATGGCTGAGGCTGTGCACACAGCCCAGGCCTTTCTGAAAGGCCAGCGCACCCTGCAGCGACGCGCTCATCATGTTGGTGCGGGCCTCGATGTCGCTTGGCTCGTGGAAGGCGGTTTCGATGTTCTTCCAGGCGCGGCGCAGGCCGTCCAGGGCGATGCCTTCGGCGGGCGGGTTGAAGCTGGGCGCGAGGAAGGTCTCGATGCAGTGCGCCACGGCGTCCATGCCGGTGGCGGCCGTCAGGCCCGGCGGCAGGCCCACGGTCAGCGTCGGGTCGCACAGCGCCACCTTGGGGATGACGTAGGGCGAGATGATGCCCACCTTGCGGCCATCGTCCAGGATGATGATCGCGCCGCGCCCGACCTCGCTGCCCGTGCCCGCCGTAGTGGGAATGGCCACCACCGGCACCGTGGCCGCCGTGATGCGGGCAAGCCCGCCCTCGATCAGCGCGAACTGGCGCAGCGGCCCCGGATGGCGGGCCGACACGGCCACGGCCTTGGCGAGGTCGATGGACGAGCCGCCACCCACGGCGATGATGCCGTCGCAGCCTGCTTCATGGAAGCTTGCCACCGCTTCGCGCGCCGCCGCCTCGGTGGGGTTGGAGGGCGTGCCGTCAAACACGTGAAAGTGCGGCAGGTCGTTCACGGCAAGGATGCGCTCGATCAACCCCGCCGCAACCACGCCCTTGTCTGTGATGAAGAGCGGTTTTTTGAAGCCGAGTGCCTGGCACACCTGTGCCAGCTCAGCGGCACTGCCCGCGCCGAAGCGGATTTCCGTCACGTAGTTGATCATCGCCATCGTTTATCTCCTGATATCAAGAATTTTCATATTCATCCGTCAATCGCGGAAGTCTATGAGTGAGGCGACGTCGAGTAAACTAACCGTTTTCGATATAGCTATAACTCCAAGTCAATGCAGAGCCCTTACAACCTCAACTCTGTGATGTCGCGTCTGCATGCCAGGCAGCTGCGGTTGCTGATCGCGGTGGCGGAGCAGGGCTCGCTGCTGGCGGCGGCGGACCGCGTGGGGCTGACGCAACCCGGGGCTAGCAAGGCGTTGAAGGAGCTGGAGTCCACGCTCAACGCGCCGCTCTTCATGCGCACCAACCGCGGGCTTGTGCCTACGGAAGCGGGAACCTGCGCGGTGCGCTTCGCGCGGCTGATCCAGTCCGACATCAGCCACTTGCAGCAGGAGCTGAGCGCCATCGCCAGTGGCGCAGGTGGCCGCATTGCCGTAGGCACCATCATGGGCGCAGTGCCGCTCCTGACGCGGGCGCTCACGCAGCTGATGGACCAGCAGCCGGACATCTCGGTGGAGATCGTCGAGGACACCAGCGAAAGTCTGCTCGCGCTCATCGACCAGGGGCGGCTGGACGCGGCCATCTGCCGCTCGTCGGTCAGTCCCAAACCCCACCTGTACGACACTGTCGTGGTCAAGGATGAGTCTCTCGCCGTCATCGCGCACCAGGCGCATCCGGCGGCGGGCCTGGCATCGATCACGCTGCAAGATCTGTCTGCCAGCCGCTGGGTGGTGTACCGCGCGCACATGCCAATGCGCCGCACGCTGGAGCGCGAATTCTTCGAAGAGATCCTGTCATTTCCGACGCATCTGATCGAGACCACATCCGCGCTGGCCACGCTTTCGCTGCTGAGCCACAACCCCAATCTGGTGGCCCTGGTGTCGGACGACGTGGCCGACTACGTCTGCCAGCACGGCATGGTCGCCCGCCTGCCGCTGCGGCTCAAGTCGCGCAGCGAGCCGTACGAACTCATCGCGCGGCGCAACGCGCACCGCCATCCGGCGCTGACGCTGCTGATCGATTCGCTGTTGGCCTTGCGTGCCGTTGCCGAAGAGGCCCCAGCGGCGCCCTGAACCGCCGCTTCTTACAATTGCGCCATGCAGCAGCGACGTCCCCCCGCATTTGAGTAGCAGTTGACTATGGAGTCCAATCCCACATGACAGGAGATTGGACGTGAAGAAGAGATTTACAGAAGAACAGATCATTGGCTTCCTGCGCGAAGCCGAGGCGGGCTTGGCGGTTGGCGAGCTGTGCCGCCGACACGGCTTCTCGGAGGCCAGCTATTACCTCTGGCGCAGCAAGTTTGGCGGCATGAACGTCTCGGACGCCAAGCGGCTCAAAGAGCTGGAGGTCGAGAACGCCAGGCTCAAGCGCCTGCTGGCCGAGTCCCTGCTGGAAAACGAGGTCACCAAAGAGGCCTTGAGAAAAAAGTGGTGAGCGCACCATCGCGGCGTGATCTGGTGCGCTACATGATCGACAAGGGTTTGAGCGAGCGGCGTGCACTGCGCGTCATTGGCATGAGCCCCAGCGCCTACCGCTACCAGCCAGCGCAAGACCGCAATTGCGCGCTCAAGGAAAAGATCATCGCCTTGGCTCAGCGTCATCGGCGCACCCAGCTCCACAAAGAACGCGGACAAGGCCAGAGACCCTGAAATGCACCAGACCCGCAAGGGCCAGCAGTGGTACTTTGGCATGAAACTGCACATTGGTGTGGACAGTCAAACCGGACTGTCCCACAGCG
>JAPOKJ010000127.1 GCA_029977705.1 Burkholderiales bacterium | reverse complement strand
GCGCGGTCGATCCGCCCAGGGTGATAGCACGGGCTATCACCCTGGGCGGGCGAGCGTGCGAGGGCGCCATTGGGGCCGAAACCCGCATGGGGCGGGCCTTTGCGGGCGATCACGCCTTGCATCTCATCCCGCAAAGACTCCGCCGCGGGCGCGAGAGGTTTTGCGGACCTTCCCCAGATCGTCATGCGGCGCGGGTGCCCGGCGCGCAGCTTTTGAAGGCGAGTGCCAGGTAGCGCAGGCTGGTGCAGTCAGGCCGCCAGGCTTGTAGTAGTCATGACTCCAGTCATCGCCATCGACGCTTGGCGCACCCCGTTGGTGCCTGCGTAGGCCTTGACACGGAAGCTGTCATCGGCATTTTGTTGAGCACGCGCATGGGGCCTCCCTGGGGTCGATCGGAGCGTTGCTTGTTGCACGCTTGCCTGAGAACCCTAACTTGATTGAATTATGCTGCCCCGGCTGGCGCAGTTGCAGGTTTGCTCGAGACTCCCTCTTGGCATAGTATGGGGCGAGCAATCGTTGTCTGTGTGGTTCAGAGCGATGTTTTTTTCAGCTCTTGAAGGGTCACCATGATTTCATCCGAGATGTACGCCGCCCGCGGATGGAACGTGCTTCGAAGCTTTGCCGGCGAAGCCAGCTTGCCGCTCTCTGTATTGGATGAGATGACCCATCACCCCGAAAATGCGGGTGAGTCGGCATGGGGGACCCGCAACATCCTCCATGCCTTTGTGCTGTCGATGCGGCCGCACACGGTACTTGAAATCGGTTCGCACATCGGGTGCGGAAGCGTTGTCATTGGCTCTGCGCTCAAGGCTAATGGCTTTGGAAAGCTGTATTGCCTCGAGCCTCAGGATCATTATTTCGAGCTCTTGTCAGACTTCATTCAAAAGGCGGGCGTACAAGACTTTGTGCGGCCCCTGAAGATGCTCAGTACCGACCCTGCCTTGCGAAGGATCCTGCCGGATGCGGTGGACATGATCTTTCTGGACGCCAACCACACCTACTCCCATGTGATGCAAGACTTGCGGTTTGCTGATGAGGTGTTGGCCGAGAACGGTCTGCTTTTCCTGGATGATGTCGGGCCACATGCTTCGGCTGCGATGTGTCAGGAAAATGCCGGTGGCGTCCGGCAAGCATTGATTGATTTCACTCGTGACCGGCCGGACTTGCAGGTGATTTTTTTGGAGCCGCCGTTTTGGCTCAACCCTTGTGGTTTGGCGATGGTTTCAAGGCAACGTCCGGATGCGCAGGATCTGTCACGCCCCAACCCGGTGGAGCAGTAGACGCAAAGGCTCCGGGATGAGTTGAAGGCCTTGCGTGAAAGCACCTCGTGGCGCATGACTGCACCCCTGCGTCGATTGATGGGCCTTTTTCGCTGAGCGGCCCGAGGCAACCCTCCGGCCATTCGAAACAGATGCCCACTTGATGTTTTCTGATCTATTGCCTCGGCACCAGCTTGACCTGAAGCTGGCACCCGACTGCCTCGGCGTATCGCCTCAGGGTGGTCAATGACGGCGAATGTTTTCCGGCAGACTCGAGGCGAGACACTGCGCTCGTGGTCGTGCCCATCTTTTCGGCGACATGGGCTTGTGTCAGGCCGGCACGCGCACGTGCTTTGAGCAGTTGGTGGGCCAAAGCGGCTTCTTCAGCCAAGCCGTCGTAGGCTGCCTGGAAACCTGGCTTCTTGGCGGCGCGCTCGAGAAAGGCATTGTGATCATGGCGCACGGGCGCATAGGCGTGTTCAGCCACGCTGGACGGCCTTTTGACGTTTTCTCGCAAGTTCGAGTGCCCTGATCGGTGTGCGAGGGGTTTTTTTGATGAAGGCATGAAGAATCACGATTCGTTGTCCCACCAGGTAAGTGAAAAAAGCCCTGCCTGTCGTCGTGCTGGATTTGGGCCTGAGTTCGAAGAGCCCTTGGCCCATGGCCTTGGAGTAGGGCATGCCGATTTCCGGTCCGTATTCGGCCAGCAATTCGATGAGCCGCGCGTAGGAGGCAAGCAGATCCGCAGGCCAACGCTCGATCTCTGCCTGGACGCCTGGATTGAAATACTGAATGTCGTAAGGTAGAGGCATGTTAGCGTATTTGCTAACTCATTGCAACGGTGGCCTTGGCCGCCGCTGCTGTTGCGGTCGGCGGCCGACCTATCTGCAGGATAGGTCTTTACGTTCCCCCTCTCTACGGTCAAGCAGGCGAATCGGCCTAGTCTTTGCATCCGAGCATGCGCCTGAGATCGCCTTGGCGCTGTATCGAGACGGGTCTGCGGACCTTCCCCAGATCGTCATGCGGCGCGGGTGCCCGGCGCGCAGCTTTTGAAGGCGAGTGCCAGGTAGCGCAGCCCCTCCAGTCTTTGACCTGCCGCAAGGCCGCTTGCGGCCCGCTCTGGCAAGATGCCCCGCATCTTCATGCTGGAGCACCCTGATGGCCTTCGAACCGTCCCCCAAAGTCCTGGCCCTTCGTGATCGCCTCGAGGCCTTCATGGATGAGCACATCTACCCCAACGAGGAACGCCACCAAAAGGAAGCCGAATCGCTGGGGCCCTGGAAGGTGCTGCCGGTGATCGACGAGCTCAAGCCCAAGGCGCAGGCGCTGGGGCTGTGGAACCTGTTTCTGCCCGAGTCCGAGCATGGCGCGGGGCTGACCAATCTGGAATACGCGCCGCTATGCGAGGTGATGGGCCGCTCCTTCCTGGCGCCCGAGGTGTTCAATTGCTCGGCACCGGACACCGGCAACATGGAGGTGCTGGCGCGTTACGGTACGCCTGAGCATCAGGAGCGCTGGCTCAAGCCCTTGCTGGCCGGCGAGATCCGCTCCTGCTTTGCGATGACCGAGCCGGCCGTGGCCTCGAGTGATGCGACCAATATCGAATCCTCGATCCGCCGCGATGGCGATGACTACATCATCAACGGCCGCAAGTGGTACACGACCAATGCCACCGACCCGCGCTGCAAGATCGCGATCTTCATGGGCAAGACCGATGCGGACAATCCGGACCGGCACAAGCAGCAGTCGATGATCCTGGTGCCGATGGACAGCCCGGGCATCGAGGTGATCCGGCCGCTGCCGGTGTTCGGCTTCTACGGCATGCCGGATCGGGCCTCGGAGGTGCAGTTCACCAATGTGCGTGTCCCGGCCAGCAACCTGCTGCTGGGTGAGGGCCGTGGCTTCGAGATTGCGCAGGGTCGCTTGGGTCCGGGTCGCATCCATCACTGTATGCGCCTGATCGGCTTGGCCGAGCGGGCCCTGGAGCGGATGTGCAGGCGCACGATGGGGCGGGTGGCCTTCGGCAAGCCGGTGGCCGAGCAGGGGGGGACGCTGGAGCGCATTGCGCAGGCGCGCATCCTGATCGACCAGGCGCGGCTGTTGACGCTCAATGCCGCCGAGCGCATGGACACGGTGGGCAACAAGGTGGCCAAGACCGAGATCGCGATGATCAAGGTGGCGGTGCCCGAGATGGCCTGCCAGGTGGTGGACTGGGCGATCCAGGCCCATGGCGGCGGCGGCACCAGCAACGATTTCGGTCTGGCCCATGCCTATGCGATGTCGCGCGTGCTGCGACTGGCCGACGGGCCGGATGAGGTGCACCGCAACCAGATCGCCAAGCTGGAGCTTCGCAAGTACAAGTCGCGCGGCTGATGCCTGCAGCGCCACTAAAATAGCCCGAAACAGGAGGAGACGATGACAACGATGTTCGATGAGGGCCTGGCGCCCCGGCAGGCCAATTTCGCGCAGCTCTCGCCGGCCACGTTTGTGGAGCGCAGCGGGCGGGTGTTTCCCGACCGTCTGGCGGTGGTGCATGGTGTGCGTCGCCACACCTGGGCCCAGGTGCTGCGGCGCAGCCGTCAGCTGGCCCAGGCCCTGGCCCGGCTGGGCATCGGCAAGAACGATGCCGTGGCCCTGATGCTGCTCAACACCCCCGAGATGGTCGAGGCCCACTACGCGATCCCGGGCATGAATGCGGTGATGCTGCCGCTCAACGTGCGGCTCGATGCCGCCTCGATTGCCTTCATGCTCGAGCATGGCGATGCCAAGGTGGTGCTGGCCGATGCCGAGTTCTTCGGGACGCTGGCCGAGAGCCTGAAGATCCTGCGGGCCCATGGCCGCCCCGAGCCGGTGATCATCGATGTGCTCGACTCGAGCCTGCCGCCCGATCCCGCGGCCCCGCGCATGGGCGCACTCGAGTACGAGGCCCTGCTCGCCGCCGAGGATGGATCGGTCCCGCTGCGCAATGCCGACAGCGAATGGGATGCGATCGCGCTGGCCTATACCTCGGGCACGACCGGCCAGCCCAAGGGCGTGGTCACGCATCACCGGGGCGCCTACCTGAATGCGGTGTCCAACCTGGTGACCTGGGCGATGCCGCTGCATCCGGTCTACCTGTGGACCCTGCCGATGTTCCATTGCGATGGCTGGTGCTTTCCCTGGTCGATTGCCGCCCAGGCCGGGGTGCATGTCTGCCTGCGCAAGGTTGATCCGGTGGCGATCTTCAAGCTGATCAAGCAAGAGGGCGTCACCCATTACTGCGGCGCGCCGATCGTTCACAACAGCATGATCAACGAGGCGCAGGCCAATCCGCCGAAGCTGGGCCATCCGGTCAAGGCGATGGTGGCCGGGGCCGCGCCGCCGGCGGCGATGATCGAAGGCCTCGAAGGCATCGGCATCGAGGTGACCCATGTGTACGGGCTGACCGAGGTGTACGGACCGGCCGTGGTCTGCCCGCAGCAGCAGGCCTGGGGCCCGCTGCCGCTGGGCGAGCGGGCACGACTGAATGCGCGCCAGGGGGTGCGCTATCCGCTGCAGGAAGCCGTCGAGGTGCTCGATCCGGACACGATGCAGCCGGTGCCGCATGACGGCGAGACCATCGGCGAGGTGATGTTCCGCGGCAATATCACGATGAAGGGCTATCTGAAAAATCCCGAAGCCACCGAGGCTGCCTTTGCCGGCGGCTGGTTCCATTCGGGTGACCTGGCGGTGGTGTATCCCGATGGCTATCTGAAGATCAAGGACCGCAGCAAGGACATCATCATCTCGGGGGGCGAGAACATCTCGTCGATCGAAATCGAGGATGTGCTGTACCGGCACCCGGCGGTGCTGGCAGTGGCGGTGGTCGCGATGCCGCACGACAAATGGGGCGAGACGCCCTGCGCCTTCATCGAGCTGAAGGCGGCGGACCAGAAGCGTATTGCGGCCGATCCGCAGGCCGAGGAGGCCCTGCGTCAGGATGTGGTGCGCCATTGCCGCGAACACCTGGCCGGCTTCAAGCTGCCGCGTGCGATCACCTTCGGCGAGTTGCCCAAGACCTCGACCGGCAAGATCCAGAAGTTCGAACTGCGCGGTCGCGCCGGTTCGGCCCGGGCCATCGACGTCTGATGGCGCGCGACAGGCCCAATGCCTCGCGCCGGACAAGTTTGTGTATGGCTCGTTTGGCAATGGCACCGCCGCCAATTTTGTGGGCGCGATGTTCATGGAGGCCACCGGCCTGTCGATGCCGCATGTCGCCTACAAGGGCAGTGCGGCGCAGATGACCGACCTGATCGGTGGCCAGATCCCGATCATCTTCGATACCGTGGTGGCGGCCACCCCTCAGGTCAAGGCGGGCAACTTGCGGGTGCTGGCGGTGACCACGCCCAGGCGCTCGGACTTGCTGCCCGATGTGCCCACCATGGCCGAGAGCGGCCATGCCGGCTTTGACTTCAGTTCCTGGATCGCGGTGGTCGCACCGCGCGGCCTGCCGGCCGATGTGAGGAAGACCCTCGAAGGTGCCCTGGCGGCGGTGATGGCGCGGCCCGAGACGATCG
>JAPOKJ010000096.1 GCA_029977705.1 Burkholderiales bacterium | reverse complement strand
TTCAGGTTGTGCGTGCGGGCACCCCTGATGCGAATGTGGTCCATGCGGCCGCTTGTTGAAGGGGTATGTCCCTCGACGACATCTGGTCGTTCGAGGCGAACCCTGCGTTGGAAAACCCACTACTATAGCGGGCTTCCGCCTGCCCAGGCCAACCCGGCCGCACCGATACGGCGCACCCTGCGCCGGGGCTGGAGGGTGCCAATTCAAATTCGAAGCAGAGGGGATGTCATCTGCGCAGGACCTGTGCTAGCCTGAATTCCAGACATCCTCGAGAGATGTCATGCCGTCAGGACCGATGGAGACACGATGAGAGCCTCGCGTTTGATTTTGCGTTGCAGCACGATGCGCCGGCGCTGGTCGGAATTGGCCTGAGCCATGCACGCCTACGTCATCCGCCGCCTGTTGGCCCTGATCCCGACCTTGCTGTTTGCCAGCATGATCGTGTTCTTCACGGTGCGTCTCATCCCTGGCGATGTCATCGACATGATGCTCAGCCAGAACGATGTCAGTGCCGACAAGATGAGCCGGGAAACGCTGATCAAGGCGCTGGGCATGGACAAGCCGATGTGGACCCAGTACCTGCACTGGCTCGGGCAGGTGTTGCAAGGCGACCTGGGCAAGTCGCTGTGGCAATCGACGCCGGTGGTCGAGCGCCTGGCCGAGCGCCTGCCGATCACCGCTGAACTGGGTGCCCTGGCCCTGCTGATCGGCATCCTGATCGCGCTGCCGATCGGCGTCTACTCCGCCATCCGCCAGGACACCGTCGGCGACATCGTCACGCGTTCCTTCTCGATCCTGCTGCTGGCCATCCCCAGCTTCTGGCTCGGCACGATGGTGGTCGTGATCCCCTCGATCTACTGGGGCTGGTCCCCGCCGGTCAGCTACATCCCCTTCAGTGAGGATCCCTGGGGCAATCTCAAGCAGATGCTGTTGCCGGCCGCGGTGCTGGGGGCTGCCCTGTCGGCCGTCACGATGCGCATGACGCGCACCATGATGCTCGAGGTCCTGCGTCAGGACTACATCCGCACCGCCTGGGCCAAGGGGCTTTCCGAGAAGCTCGTCGTGATGCGGCATGCCCTGCGCAATGCGCTGATCCCGGTGGTCACCCTGATCGGCCTGCAGGCGCCCCTCATCATTGGCGGTACCGTCATCCTCGAACAGATCTTCGGCATTCCCGGCATGGGCAATCTGCTGCTCGATGCGGTCAATACCCGTGACTACCCGATCATCACCGGCGTCTTCCTTGTGGTGGGCGTGGCCGTGATGCTGATCAACCTGATTGTCGATCTGAGCTACGGCTTGCTGGACCCGCGGGTGAGGGTACGCTCATGAGGAGGCTGAACATGCGAGGTTTTTTCAGGGGATGGGGGCTGCTGCTGGCGGCACTGGCGACGTCGGCCTGGGCGCAGGCCCCGGCGGAAAAGCCCAGGCATGGCGGTACCCTCAATGTCGGCACGGTCTACGTCACCCTGTCGGCGCTGTCCTGGGATCTGGCCGACTGGAACTGGAAGCACAACCATGACACCGGCCAGTATTTCGAGCAACTCTTTGCAGCCGACCTGAGCAAGGCGCGGCGAAACGGCGGCAAGCACTCCTTCTATGCCGACGCCTACCTGCCCAGCGATGCGATCCGGGGTGAACTGGCCGAGAGCTGGAAGTGGCTCGAAAATCCGCTGCGCCTGGAGATCAAGCTGCGCAAGGGCGTGATGTTCCCGGACAAGCCGGGGGTCATGAAGTCTCGCGAACTGGTGGCCGATGATGTGGTCTTCAGTTACGAGCGCCAGGCCAACAGCCCCAAGAAGATTGCCGGCTATTTCGATCACCTGAGCAAGGTCGAGGCGGTGGACAAGCACACGGTGCTGTTCACCTTCAAGGAATACAACGCCGAGTGGGACTACCGCTTTGGCTGGGGTTATTACTCCGGCATCATGCCGCGGGAAGTGGCCACGGCCGGCGCCGCCAACTGGAAGAACGCCAATGGCACCGGCCCCTTCATGCTGACCGACCACGTCTCGGGCAATTCGAGCACCTATGTGCGCAACCCGATCTACTGGGACAAGGAAACCGTCGCTGGCGCCACCCAGAAGCTGCCCTATGTCGACAAGCTGGTCTATTACACGATCAAGGACGAGTCGGGCCACCATGCGGCCTTGCGTACCGGCAAGCTCGACATCCTCGAGACCATCCGCTGGAGTGCCGTCGACGAGCTCAAGAAGAACGCGCCCGCTCTGAAGTGGTCGCGCTGGCTCTCGATGAACGGCACCTTCCTGGCGATGCGGGTCGATACCAAGCCCTTTGATGACATCCGGGTGCGTCGGGCGCTGAACATGGCGGTCGACAAGCAGGAGATCGTCAAGTCCTACTATGGCGGCAACGCCGAGCTGTTCGCCTATCCCCAGCATCCCGACTACCTCGGCTATTTCGAACCGCTGTCGGCCATGCCCGATTCGGTCAAGGAGTTGTTCACCTACAACCCGGACAAGGCCCGCAAGCTGTTGGCCGAGGCGGGCCTGCCCAATGGCTTCAGCTTCAAGGTGCAGGTCTGCTCCTGCAATCCGGACCACATGGACCTGTTGCCGCTGGTGGCTGCCTACCTCGAGAAGGTCGGTGTCAAGCTGCAGATCCAGCAGATGGAGTACGGCGCTTTCCTCTCGGCGATGACCTCCAAGACCAACGCGCCCGGTTACTTCATGAACAACGGGCACACCAACCCGACCACCACGATTCGCAAGAGCTTCGTCAAGAACCAGGTCTGGAACCCCTCGCAGTACAACGATCCCGAGTACGACAAGCGAATGGCCCAGGTCTACCTGGAGCGCGATGAGGGCAAGCGCCAGCAGGCCCTGCGCGAGATGACCCGGGAGATCGTCGACAAGGCGCCCTACATCTGGCTGCCCACGCCTTATGTCTATACCGCCTGGTGGCCCTGGGTGAAGAACTATGCGGGCGAGTTGCGGGCCGGCGCGGTCCGCCCCGGTCCGATCTACGCCCGCATCTGGATTGATCAGGACATGAAACGAAAGATGGGGTACAAGTGAGCGCTGCAGCCCAAGCCCTGCCGATCCAGGCCGCCGTGCGCCGTGGTCCGGTCCGGCAATTCCTGTCCCGCCTGTTCCGCGAAAAGCCGATCGGCGCTGCGGCCGGCATCGTTTTCCTGATCTTCCTGCTGGTGGGCATCCTGGCGCCCTGGCTGGCACCGCATGGCTTCAACGAGATCAGCCCGATCAACCGTCTCAAGCCGCCGTCCTGGCAATTTCCCTTCGGCACCGACAACCTCGGTCGCGACATGTTTTCGCGCTGCATCTATGGTGCCCAGCTGTCGGTGATCATCGGGCTGTCGGCGGCCGGTCTGGCCACCTTCATCTCCGTGCTGATCGGTATCCTGACCGGCTACCTGGGCGGGCGCTTCGACATGGTGTCCCAGCGCTTCGTGGATGCCTGGATGAGCTTTCCCGACCTGGTCATCCTGATCGTCGTGGTCTCGGTGATCGGCCCCGGCATGCCCCAGATCATCGGCGTGCTGGGCCTGCTGCTGGGGATTGCCGGCTCGCGCATCATCCGCAGCGCGGTGGTGTCCACCCGGGAGAACATGTATGTGCATGCGGCGCAATCGATTGGCGCCTCGACCTCGCGCATCTTGTGGCGTCACCTGTTGCCCAACATCATGCCGCCGATCATCGTGTTGTTCACCACCCGTGTCGGGGCGGTCATCCTGGCCGAGTCCGGCCTGTCCTTCCTCGGGCTGGGCGTGCCGCCCCCGGCACCGACCTGGGGCGGGCTGCTCTCGGGCAGCGGCCGCACCTACATGTTTCAAGGGCCCTGGCTGGCGCTGGCGCCAGGCCTGTGCCTGACGATCGTGGTGTATGCCACCAATGTATTCGGAGATGCCTTGCGCGACCTGCTGGATCCGCGCATGCGCGGATCCCGATAGTCCCGGTATCACTGGTTCCCCAAAAAGAAGGCAGGAGACGAAAATGATGTTCAGGAAAAGCTGGCGAGCCAGCATCTCAGCGATGGCCCTGGCGGCCACCTTGTCCGGTCTGTCCTGGCAGGCCGCAGCCCAGGCACCGGCACCTGCCGCCGCTGCCGCTGCCGAAAAGCCCAAGTACGGCGGCTCGCTGAGCATCGGCATGGTGTATGTCACCCTCTCGCCCCTGAGCTGGGACCCGGGCGACTGGGCCTGGAAGTTCGGTCAGGACACCGGCCTGATGTATGAGCAACTGTTCGTGGGCGACCTGTCCAAGTCCAAGCGCAAGGGGGGCAAGCATGCCTTCGTGGCCGACTCCTGGTTGCCGACCGACGCCATCAAGGGCGAGCTTGCCGAGAGCTATCAGTGGAAGGAAAACCCCTTGCGCGTCGAGCTCAAGCTGCGCAAGGGCGTGATGTTCCCTGACAAGCCCGGGGTCATGAAATCGCGCGAACTGGTGGCCCAGGACGTGGTGGACAGCTTCTACCGCCTGGACAAGAGCCCCAAGAAGGTGCCGACCTACTTCGACCACGTGCAGAAGGTCGAGGCGACCGACAAGCACACGGTGCTGTTCACCTTCAACAACTACAACGCCGAGTGGGATTACCGCTTTGGCTGGGGCTATTACTCCGGCATCGTGCCCAAGGAGGTCATCGACGCCGGCGCTGGCAACTGGAAAAACGCCAACGGTACCGGTCCCTTCCAGCTGACCGATTATGTTCAGGGCAATACCGTCACCTTCTCCAAGAACAACGTGTACTGGGACAAGGAGACCATCGGCGGCCAGGCCTACAAGCTGCCCTTCGTCGACAAGATCGCCTATCGCACCATCAAGGATGAATCCAGCTTCATCGCGGCCCTGCGTACCGCCAAGCTGGATGTTCTCGAAGGGCTGCGCTGGAGTGCGGTCGAGGAGCTCAAGAAGAGTGCGCCCCAGCTCAAGTGGTCGCGCTGGCTGAACACCGGCGGCAATTTCCTTGCCATGCGGGTCGATACCAAGCCCTTTGATGACATCCGCGTGCGGCGGGCACTGAACATGGCGATCAACAAGAAGGAGATCGTCAGCTCCTTCTATGGCGGCAACGCCGAGTTGTTCGCCTACCCGATGCATACCGACTATGTCGGCTATTACGAGCCGCTCGACAAGATGCCCAAGGCGGCACAGGAGCTGTTCGAGTACAACCCCGACAAGGCCAAGGCCCTGCTCGCCGAGGCGGGCTACCCCAAGGGCTTCAGCTTCAAGGTACAGGTCTGCTCCTGCTCGCCCGATCACATGGACCTGGTGCCCCTGCTGGCGGCCTACCTGGGAAAGGGCGGGGTCAAGATCGAGATCCCGGCCATGGAGAATGGCGCCTTCCTGTCGGCCATGACGACCAAGACCAATGCGGCGGGCTACTTCATGCAGAACGGTCACACCAATCCGACCACCTCGATCCGCAAGAGCTTCGTTACCAAGCAGACCTGGAATCCCTCGCAGTATTCAGACCCTGAATTCGACAAGCGCATGCAGGCCGTCTACCTCGAGAAGGATGAGAGCAAGCGCCAGTTGCTGATCAAGCTGATGACCCGCGACATTGTCGAGAAGGCGCCCTACATCTGGTTGCCGGTGCCTTACGTGTATACGGCCTGGTGGCCCTGGGTCAAGAACTATGGCGGCGAACTGCGCGTCGGCTCCGAGCGTCCCGGCCCGATCCACGCACGGATGTGGGTCGATCAGGACCTGAAGAAGAAGATGGGCTTCTGATCGACCGATCGCCCGGCCCCGCATCCCCTGAACCTTCTTAAAGGCCCCTCGTGTCGAGTCCTTCCGAAACGCCCTTGCTGAGCGTCCGTGACCTGGTGACGCGCTTTCGTACCGAGCGTGGCGAGGTCACGGCGGTTGATCGTGTGTCCTTCGACGTGGGGGCCGGGGAGACCCTGGCCATCGTGGGCGAGTCCGGCTCGGGCAAGAGTGTCACGGCCCTGTCGATCCTGCGCTTGATCCCGAACCCGCCGGGACGCATCGAAAGCGGCCAGATCATGTTCGATGGCCAGGACCTGCTCAAGCTGTCCGACAAGGAGATCCGGGAGGTTCGAGGCAACCGGATCGCGATGATCTTCCAGGAGCCGATGAGTTCGCTCAATCCGGCCATCACCATCGGACGACAGGTCGCCGAGCCGATCAACCTGCACCAGAAGATGCCCTGGACCAAGGCGCTCGAGAAGGCGCGCGACTTGCTCGGCGCAGTGCGCATGTCCGACACCGCTTCGCGGGTCAATGCCTATCCGCACCAGTTCTCCGGCGGCATGCGCCAGCGGGCGATGATTGCGATGGCGCTGGCCTGCAAGCCGCAACTGATCATTGCCGACGAACCGACCACGGCGCTGGATGTCACGGTGCAGGCCCAGATTCTCGATCTGCTCAAGGACCTGGCCAAGGGGGCGCGCTCGGCACTGATCCTGATCACCCATGACCTGGGTGTGGTGGCGCGCTATGCAGACCGCGTGGTAGTGATGTACGCCGGCCGCGTCGTCGAGGCGGCGCCGGCAGCCGAGTTGTACGCCAGGCCCCGTCATCCCTACACCCGGGGATTGATGGCCTCGGTCCCGCGCATCGATGGCGACACCAGCCGCAAGCTCTTGCCGATCGAGGGGCAACCGCCCAACCTGGCCAAGCTGCCACCGGGCTGTGCCTTTGCGCCGCGCTGCCGACAAGCCAGCGCGGCCTGTTTGACCGAGCGTCCGCCGTTGCGCGATGTGGGCACGCGACATCAGGTCGCCTGCATTCTGGAGGCCTGAGCGTCATGAGCGAGCCGATTCTCAAGGTCAAGGATCTGAAGGTGCACTTTCCGGTCAACCGGGGCATCGTGATTCAAAAGCAGGTGGCCACCGTGCGTGCGGTCGATGGCGTCTCTTTCGATCTGGACCGGGGCGAAACCCTCGGGCTGGTCGGAGAGAGCGGTTGCGGCAAGTCGACTACCGGCTTGGCCGTGCTGCGCATGCTGGCGGCCACCAGCGGCAGCATCGAATTCGAAGGCCAGGACATCACGCATTTCGACAAGCAGCAGATGCGACCCCTGCGTCGCCGGCTGCAGATGGTTTACCAGGACCCGTATGGCTCCCTGAACCCGCGCATGAAGGTGCGCGATATCGTCGGGGAGCCGCTCGAGGTCCATGGCCTGGACAAGAACCGGGGCGAATACGAGGACCGCGTCGCCACGCTGCTGAGCACCGTCGGACTGCTGCCCGACATGGCGGATCGTTATCCGCACGAGTTTTCCGGCGGTCAGCGCCAGCGTATCGGCATTGCCCGGGCCCTGGCGCTCGAGCCCAGCCTGATCATCTGCGATGAGCCGGTGTCGGCGCTGGATGTCTCCATCCAGGCCCAGGTGGTCAATGTCTTTGTCGAGTTGCAGGAAAGGCTGGGCCTGTCGTATCTGTTCATCGCCCACGATCTGGCGGTGGTACGTCATGTCAGCGATCGCATCGCGGTGATGTACCTGGGACGGATCGTCGAGATCGCCACCCGTGAAGACCTGTATCGCGAGCCCCTGCATCCCTACACCGTGGCCCTGCTGGCGGCAGTGCCGGTTGCGGATCCGGTCGTCGAGGCCTCGCGCAAGCGCGCCATCGTGGTGGGCGAAGTGCCCAGCGCGATGAACCCGCCCTCGGGCTGCCGCTTCCATACCCGTTGCCCGCAGGCGATGGCGCGCTGCAAGGTCGAGGATCCGGTCATGCGTGACCTGGGTGGCGGCCGTGCCGTGGCCTGTCATCTCAATGGCGGCTGAATGCCTGCCGGCAGCCCGGGCGTCCCACACAGACAGCCTGCCCCCGCGATGTCGGGATGGCCGGGCCTTTTACAACGAGGAGTGATTGATGGTTGAGACCCGATTGTTTGATCTGAGCGGCAAGGTGGCCCTGCTCACCGGCGCATCCAAGGGCATGGGCAAGGCCATGGCCACGGCCCTGGCCGAGCATGGTGCCAAGGTGATGATCTCCAGCCGCAAGCTCGACCAGTGCCAGGCGGTGGCCGACGAGATCAATGCTGCGCTGGGACTGAGTGGCAGTGACAAGCGCGCCTATGCAATGGCCTGCAATGCCGGCTACAAGGAGCAGCTGCAGGCGCTGGTCGATGCCACGCGCACGCAACTGGGCCCGATCGACATCGTGGTCGGCAATGCCGGCATCAACCCCTTCTATGGATCGATGACCAAGATTCCGGACGATGCCTACGACAAGATCATGGCGACCAACGTCAAGTCCAACCTCTGGCTGGCCCAGATGGTTGCCCCGGACATGATCGCGCGCGGCAAGGGTTCGATGATGTTCACCTCCAGCGTGGGCGCCTTCGGCCCCTCGACCCAGTTGGGCGCGTATGCGATCTCCAAGGTGGCCCTGATCGGCCTGGTGCGCAATCTGGCCGCCGAGATGGGCCCGCAGGGCATCCGGGTCAATGCCATCTGTCCGGGCCTGGTGCGTACCGATTTCGCCCAGGCCCTGTGGGACAACCCCGAGGCCGAAAAGCGTGCCAACTCGCAGATTCCGCTGCGCCGCCTGGGCGAGGCTGAAGACTTCAAGGGCGTGGCCGTGTTCCTGGCCTCGGATGCCAGCGCCTATATCACCGGCCAGGCCCTGACCGTCTGCGGCGGCTCGCACATGCGTGCCTGAGCAGGTCAAGGCCGGCCGCCGAAGCGACAGGCTGGCGAACTGAATCGTTCGGGCTTGAGTGGGCCGCCCGGCTGCAAAGGGCCCGCATCTGACCCTTCGCATCAAGGAGACCGTCATGGAACAGGATCGACGCAGTGCGCTTCAAACCCTTGCCGGCGTGACCGGTCTGGGCTTGCTCCCGGCGGCGCGCGAGAGCGCGGCGCAATCGTTGCCCAACCTGGCCGACCAGGTCTACACCAGGCTCGATGCCGGCGACAAGCCGGTGCGCGGCGGTGTGATCCGCCTGGCCGCCTCGCAGTATGTCGGCAACATGAATCCGAACCGCTGGCCGGTGAACGACTGGGTGACGCTCAGCTTCTTCCATGAAAAGTTCGTGGTCAACGACGGCGCCTACCGGCCGACGGTGCCCTATGTGGCGGAATCCCTGGTGCGCGAAGGGCCCCGGGCGATCGTCATGACGCTGCGCCCCGGCATCCAGTTTCATGATGGCTCGCCGCTGACCGCCGAAGCGGTCAAGTACATGTTCGACTGGATCATGAAGCCTGAAAACGCCGCCTGGACGATCAGCACGGTGACCGATCTGGAGAGTGTCGAGGTGATCGGCCCGCTCAAGGTGCGCATGAACCTCAAGAGCACCTGGGCCTCGTTTCCCGGGATGCTGTCGGGGGCTGCCGGCTATGTCATGTCAGCCGTGGCGCTGCAGCAGGATGCCAAGCGCTTCGAGTCGACGGCGCCCAAGGGCCTGGGACCCTACATGGTCGAGGAAGCCAGCCCCGGCAATTTCCTGCGTCTCAAGCGCAATCCCAACTGGTGGCTGGCCAAGGCGTTGGGGCGGCCCGACATGCCGTACTTCGATGGCATGCTGATCTCGGTGATCCCGGATCCCGCGGTACGTCTGGCCAATTTCAGGGCCGGCAAGCTCGACATGCTCGAACTGGAAAAAACCCAGTACGCCGCCCTCTTCAATGACAAGAATTACAGCATCCAGATCCAGCCGGCCAATCATGCCGCGGCCTTTCGCCTGAACAATGCCAAGGGGCCGTGCACCGACATCCGGGTGCGCCGGGCGATCAGCCATGCCATCGACCGCAAGGCCCTGATCGATGGCACCCAGTTCGGTCTGGCCCGCGTAGCCAGTGGCCTTTATCCCTCCGATCACTGGGCCCACAATCCCAGCCTCAAGCCGGTCGAGTTCAATCCGCGCCTGGCCAGGGAGCTGCTCGCCCAGGCCGGCTTCGACAAGGGGCTGACGATCAAGGGCTATGTCATCAACACACCCGAGTCGATCCAGGTGGCCGAAGCCAGCAAGAACATGCTGGCCCAGGTGGGCATCAACTGGCAGTTCGATGCGCTGGCGCCGGTGGCAGCGGCTGCGCGGCGTACCGCCGGTGACTACGACATGGCGACCGGTGGCTGGTCCTTTGTCCTTGACCCCGATCTGGCCATGACCGGGCTGTATCACCCGCAGGGCAATTTCTCGCAGGGACGCGCGCCCAATCCGGAGCTGGCCAAGGACATCGAGGCGGCCCGCAACGAACTGTCGATCGACAAGCGCCAGGTGATGTACCAGGCGCTGGAAAAGCGTGTCGCCGACGATCACCTGGACGTCTGGCTTTGGTGGCCGCTCACCGCCACGGCCTTCCAGAAGTGGGTCCGCGGCTACAGCTACGAGGGCAACCTGAAATACAAGGAGTCCTGGTGGTTCACCCATCCCCTTTGGTTTGCCGATGGCAAGCCGGGTACGCCGGCCTGATCGATGTTGCGTTTCATCCTGTCACGCAGCCTGCACGCGGCGATCGTCCTGTGCATCGTCGTGGTGGTTTCGTTCATTGCCGTGCAGGCCATGCCGGGCGATGCCCTGATGGTCGCCTTGCAGGCGACCGGCGAGACCACCGATGCGCGCGGCATCGAGGCGGTGAAGAAGCTGTACGGTCAGGATGGCACGGCAGTCGAGCAGTTCTTCCGCTGGCTGGGCAAGTTCATTCGCGGTGACTGGGGCCTGTCGATGGGCTCGGGACAGGCCGTGATGGACATGTTCAAGCAAAGCGCACCGGTGACCCTGGAACTGTTCTTCGGTGGGCTGATCTGGGCCCTGGCCATTGGCGTGCCGGTGGGCATGGTCTGTGCGTTCAAGCGCGGCAGCGGGCTCGATACCTGGTTGTCGGGTGGCAGCCTGGTGGGTGTGGCCCTGCCGCCAACCTTTGAAGCCCTGGCATTGATCTACGTGTTTGCAGTGATTCTGCGGATCCTGCCGCCCTCGGGCTATGTGCCTTTCCGGGATGATCCCTGGGGCAACATCCAGTCGATGCTGATGCCCACCTTCGTGGTCGGCTCCCATCTGGCCGGGGTGCTGGCGCGCTATGTGCGCTCCAGCCTGCTCGACAACCTGCGCCAGGACTTCATCCGTACCGCCCGCGCCAAGGGTCTGACTGAATGGCAGATCCTGTTCAGACATGCGGTCCGCCCCTCGATGATCCCGATCGTCACCGTGCTGGGTTTCGCCTTCGGCGGCATGCTGGCCGGGGCCTTCATCATCGAGGTCATTTTCGCCCTGCCGGGCGTCGGACGGATGGCGGTCAATGCCATCTTCGAGAAAGACTTTCCGGTGATCCAGGCGGTGCTGGTGATCACGGCGCTCAATGTGCTGATCGTCAATTTCCTGGTCGACATTGCCTATGCGGTGCTCGATCCGCGCATCCGGATCCGGTGAGGCCGATATGGCGACCGCTTCGCTCGACACCGGCCTGACCCTCGCGCCTCCACTGGGACGACGCCTGCTCGACACCCTGGGCGATCTGTGGCGCCTGCGGCCGGTGGTGCGCTTCGGCCTGGTGGTGCTGGGCCTGATGCTGCTGATCTGCCTGATCGCGCCCTGGATCGCCCCATATGGTGTCGACCAGCAGAACCTGGCCAACGTGATGAAGCCGCCTTCGGCCAAACACTGGCTGGGCACCGACAACCTCGGCCGTGATGTGCTCACCCGGGTGCTCTACGGCGGCCGCGTGCCCCTGCTCGTGGCCGCAGTGGCCACCGGTGTCGCCGCCACGCTGGGCATCCTGATCGGTCTGGTCTCGGGTCTCGTCGGCGGCTGGGTCGATGCCTTGCTGATGCGCACCGCAGACGCCTTCATCTGCTTTCCGGCCCTGGTCTTTACCCTGGTGATGTCGGCCCTTATCGGCCCGGGCATCCACAATGTGATCCTGTCCTTTGCGGTGTTCGGCTGGACCGGCTTTGCCCGCATTACCCGCGGCCAGGTCATGGTGGTGCGCGAGTTGCAATACATCGAGGCGGCGCGGGCCATCGGCATGTCGCGCGTGCGCATCCTGTTGCGGCATGTCCTGCCCAACGTGCTGA